>NZ_JBFBEM010000009.1:37801-390873 GCF_040683675.1 Streptomyces sp. NPDC093252 | reverse complement strand
AACGCCGCCACCGGCAACCCCAACGTCAAGGCCCTCGTCTACATCGCCGCCTTCGTCCCCGACACCGGCGAACTCCAGGGCGAACTCCTCGCCAAATTCCCCGGCAGCCTCATCAACGACGCCATCAGCCCCGCCCCCTACACCGCCCCCGACGGCACCACCGGAACCGACCTCTACCTCAAGCCCGACAAGTTCCGCGCCGCCTTCGCCGCCGACGTCCCCCGCCGGCAGGCCGCCCTCATGGCCGCCGCCCAGCGCCCCTTCACCGCCGCCGGCTTCGAGGAGCCCACCCGCACCGCCGCCTGGCACACCATCCCCTCCTACGGCCTCGTCGCCACCAACGACAAGGCCATCCCCCCCGCCCTCCAGCGCTGGGAGTACGAACGCGCCGGGTTCGAGAAGGTCGTCGAGGCCCGCGGCGCCTCCCACGTCCCCTTCATCAGCCAGCCCGACAGCACCGTCAACCTCATCAAGCACGCCGACCACGCCACCCGATAACCCACCCCCCCCGACACCCCCTCCCCGCACCACACACCGCCCCGCCCCCCCGGCGGGGCGCAGTGCTGCCACCACCAGCGCCGCACCTGCCCCGCCCCCGGCCAACTGGCGGGTAGGCGTGAAGGACGGCATCGCGGGGCGCTCCGGTTGCCCGAGCGAGGCGGGGGAGGCGCCATCCCGCCGACGCGAGGTCAGCCAAGCGGGAGGCGAACTCCGTCCCAAAGCCGCCGGGCACATGCACATACAGCCATGTCCTACGACCCGGACTCCGGCCGGGCTCACAGCGCCGCGTCTCCGGGCTCGGGCACCACGACCTCTCCACCCCGTGCGCCCGCCAATGGCGGCTGCCTGAAGACGAAAGCGAAGCAGCGGATACCTCCGTACGGTGCGCCGCGGCGACAGGGGCGAGCCGATGGACCCGGGTCCAGTGGCAGGCGCGCCGGTCACCGAGCGAGCGGGGGAGCGCCCCGGCCGCCGGCGCGCTGCGGAACGGCGGGCGGCCACCGCGCTTTCCCATGGCCAGCCGCGATCCCGGGCCCCTCTCCAACCGGTGCGCCCGTCACTCCGTCGCGCCGCCACGCTCCCTGGGTCAGGTTGCCGGTGGTTCGTCGGCGATGAGGTCCAGGAGCTGGTCGGGGGTGAGAGTGGCGAGATCGATGGAGCGGTCTCCGATCACGAGCCGTGCCTGCGCCTGCGCCTGCTGGGCGTGTTCGATGAGTTCACCGGCGCGGCGCCGCTTGCGGATGCGGTCGGTGATGTCCGCGACCGCGAGCATGGCCGACGGAATGGACACGATCAGGGAGGTGAGTGCGACGGGATCGATGCCCTTGGTGTCCGGGCCGGGCACCAGTGGTTCCGCTGCCGAAACCGGTTCGGGCTGGTAGCCCCAGCCCGAGATCAGAGCGGCGACGCTCTTTTCGGCGGCTTCGGCGTCTGCTCCTACGAACTCGATGATCATTGGTCCTCTTCTCCGTCCTCAGCGGCCGTGAGCAGTTCGTCGAGCTGGTCGACGGCCTCCGTGAATCCGATCTTGACGGCGGCAGCCCGGCTCGCCCGGAACACCTCCCGGGCCTGCTCTCTTTCTCCTGCGGCCAGCAGGAGTTGGCTGAGGGTGGTTCCGACGACCGCAATGCCGTCCAGCCGTTGAAGTTGTACAAGGAGCTGGAACGAGGTGGTCATACGCGGCACCGCCGCGTCGCGGTCCTCGCGCCCCAGATCGATGCGCGCAAGATCCCAGTTGGCCGCCGCGACGCCATCCACGTCCCCGAGTCGCTTATTGACTTCCAGGCGCTTGAGCTGCAGCTCAAGCGCCTCATCGGTCTCGCCCTGCTGCTGGAGGATGTCTGCGATCTTCCCCCAGGTGACCGCAGCCTCGCGGGTGTCGCCGATGCGCTCGAACACCGGTAGCTGGACCTCGTGGCGGATGCGTAGGGCTTCGTCCACCTCGCCCCGCTTCTGGAGGATGTCTGCGATCTTCCCCCAGGTGACCGCAGCGGAGCGGGTGTCGCCGATGCGCTCGAACACCGGTAGCTGGACCTCGCGGCGGATGCGTAGGGCTTCGTCCACCTCGCCCCGCTTCTGGAGGATGTCTGCGATCTTCCCCCAGGTGACCGCAGCCTCGCGGGTGTCGCCGATGCGCTCGAACACCGGGAGTTCGACTTCGCGGCGGATGCGTAGGGCTTCGTCCACCTCGCCCCGCTGCTGGAGGATGTCGGCGATCTGCCCCCAGGTGATGGTGGCGGAGCGGGTGTCGCCGATCCGCTCGTACTCCGGGAGTTCGACTTCGCGGCGGATGCGTAGGGCTTCGTCCGTCTCACCCCGCTTCTGGAGGATGTCGGAGATCTGCCCCCAGGTGATCGCAACCGAGCGGGTGTCGCCGATGCGCTCGTACTCCGGTAGCTGGACCTCGTGGCGAATGCGCAGGGCTTCGTCCACCTCGCCCCGCTGCTCGAGGATGTCGGCGATCAGCCCCCAGGTGACCGTGGCGGAGTGGGTGTCGTCGGCGTCGGTGAAGAGCTGGCGGGCCTGGTGGAGGAGGGTCTCGGCCTGGTCGGTCTCGCCCCGGGTGATCAGGCGGTTGGCGTGGTCGTACAGGACGGCGGCGTGGCCGGTCGGGTCGGCCTGCCCGTCGCCGCCCCGGGTTTGCTGGACGGCGCGGTGGAGGAGGGTGTCGGCGTGGTTTCCGTCGCCGCTGGTGACGGCCGCGTCGGCGACGGTCCGGAGCAGGGTGAGGGGTACTTGGTGGTGGTGGCGGTCGAGGAGGTCGACCGCGCGGCGGCCGAGGTCGGCGGCGGTGGCGGCCGGGCCCTGCCGCAGGGCGGTCACCGCCTCGGCCGCGCAGTCGGCCACGATGGCGGGGGTGTCGGCGGTCAGGGCGAGGCGGGTGAGTTGCAGGTCGAGGTCGCCGGTGCGGGCGGGGTGGGGGTTGGCGCCGCCCCACTGGTCGTGGAGGGGGTGTGCGGTGAGGGTGGCGAGGGCGGTTTCCTCGTCGGGGGTGAGGGGGGTGAGGCGTCCGGCGGCGAGGGCGTTGACGGCGAGGGCCGGGACGGTGGTTGTGTGCTGGTCGGGGAAGGTGTCGAGGAGTCCGAGGCCGCGCAGCCGGGATGCCGATCCGCCGACTGCGGCGGTGAGGATGTCGATGACGGGCTGGGGGACGGGGACGGTGAAGAGGGTGCAGGCGCGCAGGAGGGCGCGGTGGGCGGCACCGGCCTGGTCGAGGAGGGTGTCCAGGGCGAGGTTCTCCAGGAACGCGCCGATGTCGGCGTTGTCGGCGGGGAGGTCGCCCTGGTGGAGGTAGGTTTCCATGGCGGTGAGGGCGGCTTCGGCGCGGGCCCGGTCGACCTGGCCGCTGTAGACGAGACGCAGTCCGATGAGGTCCTGGAGGCCGGGGTTGCCGCTGCTGACGTCCAGGGCCCGCTGGGCCAGGCCGGCGCGCTCTGTCCGGTGCTCGGCGGGGGCCAGTTCCTGCTGGCGGCGCTGGAGCTTGCGCCGTGCCGCCGGTGACAGCGGCTGCAACTGCACGGGTTCCAGTCGGGACTCCAGCCCGCCGAGGGTGAAGGTGAAGCGGCTGGTGACCAGCAGGCGGCTCTCGGTCCTGGACGGGTCGAACGCGGAGATCACGTCGGCCAACACCGCGGCATGCGGGGGGTCGAGCCGGTGCGGGCCCTCGGAGCTGGGGGTGAGGATCCGTTCGAGGTCGTCGACGATCACCAGGAGGGGTTTGCGCAGGCTGTCGGCTTCCTGGGCGCAGGGTCCGGCCAGCAGGTCGGTCAGGAGCGGCCCCAGGCACTCGGGCCGGTCGCGGACCTCGGCACGCCGCCCGTCGATGAGCGTACGGGCCTCGGGGTTGGCGGCGACCGCGTCGGCTATCGCGTCCAGAACCGCTGTGGGGGTGTAGTCGCCGAACACGACCGCGACGGCCCGGTTGGGGTGGCGGTCGGCGATCCGGGCGGCCAGACTCGACTTGCCCAGCCGGCCCTGCCCGTGCAGCAGCACCCCCGCCCTCTCACCGCCACGCAACGCCCGCAGCGTCTGCTGGAGTTCCGGGCGGCGCCCGACGAACATCTCCGCCGCCGCCACCGGCAGCCGGTGCTTGCGGTCCAGGAACGTCTTCGTCGCATGATGCGCGGGCACCAGCCGGCGCTTGAGATTCCCCGCGACCAGCGGACCACCCCCGGCCGGGCCCAGCCACAGCCGCGCCAGATGCCAGTCGGCGCGCAGCCGCTCGTCGGTGCAGGTCAGGAGGTGCCGGCGGGCGCGGGCGACGGCCTCCGCCACGTCGGCACATCTGCTGAGCTGCTGGTACAGGTGCTCGGCGAAGAGGGTGGCGGCCCGGTCGCTGACCGAGCCGTCCCAGCCGATGACCGCGGGAATCCCGGCGGCCACCAGCCCGGTCGCCATCGAGTGCGCCACCGGCACCCCCGGCACACCGCCCGCACCACCGCGCTGACCGGCACCGCCAGGAACATGCCCGGCCACATCCGAGCCCGTCGCGGTCAGACACGCCGACACGAACACCAGCCGCGGCCGGGGACTCAACTGCCCCACCAGCACATCCGCACTCACCGGGCACGGGTCCCCGAGATCGTCCTCCATCAGCAGGACCGGGGTGGCGGGCCCGTCCGGTCCCGGACGCCAGTTGTGCAGCCCGTGGCACGACAGATGAACCACCGGCATCCCACCCAGCTCCGCAAGACGCAGCCCGAGCTGGACCGGATCACCCGAATCCTCGACCACCAGGTCCAGACTCGTGCCCCCGACCGCGTTCAGGACAGCCGTCTCCTCGGCCTCGAAATCCAGCTCGTGCCCGCCCCGTGGGGCAGAGGCCATGAACGCCACCCCGAGCCGGAACCCGTCCATCTCCGGGCCAGACCTCGGCCGACCAAGCCGGCGTACCACCGCGAACAGCTCCGAACCTGCGGCGAGGAACCCACCCTCCGGGGCGGCGAGCAGTTCGAACGGGGCCCGCAGCAGTGCCCATGCCGCCCCCGACGGCCTCGCCGCCGCCCGCACCTCGAACACCACCGGCGCCGCTGCCTCATCCAGCACACCCGTCAACTGGCCGAGGTCACCGTCCAGCCACCGGTACAGCTCACTGCCCACCGCGAGCAGCGCCTGATCTCCGGAACCGTGGCGCACAGCGTCCACATACCGGCCGGCGACAGCGGTGAGGAACTCGACGTCCGTGGTCCCCAACACACGTCGGGGGCCGACCCTCCGACCGTCGACGACCAGCTCGAACCCGTCGGCCTCCACCAACAGCCCTGTGACCATGCGTCATCCTATCGACGCGGACCGCCATCCTGGGCCCGTATCACAGCTCAGCCATCCGATGCGATCCGCTGTGATCCGATGCGATCCGCCTGCGCTTCCGCCGCGCGTACGGGACACTCCTCGCTGCCTGGCCCGCCGCTCATCCCCCCGTAGCGGCGGGCCGAGTTCGCCAGATCGACAGGCGAAGGCGACGCAGCCAAGCCCGCATCACGGTAGGGAAGCTCCCAAGGAGATGTGACCACACCTGCGGCCCACCCGGCGCCCCACGGATCCCACGGGCCGTGTTGCCGGGGGTCGGGTTGCCGGTGGTCCGTCGGCGATGAGATCCAGGAGCCGGCCGGAGATCGGGGTCGGCCTCGCCGCCGCCGAGCAGAGGCGCGCCGCCCTGCGCGACCTCGCGGTCCGGCACATCACCGTCCGCCCGGCATGCCCTGATCCCGGTGCGTCGTCGTGCGCCCCGGCTCCGGGCAGCGAAACGAGGATGCGAAGGGGCAGTCCTGAGCACTACAACGAGGGGATGACCGTCTTCCGCTGTTCCAGGTGCGGCACCGCGATCACGCCGGAGCTGGCCGAGGTCGCCGCCGTCCCCGAGGTCTCGGGCGACGAGCGCGATCGGGACGAGGAGACACGCCGGGCCTCTTCCACCGTTTCGCGGGGCCACTACGCGATCGATCCCGAGCCCTGGGGACCTCCCTACGTCGTGCAGGTCGATCAGGAGGATCCGAAGCCGGTTCAGGCGCGCGGACCTGCCCCCGAGCCGGGCTGGTTCGCACAGGACCCGCTCGCCTCGCTCAGCCTGGGCGCGGCGCGGGCCAACGGCCCTCCCTCCCCGGTCGCCCCGATGCTCGCGCACCCATCCCCGGCGCCCCGCGAAATTCCCGCGCGCCCGAGCGCCGGTCGGCGGCACCCTGAGGCACATGCCTCGTTGGAAGCTCTACGACAACTGGTACGCCGATCTGCCCGGTCTCACCGTGGCGCAGTTGCGCGAGCGCCGGGAATTCGCCGCCGGGCGGGCCGAGCAGGCCGTGGCGCGGGGCATGGGGCGCAGCCCCAAGAGCGGGCGGGAGTGGCGGCGCAAGCTCCGGGCCGTCGAGGAGGAGCTGGTGCGCCGGGGTGTGGAGGAGGAGTAGGGGGCTGTGGAGGAGGAGTAGGTGCGGTGGCGGCGTGAGCCGATCGCCGCCGGGCGTCGCCACCGACAGCACCCCCGCCCCCCATCCCTTGACCCTCCCCCCTTGACCCTCCCCCGCCCCTTGACCCTCCCCCCACGTCAGCCCCCATCGTCGGTCGCATGGACGACGAGCAACTGACCGTGGGACGCGTCGCCTCGCTCGCGGGTGTCAGCGTCCGCACCCTGCACCACTACGACCGGATCGGCCTCGTCCGGCCGTCCGCGCGGACCCCCGCCGGATACCGGGCCTACTCCGCGGGTGACGTGGAGCGGCTGCGGGAGGTGCTCGCCTACCGGCGGCTCGGCTTCGGGCTCCGGGACATCGCCCGCCTCGTCGACGACCCCGCCACCGACACCGTCGCCCATCTGCGCCGACTGCGCGCCCTGCTGCTGGACCGGCGCGACCGCGCCACCGCCATGGCCGCGGCCATCGACCGGGAACTGGAGGCACGTGCCATGGGGATCAACCCACCCCCGGAGGAACAACTGCGCATGGTGGGCCCGCAGTTGTACGAGGCCATCGGCGCCGCCTATCCCGCCACCCGGCGCACCGAACCCCGGATCGCCGCACAGGTCTGGGCGGCGCTCGGCGACGCCCGTACGGTGCTGAACGTGGGCGCGGGCACCGGCTCCTACGAACCCCCGGACCGTGAGGTGACCGCGGTCGAACCGTCGGCCGTGATGCGCGCCCGGCGTCCCGGGGGCGCGGCGCCCTGCGTGGCGGCCACCGCGGAACACCTGCCGTTCCGGGACGGGGCCTTCGACGCCGCGATGGCCTTCAGCACCGTCCACCACTGGCGGGACCCGATCGCCGGGCTGCGCGAGATGCGGCGGGTGGCCCGGCGGGTCGTGGTGTTCACGCATGACGGCGCCGACACCGCCTGGCGGAACCGGTTCTGGCTCAGCCGCGACTATCTGCCCGAGGTGGCCGGCCTGGTCGCCGGACGGCCCCCGGTGGACCGGCTGGCCGCCGCGATCGGCGCCCGGATCGAGCCGGTGCTCATCCCCTGGGACTGCGCCGACGGCTTCTTCGAGGCCCACTGGCGGCGCCCCGAGGCGTATCTGGACGAGCGGGTGCGCCGCGCGGTGTCGGTGTGGACCAGGGTGGGGCCGCGGGCCGAGGCACGGGCGGTCGACGGACTGCGCGACGACCTCGCCACCGGCCGCTGGGCGGAACGCAACCGCGAACTGGTCGCCCTGGACGCGGCGGAACTGGGCCTGCGCCTGCTCGTGGCCTGAGGCGACATCCAGGGGTGCGCGGGGAAGCCGGTTGCCCGGGTGGAGCCGCCCTCACCCCGAACGCGCTGCCCTGACCGCCGGGATGGTGGAGCCCGCCGCCCCGACCCCCGCGACGGCGGAAACCGCCCCTGTGCCCCCACTGCCGCAAAGGGCCGAACCTCTACCCGTACGGGCCGACTTGCGCCCCGCCCCGCGCCCCCACCCGCACCCCCGGGCAAACTGCTGCACCGCCCCCGTCCTCCACCACCCCTCCCCTCCACCACCCCTGTTCCCCTCCACCCTCCTCCACTCCCCCCTTCCCCCCTCCACCCCTTCCCCCCTCCACCCCTTCCCCCCCCTCCACCCCCGAAGGCAGTCAGCGATGCGCGTCCAGGCAGCGGTCCTGCGAGAGCCCACCGGACCCTTCAGCGTCGAGGACATCGACCTGGAGGACCCCGGGCCCGGCGAGTTGCTAGTCCGGGTCGTCGGGGC
The DNA here is from genome assembly GCF_040683675.1 of Streptomyces sp. NPDC093252. Taxonomy (NCBI): domain Bacteria; kingdom Bacillati; phylum Actinomycetota; class Actinomycetes; order Kitasatosporales; family Streptomycetaceae; genus Streptomyces; species Streptomyces sp. NPDC093252. The sequence goes on along the minus strand of NZ_JBFBEM010000009.1, from coordinate 382,724 downwards.
CGGTATGTGTCATACCGACATCGGGCAGCGCAGGCACCCGGCGCTGCCCCGCCCGCTGGTGCTGGGGCACGAGGGGGCCGGGGTGGTCGAGGCGGTGGGGCCCGGGGTGACCCGGATCCGGCCCGGCGATCACGTGGTGATGAGTTTCGACTCCTGCGGCGGCGACTGCGGCCCCTGCGCGGAGGGCACCCCCTCCTACTGCGACGAGTTCATGGTCCGCAATCTGTCCGGCGCCCGTACGGACGGTACGACCGGTGCCCTGGACGCGCGGGGCGCGCCGGTCGGGGCCCGCTGGTTCGGGCAGTCGTCCTTCGCCACCCACGCGCTGGCCACCGAGCACAACGTCGTCGTGGTGGACCCCGAGCTGCCCCTCGAACTCCTCGGCCCCCTCGGCTGCGGTCTCCAGACCGGCGCCGGAGCGGTCCTCACCTCCCTTCCGGTCCGGGCGGGCGAGTCGTTCGCCGTGTTCGGGACGGGAGCCGTCGGGCTCGCGGCGGTCATGGCCGCCAGGGTCGCCGGGGCCTCCGACATCGTCGCCGTCGATCTGCACCCCGGCCGCCGCGTCCTGGCCGCCGAACTGGGCGCCACCCGCGTACTGGACGGCGCCGATCCCGAGCTGGCCGCCGCGCTCGGCCGGGTCCACCACTGCCTCGACACCACCGGCGTCACCTCGGTCATGGCCACGGCGGTCGCGGCGCTGCACACCGGCGGAAGCTGCGGTCTGGTCGCCGCGGGCGGCGGCGATCTCGTACTGCGCCCGGAGGCGCTGGTCGGGCGCAGCGTCCGGTTCATCCTCGAAGGCGACGCGATTCCCCGGCGGTTCATCCCCCGCCTGATCGCGCTCTGGCAGCAGGACCGCTTCCCCTTCGACCGGCTGATCCGCACCTACCCGCTCACCGACATCGCCGCCGCCGAACGCGCCACCACCGACGGCTCCACCGTCAAGCCCGTCCTGATCCCCTAGGAGGAACGATGCACCGCATACCCCAGATGACCGTCGGCGGCTCGGCGCTCCCCACCACCGCCGCCTTCGACGTCATCGACCCCGCCACCGGCGAACCCTTCGCCCAGGCCCCCGACTGCACCCCCGACCAGCTCGACCGGGCGATGACCGCCGCCGCCGAGGCGTTCCGCACCTGGCGGCGCGACGACGACGCCCGGCGCGACTGCCTGCGCAAGGCGGCCGACGCGCTGGAGGGCGCCGTCGACACCCTCGCCCCGCTCCTCACCGCCGAGCAGGGCAAGCCGCTCAAGGACGCCCGCGAGGAGGTCGGCAACTCCGTCGCCTGGCTGCGCTACTACGCCGATCTCGACCTGCCCCGCGAGATCGTCCAGGACGACGAGCGGGGCTACGCCGAGGTACTCCACCGCCCGCTGGGCGTGGTCGCCGCCATCACCCCCTGGAACTACCCCCTCATCCTCGCGATGTGGAAGATCGCCCCGGCGCTGCGGGCCGGGAACACGATGGTGCTCAAGCCCTCCCCCCACACCCCGCTCGCCACCCTCGCCCTGGGCGAGCTGTTCCAGCAGGTGCTGCCGCCCGGTGTCCTGAACGTCGTCAGCGGCCGTGACCCGCTCGGCGCCCTCATGACCGCCCACCCCGTCCCCCGCAAGATCAGCTTCACCGGCTCCACGGCCACCGGCAGACAGGTCGCCAGGTCCGCCGCCGACGACATCAAGCGCCTCACCCTCGAACTCGGCGGCAACGACCCCGCCGTCGTCCTCGACGACGCCGACCCCCAGGAGATCGCCGACCTCCTCTTCTGGGGCGCCTTCACCAACAACGGCCAGCTCTGCCTGGCCGTCAAGCGCGTCTACGCCCCCGAGAGCCTCTACGACGACCTGGTCGAGGCCCTCGCCGAGCGCGCCCGCACGGTCCGCGTCGACACCGGCACCGCCGAGGGTGCCCTGCTCGGCCCCCTCAACAACCGCGCCCAGTTCGACCGGGTGTCCGAGCTGGTCGCCGACGCCCTCCACCACGGCGCCACCGCCGCCGCCGGCGGGGCCCCGCTCGACCGGCCCGGCTACTTCTACGCCCCCACCATCCTCTCCGGCCTCTCCGACGGCACCCGTATCGTCGACGAGGAGCAGTTCGGCCCCGCCCTGCCCGTCATCGCCTACCGCGACCTCGACGACGCCGTCGAACGGGCCAACTCCGGCGACCACGGCCTCACCGCCTCCGTCTGGTCCCCCGACCTGGACCGCGCCGCCGAGGTCGCCACGCGACTGGACGCCGGGCAGGTCGCCGTCAACGTCCACGGCCTCGGCGTCCGCCCCGACCTCCCCTTCGGCGGCCACAAGCAGAGCGGTCTCGGCGTCGAGAACGGCACCTGGGGCCTGCACGGCTACACCGACCTCCAGGTCCTCACACGCCTCGCGAAGTCATAGGGGATCCGGCCCCCCGGGGGGGGGGTCTTGACAGGCCGCCGCCCTCGCTGGATTACTGGGGACCATATCTCTCACCGAACGTTCGGTCGGCATGCATCCCGGTATACATCCCGATATACGTCCCGGTGTACGTCCCGGTAGGCGGCGACCACCCGCCCGTGAAGGCGACGGAGGAGGCGGCCATGGACGACGACGACGAACGTTTCGAGCGGCTCGCCTCCGAAGCATTCGCCCCGCTCCGCATCCGCCCCGACCGCCGGCTCCCGGCCCCGCCCGGGGCCCGCGGCACCCTGCGCAGCGCCCGGCCGGGCAAAGTGCTCGTCACCCGGATCACCGGCGGACCGTGCACCGTCCGGCGGCCACCGTCCCTGATCGGCTCCGGCGACCCCGAACTGGTCAAGGTGGCGCTGTACGGGACCGGGCGGGCCGGGGTCGAGCAGGACGGCCGCCAGTGTCTGACCGCCCCCGGCGACCTCGTCGTCTACGAGACCGTACGCCCCTACGAGCTGCGCTTCTGGGATCCGTTCGACCTCGTCGTGCTCGCCATCCCGCGCTCGCTGCTCGGCCCGCACACCGATCCCCTGCCCTCGCGCACCGCCTCCGCCGTGCCCACCGACGGCGGCGGACGGCGACTGGCCGCCGCGCTGCTGCGGGACACCGCGAGCGACCTCGACGCCTGCGCGGGCGGCGGCGGCCCGCATCTCGCCGACGCCCTGGTCTCCGTGGTCCTCTCCGCCCTCGCCGAACAGCGGCCCGCCGCCCGCCCGGCGGAGGATCTCGCCGACCGGATCCTCACCCACTGCCTGGGCCGGCTCTCCGACCCGGGGCTGACACCGGAGTCCGTGGCCCGCGCCCACCACATCTCGGTGCGCTATCTGCACAAGCTGCTCCAGCGGCGCGGCATCTCCTTCGCCGCCTGGGTCAGGAGCCGCAGGCTGGAGCGGATCCGCCGGGATCTGGCGGACCCCGCCCTCGCGGACCGCGGGGTCCCGGTGATCGCCGCCGGATGGGGCGTCCTGGACGCCACCCACCTCAGCCGCGCCCTGCGCGCCGCGTACGGGCAGAGCGCGGCCGAGATCCGGCGGGAGGCACAGCGCCCCTGAGGGGGTGGGTCAGGGCCGGGTGGTGTCGGGGTCGTAGGCGGGGTCGGCCAGCATCGTGTGGAGCTGGCGGCGCCGGACGCCCATGTTCCCGCCGTCGAAGAGGGGATAGGCGAGGGTGTCCTGGAGGATGCCCGCCAGCGGGTTCTCATGGGTGTAGCTCTCCATGCCGACCACCCGCATCAGATCGGTCACCACCCGCACCGCCGTCTCCGAGCCGAACACCTTGGCGTGCAGGGCGAGTTCGGCGGCGGCGGGACTGCCGGAGTCCAGGGCGTGGCAGGCCCGCCAGGACAGCGACCGCACCGCCTCCATCGCCGACTTGGCGTCCGCCAGCGCGTATCCGACGGCCTGGTGGTCGATGATCGGCACCGCCCCGGCCCGCCGCTCCCGCCGGGCGAAGGCGAGGGCGTACGCGAAGGCCGCGCGCATCCTGGCCAGCGCGAACACCCCCACCAGCGCGGCCGTGGGGAGGAAACTCCCCGCCACGATCGCCCGCCCCGAGCCCGGGGCGCCCAGCAGATGGCGTGCGGGCACCCGGACGTCCCGCAGGGTGATCTCGGGGGTCTGGTGGGCGCGGTGGCCGAGCAGATCGAGGCTGGCGTCCAGGGTGAGGCCGGGGACCGGGCCGGGGACCAGGATGACGGACAGTGCCTCGTCCGGCGGCGCGGACGGACTCGTACGGCAGACCACGGCGAGCAGGTCGGGGCCCTCGCCGTGCCAGCCGCCCGCGCTGGACACCCACCGCTTGCGGCCGTTGATGACCCACTCGCCGCGCGCCTCGTCCAGGACGGCGGTGGTGCGGACGCCGTCGGCGGGGGCGGGGGCGTCGTAGTTGGCGCTGCCGCCGGGCTCGCTGAAGGCGAACGCGGCGAGCGGGGCTCCGGTGGGGTCGAGGAAGCGGCCGAAGTGCTCCGCCAACTGCTCCGGGGTGCCGGCGGCCATCAGCGGGGTCAGTCCGAGGGTGACCGCGAAGAGGGTCAGTGACACATTGGCGTCGACCGCGATGAACTCCTCCGCGACCAGGGCGAAGTCCACCATGCCCCGGCTCTCCCCGCCGAGCGGCTCGGGCAGGATCCGGCGCAGCCAGCCCTCGGCGACGGCCTGCTCGTAGATCGGCCGAGTGGCCCGCCAGCGCTCCTCGGGATCGCTCAACGCGTGGGTGGCGGGGCCGACGCCGGTCAGCCACCGCTGGGCGAAGTCCCGTGCCTCGGTGCGGAGTTCCCGCTGCTCGGGCGTGAGGGTGAAATCTATGGCCATGGGACGCGCGCTCCTCGCTGCTGCCGGTGCCGGTGCTGCCGCTGATATCGCTGGTATCGGTGGTGGGCCGTGATCAGAGGTGTCAGAAGTGTCAGAAGTGTCAGAGGTGGCTGGTCCAGATGCTCTTGGTCTCGGTGTACGCCTCGATGGCCTCCCAGCCCATCTCGCGGCCGATGCCCGAGGACTTGGTGCCGCCCCAGGCCGCCGCCGCGTCGAGCCCCTGCATCATGTTGATCCAGACCGTGCCCGCCTTGATCTGCCGGGCGAGCCGGTTGGCGGTGCCGATGTCCCGTGACCAGACGGCCGCGGCGAGCCCGTACTCCGAGTCGTTCGCCAGGCCCGCCAGCTCCTCCGGGTCGTCGTACGGCAGGACGGCGAGGACCGGGCCGAAGATCTCCTCGCGGGCGATCCGCATGTCCTGGCCGACGCCCGCGAAGACGGTCGGCGCGTAGAAGAAGCCGCCGGGGGGTGTGGTGTCGGGTCGGTGGCCGCCGGTGAGGAGTTCGGCGCCCTCGTCCCGGCCGACGGCGACATAGCGGGCGGTCTGCTCGACCTGCTCGGCCGAGACCAGCGGGCCGAGCTGGGTCGCCGGGTCCAGCCCGGCGCCGAGCCGCAGCGACGCCGCCGCCCCGGCCAGCTTCTCGGCGAACTCGTCGTGCCGCGCCCGGTCCACGTAGAAGCGGGTGTACGCGGCGCAGACCTGACCGGAGTTGAGGAGCCCGCCCAGCAGGTTGCCCCGCACGGCGGCGTCGAGGTCGGCGTCGGCGGCGATCACGCTGGGCGCCTTGCCGCCCAGCTCCAGCGAGACCTTCTTCAGCGCCCGGCCGCACTCGGCGCCGATCTCCCGTCCGACGGCGGTGGACCCGGTGAAGGAGATCTTCTTGACGAGGGGGTGCCGGACCAGGGCCCTGCCCGTCTCCGGTCCGCCGGTCACCACGTTCACCACCCCGGCCGGGACCCCGGCCCGCTCGATCAGCTCGGCCAGCTTCAGGGTGGACAGCGGGGTCTGCTCGGCGGGCTTGATGACCACGGTGTTGCCGGTGGCGAGGGCGGGGGCCAGCTTCCACACCAGGATCATCAGCGGGAAGTTCCACGGGGTGATCAGCCCGCAGACGCCGAGCGGCTCGCGGACGGTCCGGTGATCGGCGTCGGGGATCGAGAGCGGGGACGAGACCCCCGTGATCTTGGTGACCCAGCCGGCGTAGTAGCGGAAGTGCTCGATCGCGTTCGGCACCGAGAACCCGGCGCTGACGCCGAGCGGCTGCCCCTGGTCGAGGGTCTCCAGCCGGGCCAGTTCCCCGGCGTGCTCCTCCAGCAGATCGGCCACCTTCAGCAGCAGCCGCGCCCTGGCCGCGGGCAGCAGCCCGGCCCAGTCGGGCGAGGCGAACGCCGCCGCGGCGGCCCGCACCGCGGCGTCCACGTCCGTGGCGGACGCGTCCGGGAGGTCGGCGAGGACCTCGCCGGTCGCGGGGTCGAGGGTGGGGAAGGTGGTGGTCGTGGTGCCGGTGGTCCAGTCGCCGCCGATGAGCATCTCGGCGCGGATGCCTGCGGTGACGGTGGGCGCGGGGGCGGGGGTGCGCATGGCTGGTCGTCCTCCGGGGGTGCGTGGGCGGGCGGGAGCGGTGGCGGAAATCTAGGCGGGGGAGGGGCGCGGGAGGTCACCACTGGGCGCACGGGGAGTCGCCATCGCGCGCACCTTCGGGGCCGCCCGGTCACCTGGGGAGTCGTCATCGCGCGCACCCCCGGGCCCGCCCCGCCACCCGGTGAGCCCTTCGGCCCCACCCCGTCACCCGGCGCGACCCTCGGCCCCGCCCACTCCCCCGGGGAGCGCCGGATAGTCGGTGTAGCCCTCCGCGCCGCCGCCGTAGAACCCGGTCGGCCGGACCTCGTTCAGCGGTGCCCCGGCGCGGCAGCGGGTGACCAGGTCGGGGTTGGCGAGGAAGTCCCGGCCGAAGGAGACCAGGTCGGCGCCGTGCGCGAGGGCGTGCGCGGCGGCCCGCGGCCTGTCCCGGCCGCAGGACAGCGGGGTGACCACGAGGGCCGACGGCCACAACTCCCGCAGTGCGCCGTCCAGTTCGGTCCCGGTCGGGCTGTGGTGGAGGTACGCGAGCCCCAGCGGCGCGAGCGCGCGGGCCAGGGTCGTGTAGGTGCCGTACGGGTCGCTCTCGGTGAGGTCGCCGAAGGGGTTGGACGGCGAGATCCGCACCCCCACCCGGTGCGGGCCGACCGTCGCGGCGACGGCCCGGGCGACCTCGACGGTGAGCCGGACGCGGCCCTCGGTGTCACCGCCCCAGCGGTCGGTGCGGAGATTGGCGTTCCCGGCGAGGAACTGGTGCAGCAGATAGCCGTTGGCCGCGTGGATCTCGACGCCGTCCGTCCCGGCGGCCACCGCCCGGCCCGCCGCCCGCGCGAAGGCGTCGATCAGGGCGTGGAGGGCCGGTTCGGTGAGCGCGTCCGGGGTGACGGCCGGTACCCGCCCGCCGGGGGTGTGGACGAGGGTACGGGCGGCGGCGACGGCCGAGGGGGCGACGGGGCGGACGCCCCCGGGGAGGAAGGCGGGGTGGGCCAGTCGGCCCGCGTGCATGAGCTGGAGGAAGATCCGCCCGCCCGCGCCGTGCACGGCGTCCGCGATCCGCGCCCACCCCTCCTGGTGGGCGTCGGTGAACAGACCGGGCGCGGCCGGGCCGAGGGCACCGCCGGGGACGGGGTGGGTGCCCTCGGCGACGATCAGTCCGGCCGTGGCGCGCTGGGCGTAGTGGGCGGCCATCAGCGCGCTCGGGGTGCCGTCGGGGTGCGCGCGGGCCCTGCTCATCGGGGCCATGACCATCCGGTTGGGCAGGGTGAGCGCGCCGAGCCGGACCGGTTCGAAGAGGGCGCCGGGCGCGCTCACCGGGCGCTCCCCGCACCCCCGGTGGTGCCCCACGCGCGGGCCAGCAGCTCGTACGACCGCAGCCGGGCGTCGAAGTCCCATGCCTCGCTGAGGATCATCAGCTCGTCGGCGCCGGTCCGGGCGGCGAGGTCCGCGAGCCCGCGCCGGACGGTCTCCGGCGTCCCGACATGGGACTCGGCGAGCATGGCGCCGACGATCCCCGCCTCCTGCGGCGTCCACAGGCTGTGGATGTCGTCGACCGGCGGCCGGAACTCCATACCGCCCCGCAGATGGGTCAGGAACTTCTGCTGCAACGAGGAGAAGATCCGCACCGCCTCGCGCTCGCTCTCCGCGACGACCGCGTTGGCCGCGACCATCGCGTACGGCCTCGCCAGCACGGCCGACGGCCGGAACGCGGACCGGTACAGCGCCAGGGCGGCGCGGAGCTGGTCGGGCGCGAAGTGCGAGGCGAAGACGAACGGCAGTCCCTCACGGGCGGCGAGCGCCGCGCCGAAGGTGCTGGAGCCGAGGACGTACACGGGTACGCCGGACCCCTCCCCCGGAATGGCCCGCACCCGGCGGGCGGGGGAGCCGGAACCGGGCGCGAGATAGCCCCGCACCTCCGCGACCTGCCCGGGAAAGTCACCCCCCGCGCCCTGCTCGCGGCGCAGCGCCCGCGCGGTCCAGGGGTCGGCGCCGGGGGCCCGGCCGAGACCGAGGTCGATCCGGCCGGGGTGGTAGGCGGCGAGCGTCCCGAACTGCTCGGCGACGACGTAGGGGGCGTGGTTGGGAAGCATGACGCCCCCCGCGCCGACCGTGATCCGCTCGGTGGCGGCGGCGACCTGCCCGATGATGACCGAGGTCGCGGAGCTGGCCATGGCGGGGGTGTTGTGGTGCTCGGAGATCCAGAAGCGCCGGTAGCCGTACGACTCGGCGGCACGGGCGAGCGCGACGGTGTTCTCCAGCGCCTCGGCGGGCGAGTGTCCGGCCCGGACGGGGGCGAGATCGAGGACGGAGAGGGGGATGGGGTGCGTGCGATCGGGGGTGCGGCTCATATCTTCCTGCTCCTGGCTCCTGGTCTTGGCTCCTGGCTCTGGTCCTGGCTGCTGGCCTGGCTGCTGGCTCCTGGCTCTCCTCGCTCTCCTGGTCACTGGCTCACGTCGAGCACGGCCTTGCCGCCGAGGCGGCCGTCGCGTACGGCGGCGAGGATGTCCCCGGTGGTCCGGGGGTCGTCCCAGTCGCCGCGTGCGGCGAGGTGCGGGCGGAGCCGTCCCGCGGCCACCTCGGACGCCAGCCAGGTGAGATCGCGGTCGACGCCGTCGCCGGACAGCTCGAAGAAGGTGACGATCGAACGGCGGTGGCGGGCCGGGTCGGCCAGCAGGGCACCGGGCGGAAACTGGGCCGGGGAGCCGGAGGCGGCGCCGGTCAGGACGAGGGTGCCGCCCTCGCCCAGTCGGTCGAAGGACGCGGCGAGGCCGGGACCGCCGACCTGGTCGAGCACCCCGTCGACCGGCACGGTGATCTCCTCGGCCCCGGTGACGACCTCGGCGGCGCCGAGGGCCCGCAGTGCGTCGCCCGCCCCGGGGTTCCGGGCCGCCGCGATCACCTGCGCGCCCGCACGGACGGCGAGCTGGACGGCGTACCGTCCGACCGCGCCCGTCGCCCCGGTGATCAGCACCCGGCGTCCGAGGACCGGGCCGAGGGCGCGCAGCGCGCGCAGGGCGGTCCCGGCGGAGACGGGGAGGGTGCTCATCGCGCCGAGGTCGGCGCCCTCGGGGACGGTGCCGATGAGGGCGGTGTCGACGGCCCGCAGTTCGGCCCAGCCGTCGGCGAGACCGAGGGTGGTGACGGGGGTGCCGGCCGGTGGCCCGGAGCCGTTGGCGGCGGCCCGTTCGACGATCCCGGCGGCGTCCCAGCCGATCACCGCCCCGTCCGGGGCGCCGGGCAGGACGTAGCGGAACTCGGCCGGGTTGGGCGAGATCGCGGTGACCCGGACGAGGGCCTGATGGGGGGCGGGTACGGGGTCGGGGGCGGTGCCGAGCCGCAGGGGGAGGAGGGAGGACGGGAGGGAGTGGTCGACGACGAGGGCGCGCATGGGAGGTGGGTTCCTTGCTCTGTGGGGGCCCGCCGGTCGGTCGGCTGTACGGGGCGCGGCCGGCCGACCGGCGGGCCCGGACGGGTGGGGTGGGTCAGATCTGCGGGGCGGGGTGCGGCGGGGAGACGTCGAAGGACGAGTGCGCGCCGCCGAGGGCCCGGGACTCCGGCAGCCAGGAGGAGATGATCAGGCCCGTGCGGTCCATGAGCCGCTCGGTGCCCAGCGCGGCGGGCAGGAGGCGGCCGAAGGGGGCGAGCCGCTCCAGGCGCTCCAGGCCGAGGGAGACGGCGGCGGCCGGGTCGGCGGCATCGGCGTCGGCGGCCTTCTCGGCGACGGTGAGGATGCCGATCTGCCGCTCGTCAGGCTGGAACATCAGCCAGACGCTCGACAGGCCCTGCCGCTCGGCCTCGTCGCGGACCGCGGGCCACACCCGCGCGAGCAGGGCCTCCACGTCGTCGCCGGAGGCGGAGGCGAAGGAGTAGCGCTCGAAGCGGTTGATGTGGTGGGCGGTGGCCATCGGCTTGAAGTCGTGGGCGCCGGTGACCCGCCAGTAGTGCTTGTCCACACCCGGGAAGCGGGACCAGAACTTCACACCGGGCTCGGGGAACAGCTCCTCGTTGGTGAAGTGGTCGTAGTCGAGGACGTTCTCCCAGGTGTCGAAGAGATAGCGCCCGCCGATGTACTTGACGCCGGTGGCCGGGTCGAAGCGCAGCGGCGTGTACTTGTGCCGCATGCCGGGGCGGATGTCCATGTTCGGGCGCTCGCGCTCCAGCATGTCGACGAGGTCCTGGGTGGAGTAGCGGTCGTCCAGGGGGAAGTCGGAGGTGAAGGCGGCCTCCGCCTTGATCGGGCCGGTCTCGTAACCGCGGATGTCCATGGTGATTCCTCTGGTAGGGCAGGGGGCGGCCCGCTAAACGGACCGCTCGGTCATGTTCTAGAACGTAACACACAACATGACCGTGCGGTCCGCTTAGGTAGAGTGGGGGTATGACGAGAGCCGACGCCGTGCGCAACAGACGCCTGCTGATGGACGCCGCGACCGCCGAATTCGCCGAGAACGGCATGGACGCGTCGATCACGCGTATCGCGGCGCGCGCCGGGGTCGCCAAGGGGACCGTCTTCCGGCACTTCGACACCAAGGAGCAACTGCTCTCCGAGATCTTCAGCGACCGCCTGGAGGAACTGGTCGCCGCCGGGGAACGCCTCGCCGACGCCGCCGACCCGGGGGCCGCCCTGCTGGAGTTCATGGAGATCGGTACGGAGATCCAGGCCCGCGACCGCTCCTTCTGCCAGGCCGCCGCCGCCCTCTCCCGCTCCGAGCCCGGCGTCCGGACCTCGCGCGAGCGCCTCGCCGACGTGGCCGAGACCCTCGCCGCCCGTGCCCGGCGGGCGGGTGCGATCCGGGACGATGTCACGGGCCTGGACATCGTGCTCCTGCTGAGCGCGGCGTCCCAGGCGGTGCTGAGCCTGGGCCGGGAGATGCCGGACCTGTGGCGCCGCTATCTGGCCCTCATCTTCGACGGCCTCACCCCGAGGACCGCCACCCCCCTGCCCGAACCGGCCCCGACGTGGGAGCAGTTCACGGGGTGAGGGGCGGGCCGTCCGGCCGGGCCCGCGCCCCCGGGGAGTCCGCTGAGCCCATGGGCAGCCGCTTGCGGTTCTCCAGGCGCTCCGGGCCCCCGGAATAGTCCCCGCCGCACCCCGCGTTGCCCCGGTCATGACGACGAACCCGCCCCGCCCCGAGGTGCTGCGCTACACCGCGTTCTCCGGCACCCCCGGCGGCGGCAACCCGGCGGGCGTCGTCCTGGACGCCACCGGCCTCGGCGACGCCGACATGCTGGCCGTCGCCGCGGGTCTCGGATACTCGGAGTCCGCCTTTTTGACCGCGCCTCCGGCGGGGTGAGGGCCTGTCGTTTGGATCATCCGGGCGATGAGGCTCGGTGCCCCTCCTGCCGACGCGCCTGGATGATCCAAACGACAGGCCCTAGGGCGGCGCGGAGGGGCGGGCGTACCGCATCCGGTACTTCAGCCCGCGGGCCGAGGTCCCCTTCTGCGGGCACGCGACCATCGCCACCGCCATCGCCCTCGCCGAGCGCACCGGCCCCGGGAGCCTGGTGTTCGCGACCCGCGCCGGTACGGTGCCGGTCGAGGTGACCGAGGAGAACGGGACCCTCCGGGCCACGCTCACCAGCGTCGCACCGCGTATCGAGGAGATCGCCGCCCCCGACCTCGCGGAGGCGCTCGCCGCGCTGGACTGGCCGGCCGCCGATCTCGACCCCGCCCTCCCGCCCCGGATCGCGTTCGCCGGTGCCCGCCATCTCGTGCTCGCCGCGGCCACCCGCGCCCGTCTCGCGGATCTCGCCTACGACTTCACCCGCCTCGAAGCGCTGATGCACCGACTCGACCTGACCACGCTCCAGTTGGTGTGGCGGGAGTCGGCCACCGTCTTCCGGGTCCGCGATTCCTTCCCCGTCGGCGGGGTCGTCGAGGATCCGGCGACGGGTGCGGCGGCTGCCGCGTTCGGGGCGTACGCCCGTGAACTGGGCCTGGTCCCCGAGGAGACCGTCCTCACCCTGCACCAGGGCGAGGACCTGGGCCGCCCCGGCACGCTCACGGTGACCCTGCGCGCGGGGGACTCGCGGGTGCGGGTCAGCGGCACGGGAGCCAGGATCCCGGCCACCGACTGACCCACCCCGCACCCTTCAACCCCTTCAGCGAGCCCCGCTGCTTTCAGCACTCTCAACACCTTGAGCGCGTCCCGCTGCTTTCACCACTTTCAACATTTTCAACATCCACCACCGAAACCGGCTTCCGCTCGCCCGACTTGCTCATGGCCACGGCCCGACGCCGCCGCCGAGGGTGCGATTCGAGCCGCACCGCCCCCTGCGGGGTCCGCGTCGATGCCGCCCCGGCGAACCGCCCCGCGCGAGCCACCCCTCACCCCCCCACCCCCACCCCGATCGGCCCAACTGCCCTCCGACCAGGGCGTTCTCCCCCACACCCCCGGCCGCAGCCGCCCCCGCAACCCACCACCCCCCGGCCGACCCCGCCCCCACGATCCTGTGAAGAAACTATGAATCCGATCCTGCGTGGCTGAGAATGCGCTCCCTGTCGTGATACTAGGGCGCCACCGGGTCACTTGGTGGCGTAGTGGAACGAACAGGGAGGAATGGCATGGGCAGAGAGACGGAAGGCGGGGCCGCATGGGCGGGGCCCGGACGGCGGACAGTCGTGTGGGCCGGGGTCGGGGTGGGCACCGCTGCGGCGGTCGGGGCGGGGCGGGACGCCGAGGCGGCGACGGCGCAGGGCGGGGGGAGTGACGGGGTGAAGGTGATCCCGGTGCCGCAGCAGGCGCCGGTGGTCGAGGGGGTGGTGCGGGTGGACGGCGTCGGGCTCGGCTACTGGGACACCGGCGGCAAGGGGGAGCCCGTGGTGCTGATGCACCCGGCGAGCGGGAGCCGGGAGAGCTGGCCGTATCAGCAGCCGGTGCTGGCGCGGGCCGGATACCGGGTGATCGGCTACTCGCGGCGCGGCTACCACGGCTCCGAGACCGGTGACCCCGCCCAGGGCGGGACCGGCGCGGCCGACCTGCACCAACTCGTCCGGACCCTCGGGCTCGGACGGTTCCACATCGCCGGAGTCGCCGGGGGCGGCGGGGTCGCCCTGGACTACGCCCTGCTCCACCCCGGCCGGATCCGCTCCCTCACCATCGCGGGCAGCTCCACCGGAGTGGCGGAACCCGCGTACCGGGCCCTGCTGGACCGCCTGGAGCACAGCGGCTGGGACGGCCTGCCCGAGGAGTTCCGGGAACTGGGGCCCGCGTACCGGGCCGCCGACCCCGAGGGCGGGGCCCGCTGGCGGGAGATCCATCTCCGCGCGGTCGCCAACCGGGTCCGCCAGGAGTACGAACTCACCCCCGACTGGGCCGCGTTGGAGTCCCTCAACCTGCCCGTCCTGCTGTTCTGGGGCGACGCCGACCTCTACTCCCCGCCCCCGGTCCAGCGGGTGCTGGCCTCCCACTTCCGCCGGGCCCGCACGGTGGTGGCCGACGAGTGCGGACACAATCCGCAATGGGAACGGTCCGATCTCTTCAACTCCGCGCTGCTGCGTTTCCTCCGCCAGAACGCGCGATGACGCGAGCCGACGACCAGGTGAGACCGCACTCCCTCCCCCCCCATGACGACCGGGTGAGACCGCACTGCCTCCCTCCCCCCTATGAGGAGACCGGCCCGCGCACATTCCGCACGAAGAGCGGTACCGCGAGCAGCAGCAGAAGGGCTTCGACGGCGAGGCTGACCAGGCCGAGGGGCTCCGTCCAGTTGCCGATGTCGTCGCGGTAGTCGGGCAGTCCGGGGCCTCTGGAGAGGAGGTAGCCCAGGAGGGGGCCGACGGCGACCCCGATCGCCAGCAGCCAGCCCGGCCGCGCGAGGCCGAGGAGCAGCAGCAGGGCCGCGACCAGGGCGGCGATCTCCAGTACGTGGTAGGCGACGCCGATGTAGGAGGGGTCGCGTGTCGCGGTGATGCCGCCCTGGTCGATGACATGGATGACGGCCACCGCCAGGCACAGCACCGCTCCCGCCCACCGGGCCGCCCGGTGGGACTGCCGACGGGACTCCCGGCGCGCCGTGGCATTCCCTGCCATGTCGAAGCCACCTTCACCCTTCACCCGTCCACAACGGCGGACACCCCTCCCCCTCCGCCCCGGGTCTCACGATCACCCGGCGAGGGTCCGGTGTCGCGCCGGAGGGGGCGGACGAGTGACGAGGCAGGCTCACCCGTCGGCGTCGGCCACGCGGACAACCCGCCCGGTCTCTCCCCCCCCCGCCTACATCGCGGCGGACAGGGTCACCGCCGTGGCGACGGCCAGTACGGCGAGGGCGACGGGGGCCAGGGCGTTGCCCCGGAGCGCGGGGTCGGCGTAGTCACCCGCCCTGGCGTGGAACCCGATCGCCCCGAGCATGACGAGGGCGAATCCGGCCGCGGCGGCGATGCCCAGGGGCTGCCAGAACAGCCCGGCGACCAGGCCCCCGGCGGCGGCGACCTCGGCCGCTCCGACGAACCGGACCAGTCCGGCGCTGAGCCCCATGTGGGACTGGAGGGCGGCGGGAACATCCCCCTTGAGCAGGGCCTTCGGCCCGCCCGCGGCGGCGGACGCCAGGGCCAGGATCACGCTGAGCGTGGCAGCGGCGATGTACACGAGAGGTGTCCTTCCGAAGTGTTCGGTGCGTCCCGCGCGTGCGCCGGCCGACCCTTCACCCGTATTGGTTGATGATTCAACAGAAGACGTTAGATCCGTCTGGTTGATGTGTCAACAAGGGGCTCGCGGCGGGTAAGCTGTGGCTATATGGTTGATGTATCAACTAAAAGGAGTGGTCGCCATGCAGCTCGGCATCTTCACCGTCGGTGATGTCGCCGTCGACCCGCACACCGGCCGTGCGCCCACCGAGCACGAGCGGATCAAGGCGCTGGTGACGATCGCCCGGAAGGCGGAGGAGGTCGGACTCGACGTCTTCGCCACCGGCGAGCACCACAACCGCCCCTTCGTGCCCTCGTCGCCGACCACGCTGCTGGGCTGGATCGCCGCCCGCACCGAACGCATCATCCTGTCCACGTCGACGACGCTGATCACCACCAATGACCCGGTGAAGATCGCCGAGGACTACGCGATGCTCCAGCACCTGGCCGACGGGCGGGTGGACCTGATGCTGGGGCGCGGGAACACCGGGCCGGTCTATCCGTGGTTCGGGCAGGACATCCGGGAGGGCATCAACCTCGCCGTCGAGAACTACGCCCTGCTGCGGCGGCTGTGGCGCGAGGACGTCGTCGACTGGGAGGGGAAGTTCCGTACACCTCTCCAGGGCTTCACCTCGACACCGCGTCCGCTGGACGGGGTGGCGCCGTTCGTCTGGCACGGGTCGATCCGGTCGCCGGAGATCGCCGAGCAGGCCGCCTACTACGGAGACGGCTTCTTCCACAACAACATCCTCTGGCCCCCCGAGCACACCCGGCGGATGGTCGAGCTGTACCGCCGCCGCTACGCGCACTACGGGCACGGGACGCCCGAGCAGGCGATCGTCGGGCTCGGCGGGCATGTCTTCATGCGGAGGACGTCGCAGGACGCGGTCCGGGAGTACCGCCCGTACTTCGACAACTCGCCCGTGATGGGCGGCGGGCCGTCCCTGGAGGAGTACATGGCGGCGACCCCGCTCACCGTCGGCACCCCGCAGCAGGTCATCGAGAAGACGCTGGCCTTCCGGGAGTACGCGGGCGACTACCAGCGTCAGCTCTTCAGCGTGGACTCCTCGGGCGTGCCGCTGAAGACCGTCCTGGAGCAGCTCGACCTGCTCGGGGAGGAGGTCGTCCCGGTGCTGCGCGCGGAGTTCGCCCGCACCCGCCCGCCGGAGATGCCCGACGCGCCGACCCACAGCTCCCTGCTCGCCACCCGGCACGACCGGCCCTAGGCATCGGGCGCGGCCCCTCAGTCCGGCAGCTTCTCCAGGTGGTCGAGGACGCGCCGCGAGATATGGGCGACCGAGGCGAGTTCCTCGGGGGTGAGGGCGTCGATGAAGTAGCGGCGTACCGCGTCGACATGCCGGGGCGCCGCCTCGGCGATGGCGGCGCGCCCCGCCGCGGTGATGACCGTCAGCGCGCCGCGCCCGTCCTCCGGGCACTCCTCCCGGGCCACCAGCCCCCGCTTCACCATCCGGGTGATCTGGTGGGACATCCGGCTCTTCTCCCACTCGACGGCCCTGACCAGATCCATGAACCGCAGCCTGCCGTCCGGTACATCGGTCAGCTCGACGAGCACCGTGTAGTCGGCGGCCGACAGACTGGACTCGGCCTGCACCTGCCGGGCGAGCCGGCCGACCAGCTTCTCCTGCATACGGATGAACTGGCGCCAGGCGGCGTATTCCTTCTGGTCGAGCCAGTGCGGGGTGCTGTCCATGGCGCCAGGGTACGCCGGGGTTGATGTGTCACCTTCGTGGGATGTTCCGGGGGTGGCCGATGCCGCGGCACATCACCGGCACCAGCACCGCCCCGTGCCCCGGCCTCAGGCGCCCGGCTGCGCCCAGGTGTCGAGGCGGCGCCGCAAGTGCCGGCGTTCGGTGTCATTGCGGGCTGTCCGGATCGCCCCGTGCATCAGCCGGCGGGCCTCGGCGGTCCGGCCGAGGGCGGCGGTGAGTTCGGCGCGCAGGGCGAGCAGGCGGCGAGCCTGCCGACGGCGAGCCGGTCGCGGCGCAGCCGGTCGAGGACCTTGCGGCGGGCGGTGGTGTGCAGCCAGGCGCCGGGCCGGGCGGGGATCCCGTCGCGGGGCCAGGTCTCGAAGGCCGCCGCGAACGCCTCGGCGGCGGCGTCCTCGGCCCGGTCGAGATCCCCGGTCCACCGGGCCAGGGTGGCCACCAGCGCCGGCCACTCCTTTCGGTAGACCTCTTCGACGGCGGTCCCGACCGGGCCGGAGACCGGGTTCAGCCCAGCTCGGTCAGGGGATGGACCTCGACCGAGCCGAAGTCGGCGGCCGGGCAGTCGGCCGCGTACTTCAGCACGCCGTCCAGGTCGGGCGTCTCGACGATCCAGAACCCGCCGAAGGACTCGGTCAGCTCGGCATGGGGGCCGTCGGTGAGCAGGACCTCACCCTGCCGGTTGCGTACGGTGGTCGCGGTGTCGGCGGGCTGGAGCTGCTCCGCGCCCCGCAGCACCCCGGAATCGGCCAGTGCCCGGGTGAAGGACACGAACCGCTCCATCGTCGCCCGGACCGCCTCCGGCGCCATCCCCGCCAGGGTGGAATCGTCGACGTGGGACATGAGGATGTAGCGCATGACATCACCTTTCGGCTGCGGCGGCCGTTCCGCCTCTCACCGGGTCGACGCGCACGCCGGTGGGATTTCGACAGGGTAGGGCAGGTGATTTTCCGCGGCGGGCGGGGCGGGCGCGGCGGGCGGGGCGGGGGGATGTCCCTGGTGGTCCGCGGGGCTGCGCGGTGGCGTGCGCGGCCCTGGCCCGGTGTCCTGCTTCCCTTCCCGCGCGAGGCGTCGTCCCGCACCGCGCCCGGCCCGTCGTTCATCCGGACGGCGGCGGCCCGGACGCCGCGCGGCCCCCCGCCGCCCGGACGGCGTCGGCCACGGTCGGGTGGATGCGGTCCGGGCCGAGGGCGCGGCCGAGGGCGTGCGCGTCCACATGTCCGGCGGTGGTGGTGTGCACGCGGGCGAGCCGCAGGGCGATGTCCCGCTGGGCGAGTTC
The DNA here is from genome assembly GCF_040683675.1 of Streptomyces sp. NPDC093252. Classification (NCBI taxonomy): domain Bacteria; kingdom Bacillati; phylum Actinomycetota; class Actinomycetes; order Kitasatosporales; family Streptomycetaceae; genus Streptomyces; species Streptomyces sp. NPDC093252. The sequence continues at coordinate 364,774 of NZ_JBFBEM010000009.1, read as the reverse complement.
GGTGCGCAGGTCGTCGAGGGTGTCCAGGACGGGGACGCCGAGGCGGTAGCTGGCGACGAGGCTGAGGACGACGGTGTGCGGACGCGGCTCGGTGCGGCGGACCTGGTCGCGCACGGCGTCCTTGAGGCGCTCGGCGTTGCCGAAGAAGAGCTGGCCGTCGGGCCGGACGACGAGCACCCCGGGTGTGGTGACCGCGTCGGGCTGGTCCTCGACGCTCCCCCAGGTGGACGTGGCCGGGAGATGACCGAGGACGGCGATGCGCGGCCGGGAGGAGTAGGCGATGAAGAGGATCAGCGACAGCGCGGCGGCGAGGAGCAGCCCCGGCAGCAGATCGAAGACCAGGACACCGACGAGCGCCGTCACCGCGATGGCGAGGCCCGCCCGGTCGAGCCGCCAGTAGCGGCGCAGCTCGCCGACGCGGAGGAACCCCCGTACGGCGACGACGACGATGGCGCCCAGGACGGCCTCGGGCAGGTCGGTGAAGACGGGGGTCAGAAAGGCCCCGGTGACGAGGATGAGCGCGGCGGCGATCACCGAGACCAACTGGCTGGTCCCGCCGGAGGCTTCGGCCGCCGCGGTGCGGGACGCGCTGCCGGAGACGGCGAAACCCTTGAACAGGCCCGCCGCGAGGTTGGCGGCGCCGGTGGCGGCCATCTCCCGGTTCGCGTCGACGGTGTCGCCGTGGTCGCGGGCGAAGCGCCCGGCGATGGAGTAGCTCTCCGCGAAGACGACGAGGGCGAGGCCGAACGCCCCCGCCGTCAGGGCGAGCCAGTCACTCGCGGGCAGCTCCGGCCAGCCCGGGACCGGCACGGCGGCGGGGATCTCGCCGACCGTGTCGACGCCGTGGCGGTCGAGGGCGAAGGCGGCGGACACGGCGGTGCCCGCGGCCAGCACCAGCAGCGCGGCGGGCAGCCGGGGCAGCCACCGCTCCAGCGCGAGGAGCGCGACCAGCGCGGCGGCGCCGACGGCGATCGTCGCGGCGCTCCAGTCACCCGCGTGCGCGAGCAGATGCCACAGCCGGGCGAAGAAGTCCCCGTCCCCGCCGGGGATCCCGAGGATCTTGGCGGCCTGCCGGACGATGATGGTCAGCGCCATCCCGAACAGGAAACCCACGAGGGCGGGTTCGGCGAGGAACGCGGCCAGGAACCCCAGCCGGGCGACGCCCGCCACCACCAGTACCCCGCCGGTGAGCATCGCCAGCGCCGCCGACAGGGCGACGGCCCGCCCCGGGTCCGACGACACCTCGGCCACGGTCGCCGCCGACAGCACCGCGGCGGCGGAGGTGGCGCCGACGATCAGGAACCGCGAGGTGCCGAGCAGCGCGTAGGCGAGCAGGGCGACCGGCGCCGCGTAGAAGGCGTTCTGCGGCGGCACTCCGGCGATCTGCGCGTACGCCACGCACTCGGGCACGATCAGCGCCCAGGCGGTCAGCGCCCCGACGGTGTCCTTGCCGGGCCGCCGGGGCCGGTGGCCGGGCAGCCAGGACCACGATGAGCGGGGTCGGCCACCTCCTGATGGGCCATCAGAAATCACACTCAACCATGACAGAGAGACCCCCTCCGACGGCCTGCGGGCGGCACCGCGACACGTTCCGTCCATCAGGTCAGGTGAAGAAGGTCTCGTCGGCCCCGTTCCCGGCGACCGCCGACCCGATCACCCAGCCCTGCTCGGCGACCGTCGGCACGATCACCGGCCCCTGCTCGGGGACCGCCGGTCCGATCACCCGTCCCTGCTCGGGGACCGCCGAACCGATCACCCGTCCCTGAGGGCGGCCTCCGCACGCTCCCCACCGGGCGGGCACAGCCCCACCAGAACCAGCGCGGCGTCATCGTCGGCGGCACCGTGGCTGAACGCCGCCACCGCCCGCCCGATCCCGTCCAGCGCGGCGGTGGGATGGCTGCCGTCCAGGAGGTGGGCGTGGTCGGCGAGGGGAAAGAACCGTCCCTCGGCGTCGCGGGCCTCGACGGTGCCGTCGGTGTACAGCAGCATCCGGTCGCCCTGCCGCAGATGGACCGTACGGCGTCCGGGCCGGTGGTCCCGGGTCAGATCACCGAGGCCCATCGGGACCCCGGGCAGCGCGGACTCGATGAAGACGGTCCGCCGGTCCGCGGTGCGGAGCAGCGGGGGAAGGTGCCCGAAGTTCAGGATCCGGGCCTCGCCGTCGTATCCGCACTCCGCGAGGACCACCGTGACGAAGCGCTCGTTCGCCCGGTCGCGGCCCAGGGCCAGCTCCATGCGCTCCGCGACCCGGCCGAGGCTCTCCACATAGGGCGCCGCCTCGCGGAACGCCGCCAGCACGCGCGAGGCGGCCCAGGCGGCCTCCAGACCCTTGCCCTGCACATCGCCGACGGCGATCCGGACCCCGGTCGGCATGGTCACCACACCGTAGAAGTCGCCCCCCATCGGCACGACCCGGCCCGCGGTCGTGTACGAGGCGGCCAGCTCCAGACTGCCGATCCGGGTGGGCACCGGCTCGAACGCCACCTGCCGCGCCACCAGCGCGACCGGCGCCAGCTCCGCCAGCTCCCGCCGGGCACGCGCCCGGTCCCGTTCCAGCCGCTGCCGCAGCACCGCGCCGTACGCCGCCGCCAGCGTCACACTCACCACGGTGACATAGGCGACCACGGAGCGCGACGCACCCGTCACCCCTCCCAGCCCCGCCGTCGCGAGACAGACCCCCAGCGCGACGGCGCCCACCCACAGCACCCGACGAGGCCGGTCGTTCGCCGCCGCCAGGGCCGGGGCGATGGAGTAGGCGGCCAGGAAGTTCAGCACCGGACCGAGCCCGAGATCGACGGCCACCACGACCACGAGCCCCACGTACGGGTACACCGCCACCAGCCGTCGCATGGTCGGCGACACAGCCATACCGGCCTCCACGGGGCCCGCGAACAACCCTGGTCGAGCCGCTCCCGGCGGAGCGGGGAACGGGGTGAACACTCCCGACCCACCCATGGTGGCACCTGGACGGCGTCCCGGTCGGCGGACCACCGGCGACCGGGCCCGAACGGCGACCGGGCCCGAACGGCGACCGAGCTTGAGCGGCGGGGCGGCGGGGGCGGCGCCCGTACGGTACTGGCTGCGGCCCGGTCCGCTCAGCGGCCGTCGGCGCCCCCACCCCCACCCTCGCCCCGGTCCCCACCCCGGCCCCCACCCTCGCCCCGGTCCCCGCCCCCGTGCGCCCGGTCGTAGCGGCTGCGGCTGTCACGGACGTAGTCCTGGTGTTCGAGCACCCAGCCGATGAGCTGGGCGAGCTGGAGATGCAGCGACATGCCGACGGCGGACAGGGCGTAGTCGACGCGGGGCGGTGTGGAGGGGGTGACGGTCCGCACCACCAGGCCGTCCCGCTCCAGCTTGCGCAGGCTGAGCGTGAGCATCCGGTCGGAGGTGTCCGGCAGCAGCCGGGTGAGTTCCGCGTAGCGCCGGGGGCCGTCGCTGAGCACACCGAGGATCAGGACGCCCCACTTGTCGTTCACCCGGGCGAGGATGTCGCGCATCCAGGCGTTGATCTGCTCCGGCCCCCTGGAGAGAACCTGCTCCGGGCCTCCGGAGGAAACCTGTTTCGGGCCCGGGGAAGGAGTCCGGTCCCGGCCCCCGGAGGGAACATCGATGTTCGTTCCCCACATTGAAGTGCCTTCTTCCGGCATGGGAGCACACCCTTCAGACTCATCACTACGGCGGCTGACACCGTGGTCCCGTCACCAGGTGACCTGGTGAACTGGTGAACTGCTGACCACGTGACCTGGTGACCACGTGGCCGAGGGCCCCGCGGGACCGGAGGCGTCCGGCTGCCGGCGCTTCGTTCCGACGCGTCTCCCGCCGTGTGGCGCCGCCCCGGGACCATCCGCACATCAATGACGCAACGCTACCCACGGAGGAGCCGTGCAGAGCAACACGTCCACAGGTCTGCTGACGCAGCTCGCGCTCGACCCGAAGGCGCAGGACCTCCTCTTCCGCGAAGCCCGCACCCCCAACACCTTCACCGACGAGCCGGTGACCGACGCCCGGCTGGAGGCGATCCACGACCTGCTGCGATTCGCCCCCACCTCGATGAACCAGCAGCCGCTGCGGATGGTGGTCCTGCGCTCGCCCGGGGCCAGGGAACGGCTGCTCGCGCACATGGACGGCAGGAACCGGGAGAAGACGGCCGCCGCGCCCACTGTACTGATCCTGGCGGCCGACCTGCGCTTCGACGAACTGCTGCCCGCGCTGTTCCCGCACGCCCCGAACGCGCGCGAGGTGTTCGCCGAGCCGGTGGGGCGCAGGGAGTCGGCGCGGTTCAACGCGACACTCCAGATCGGCTACTTCATCCTGGCCGCGCGGGCCGCGGGCCTGTCGGTCGGGCCGATGCTGGGATTCGACGCCGCCGGGGTCGACCGCGCGTTCTTCCCCGACGGCCGGGACGAGTCGCTGCTGGTGGTGAATCTGGGGCAGCCGGGCCCCGACGCGTTCTTCCCCCGGCTGCCGCGGCTCACGTTCGAGCAGTTCACGACCTTTGTCTGACCGATCCGCGGGGAGTCACCGTGATCCGTGATGAGTTGTACGAGCGCGGTCTTCGGATGCGGCGGAGCATGTTCGGCCCGCCGGGTGCCGACGACCAGATCGCGTCGGCCACCGAGTTCACCGAGAAGCTCCAGGACATCGTGACCAGGTACTGCTACGGGGACGTCTGGTCCCGGGACGGTCTGGGGCCGCGGGACCGCAGCCTGGTCACCCTGGCGTTCCTGGTCGCCCTGGGCCGCCCGCACGAACTGGAGTTCCATCTCGAAGGCGCGCGGGCCAACGGCGTGACCACCGAGGAGATCCGTGAACTCCTCATCCAGGCCACGCTCTACTGCGGGCTCCCGGCCGCGGTCGACGGCTTCCGCGTGGCCGGACGCGTCCTCCAGAACGACACCTGACCCGCCCCGACGCCCCCGCCGTCCCCCTCCCCCCCCCACCTCTTCACACCTCCTCACACCTCCCGACACCTCCCCGCAACAGGGCATCCCTCACCCTCCCCGGTTCACCTCCATGCAAAGGAGCATGTCGTGGCGACCCTCTCCACCCCCTCGACCCCCTCAACCCCCTCGACCGCCTCAACCCCCACAGCCCCCGCAAAGCTCTCGCACGTCGTCCTCCAGACCAACCGCCTCCCGCAGATGCGGGACTGGTACTGCGACGTACTCGGCGCGCATCCCGCCTACGACAACGGACGGCTCGCCTTCCTCGCGTACGACGACGAGCACCACCGCGTGGGGATCATCTCCCTGGACGACTACGCCGAGCGCGACACCCCCGTTGTCGGCCTCCAGCACTTCTCCTTCACCTACGACACCCTGGAAGTGCTGCTGGCCACCTACGAACGGCTCAAGGCCGACGGGATCCGGCCCGTGTGGACGGTCAACCATGGGCCGACGGTCTCCTTCTACTACGCGGACCCGGACGGCAATCACGTCGAACTCCAGGTCGATGTCTTCGCGACCACCGAGGAGACCGACGCCTATATGAACAGCGCGGCCTACCAGACGAACCCGCGCGGCGTCGACATCGACCCCGAGGACCTGCTCGCCCGGCTGCGGGCCGGCGAGTCCGTGGCGTCGCTGACCGCACGGGGGAACTGAACGATGGGGGCCGCGGACGCGGACATCGAGGTGCCCGTCCTCGTCATCGGCGCGGGCCCGGCCGGAATGTCCACCGCGCTCGTGCTGGGGCGGCTGGGCACCCGCTGCCTCCTGGCCGAGCGCCGCGCCGAGGTGGGAACGCTGCCGCGGGCCACCGGCGTCCGGGTGCGCACCATGGAACTCTTCCGCGCCTGGGGCATCCACGAGGAGATCGCCGGGCGTGCCGTCCCCGTCCGGGACGGCGGCGAGTTCACCTGGGTGAGCACCGTCGCCGGGGAGCGGTTCGGCACCACCAGCCTCGCCCGTCTGGAGGATCCCGCGGCCCGCCGTGCCGCCACCCCGATGGAGGTCCTGTTCTGCCCGCAGGACCGGGTCGAGCCGGTGCTGCTGGCGGAACTGCGCACCAGCCCCCCTGTCGACGTCCGGTTCTCCAGCGAGGTCACCTCGCTGCGGGACGACGGCGACGGGGTCCTCGCGGTCGTCGAGAACCGGGTCACCGGGGCGGTGACCCGCGTCCGCGCCCGATACGTGGTCGCCGCGGACGGTGCCGCGAGTCCCACCCGGGCCGCGCTCGGGATCGGGCTGGAGGGCCACGACGCGCGCGCCGAGTTCGTCAACATCGACTTCCGCGCCGATCTGCGCCCCTACGTCGGGGACCGCCCCTCGGTTCTGTACTGGGTCCTGAACAGCCGGGCGAGCGGCACCCTGGCCGCCCGCGACGGCCGGCACCGCTGGTACTTCGGTGTCCTGGCGGGCGGGGCCACCCCGGCCGACCCCGCCGACCCGGAGAGCTGCCTGAGGATCGTGCGCGACGCGATCGGGGTGCCCGGTCTGCCGGTGGAGATCGAGGGGGCCCGCCGCTGGCGGATGGACGCGAAGGTGGCGTCGTCATGGCGGTCGGGGAACGTGTTCCTGGTGGGGGACGCGGCGCACCGCTTCCCGCCGACCGGCGGCTTCGGCCTCAACTCCAGCATCCAGGACGGCCACAACCTGGCCTGGAAGCTGCACTGGGTGCACTCCGGCTGGGCGGGCGAGGGGCTGCTGAATTCGTACGAGGCCGAGCGCCGCCCGATCGCCGAGTTCAACGCGGCGCAGTCGTGGCGGAACATGGACCTGATGGCGGCGACGGGCTTCACCCCGGACGTCCATGACTTCGCGGCCCAACTGGAGGCGGAGGCGGAGACCGGAGCCGGGCAGCAGCCCCTGCGTGAGCGCATCCGCCGGGGAATCCCGTTGCAGGCGCCCCAGTTCCACGCGCTCGGCCAGGACATCGGCTTCGGCTACGGCGACGGCTCCTCGGCGGTCGTCGCGGACGGCACGGCCGTCCCCCTGGGCCGGGATCCCGAGTTCGAGCCGTCGGGCGCTCCGGGGCGGCGCGTCCCGCACCATGTGCTCCGGCGGGGCGGGAGCGAGGTGTCCACCCTCGATCTGGTCGAGGGCCGCCTCACCCTGTTCGCCGCCCGGGACGCCGGAGCCTGGACGGTGGCGGCCCGGGCCGCCGCCCGCTCCCGGCAACTGCCGCTGCACACCCAGCGCGTGGCCCCCACCCCCGACGCCGACCTGTACGACCCCACCGGCGACTGGGAGCACCACGCCGGGGTCGGCGGCACGGGCGCGGTCCTCGTCAGGCCCGACGGACATGTGGCCTGGCGGACCTCGACGCCCGCCGGACCACACGCCGAAGCCGAACTGGGTGACGTACTCGACACGATCCTGAGCCGCCGCCCCCGCTGACCGGCCCCGCCCCGGCCGCCGTACCACCCCACCCCACTCCACTCCCCCCACTCCCCCCCACTCCCTCACCCCATCCCCGCACACGACGAGGTGATCGCCCATGAGACTGGTCAGTTTCGGCGCCCCCGGGTCCGAGCAGCCGGGTGTGCTGCGCGACGACGGGCGCGTCAGCCCGCTCGGCCCGCTGCTGCCCGGCGCACCCGCCCTGCCGGGGCCGTCCGGCATGAACGAGATCCTGGCGCACCTGCCCGCACTGCGGGACCCGATCGAGGCACTCGCCGCGGGGCCCGACCCGGCGGCCGTCCCCGTCGAAGCGGTGCGGCTCGGCCCCCCGGTGCCCGCGCCCGGCGCGATCGTCGCGGTCGGCGCGAACTACCGGGCGCACATCGAGGAGATCACCGGATCCGCGGACAACCTCCCCTCCCTCCCGGTGCTCTTCATCAAACCGGCGACCTCGCTCGGCGGGCCGAACGATCCGGTCGTCCGGCCCGCCGAGTCCGCCGAGCTGGACTACGAGTGCGAGCTGGCCGTCGTGATCGGCCGCGGCGGACGCCGTATCGAGGCGTCGGACGCGCTCGGCCATGTCGCCGGATACATGATCGCGAACGATGTCTCCGCCCGGGACGTGATGCTCCGCGACATCGCCAGGGGCCCCGCCTTCTTCCAGGTCGCCCGGGGTAAGGGGTACGACACCTTCTGCCCGACCGGCCCCTGGCTGCTGACCGCGGACGAGGTGCCCGACCCGCAGGCACTGACCCTGCGGACCTGGGTCAACGGCGCCCCGCGGCAGCACGGCACGAGCGCCGACATGGTGTTCGGCGTCGCCGAGATCATCGCCTCGGTCAGTGAGTTCATGACGCTCCGCCCCGGCGATGTGATCCTCACCGGCACCCCGGCCGGGGTGGGCATCAGCCAGAACCCGCCCGCCTATCTGGAACCCGGTGACGTCCTGCGGCTCACCGTCACCGGGCTCGGCACGATGGAGACGAAGATCGCCTCCGATGCCTGACCCCTCCCCTCCGCGGACCGTTCTGCCCGACGCCACCACCAGGACAGGAGACGCACATGAACACCGCCGTTCCGACCGAGGGCCCCGACGCGCCCGGCGCCCCCGTCCCCGCGCCCGAGAGCGCCGAGGTCCCCGTCCTCGTCATCGGCGCGGGCCCGGCCGGGCTCGCCCTGGCACTGCAACTCGGCCGGCTGGGCACCCGATGCCTCCTGGTCGAGCGGCGGCCCGCCGTGGGGACGCACCCCCGCGCGATCGGCTTCCGCATCCGCACCATGGAGCTGTTCCGGACCTGGGGGATCAGTGACCTGATCCGCCCCGACTGCATCCCCTCCCCGGACGGCGGCCACCTGGCCTGGGCCCACTCACTCGCCGGGAAGGAGTACGGCAGGCTGACCATGGACGCCGTACGGGACTGGCCGGCCCACCGCAGCGCCACCCCCGCGCACGAGGCGTTCATCTGCCAGGGCGAGGTCGAACCGGTCCTGCTCGACGCGCTCAAGCGGTACCCCGGCGTCGAGACCCGGCTGTCCACCGAGGTCCTCGGCCTCGACCAGGGTCCCGCCGGAGTCACCGCCACGCTCCGCGACCGCACCACCGGCGAGGTCACCCGGTTACGGGCGGCACACGTGGCCGCCTGCGACGGCGCCGGCAGCCCCACCCGCACCGCCCTGGGCATCCCCCTCGACGGACCCGACGCGCGGGCGGCGTTCGTCAACGTCGAGTTCACCGCGGACCTCGCCGACACCGTGGGCGACACCCCCGCCGTGGTCACCTGGATTCTCAACCCGAGGGCCAGCGGCACCCTGCTCACCCAGGACAAGCACTTCAACCGGTGGCTCTTCAGCGCCTTCCACCAGCCGGGACTGCCCGATCCCGCCGACCGCGCCGCCTTCGCCCCGCTGATCCGGGAAGCCGTCGGCATCCCCGGTCTCGCGCTGGAGGTCGTCCATGCCCAGGAGTGGCGGATGGACGCGAAGGTGGCGTCGTCATGGCGGTCGGGGAACGTGTTCCTGGTGGGGGACGCGGCGCACCGCTTCCCGCCGACCGGCGGCTTCGGCCTCAACTCCAGCATCCAGGACAGCCACAACCTGGCCTGGAAACTGCACGCCGTGCACGCGGGCTGGGCCGGCGACGGCCTCCTGGACACCTACGAGGCCGAGCGCCGCCCGATCGCCGAGTTCAACGCGGCCCAGTCGTGGCGGAACATGGACCTGATGGCGGCGACGGGCTTCACCCCGGACGTCCACGACTTCGCGGCCCAACTGGAGGCGGAGGCGGAGCCCGGGGCCGGGGGCGGGGCCGCGACCGAGCCCGGGGCCGACCCCGACCTCGGCCCCGACCACCGCCCCCTCCCCGACCACCGCCCCCTCCACGACCAGGTCCGCCGAGGCATCGACCTCCAGGGCCCGCATCTCAACCCCCTGGGCCAGGACATCGGTTTCGGCTACAACGCGGGTGCGCTGGTCCGTTCCCCCGGGGACCCCGACCACCTCCCCGCACTCGACTTCCGGCCGTCCGCCGCACCCGGCCGCCGCGCCCCCCACTACCTGCTCCACGGCGATGACGGCGAGGTGTCCACCCTCGACCTCTTCGAGGAGGTCCCCGTCCTGCTCTGCGCGGAGCGCGCGGCCCGCTGGGCGGACGCGGCCCGCGCGGCGGCGGGTGCCGCCGGAGTCCCCCTGCGAACCGTGCGCATCGGCCCCGGCGGCGAGCTGCGGGACCCCTCGGGCGCCTGGACCGAGGTCGCGGAGGTGGGCGAGGAGGGCGCGCTCCTCGTCCGGCCCGACGGCCATGTCGCCTGGCGCACGACGGCACCGGCGGGCCGTGACGCCGCCACCGTCCTCACCGGCGTACTGACCCGGGTCCTGGCGCTCGGCCACCCCTGACCCACCCGCGTCGGCGACGCCACGCTCCTCACCGACAAGCCCCTGCCGCCCTGGACGGACGGCAGGGGCTCTCGGCTGTCAGCGCGAGGAGGACTGCTCCGCAGCCCCGCCACCGCCGCCCCCCTGGACGGACTCGAGGACGTGGGACAGTGCCCGCGCCAGCTCAGCCGCCGGGTCGGCGGGGAGCAGCGCCCAGCGGGCGAGTACATGACCGTCGGGACGGATCAGGACCGCCCCGCCCGGGGAGAGCTCGTAGAGCGACTGCCAGTGTCCCGGTTCCACGGCGTCGGTGAACCCGCCCGGCAGCCCCTCGGCACCGCCGATCCCGTGAACCCGCACATCGAGCGCGGAGACCGCGTCGGCCGCGGCCCGCTCCCACCCACCCGGGTCACCGGCGACCAGGAGCGACCAGCACCCCGTCACCAGCTCGACGGTGGACGTGGCGGCCCGGTCGGTCTCACCCCCGGACCGCAGCCGGGCGTGGGGCGCGCGGGCGCCCGGACGGGCCGACGGCCGGTACTCCGTGATGGTGGACACCGGCACCGGCGAGCCGTCGTCGTGCACGGCCCCGTCCCGGTAGATGTGGCCGAACTGCTGCCCCAGGGAATGGAACTGCTCGCGCAGCCCCGCCACGTTCCGCGCGATCTCGTCGCGCAGCGCCGTGCCCTCCGGGGCGCCGAGCAGGGCGAGGGTCTGCGGGCTGTTGAGGAAGGCGTCGGCCTTGATCTGCTCCTCGGCGTTGGCGGTGCACTGGATCGCGTTGAACTCGGCGACCGGGCGGCGCTCCGCCTCGTAGCTGTCGAGCAGCGCGTCCCCGGCGAGGCCGCGCAGGACGAGATCGAGTTTCCAGGCCAGGTTGTGGCTGTCCTGGATGCCGCTGTTCATCCCGAACCCGCCGGTGGGCGGGAAGCGGTGGGCGGCGTCCCCGACGAGGAACAGCGGCCCGGACCGGAACCGCTCGGCCACACCCATGTCCATCTTCCAGGTCATCCGGGTCCGCTGGTCGACATCGAGCCCGGGATCGCCGACCGCGGCCCGGATCAGGGCGAGGCAGCGCTCCTCGTCGTAGTCGTCGAGGGTCTCGCCGGGGTCCAGATCGGTCGAGTAGACCCAGCGGGCGCGCGGGTCGAGGGGGATGAGCACGCCCTGGGTGGCGGGGTTGTGGACGAACCACAGGATGTGCGGGCGGTCCCGGGTGTACGGCGTCAGATCGGCGTGGAAGTACACATTGATCCGGCGCCCCAGCGGCACCGAGCGCTCCATCGCCACCCCCGCCAGCCGGCGCAGCGGACTGGAGGCGCCGTCCGCGGCGACGGCGTACCGGGCCCGCAGCGGCGAGACCGTGCCGTCCGGGCCGCGCACCGCCACCTCCGCGAGGGTCCGTCCGTTCTTCTCGACGGCCCGGTAGCCGACGACCTCGTGCCCGTACTCGACGGTCGTGCCGGTGGCCTCCAGGGCGTCGCGCAGCGCCTGCTCCACATGATCCTGCGGGCAACTGCACAGGGTCTCCGGCGAGTACCGCTCGGCGGTGTCGCGGTCGATGTAGTCGATCTGCGCGAACTCCTCGGCGCGGGCCTCGGTGACCCAGGCGAAGGAGCGCGCGAGGTCGAGCGGCAGCCCGGCGCGGCGTACCGCGTCGGCGATGCCCCAGGAACGGAAGAGTTCCATGGTGCGGCCGTTCACCACATGCGCCCGCGGCTGGTACACCGGACCGGGCTGCCGCTCCAGAATCCGCACCGCGGCACCGGACCGGGCGAGTTGGAGCGCGGTCGCCAGGCCGACGGGCCCGGCTCCCACGACGATGACATCGGGACGACGACTGATCTGTTCGGACATGCCGTTTCCTCCTACCAGAGCAAATGGAACTGCTGTAACTGCTGGAACTGTTGGAACTTTTCAGGTGATTCCGGACCGGCGGAACCGGCCCGTGGGGTCGTAGGCGTCCCGGACCGCGCGCACTCTCGGCAGGTCGACGGCGACCGGCTGACCGCCCGACGCGAACGCCGGGACCGCGCCGCCGCCGCCCAGGCGCCGGCCGGGGTCGGTGGACGAGAGCCAGTCCAGGACGGGTGGGGCGTGGCCGTCCTCCGGCCACATCCCCATCAGGTTGACGAGGAAGCGGGCCGTGCGTCCGGGGGCGGCCGAGGGCAGCGGTGGTGTGGCCACCGCCCCGCCGAGCAGCCCGACCTCGACCATCGACAGCCCGGCGGGCAGGCCGTCGGCGGCCTCCACCAGCGCTTCGATCGCGGGGCCGGTGAGGTCCCCGAGCCATCCGGAGCGGGTCCGCACCCCGAACCGGCGGTGCGGGAAGGCGGGGTGGGCCCGGGACGGCGGTATGCGGGCGCGGTCCTGGTGCAGTGCTCCCGCCAGGGCGCCCAGGGGCGCGAGGGCGTCGCCGCCGGGCCGGGTGGACACCGCGGACACCACGACGCCGACGCGGTCCCGGTACCGCCGCGGGATCGCGGGGTGGCGGGGGAGGGTCCGGGCCATCACGACCACCGTCACCTCCGGCGCGAGTCCCGGCCCCCACGCGCTCAGGAACTCCAGCACCGCCCGGAACCCGCTGAGCGGATAGACGCAGCGCAGGCTGTCCAGCACGGGCACCGGCCAGGTCCGCAGGGTCACCCCGGTGACGGCGCCGAAGCCGCCGCCACCGCCGCGCAGCGCCCACATCAGCTCCGGATGCCCGCCGTCGTCGGCCTCCAGGACCCGGCCGTCGGCGGTGACGACGGTCGCGGCGAGCAGGGCGTCGCAGGTGTATCCCAGCGCTCGCGCGGTGAGCCCGACCCCGCCGAGCAGGACGCTGCCGACGACGGAGGGTTCACCCGGAGAGGGCAGCCCCAGCGTCCGCCCGTACGGGGCCAGCGCCAGGTCCAGTTCACCGGCCGTGACCCCCGCGCCGACCCGTACCGTCGTGCCGTCCGGGTCCAGTTCGATGCCGCGCAGGCCGGTGAGGGTGAGCACCAGGCCGCCGTCCAGGGTGGAGCGTCCGGCGGGTGACCAGCCGCTGCCGCGGACGGCCACGGGGAGATCGCCGGTGGCGGCCAGGACGGAGGCGACGGCGCCGGGGTCCGCGCAGTCGACGACGGCCGCCGGACGAGCCTCGACATCGAGGTTGACCGTCCGCGCCGCCGCCCGGAACCCGGGGTCGGCCGGGGTGCGCAGCACGACACCCGGCTGTCCCCCCGGCCCCGCCCCCGTGCCCGGAGCCGTCCCGGGCGGCGGGCCGCTGTCGTTCAGGCTCAAGGCAGTCTCCAGGGAGCAGGGCCGCTCGAACCGACACGGCGGCGGCACACACCATTAAAACCAGACCGTAGATCTGTTTTTAGCAAAGGTCCAGTCGACAAGAGCACTTCCGGCCACCGCCGACGCCCCCCGCGACCCACTCGTTCACCGCACAGAACCCGCCCCCCTGCCCCCGCCCCCTCCCGGCCGTAGGGTGCGGGAATGACGGATCCGCGAGAAGCCGCCGCCGCAACCGACGCCGCCGCGGCCGATGCCCCCGTACGCCGCCGCCGACGGTCCACGGGCAGCTACGCCGCCGCCGACGCCCGCCGCGCGGCCATCATCGAGACGGCCACCGGACTCTTCGCGGACCAGGGCTTCCACCGGACCACCCTGGGTGAGGTGGCCCGCGCCACCGGGGTGTCACAGACCGGACTGCTCCACCACTTCAAGACCAAGGACAGCCTGCTCCTGGCCGTCCTCTCGGCCCGCGACCGGCAGGAGATGCGGCACTTCGGCCCGCCGACGAACGGACTGCGCGCCCACCTGGCCCACATCCTCGACGTGCTGACCGAGGAGGCCGCGACACCGGCACTGACCCGGCTGTTCCTCACGACCGCCGGCGAGGCCACCGCGCCGGAGCATCCCGCGCACGACTACTTCCGGCGCCGCTACACCCTCATGTGCGAGAACAACGCCCGGGCGGTGACGGCGTCGATGACGGCGGGCGAGGTACGGCAGGACACCGACCCCCAAGCCGTCGGACGCACCCTGGTCGCGGTGACCGACGGCCTGAAACTCCAGTGGCTGCTCTCCCCGACCTTCGACCTGGTCACCGAGACCCGACTCCACTTCGACGCCCTGCTGCGCGGCCTCGCGACCGAGCGGGGCGCACGATGACAGCCACGACTGACCCCACTCTCACGCACCACCCATGAAGCACCGGAAACCCGGCTGACGGGAGGCGCCACGAGCGCGGGAGCGGTCGCGTGAGCGTCGAGGCCGTGACTCAAGCCGTCGCGCAATCCGCTGCCACCTTGCTGCGGGCAGCGGGGCTCCACGGCCACAAGTACGCCATCGACGCCGTGCTGTGCGCGACCGCGTTGCAGCACCCCGGCCGGATTACGATTCCGACCTCGGACGTGGGGGACATCGGGCTGCTCACCGCGGAGCATCCGCGCCTGAGTGCCGAGAAGGTCTGAGCCGTGACGCCTTGCAGAAGCGCTGCCCGCCGTGCGGACGCGGCTCTGGCCCAGTGACCTCCCGACCAGGCGGCAGGCCGACGCCTGGGGGGCCACTCTCTCGACCTGCCCGGATCGGGCTGAACGACAGCCGGGCCGGCATCGGGCAGGCGCGGGTCACGCCCCAGTAGCCGGGCCTCCACTGCTGCGAACCCTCTGACAGGGCATGGACTCGGGCTCCGGCACGCGCCAGACGATGCTCACCTGCTCGTCGAGCGGAAGCGAGGGGCCACCGATGGAGATGCAGTGGATGAAGTAGAGAGCGGCCAGTCTGAATGCCTCCGGTTCGATATCGGTCGACGTCGTCACCGTGGCCCGGCTCAGCTTGTTCACCTGGCGCACGACGCCTGAATCGGCTTCGAGCGGACCGAGTTCGCTGAGGATCCCCGGATCGAGTTCGGCTTCCTCACGCATGGCCTGGATCGACCGACTGAGCAGGTCGGGCTCCGATTCGACCCGGTCGATGATGCGAGCGAGGACATAGTCGTGGAGCACCTCCGCCTCGATGGTGCCGTGCTCCACCGGTTCCTCGCCCGTGCAACTCGGGCACCCCTCGCACTCAGTGGGTTCGTCGGCTTCCTCAGAGGAGACGAAGCACGAGACCACCCACATGATCTCGGCACGGTTCAGATCCAGTTCCTCGGCGGTAGGCAGCTCGGGGTCGCCCCCTTGACCACCGGGATCACCGCCATCTCCGTCGCCGCCCCCCGGCGGCGTCATCTCGGAGCGCATGATGGACTCCAGACTGACGAGGCGCGGCTCCCAGCCGTGCGCGCTCATCAGCAGCGTCGCCAGCGCGTCCCCCAGCGCTTCCAGAAGATGAGGTCTTCGTCGAAGCCGTTGACGAAGTGCAGGACGTGGTCTGCCGAGTCGAACTCCACTCCGGACATCTCACCCAGATGGGTCAGCACCGCCTGACGACCTCGATAGCGTCCGACGTAGCGGCGGGCCTGGGCGACGAAGAACGGCACCGTGCTGTCGTCCAGCACCGCGTTGGGGCTGACGCCGATGAAACGCGGAGGGTTCAGCGGACCGGACCGGCGGAGCTGTTGGGTGGCGTTGGACCAGTGCAGTCGTCTGGTGTCCGGGTCGTACACCACGCAGTAGACAGGAATGTTCCCGTCCGCCCAGGTATCACCGTGCTGATCGACAGGCACCGCGTAGCCATTGCCTCGGCGCCAACTGGTCCCACCCTTGACCTGGACCTTGATCGTGTCACTCGTGAGATGCCCGTCATCGGCGAAGGTGACGTAGAAATCCTCTCCGAAGTCGTTCTGCCCGGATATCTCTTGAACGATGTGGTCGTGGTCCTCCAGCAGGGTGCGCAACGCGTTCACGGCAGCCTGCCCCACCCGCCGCCCCTTCGAGACCTTCGGCATGCCGTACCCCTCCCAAGTCCCCAGCCGCCCCCTGCGGACGAGGGGCCGGTGCCCGCCTGGCTCAGCCTGCCCCACACCCATGACACCGGGGCCAGAACGAGGGAGGTCACCTGCCACCTGCTGACCGGCCAGTCCCGACCCGCCCCGAAAGCGACTGAGGGCCAGGAGAGGGTCGGCGGGCGGACGAGCACGGGAAGCGTGCGTCGGCCGGAAGGACGCCTTTGCGGAAGCACACCGAGGGCAGGGATTGTCGAGCACGGAGCATGGGCGCGATCCCTGCCGCCATGACTCAGATGCGGTAGGCGCCCGCCGGTACGCCGTGGACGACACCGTACGGAGTCAGGGCTATGACGCCGGTGCCGCGTGACGGTGTGTCGGCAGTGATGTCGAGCGGGCTTGGGGCGCCCAGGGAGCGGGCGATGTCAGGGGCGAGGTCGTGAGCGGTGCACCGCCACTCGTCCTCGTCGCCCTCGCTCTCCTGCGCAGGGTCCCAGTCGGGGTGCAGACCCAGTTCCGTGCGGCGTGCTCGTTCGTACGGTAGCGGCTCGCCGAGCGTCAGCGACTCGTCCTCCGCCTCGCCGGTTTCGCCGTAACGCCGGATCACTGTGCCGTGCTCGGCAACAAGCCAGGCGGAGCCGTCGCCTTGGCCGCCGTAGTAGTACGCCTGGGCCCGTCCGTAACGGGCACTGAGGTCGATGCACAGACTCAGCACGGCCTCACGGCGCTCCAGGCCGTGCGGGTCGCACCAGGGGCCGAGGACGAGGGTCCAGCCATCGAGTTCCGGCGTGACGAAGACCCGTTCGTAGCCGGTGTGATCGTCCGTGTCGCAGCCGTGGCCGTCTGCGTCAACGATGTCGTTGCCGAGCGCGAAGGTCACGGGCCGTGCGGCGGTCAGGCCGAGGATGCGGATGATCCCGGCCTGGTCGCCGCTGGGGACAGCCATCCAGTAGTTCCAGCAGGCCCAGAGCGGTTCGGGGCGATCGTCTCGGAGTTTGATGCGGATGAGTCGCTCGATCGCGGCCATGTCGGCGCGCGACAGCGCCGACTCGCCACCGAGTTCGGCGAGTACGGTCAACGCCCGCGCCCGCTGCCGGCCCGGCCCCCGCTCCCGGACATGCCGGAGCAGCGGAAGCACGTGCTCGCCAGTTCGGATCAGAGTGCCCTGGGCCTGCCGCGCGACCTGTTGGTCCGGGTCGCCGAGCAGCGGCAGCAGGACGGCGGCCGACTGGCCTGCCCCGCCGCAGTGCTCGATCCCCCGGATGGCCTGACGGCGCACGAGCGGCGCGGGGTGGGCGAGGGCTGAGGTGTAACGGTCGAGAACGGCCACGCCGAGCCGGGAGAACGCGAAGCCGACTCGCTTGCGGGACTCCTCGGTGGACGCGGAGAGGAGCCCCTGGAGCAGACCGTCGAACCCTGCCTCCCCGATCCGCCCGAGTACGGCGGTGATCGGCCGCCAGTCCACCGGGGACTCCGCGTCCATCACCTCCCGCACCAACTGCTCCACCCCGTCGGCGCCGAACGTGACCAACGCGTCTGCTGCTGCCTCGTACCGGTCTGACCTGCCGAGGTCGCGTATCAGGCCAGCATTCACCACGTGCCCCTCCAGCAAGGTCGACCAGGCTTCCGACCATCATGATTCCGCAGGGGACTGACACTGGCTGAGCGGTCCCGCTACTCGTACATGCCCCGGGCAGACCGTTCGTCCAGGAATGCCGCTCCGTGATGCGGTCGTGGTGTGCCAGCTACCGGACTGGACAACGAACAAGGCCCAGGTCTCGGACCTGGGCCTATTTTGGAGCGGGTGACGAGAATCGAACTCGTGCTCTCAGCTTGGGAAGCTGCGGGCATCGAGGGCCTGTTGTAGGCGCTGACCTGCCCGAACGGTAGGTTCGCCCGTCCTGCTGGCTCGGCTGAGTTTACCGTGATTCCCCGCTTGATCTGGTGCGCTTGTGGTGCGGTAGCCGTCGGCACGGGGCTCTAGACCGGCGCGTCTGTAGGTGGTCGTCCTGGCCGCTGTCGAGCGACCGCGGACGGCATGCAGACGGCCCAGACAACGCCTGCCTCAAAGCAGCACGCTAGCGGACAGTTCGCCACTTTCCCGAGTCGCACCCGCCCAGTGCACGGCAGTGGGAAGCTGCGGCTATGCAGAAGGTGACTGAGGCGCTCGCAGAGTGGGTATCGACGGCTGTACCTGCCTACGATCAGAACCTGTATCCCCATCAGTACGCGATGGACTTCCTCACCGGTGCCGGCCGCACGGTCATTCCACAAGAGATCCGCCATCGAGTCGATCGTATGGTCATGACCACACCCAATGCCCAGGGTCAGCAACGGAGGAGGAGGCACCCGGACCACTTCATGGCACGTCTGATGTTGAATGCCTGGCTGGAAGAGACCGGGGAGGACGAGGAGGCTGTGTACCGGGCGCTGGCGGACAAGTATCTGGACGCTCATGGCATGTCCCGCCCGTAGCGCTTCGCTGGCCCCGCCGTCCGCTCGGCCGCGCATTCGGGGCCAGTGAACTTGGCGTTCCCAGGCGGAGCCAAGAGCTTGACGAAAGATCCCCTGGCGTAGTGAGGTTGTCAGATGACTCAGCGTGAAGAGGTAGACGTGCAGTTGGAAAGCCAAATTGCAGCTAGAGCGAAAGAGATCCACACCGATGGATACCCCATGTCGATCGGGGAAGTTCTCTCGCTGTATAGGGACGGAGATATCGACATCCACCCCGAGTTTCAGCGTATTTTCAGGTGGAACAGTGCCCAGAAATCACGATTGATTGAGTCAATCCTGCTCGGCATTCCAATTCCTCCAATTTTCGTTTCACAGCGAGCGGATGGAGTCTGGGATGTTATTGACGGGGTGCAGCGACTCTCGACAATCTTTGAGTTCGTTGGTGTTTACCGAGATCAGGCAGACCACCTCATCTCTCCCTTTACCCTAAAGGCGACGGAATACCTTCCGGCTCTAGATAACTATTCCTGGGAAGTTTCTTCGGGTGGAAGCAAGGTGTTCACTGATGCCATGAGAAGGGATGTTAAGCGGGCGAAGCTTGAGTTTCGAATTATCAGAAAAGAGTCTGACGAGAACGCTAAGTACGACCTGTTTCAACGCCTAAACTCTGGAGCCCAACTCTCCCTGCAGGAGGCAAGGAATTGCCTCCTCGTCATGCTAAATTCGGAGATGTATACCGAAATTGCCAAGCTCTCGGATAGTTCTGAATTTGTAAATGCAATCCCGCTCTCGGATCGGCAGGAAAATCAGGCCTACAGGCAAGAGCTAGTCTTGCGGTTCTTCTGTCAGGCTGATTTCTCTGGATCGCGAACTGATCTTACGATTGAATATGGAGAGTACCTCACTCGCTGGATGAGGGAGGCTGCGGCGAAGCACAGAACCGATGCGTCCCCAATCCAGGCTGACCTGTTCGACAGGACTTTTCGACTGCTTAACGAGACCCTGGGCGAAGACGCCTTTCGTCGTTTCAATGGCACAAAGAGCCTGGGGCCCTTCTCGATTGCATGCTTCGAGTTCGTAACCTCGGGAGTCTCTGCGAATATTGACTTGTGGGAGCGCAACAAGGGCGCTCTGGCGGAGCGCATCCATTCGGTTTGGTCCGCCCCTGAGTTCCGGGACAATTCAGGTACTGGCATCAGTCCGCGGACACGGGTTCCAAGGATGGTTCTGAACTCGCGCCGCTACTTTTCTACGGCTGGCTAGTCGTGGCTGTCAGAACGGTAAGCGAGCTCGAAGATCGCTTGGATGCAGCTTTGGCCTGGCGTCGCATTGAGCTCCAGACGCTAAAGTCCCAAATCAGGACGGCTTACAAGGGTTCCACCCACTCCCCTCTAACACGGGCGTTATCCAGGAGCGGCATAGCGCTCCTCTACGCCCATTGGGAAGGGTATGTCAAAGAGGCATGCCAAGCGTACGTCGACTTTGTTGCAAAGAGGCGCCTAAAAGTGACCGAGCTGAATGACGGCTTTCTAAAAGTGGTACTCAATCAGCTCAACAAGAGATCAGCGGCGGGAGATGAGGCGGCCGTGGTTGCGCTGATGGAAGCCGTTCGTACGCCGGATAGCGCTAGAGCGCGCATCCCAAAAGACAGCATCGTCGATACAAAGTCGAACCTTCGCTCGTCCGTTCTGGGCGAAATCCTGAGCTGTATCGGGTTCGATGCTGATGGGTTCAGCACGAAGAGTAATCTAATCGACAAGACCTTGTGTGACGGACGGAATGCAATTGCCCACGGCAGGGACTACTATCCAAACCCCGATGAATTCGACTCCTTGCATGATGAAGTGATGGCCATGCTGGAAGAGATTCGGGACACAATCCTCTTGCATGCCAGAGACCAGATGTACAGGAGAGTCAGCTAGCGCGAAATCCGCAAGGAAGCCATGGGTGTCAGCGTCAATACACGGTCGGTGGAGCGGCTTTGGGATGGCGCTGCTTTGGCGCGAATTGATCATGGCCCCGTAAGCTTCCGGCGCGTCGGGCAGTCTGTGGACCTGCCCGGTAAAGCACGACGTTGGGGCCGTGATCTTCGAGGCTCGCGCCAAAGTGGCTCCGTAAAGCCGCGGAGCCGACCGCCCCAGCCACGACGTACCCCCCTCTCTGACATCAGGTGGCTGATTGCTGCGCGTGGGGAGCGGAGCGAGCCGCCTTGAACCAGTAGAGAAGGTTGTAACTCACCTGGGCGTGTGGGGCTTGAAGGCGTCTGTGCAGGGTGGGAGGTCGGCGTCTTGGCGGTGTGCGAGGGGCAGGAACGTGACGAGGCGGATAGTCCAGGTGATGCGTGTGGTGGCGTTGGTGACTGTGACTGTGCAGGGTTCTTCGAGGAGCAGGGCTGTGCGTGTGTCTATGCGGCCGTGGTAGAGCCACTCCCACACCTCGTAAGGGGCGTCCGGGTCCAGGGCCGGTGAGATCGTGCGCAGCGCGACCGCTACCCACCTGTCCGCCTCGGGCGCGGTGTACGCGTCGAAGGATGCCCGGAGTGCGGGACGTGCGTCCGTCGTGAAGTCCTCGGTCCAGCACTCGCACCAGAAGCCGCGCTCCGGTTTCGTGATCAGCACAGGAACTCCCCTGCTCCGGGCTGGGTGAAGAGTTCCGCGGTGACGGTGTGGCCGTGTTCGCTGTGGTGGACGACCACCCGGTGGGGGAGTGCGCTGACCATGTCCGGGCCCCGGCCGTGCTCCGCATCGTCGTCTTGGTGCTCGACCTTGGAGGCCGTTCTCGTCCCGCCGTCGTCCGTCACCGACACCGCGACGATCTGCCTCGACACCGCAACGGCCAGGTGGAAGCCGCCGTGCTCCTGGCCGCTGGCCGTGTGGAGGATGGCGTTCGCGCTCAGCTCGCTCACGATCAGTTCGGCGTCGTCGGCCAGGGGCGAGCCGCGCAGGATGTCCCGGGTCCAGCGGCGGGCCCGGCTGACCTCTTCGGGGAATCCTGGGCAACTGAGCCCCCAGACCCTCGCACTACTCATATACTCGTGCATACAAGTTTCTTCGTGCTGGTAGGCCGCCATGTGCAGCGGGTTCGGGCTAGACGAGTTTCACGCCGTCGTGGGCGCGAACGGCTGGCGGGGATGTCGCGTCCAGCGCGTCTGTCACGCGGACCGCGTACGCCTCGTCGGCGAGTTCGGTGACTTCCTCGCGGGTGACCCAGCGCAGTGCGCGGGTCTCGTCACCGGTGGTGGGCGTGCCGTCGGCGGCCTCGCAGCGGAAGACCAGGGAGACGACCAGGCCCGTCATGTTCTTGTAGATGCCGGTCAGGGTCGCCGGAAGGGCGATCTTGATACCGGTCTCTTCGAGGACTTCGCGTTGCAGGGCTTCCGGGATGGTCTCCTCGCGTTCGAGGACACCGCCCGGCGGCTCCCACTTGCCGTTGTCCCGGCGCTGGATCACGAGGGCACGGCCCTGGTCGTCGATGACGACGCCGGCGACGCTCACGGAGTGCGGGCGTTCAGTGCTCACGCTCCTCGGCCCTCTCATATGGCTAGGCTCTCCACCGTAGCAACAACACTCGCCCACTCGTCTAGATACCTAAAGGAGTACACACGTGAGTCCTTCCCTTCCCTCCGGCCTGCTCGGTGATCTCGACCCCACGAGTGATCGTGCGGTCTTCCGGCAGATCGCCGACCAACTGCGGGAGGCCATCGACCGCGGACGGTTCCGTGAGGGCGAGAAGCTGCCTTCTGAGGCTGAGCTGGTCGACCATTACGGGGTGTCCCGGATGACGGTCCGGAACTCGTTCTCCGTCCTCCAGGGGGAGGGGCTCGTGCACGCCGAGCACGGGAAGGGTGTCTTCGTGCGGCCCCGTCCGCCCGTCCGGCGGCTGGCCTCGGACCGGTTCGCACGGCGGCACCGGGAACAGGGCAAGCCCGCGTTCATCGTGGAGGCGGACGCCGCTGGCAGTCATCCCCAGGTCGACAGTCTTGAGGTCAAGGAAGAGAAGGCCAGCCAGGACATCTCCACCCGTCTCGGGTCCGTGCGTCGGGTGCTCGCCCGGCGGCGCCGGTACCTCCTCGACGGACGGCCGGTCGAATTCGCCGCCTCCTACCTCCCGCTCGACATCGCACGCGGCACGCAGATCGCCGAACCCAACCCCGGCCCTGGCGGCATCTACGCCCGACTTGAGGAACTGGGTCACCGCCTCGACCACTTCGAGGAGGAGATCCGTGCCCGGATGCCCTCGCCGGCCGAGGTGAAGACACTCCGCCTGGCCTCCGGCGTGCCGGTCATCCACCTGGTCCGGACCGCCTTCGACACCGAGGGGCGGGCCGTGGAGGTCTGCGACACGGTCATGGCTGCGGACGCCTACGTACTGTCGTATCAGCTCCCGGCGACGTGAGCGGGTGATCGGGGTGCTGCGCGGGGGAGTTGCTCCGGAACTCGTACAGCCCAACAGGCATGCTCGTATAGACGAGTGGGCAAGTTGTGTGGCAAGGTGGTCCGCGTGATCCCGGGCTCCGGGTTCGCAGACCGCATCTTGTCTAGACGAGTAGATAGGAAAACTTCCTTGCGCACCATCCGCGTTGAGACCTCCGCCGCGACGATCCTCCTCACCGAGGCACCCGAACCGAAGATCCGCGACCGGCAGACGGGCGAGATCGCCAAGGACGCCGTCAGCGGCGAAGCGCTCATGACGATCGGTGTCGTCTACATCGAGGACGGAGAGTCGTCCCTGATCAAGGTCACCGTGCCCGAGAGCGGTGTTTCCGAGGGGCTCGCTCTCGGGGCTCCGGTCTCCTTGCCGGGGCTCGCCGCCCGGCCGTGGGAGTCGGTGTTCAACGGGCAGCAGCGGCACGGCATCGCCTACCGCGCCGCCGCCGTCACCCCGGCCGCGTTCCCGGCCGCTGCCTGATGACCGACATAGTGACGATTCTGGAGGCGGGTGGTCCTGCCGTCGCCGTACCCGGGCGTAGGCGGGGCCGCCTACGCCCGGGTCAAGCACCCGGCTGTGTACTGGGTGACGGTCGGACTCCTGATTTCCACCGCCCGCCTGCTCGCCTCGTACGGCTCCGTCATGGAGGCGCGCGGCCTGGGTGGCGCCCTCCCGGCTCCGCATCGTCGCCTCGAAGCGATACGCGTCACCGAACCTGAGTTTATGAATGGTCGCTGTGCCCCGTGACACCATGCCCGAGCCAGGCACACGGACTGCCCATTTTCCCGGTATTCCTCTGCCCGGAGCTTCGCATCCACATGGAACTGTGCAGAGGCATGGAGCCTGGCAGGCCCGTCTTCCTCGGTGAGAAGGCCGCGCTCCCTTCCATCGCAGTGCCTTCAGCCAGAAAGACACAAGGTCCGAGCTGTCGTCGGTGTCCCGAGGGCTTCCGTCTCCACGACCTTCGTCGCACCGGACACCACTTGTCGATGCGCTCCGGCGCCACCTCTGTGACACGATGGTGTCCGCCGACCAGTTCTCCGAGAAGGCCGCGCTGATCTACCAGCACTCCGACGACGACCGACAGCAGGAAGCCGTTGAAGTCGCTGCCGCGTTCGACGCCAGCGTTCGCAAGGCACGCCAGGAAGCAGCAAGGGCGGCGTCAGAAACAGGTCGGCATTGGAAGTTGCTGCGGCTGTGTCAGATGGTGGCACCGCTGATACAGACGATCAGCGTTCCGGCACGAATCTGACACTCGACCGCTGATAGGCCCAGCCTGTAGGGGCCTGAGTCTCTGGCCTGGGGTTTCTGCGCGGACCGGTGACGAGAGCCGAACTCGCGCTCCCAACTTGGGAAGCGACTGCGACCGAGTTGTCCCTATGACTGACTGGTGGGCAGGGTGCGTTCTCGGACGGGTGTGGTACCGAGCCGGACTGGGTCGGACATCCGGTCGGGCGGCGCCTTGGCGGGTGCGAAGAGACTGCTGCCGCGTGGTTGTCAGTGGTCGCCCCTAGTGTGTCCGCGTGACGACATTTCGATCCGGGTTCACCCTCTGGCAACTGGTCAAGGCAGCACGGGAACTGACAGAAGACGCGCGTGTCCGGGAACGTGTCGACGCGGTGCTGCACATCATGGGCAGCTACGGCGGGACGTACGGCAAGGGCAGGCCGCTGGTGAACGCCTTGGAGGACGTGGCTCAAGAGGCCATCCTCCAAGGAGACTTCGCACTCGCTCTGCGCTTCCAGCGCTTCGCCGCCTATGCCGGAGGCGAACTGTTCCTTGACATCATCGAGAACTACTACGACGACGAAGCCCGAGAGCGCAGCGAGGAACACATGCGCAGGATGGCCGCGCTGGGTGCGGACAGGGCGGTCGCCATCCTGGACGCCCTGTGCCGCGACAAGCCCGCCGCGAGCGCCGCCGACGCCCGTGACCTCTTTCGCGGCATCGCCAAGTCCGTCGACTACCTGAGCCTCGGGGACGGGGAAGGCGAGATCCGGCTCTCCCCCAAGCAGGTGAGGCGACTCCAAGAATACGGACATATGGAAATGGTCCTCCGTAACCTGCCCCGGCCCGCCTCCGCCGAGGCCGCCCGGATGATGAGCGACGTCCTGGCCGATGTCGACGCCGGTGTGCTTGCCCAGTTGCTCGAACTACGGGCCAGACAGGTCGGCCTGGCGGCCCTGCGTACGGCGGTGGAGGACCCGGACAGCTCCGAGAGTGCCCTCCACGGCTGTCTGAAGAACCAGGAATGGATCTTCGGCGGAGCCTTCGTGGCGGAGCTGGCACGCCGGCAGTACACCCCGGACACCATCCTCGACATCCCGCTCCTGCGTGGCGACGGCTCCCTGCACGTGGTGGAACTCAAGCGCGCCAACATCAAGGACCTGGTCATACGACGCTCTGGTCACCTGATGCTGGGTGCCCCGGCGCACCACGCGGTTTCCCAGGCGCAGAACTACCTCCGGATCATGGACGAGAACCGTCCGAGCATCCTGGCCGAGCACGGAGTCGACACCCGCCGGGCGTCGGCAACGATCGTGATCGGACACCCGCGGTATGTGATGGGGAACATCACCTCCCAGGAGATCGCGGAGACGCTGAGAACCTACAACACGCACCAGGCACGCATAGAAGTGATCACATACGAGACCCTGCTGGATTCAGCCTCCCGCATGCTGGCCCTGTCGTCGGTACGGCAGGACGCAGACCCCGACCAGGACGAGGAGTCCGCCGCATGACCGACCCACGACCCGAGATCGAACCGCTCCTGGCCCGCTTGTGCGGCGGTGAGATCACCGACAAGGACTACGTTGGATACTTCATGAACGAGTACGGGGAGGAACTCGTGTTCGCCCAGCGTCGGGGCGAGAAGACCGCTCGGCTCTGGCACAGCGACACGGACTGGGAGATGTTCCTCGTCGGGGACCACTCGATTCGGCTCGACGGCCCGATGGACGGGATGATCACCGTTGCGGACCTGATCATCAACCACGAGGAGGCGACATGGCTGTCCTCCTGCCTCGCCGCGTCCCGTCATCTACGGCAGGGGCGGACCTGACCACGTACCGTGCTGAGGCCTCAACGGACGGGCCTGGGCACGGGGAGGCGGTGAGGCCCCGGCACATGAGTCCCGCTCTGCCGTCCGTGACTTGGTGGTCCGTGACCAGGGCGGCCGTCGTCCGCGCGTACGGCATCGCAGATCACGTCGGAAAGCTCAGTCACGCTGCGCCGAACGGCGTGGGGCCGTCAGTGTCGTAGCTGCAGCCGCCATGAGGCCGACAAACGAAGCGGGCGGGAGGCCGCAAGAAGATTCGCATCCGCCCACGACGGGGTCCGGTGTGGGGGGTGTCCGGTGTTGTGGAACGGCGGGCTGAGGACTCGGATCATGCGAACCTCTCGCTCAGCCACGTCAAAGAGCGGGTCAGCGCCGTGCTGCGATGCGGGCGACTGCCCGCCTCAACAAACTCGTGCCCTCCGTGTGCCCAATCGTTGACGGCGGAAGGCCCGCCAAACGCAGCGACGGCTCATCAAAAACAAGCCTCAGGCCGCTGACCTGGGTATTTCAGAAAAGCGGGTGACGAGAATCGAACTCGCGCTCTCAGCTTGGGAAGCAACGGCGCTTTGCGAGCTGCATCGCTCAGACGTGCGCGGACGGCGCTGCTCGGATGGTCGCAAGGTCCGGACGACACCACCACTCACCGTGGCTGCCCGCCCCTATGGGCACGCTACGGGCACATGGGAAGAAGCCGAGAGGCCAGAACGCGTGCCCCGGGGGCACGGTGTCGCAGTGGGCCCGGTCGGACTCCAGCCCGGGAACTCCTTTACGCCTGCGCAGACTCGGGCGGAGCCTGCCTCTCGGCATCGAGCCCCTGGCACTGGTTGTGGCGGGAGGTCACAGGCCAGTCCTTGCAACCTACTCCGCAGGGTGCCTTAGCAGGACGCCCGCCAACGCGGCGATCGCTCGTAGCACGTCAGGGATCGCAGCCGAATCAGCGCGGCCAATTGCCACGACCGCGATGAGCGTGAAGCTGACGACGATGCCGAAAGGGATGGCTGCCGCGCAGACCAGGAGATAGGCGGGACGGCTCAGCACATGGGGAATCCGACTACGGGTTCCCGTTCGGCGTACGGCATCTCCTGGAGGCCTCCCATTTCCCGCGAAGAACACACCTTCAGTGAAACTCGTATTTTCATTTCCCATTCGATGCTCCTGTCGCACAGGGGTGCGGTCCGGGGATGAGCGGCGACCTGCTCTTGCGCAGAGCGACCGTACCGCACTGCGCGGGTGACAAGTGAGGCGAAACGCCTAGGAACACATAACGCTTCCCAAGTTCCTGAAGGGGAAGGATTGCAGGGAATGGGAACGTAATCCCCGCAGGCGCGGGGAGCGGATGTCACGTCGGATGTCACGTGACGCTTCCCAAGGGGACATCCGGAGATATCCGGAACGATAAACCCAATTTTCGCACCGCGCCATCATCCGCACTCGTCATCTCTTGACGGCATGCATGGATTCCCGCCCGGGCGAAGTGTCCCGCAAGTGCGGGAAGCAATACGCCGTGGCATCTTACGCAGATTCCCCCGGAACTGTGCTGCCACCATGGAGCGCCTTGATCATGGTCGAGCGGGCCGGCAACCCGTTCCGAGACTCCACGGCATCGCCGCAACCGCCGCATGGCTCAGATCGCGAGCGTGACAACCAACCGTGATCTACCGCACGGCGTCAAGGCGCACTGCCCCGGCGACCGCGAAGAGTTCGACCCGCTTTCGCATCATGACAGAAATTGATTGAGATGGATAAATATCGATCGATCACTTCACATCGAGTCTGTCGAACACTCTTGTTCCTGTTGAATAACTGCCGTGCGTGACGGAGAGAACCAGCCCGAAAACCTAGGTGGCCTTGTGGTCGGCGCGGCCCGCACCGTCTGGGCCAAGCACGACCGGGACACCGAGAAGTGGCTTCCCTTGTGGCGGCATATGGGGGACAGTGCCGCTGTCGCCGGGCTGCTGTGGGACCACTGGATTCCGCGCAACGTAAAGGAGTTGATCGGAGACCCGCTCCCCGAGGGCGAATGCGACGGGCGGCGGCTGTGCGTATGGCTCGCGGGAACCCACGACATCGGCAAAGCCACCCCCGCCTTCGCCTGCCAAGTAGATGATCTGGCACATGCGATGAGCGGTGCCGGTCTCGGCATGCGTACCCGCAAGCAGTTCGGCGACGACCGCCGGATGGCCCCGCACGGGCTGGCCGGACAGTTTCTTCTTCAGGAGTGGCTGGAGGAACGGCACGGCTGGACCCGCCGCGCCTCCGCGCAGTTCGCCGTGGTGGCCGGCGGTCATCACGGCGTACCTCCGGATCACGTGCAGCTCCACAATCTCGACGCGCATCCCGAACTGCTGCGGACCCCGGGACCGGCGGCGGCCGTCTGGCAGCGGGTGCAGAACGAACTGCTGGACGCGTGCGCCCGCGCCTTCGAGGTCGAGGACAGGCTCGCCCACTGGCGCGGAGTGAGACTGCCGCAGCCGGTCCAGGTGCTGCTGACCGCGGTCGTCATCGTGTGCGACTGGATCGCCAGCAACTCGGATCTGTTCCCGTACTTCCCCGAGGAGCGTCCCCGCAGCGACGCCGAGCGGGTGTCCGCGGCGTGGCAGGGACTGCGCCTGCCCTCACCGTGGGCACCGGCGGAGCCGACCGCACCCGCGGCAGAACTGTTCGCCGCGCGCTTCGAGCTGCCGCCCGGTGCCGTGGTCCGGCCGGTGCAGAAGCAGGCCCTCGCCCTAGCCCGGAACATGGCTCAGCCCGGGATGCTGATCATCGAGGCCCCCATGGGGGAGGGAAAGACCGAGGCCGCCCTCGCGGTGGCGGAGGTGTTCGCGGCACGATCGGGAGCGGGCGGCTGCTACGTGGCCCTGCCGACGATGGCGACCAGCAACGCCATGTTCCCGAGGCTGCTGCACTGGCTCGACCGGCTGCTGCTCACCGGCCCGAGCGTGACACCGGCCGTCCCATCGGTCACCCCGGGCGGCACCCCGCCCGTCACCTCGCCGACAGCGCCGGACATCCCGCCGCAGCAGCATTCGGTCCTCCTCGCCCACGCGAAGGCAGCGCTCCAGGACGACTACGCCGCCCTGATGCGCGACAGCCGCCGGACGATCGCCGCCGTGGACGCGTACGGCGACGACGAACGCCCCGCGGGCGCCGCCCAAGCCGCCTCCGCCGAACTCGTCGCGCACCAGTGGCTGCGGGGACGCAAGAAGGGGCTGCTCGCCTCCTTCGCCGTCGGGACGATCGACCAGTTGCTGATGACCGGTCTCAAGAGCAGGCACCTTGCGCTGCGGCACCTGGCCATGGCGGGCAAGGTCGTCGTCATCGACGAGGTGCACGCCTACGACGCCTACATGAACACCTATCTCGACCGGGTGCTGTCGTGGCTGGGGTCGTACCGCGTTCCCGTCGTGGTGCTGTCGGCGACACTTCCGGCAGGCCGGCGGCAGGAACTGGCGGAGGCGTACACGGGAGCGAGCGCCGATGCGCCCGGCGGTGTCCAGGAGTACCCACTCCTGACCGCCGTCACTCATGGCACGGAGCCGGTGACGGTCTCGCCCGCTGCCTCCGGACGCCGGACGGACGTGGTGGTGGAGCGTCTGGCGGACGACGACACCGTACTGGCGGATCGTCTGGTACAGGATCTGACTGACGGCGGATGCGCGTTGGTCGTACGGAATACGGTTGACCGGGTGACCGACACGGCCGCCGCACTCAGGGCGAGGTTCGGCGCCGAGCACGTCACCGTCGCGCACGCCCGTTTCGTCGATGTCGACCGGGCCCGCAAGGACGCCTCCCTGCTCGACCGATTCGGGCCACCGGGTCGCGACGGCACATCACGACACCGTCCCCGGGGCACCCACATCGTGGTCGCGAGCCAGGTGGCCGAGCAGTCCCTGGACGTCGATTTCGACCTCCTGGTCACCGACCTGTGCCCCGTCGACCTGCTGCTCCAGCGCATGGGACGACTGCACCGCCACCCTCGCGAACGCCCGCCACGCCTGCGGCAGCCCCGCTGCCTGGTGACCGGAGTCGACTGGCGGACGGAACCCGCCCCCACGCCCGTCAAGGGCTCGCGCACGGTCTACGGTCCGTACCCCCTGCTGCGGACCCTGGCTGTCCTCGCCCCACACCTCGGGGAGAACGGGGAACCGGGCCGACCGGTACGGCTCCCGGAGGACATCAGCCCGCTCGTCCAGCGGGCGTACGGGGACGACGAGCCCTGCCCGCCGCACTGGGAGCGGACCGTCGCCCCCGCGCGGGCCGGCCACGACGACGCCCGTGCCGGGCAGCGACAGAAGGCGGAGGTCTTCCGGCTGGACGAGGTGCGCAAGGCCGGCCGGCCTCTCATCGGCTGGATCGGCGCGGGGGTCGGGGACGCGGATGACAGCAGGGCCGGACGGGCTCAGGTCCGGGACAGCCGGGAGAGCCTGGAGGTCCTGGTCGTGATGCGCCGGAGCGACGGCACCCTGTGCACCCTGCCGTGGCTCGACAGGGGGCTCGGCGGTCTCGAACTGCCCACCGACGCCGTACCGTCCGCGCGCGCCGCCCGTGCCGCTGCCGCGAGCGGACTGCGGCTGCCCTACCACTTCTCCTTCCCTGACACCGAATGCCGGGCCCTCGCCGAGCTGGAGGAGCTGTGCATCCCGGCCTGGCAGGAGAAGGAGAGCCACTGGCTCGCCGGGGAGTTGATCCTCGCACTCGACGAGGACGGCCGGACCAGTCTGGCGGGGTGGCATCTGACCTACGACCCGGACGACGGCTTGCTGGTGACCCGCGAGGGACCGGGCAAGGCGGACGGTAAGGGGATCGAGGCGCAGGCCAGGACGGAGAACAGCACGGAGAACAGCACGGAGAACGGGGAGGACGTCGGGAAGGCAATCAGAGAGGAGAGGAGATCGCTGCCTTCGGTGCCGTCCTTCGACCTCACCCACCGCCCCTGGTTGCCCGTACAGCTCGACAACGGCTCGCAGCGCGAGCTGTCCCTGGTGGAGGTGTTCGACCAGGCGCGCGACATCCGCCGGCTCCTCGGCGATCTGCCTACCCAGGACTTCGCCCTGACACGGCTGCTCCTGGCGATCCTGCACGACGCCCTCGCCGGTGCCGGGAAGGGCGCGGCGCCCTCCGACACCGACGCGTGGGAGGAACTGTGGCTGTCCGAGACGCCGTACGCCGGTCCCGTGGCCGACTATCTGCATCGGCACCGCGACCGCTTCGACCTGATGCACCCCGAGCATCCGTTCTTCCAGGTCGCCGCGTTGCGCACGGCCAAGGACGAGGTCTTCTCCCTCAACCGCATCGTGGGCGACGTACCCAACGGGGAGCCGTTCTTCAGCATGCGCAGGCCCGGTGTCGGCCGGCTCGGGTTCGCGGAGGCGGCACGCTGGCTGGTGCATGCCCAGGCATTCGACCCGTCGGGCATCAAATCCGGCGCGGTGGGCGACCCCCGGGTGAAGGCCGGCAAGGGCTACCCGCAGGGCGTGGCGTGGGCGGGCAACCTGGGCGGCGTCCTCATCGAAGGGGACAACCTCCACGAGACGCTGCTGCTCAATCTGATGGCCGCCGACACCACCGGCCTGCACGCGGACGAGGCCGACCGGCCGACCTGGCGCGCCGAGCCGTGCGGACCGGCCGAGGACCCGGACCTCGCCCGGCGCCCCTACGGACTGCGCGACCTCTACACCTGGCAGTCGCGTCGCATCCGGCTGCACCATGACGCCGAGGGCGTGCACGGCGTGGTGCTCGCGTACGGCGACCGCCTCGAACCGCACAACAAACACCCGCGCGAACCGATGACCGGCTGGCGACGCAGTCCGGCGCAGGAGAAGAAGCGCGGGGAAGCGCTCGTCTATCTGCCGAAGGAGCACGAACCGTCGCTCATGGCCTGGCGCGGGATGGAGGGCCTGCTGGCCGGCCGGGAGCCGGGGACGGGGCAGGGCCCCGACGGAGCCCGGCGCCTGCGGCCCGGCATCGTGGAGTGGATCGCCCGGCTGACCACCGAGGGATTCCTCCAGCGCGGCCATCTGATCCGCACCCGTGTCATCGGCGCACGCTACGGCACCCAGCAGTCGGTGATCGACGAGGTGGTGGATGACGGGGTCCTGATGCCCGTGGTGCTCCTGCACCGGGACGACCGGCGGTACGGGGAGAAGGCCGTGGACGCGCTGCACGACGCGGAGCAGGCCGTCACCGCGCTCGCCGACCTCGCCGTCGACCTCGCCCAGGCTTCCGGGCTCGACCCCGAACCCCGCCGGAACACCGTCCGAGACCAGGCGTTCGGCACCCTTGACACCCACTACCGCCGCTGGCTGCGGCACTTGGGGGACGCAGCCGACCCGGAGGAGCACCGGGACCGCTGGAAGAGGGAGGTGCACCGCATCATCGGAAACCTGGGAGCCGGTCTGCTGGACGACGCCGGACCGACCGCCTGGGAAGGCCGCGTCGTACCGGCCCGGGGCGCTACGCGATGGCTGAACGACGCCGCGGCCGACCTCCGCTTCCGCACCCGGCTCCGCGAACTCCTGGCCACCCACGACGACGGCCCACCGGCTCCCACTCCAACTACTGGCCACGAATGACGACGGCCCACCGACCCCACGCCACCCCACCCGACCGCCCCCTTCCCGCGGAGTCACCGGTATGACCCTCGTCGCTTCCGCCTCTCCCGTCCCGCCCGACCCCGCGACGCCCGCCCCGCGGCAGGTACCGCTCGGTCCGGTCGGCAGAGCCGTCCACCAACGCGTCACGTACCTGCAACGGGGCTACCTGGATCACCGCAGCGACGCCGTCGGCGCCCTGGCCCGACTGCGACGCGGCATCGGCCGACCGGCCGGTGAGGTCGCCGACCTCTGGGGTCTCATCGGCACCGAGCCCCTTTACGAGCAGTACGAGCGGCGGGAGTTGACCGAGGAGGCCATGCTCCGGGCCGAGGAGGCGGCGCACGCGGCCGTCACCCTGTGGTCGTTGCACCAGCAAGCCCATCACACCGTGCGGATGCACCGCAGGCCCGGCCCCGAACTCGGCGCGGCTGTGCGGCGCCTGGCCCCCGGGTCCGACATCGACGAGCCCACGCGCAAGCGTTTCGTCCGGGCGGGTACGGCGGCCACACCCGTGGTGCTCGCCGGGCGGCTGCGCGAACTCGTCCTCCTGCTGCGCCGCGAGGCCGTTCCGCTCGACTACGGCCTGCTCGCCGATCAGCTCCACACCTGGCAGTCCCCCGGCGGACCCCCGTCGGTACGCCGCTCCTGGGGCCGTTCCTACCTCGCCGTCCACCCATCGGCGCCGGGCAACGGCCCATCACCGACAGCGGAACCGAATGGGCCCGCCATCGCCCCCGACACCGACGACCCACAGCTCCCCCACCCGACCCTCCCGGAGGACGACACCCCGTGAGCCGCACCATCATCGACGTGCACGTACTTCAGACGGTGCCGCCGAGCAACCTCAACCGCGACGACACCGGCACCCCGAAGACCGCGGTCTACGGTGGTGTCCGACGCGCCCGCGTCTCCAGCCAGGCATGGAAGAGGGCGACCCGACGAGCGTTCGAGGACCTCCTCGACCCGGACGAACTCGGCTTCCGCACCCGCCGGGTGGCCGAGCTGCTGGCCGAGCGGATCACCGCGGCGGAAGCCTCGCTGGACGGCGGCAAGGCCCTGGAACTGGCCGCCGAGACGCTCCACGCCGCGACCGGCTCCAAGATCGAGGTTCCCCGCAGGAAGGCCGAGAGCGCGAAGCGCAACGGCGATCCGGAGCCCGCGCCAGAGTCCTCGTACCTGATGTTCCTCAGCTCGCGCCAGTTCGACGGCCTGGCCCGCCTTGCAGTCGAGGGCGCCGCTGACATCAAGGCGTTCCTGAAGGCCAAGGAGAACAGGGAGAGGGCCCGACGGATCGCCGACACCCGGCACTCGGTGGACATCGCCCTGTTCGGCCGGATGGTCGCCGACTCCGCCGACTTCAACGTCGAGGCGGCAGCCCAGGTCGCGCACGCCATCAGCGTCCACCAGGTCGAGAACGAGTCCGACTACTACACCGCGGTGGACGACAAGAACGAGAAGGAGGAGGAGTCCGGCGCGGGCATGATCGGCACCGTCGACTTCAACTCCGCGACTCTCTACCGCTACGCGGCTCTCGACGTGGACCGGCTGCGCGACAACCTCGGCGACGGCCGGCGCTCCGACCAGCCCCCGCACGAGCCGGTACGCAGGGCGGTCAGCGCCTTCCTGCGGGGCTTCATCGCGTCCATGCCCACCGGAAAGATCAACACCTTCGGCAATCACACCCTCCCCGAGGCCGTGATCGTCACCCTCCGCTCCGCACGGCCCATCAGCTTCGTCGCCGCCTTCGAGGAGCCCGTTCTCACGCCCCTGGGCTCCGGCGGCCATCTGCGCGGCGCCTGCGCCCAACTGCTCGCCCATATCTCCGACATCGAGAAGGCGTACGAGGTCACCGGCGATCCGAGCTGGGTACTCAGGGCAGGAACGGCCACCGAGCCGCTGCTGGCCCTCGGCACCGAGGTCACCATCGGCGGTCTGCTCGACGCAGTGGGCGACGCGGTCACCGCCCGACTGACGGACCGCACGCCTCAGACCACAGACCAACCACATCCCCCCCAGAACCAGGACCGTCCCGCATGAGCGAACGCACCGGCGTCCTGACACTGCGCCTCGCGGGCCCGCTCCAGTCCTGGGGCGCATCGTCCCGCTTCACACGCCGTGCGACGGAGCGTGCACCCACCAAGAGCGGAGTACTCGGACTGCTCGCCGCGGCTCAGGGCCGTGAGCGCGACGCGGACATCTCCGACCTCGCTGCGCTCACCTTCGCCGTCCGGCTCGACCAGCCCGGCACCCGGGTGCGCGACTACCAGACCGCGCAGCACGCCGACACGGGCAAGTCCATGCCGGTCTCCGAACGCTTCTACCTCTCCGACGCCGTCTTCGTAGCTGCCGTGGAAGGCGACGAAGCCTTGCTCAGTTCCCTCTACGCGGCCGTCCGGACCCCGGTGTTCCTCCCCTTCCTCGGCCGCCGCTCCTGCCCGCCGTCCCGGCCGATCGATCTGCGCCTGCACCGCGGCGCCTCCCGCGGCGACCTGCTGCGAACACTGAGGACCGAGCCCTGGCAGGCGTCCTCCACGGTCCAGCGCCGACGGGTCCGCGAGCGACGGATCGAACTCGAAGTGATCGCCGACCTCGTCGCCGGTGACGGACCCGGCGACGCGATCCGGGACCAGCCCCTCAGTTTCGACCCGCGCCACCGCCAGTACGGTCTGCGCGGCGTCCGCTCGACCGCGGTCACCGTCCCCAATCCGCTGAGCACGACCCGCGCCCAGAGCTTCGTACCGCCGAAACACGACCCGATGGAGCTGCTGGACGACCGGTGAAGCCCAGACGGCCCTGGCAGGGGCCGCACCACACCACACCAAGGATCGAAGGACTGATGGACCGATGGACCGAAGTACTGAGGAACTGAAGGAAGACCGACCATGTTCCTGACGCGATTCCGTCTCAACACCGCCCGCGTCGGCGCCCGTCGGCTGCTCAACTCACCGCAGAGCCTGCACGCCGCGGTCATGGCCTCCTTCGCCGAGCGGCCCGACCACCAGGGCGACGGCCCCCGGGTGCTGTGGCGCCTGGACCAGCACTCCCGCAGCGAAGTGGTGCTCTACGTCGTCAGCCCCGACCGTCCGGACCTCACCCACCTGGTGGAGCAGGCAGGCTGGCCGACCACGGGCGCCTGGCAGACGAAACCGTACGCCCCCTTCCTCGCCCGGATCGCTACCGACGACACCTGGGCCTTCCGGCTCACCGCGAACCCCGTGCACAGCATCCGCCGGCACGCCACCGAACCGACGAAACGCACCCCCCATGTCACCCCGCGCCATCAGCTCGACTGGCTGCTCAAACGGCAGACGGACGCGGGCTTCGCCGTCGTGGAACGCCCCGAGCCCCGCCCGGACGGCCTTGACGGGGCCTGGCACGAGGTCGTCGTCCACGACCGCAGGGACCTAGCCTTCCGCAAGCGG
Source organism: Streptomyces sp. NPDC093252 (assembly GCF_040683675.1). Lineage (NCBI taxonomy): Bacteria > Bacillati > Actinomycetota > Actinomycetes > Kitasatosporales > Streptomycetaceae > Streptomyces > Streptomyces sp. NPDC093252. Next base: position 328,745 of record NZ_JBFBEM010000009.1, on the reverse strand, counting down.
AACGAGTCCGACGAGCGGGCGCACAAGGTCTCCCTGACCCGCGTCACCTTCGACGGCCGCCTCCGCGTCCTCGATCCCGAGGCGTTTCGCCGCACCCTCACCTCCGGCCTCGGCAAGGCCAAGGCGTACGGCTGCGGACTCATGACCCTGGCCCCCGCGGAGTAGCCGGTGACCACGATCGGCCGACGCCCCGCTTCCGGCCCTCGACAGCTCACCCGCGTCGGTGACCGCTTGTCCTTCGTCTACCTCGAACGCTGCGTGGTGCATCGCGACGCCAACGCCATCACGGCCGAGGACTCGGAGGGTGTACGCCACATCCCCTCGGCGACGATCGGCACGCTGCTGCTCGGCCCGGGAACCCGGATCACCCACCAGGCCATGGCGGTTCTGGGCGAGAGCGGCGCCGTGGTGGTGTGGGTCGGCGAGAACGGCGTACGTTTCTACGCCGGCGGCCGGGCGCTCAGCCGCTCCGCCGCACTCGTGGAGGCCCAGGCCGTCGCCTGGGCGAACCAGCGGACCCGGCTCGACGTCGCCCGGTCCATGTACCGGCTCCGCTTCCCCGACGAGGACCCGGCATCATGCACCCGCCGCCAACTCCTCGGCCGTGAGGGCGACCGGGTCAAACGCTGCTACGCAGAGCAGGCCGCCCGTACCGGGGTGCCCTGGCACGGCCGCCGGTTCACCCCCGGCGACTTCAGCTCCGGTGACGCCCCGAACCAAGCCGTCACCGCCGCCGCGCAGTGCATGTACGGGATCGCCCAGGCCGTGGTCGCGGCGCTGGGCTGCAGCCCGGGACTCGGTTTCGTCCACTCGGGCCACGAACTCTCCTTCGTCCTTGACGTAGCCGACTTCTACAAGACAGACATCGGCATTCCGATCGCCTTCGAGGTCGCAGCGGAAGGCCCGGAGGACATCGGAGCCCGGACCCGCCGAGCGCTGCGCGACCGCATCAACAGCGCCGGGCTGCTCAACCGGTGCGTGCGCGACATCCAGGGACTCTTCGCACCTCCGGGCGCCGACCTGCCGGACGGCGATCACGTCACCCTCCTGTCCGACCGCGGCACCGGACTGACCGCCGGCCGCAACTACGCTGACGACAGGGGTTCAGCCTCCACCCGGGACATCGGGACACAGGACTCCCTCTCACGGGACGGCGTCATCTGGTGACGGTCATCGTCCTCACCCACTGCCCGGTCGGCCTGCGAGGCTTCCTCACCCGCTGGCTTCTGGAGATCTCCCCCGGCGTCTTCCTGGGCAACCCGTCCGCCCGCATTCGCGACGCCCTGTGGGACGAGGTCCGCCAGTACGCCGGTAACGGCCGTGCGCTGCTCGCCTACTCGACCGACTCCGAGCAGGGCTACGCCTTCCGTACCCACGACCACAGATGGCACCCCGTCGACCACGAGGGTCTCACTCTCATCTTCCGCCCTTCCGACCGCCCGCGCATGCCCTCCTCGTCTCCTCCATCAGGCTGGAGCAAGGCGTCTAAGCGCCGCCGCTTCGGCAACCGGGCGCCGTAGCCTCCGGTCCCGCCGACGAGAGCCCGAACCGAGAGCCGCAGGGCCCGAAGAGAGCACCACATGCTGCGGCTCCGGCAGAGCCGGGCTGCCGACCTGCGGTGTGTAGGCCACGGTGGTCTCATGCCGGGTAGTGCGGACGGCTGAACGGGGCCGCCCGTATCTGGCCGCCTGTCGACGTGCCACGAACAGTCGCCTGGTGCCTGCGCAGCTTCTCCCTGCCCTCCGAGGCAGAGTTCCCATACCAGAGGAGGAGCAACGCCTGCGAGCCAGAGACCGCTTCGGCAGCCTCACTCCGGGAACCACTCGCTGTCAGCCCGTACTCTTTGGTGCGGAGACTTGCCTGGCCGATCGGGGTGCGGTTTTCCCGCTATGCCCGTTTCTCTCATCCTTGCTGAAACAAGCCTTGCCCCTTGATAAAAGTGCAGCTCACGGAGTCCGCTCCCCGCGTGTGCGGGGCTGAGCCCTGATCGACCTGATCGGCAAGGATGCGGACACGCCGCTCCCCGCGTGTGCGGGGCTGAGCCCAGACTTCGTGACGTCACAGGCCCATGGGCCCACCGCTCCCCGCGTGTGCGGGGCTGAGCCCCGCGCTTCATACCGGCGATCGGTCGGGACCCGCCGCTCCCCGCGTGTGCGGGGCTGAGCCCTACGACGTCCGCCAATGGGAACGCATTACAGGCCGCTCCCCGCGTGTGCGGGGCTGAGCCCAGGACAGATGATCACGGCTACTGCTGGCCGGGCCGCTCCCCGCGTGTGCGGGGCTGAGCCCCCATCACGAACCTCACGCGGGTCAACGTGCAGCCCGCTCCCCGCGTGTGCGGGGCTGAGCCAACCTCCCGGCGCACCGGCCGCCGCCGCTCCTACCGCTCCCCGCGTGTGCGGGGCTGAGCCCCCGGGCGTGAAGCTCGCGATCCGCGTAGGTCTCCGCTCCCCGCGTGTGCGGGGCTGAGCCCCAGTCGACCGAGGTATGGAGTAGCGCGACTTCCCGCTCCCCGCGTGTGCGGGGCTGAGCCCCGGAGGCGCCCCCCGACGACCAGCCGGCCCCGCCGCTCCCCGCGTGTGCGGGGCTGAGCCCGAGTTCCAGATCTGACATGTGGCCGGGCAGACCCGCTCCCCGCGTGTGCGGGGCTGAGCCCAAGAGGAGCGAGCAGGGCCGGGGCGGTGGTCACCGCTCCCCGCGTGTGCGGGGCTGAGCCCGGATTGGCGTTGCATTCGGCACAGATGATGGTCCGCTCCCCGCGTGTGCGGGGCTGAGCCCAACGACAAGCCGGTCAACAGCCAGGAGAACCCCCGCTCCCCGCGTGTGCGGGGCTGAGCCCGGCCTGAACGTCGGCCTCGGAGGGGCCACGCACCGCTCCCCGCGTGTGCGGGGCTGAGCCCGACTGCCCTCGTCGCCTGCCCGGGGACAGGTTCCGCTCCCCGCGTGTGCGGGGCTGAGCCTACATCGCTGCGGCGATCGACCGGGAGTTCCCCCCGCTCCCCGCGTGTGCGGGGCTGAGCCCACCGCCGTCGGCCGGGGCTCTCCCCTTTCATTCCGCTCCCCGCGTGTGCGGGGCTGAGCCCGCGGTGGTCGCCGTCCAGCCTGTACATCGTGACCGCTCCCCGCGTGTGCGGGGCTGAGCCCCGTCCGGCAAGGACAAGACCATGACGACCCTGCCGCTCCCCGCGTGTGCGGGGCTGAGCCCGGTTCGAACACGATGCCGTCGGGCGGGCAGGACCGCTCCCCGCGTGTGCGGGGCTGAGCCCGCCGAGACGATCATCCGGACCCTGGTGAACGACCGCTCCCCGCGTGTGCGGGGCTGAGCCCGCGTTCGACCCGTCGGAGGAGTCGGTCGCGCACCGCTCCCCGCGTGTGCGGGGCTGAGCCCACCCCCTTCCGCTGGGGATACACGGCCGGGTCCCGCTCCCCGCGTGTGCGGGGCTGAGCCCCCGACTCGCGAGCGACCATATCCCGAATTCATCCGCTCCCCGCGTGTGCGGGGCTGAGCCCGACGAGCGTCACGCGTTCGCTCGGATCATCCGCCGCTCCCCGCGTGTGCGGGGCTGAGCCCGGACCGTTACGCCCGGAAGTGGGTGGAGCGGACCGCTCCCCGCGTGTGCGGGGCTGAGCCCGTCACCTTCACCCTCTGACCCTCCCCCCCCCGCCCGCTCCCCGCGTGTGCGGGGCTGAGCCCCACTCAGCCTCATGGCGCGCGGCGGCGTCGTCCCGCTCCCCGCGTGTGCGGGGCTGAGCCCACGGCTAAGACGATCGAGCAGGCCACGGCCGACCGCTCCCCGCGTGTGCGGGGCTGAGCCCAGCATCACCGGGGCGGCCGGGCGCACGTCGAACCGCTCCCCGCGTGTGCCGGGCTGAGCCCAAGGGCCTGCTCCGGCAGATCCTGAACATGGGCCGCTCCCCGCGTGTGCGGGGCTGAGCCCCGATCCAACTCGGGGACGATCAGGGGTACGCCGTAGCGGGCAGCGTCCGTCACCAGCCCGGGTTCCTTACCCACCCCCGGACGGCGGGCCACCACCACGGCGTCCGCTGCGGCATACACCAGGCGCAGTACGGGTTCGCTCACCGGCCGGGCTCGACGTGGAGGCGGACGTGGGGCAGTGCCTGCCAGCGGGCCAGGACCGTGTCGTGTACGGGGTGGCTGGTGACGCTGACGTGCAGTGGTTCGGTGAGACGGGCCAGGGCCCGGCCGATGACGGCGATGTCCTTGTGCGGCCACCAGCCCCCGACCATGGAGACCGCGGCCTCGGCTTCCGGGATGGAGAAGGCGGCCCGGCCGCCGTGACGTTCGCCCTGACTCAGGCGCAGCCCGTCAGCGACCGTGAACACCCGCACCTGCGTGGCGAGCTGCGGGAACCTGCGGGCGACCTGGTCGCGGACCGCGGTGGTCGGGCACACGGCCGTCACCCGCCGCTCACCTTTCCGGGCGAGCCGTCCCAGAAGCCGCAGCGGCAGGTCCTCGGTGGTGACGACCTCGTGGACGAACCGCAGATGCGCCTGCGCCCAGGAGGGCAGCCGTGCCGCGCAGGCCCTCGCTCGCGCTCAGGACCACCACCGTCACCGCCCCTGCCCGTGTGCCTGGGGCCCTGTGGCGGGCGGTGCGCAGAGCGGATGCTTCGACCAGGCACCGGGCGAGGAGGGTGATCTGATGGGGCCAGCGCCGCACGGCGTCCGGCCACCGGCCCATACGGAGCAGCTTCTGCCCGGCCCAGGACTGCCTCGACAGCGGACCTGCCGCCCGCAGCAGGAGCCGTGCACGCACAACGGTGGCGCCGGCCACCACCGTCACAGGCGCGCGGCGCAGTGTGGTGGCCGTGGGGCGGGCGATGCCGTGCGGGGCGATCACCACCGTGCCCGGGACGGCCCGGGCCAGGGCCAGCAGGGTGCGCTGGTGGTGGCCGCCGAGCCGGAACGCGTACGGCTCGATGAGCACCAGCGGAACCGTCTCGGGTTCGTCCAGCGGGCGGTCCATACGACGCCCTCCCGGATGCCCTTCGTGCCGTGCACGGCGGTGAACCGGGCCCGCAGCCACACCGGGTCGTTCAGCTTCCCGAACTCCCGCGGACCGGCGGTGGCCGCCCGGCGGGCGAAGGCGACACCGTGGCGGGCCCCCGACGCTGCGTACGCGCCGTCCCGGCCTACGTCCAAGCGGCGATCCGCCCGGCGGCCGGCCCGGATCTCGAACCGGCTGGAATACCGCTGACGCGGCATGTCAACGTAGACGACCTTCGAAACCTTTGGGGCGCGGAGCCGATCTTGGCCACGCCCTTTACCTGGAGGTGCCTCTGCCATCATATCAGCTCTCCGGCAATCCTGACGGACCTGGCTCCCCGTACCCCGTCTACTGGGTCTCACCACGCCATCTGGCTGGCGACGACGACTCGCTCTGTCAGGCCGTCGGCGACACTCTCACCGCGCTCGGCTGGAACATGTGGCCCACGGCCCGCGACACTCTCCTGTACCTCAGCCCCGACGGACTGCACGGTGTCGAGTGGATTCTCGCCGCCCATCCCTTCGTACTCGGTGGACTACGAGTCGCATGGCAGTTGAGCGCCCGATCACACACCGCGTCCGCGATGACCGAATGGAACGCCTACTTCACTCCCGGAACCCCTCAGGAGGCATTGGCCGATCTCATCACCGCCACTGCCACCCTCGCCGGTGACGTGGTGAGGACGGTGCCGGACTCCGTCCTCGTCGCGCTCACCGCACAGGGGTGGATGCGGGACCTGGACCACCCCTCCACCACCGCCTCGGACCCCGGCTTCTCCACCAGCGTCTCTTTGGGGGCTGTACCAGCACTCATTCAGGACAGCGACCCCCGCCCGGGTCCGCTGGGCTGGCAGGCATGGGCCGAACCGGTCGTCGGTGACCCCTACCTGTGGTGCGCCTCGTTCAGCCCCAGCGCTCCGCACGCTCTCGTTGCCGCGTTCGCGACCTCACTCGCCTCGCCGGTTCCTGTACCGCGTCGCAGGCTGCCCGAGGGCACTGAGGGCAGACTCACCGTCGTCCGCCGTACGTAGCAATGACGTTCTGTAAGCGACGCGCGGAGAGCGGATCCCCCCCATGCGAGAGTGGACGATGGCGCGGGCGTAGGCGGAGTGGTCCGGGGTGAGTGTCCGGCGTCGGTACCCTGGAGCGCATGTCTACTGCCCCGGTTCGCGTCCGTTTCGCCCCCTCCCCGACCGGCATGTTCCACGTCGGCGGAGCCCGCTCCGCCCTCTACAACTGGGCAGTGGCGCGACAGTCCGGCGGCACGTTCGTTCTGCGGATCGAGGACACCGACGCGGCCCGGAACAAGCCGGAGTGGATCGACGGCATCATCAGCGCGCTCGCGGCGATCGGTATCCATAGTGAGGACCCGGCCTTCGAGGGGCCGTACTTCCAGTCGCACAACGCAGACCGGCACCGGGAAGCGGCTCAGCAGCTCTTTGCGGCCGGTCGGGCGTACTACTGCGACTGCACCCGGGAGCAGCTGAAGGAGCGCACCGGGTCGGAGCACCTCGGGTACGACGGGTTCTGCCGGGAGCGGGGGCTGACCTTCGAAGAGGGGCGGGCGCTGCGGTTCCGGACGCCGGACGAGGGCGAGACGGTCGTCGTCGACCTCGTCCGGGGGGAGCCGGCGTTCCCGAACAGCGCGATCGAGGACTTCGTGATCGCTCGCGGTGACGGGTCCCCGGTGTTCCTGATCGCGAACGTCGTCGATGACCTGGACGAGGGAATCACGCAGGTCATCCGTGGTGAGGAGCACCTGTCGAACACGCCGAAGCAGCAGCTGCTGTGGGAAGCGCTCGGCGCCAAGCCGCCCGTGTGGGCGCACCTCCCGGTGATCGTGAACGAGAAGCGGCAGAAGCTGTCCAAGCGCCGAGACAAGGTCGCGCTGGAGGACTACCTAGCCGAGGGCTTCCTCCCCGAGGCGATGGTGAACTACCTCATGCTCCTCGGCTGGGGCCCCGGCGACGACCAGGAGATCCTGCCGTACGAGGAGCTGGAGCGACTCTTCCGGATCAAGGACGTCAACACCGCCCCGGCCTTCTTCGACGTGAAGAAGCTGACGGCCTTCAACGGCGACTACATCCGTGCCCTCTCGCCGGAGCAGTTCGCCAACGCCTGTGCCCCGTGGCTCGTCGCTCCGTACGCGCCATGGGCGCCGGAGGCGTTCGATAAGGACCTCTTCGAGGCGGCGCCACTGGCCCAGACCCGACTGGCGCTGCTGTCGGAGATCACCAGCTACGTCGACTTCCTGTTCCTGGACGAGCCGGTCGAGGACGAGGCGTCGTGGAACAAGGCGATGAAGGCGGGCGCCGACGGCATTCTCACCGACACGCGTGACGAGCTGGCCGCCGTCGAGGAGTGGAAGGCGGATGACCTGAAGGCGGTCCTGCTCGCCGTCGGTGAGAAGCACGGGCTCAAGCTGGGCAAGGCCCAGGCGCCCATCCGGGTCGCGGTCACCGGCCGGACCATCGGGCTCCCGCTGTTCGAGTCGATGGAGCTGCTGGGGCGGGAGCGTGTGCTGGCCCGGCTTGATGCTGCGGCCACGAAGCTGGGCGCCGCCCAGGTATAGAGCCGGGCTTCAGGCGATCTTCGCTAGGAGGTCGCCCCAGGCGTTGGCGAAGTAGTTCGTGTCGAACCTGCTCAGGGCCTCGTACGCGGCCTTGGTCTCGGTCTGGCCTGTTGCCGCGCGGTCCCGGACCTGTGCCAGCAGGCGGTCGAGGTCCGGGGGCGGCTGGCCGGTCAGTGCGGCGAGGTCGCCCAGGCCGGCCAACGGGCGGATCACGCAGGGCAGCCCGAGCAGCAGGGCCTCGGCCGCACAGCGGCTCCAGCCCTCCCGCATCCGGGGCAGGAAGACACCGACGTCGCACGCGCGCAGCAGCCGTAGGTATCGGTTCCACTCCACGTCGTAGTGGGCCCCGGCGAAGCCGATGGTGTTGCTGCCGCTGGTGATCACCCGCAGGCCAGGGGTGCCGTTCAGGGCCGCGAAGACCTCCTCGGTGCCCTTCCAGTGGACGGCCTTGCCCGCGTACACGGCGATCACGTCCTCGGGCAGGCCGAACTCGGCACGGCACTCAGCGCGGTCGAAGCCGCGTGCCCGTTCGATCTCCGTCGCGTCGAAGGCGTTGTAGATCACCTGTACGTTATGGACGCCTCGGGCCCGGAGGAAGTCCGCCCAGTACGGAGCCACGCACACGACGGCGGCGCACTCTGGCAGCGCCCTGAACAATCGGTCCCAGAGCATCGCCTCGATAGGGGCGGAGTCGTGCTGCAACGGCTCGTAGTGGTGGAAGACGAACACCGTGCGGGCCCGCATCCGGGGTGTGAAGAGCAGCAGGCTCAGGTCGTCCCAGACGAATGTGCCGGTGGTGTCCTCCAGCGCTCTCAGGGTCGGGGCCAGGCGGGCCAGGTGGCGGAGCTTGCGCCAGCGGCGGGTGCGGTAGGTGCGCTTGTGGTCCGGGACCGTGCGCCACTCCACGTCGTCGGCCATCGCCTCGTGCAGCATCCGCAGGTAGACCCGGCCGCCGGTCCGGCCGACCGGCTCCATCGAGTGGACGATCCGTTTCACGGGCGTACCTCCTGTTGGTGTCGGACGTACTCGGCGTGGAGCAGGGAGTGCATGGCCTCCAGGTGAGGGCTGAAGTCGCGGGCCGCTTCCGCGAGCGGGAGGTGGAAGTCCCTCAGGGTCTGGAGGAATCGCCGTCGCCGGTCGACATTGGGGGAGGCGGCGAGGTCGCGCAGGTTGTGCACGCGGTCGGCGAGGCGGACGACCAGGTCCTCGGGTGGGAGCGCGGCCTGCTTGGTGCGCCAGCGGGTCTCGTCGCCGGCGGCCTTGGGGCGCTGTTCGAGGCGATGGTCGGCGGTCATCGCGCGGAGGCGATCAGTGAAGGGGGTGCCGAGGTAGTTGGTGAGGAGCGGCGCTGACTCGGGAGACACCTCCAAGGCGTCGTGGAGGAGAGCGAGGAGGAGCGTCTCGGGGTGGCTGACCCTGATCTCGGTGCGCAGGAGGGTGGTGACGGCCAGTGGGTGTTCCAGGTACGGGGTTGCCTGGTTGCGGGTGTGGCCGTCGTAGATGGTGAGGGTGAGGTTCGCGGCGACGCGTGCGCGGGACTTCTCGGTCGGACTCCATGTGGTGGTGTCCAGGGCGGTCAGGACTCTGTCCAGGTCGATGGGGCTCATCCGGCTTGTTCCGTCCGGATGAGCGGCGTCGTACGCGGGTCGGGTACGTGGTCGGCGAGCAGCAGGGTGTCGCTGATCGCGACGGCGTCCAGGCCCAGGTCTGCCGCGGCTTCCACTGCCTGCTCGGCGGTCCGCAGGATCGGGGTGCCCTTGCGGTTGAAGGAGGTGTTGAGGAGGAGGGGCAGGCCGGTGCGGTCGTGGAAGTGTTCGAGGAGTGCGCGCAGGCCCTGGTGGTCGGCGTTGACGGATTGTGCGCGGGCTGTGCTGTCGTGGTGGGTGACCGCGCCGATGCGGTCGGCTCGGCAGTGGCGGACGCGTGCGACCCGGTTCATGAACGGGTCGCCCTCCGATATGAACCACTCCGTGGCGTGCTCTGCGAGGACGGCCGGAGCGAAGGGACGGTACACGGCCCGTTTCTTGATCGCGTTGAGTCGGTCACGGGTGGCGGTGTCGCCCGGGTGAGCGAGGATCGAGCGGTGGCCGAGGGCTCGCGGCCCGAATTCAAGTCCTCCCCGCGACCAGCCGACGATACGGTGTTCGGCGAGGAGCGCGGCGACCGTGGGGATCAGTGCCGGCCCAAGGTCGGGCAGGGTGCGGTAGCCGGTCGGTGTCGCCGTCGTCGGTAGGGTGCCGGGGTACGGGCCCCAGGCCGCGTCGGTCGGTACGGGCAGGCGTTCCTCCCCGAGCTGGTAGTTCCAGCCGTACAACGCGGCGCCCACGGCGGTGCCCGCGTCGTGCGGCGCCGGTGCCACGAACAACGTGTCGAAGCCGCTGTCGGCCGCCAGTTGGCCGTTGAGGTGGGAGTTCAGGGCGCATCCGCCGGAGAACACCAACGCCGAGGCTCTGGTGAGCCGTCGCAGGTGTCGGGCAACGTGGATGACCGATTCGGCGAAGACCTCCTGGACGGCGGCGGCCAGGTCGGCTCGCTTGTGTTCCGGCTGCTCTGCGACGTTGTCGGCGGTCCAGGCACGGCCGTCGAGGAGCAGGGGTGTGCTGCTGTCGGCCGAGCCCCAGGGGTGGACGATACGGACCTCGCCGTCCTCGCCGAGCCGGACCAGCTCGCGTATCTGCGCTCCGTAGCGCTGAGGATCGCCGAAGGCGGCGAGCGCCATCATGCTGCCCTCGGGCTCGTCGCCGGGTGGGATCACGCGGCGGGCGAGGTTCCGGTAGAAGTGCCCGAGGGAGGAGTGGATGCGACGGGGCCCGGCTGGGCCGGGGACGACAGAGGGTATGGCCTGGTGGAGGCGGTCGATGCGATCGGGGCGCAGGTCGTAACCGGTGATGCGTTCCCGGCCGCGGCCGAAGTCGGAGCCGAGGGAGGAGCCGCCGGCGTCGATGACGAGGCCCGCCGCGTGCTCGTGACTGCAGAGCAGGTAGCCGGAGAGCACGTGCGCCGTGTGGTGGGAGAGGAGACGCAGGCGTTCGCCGAGCGGGGCCGGGAGGTGTGCGGCGAGTTCGTCGCGTTCCTCGGCCAGCCACCAGCCGGCGGCGGGGTTGGGTCGCATCGAGGCGGCCCAGACGGCGTCGATGTCCCGCGGTTCGAGTCCGGCGGCCTCCAGGCACCACTGGAGTGCCCGTGCCGGGGCGGTGAGCGTGCCCTTTCGGGCGGGGTGGTTGTGCTTGATGCCGCTCCAGCGTTCCTCTTCGGCGGCGTAGAGGCGGCCGTCGACGACCAGCGCGGCGCTGGTGTCGTGGTGGAAGTTCAGTCCGAGGGCTGCGGGCATGGCGGTGTACCTCCCGATCGGTCAGCGGGTGAGAGCCGGGACGAGCGCGTGGCCGGAGTCGGTGTACTCGTGGCAGCGCAGGCAGAACCGGAAGTGTTGGTCGCGGGGCGCGAACACCCTGGCCGCGAAGTCCTCGTCCCAGATGCTGAACTCGCTGTCGTCCTTTGCCATGGCGTTGAAGCAGCGGTAGCAGGAGCCGTCCGTCTCGATCATCAGGTGCTGATCGAGGTAGCGGTCGCAGAGGCCGCGCAGCTCGTTTGCGGGCTGGCCGACGTCGATGTGGTGCACGTGGTTGGTGACGTGGATGGCCCCGTGGTCGGCGCAGAGCTTCGCGAGCTGGGCGAGGCGGGCGGGAGCGATCCCTTCCAGGACGCTGTTGATCACGACGGTCTTGCCAGCCTCGCGGAGGCCGGGCACTACGGCGTGGACCTCGTCGTAATTCTCGTGCTCGTCGTCGCAGCCGATGAGGATCTGGTCGTACGAGCGGAGGGTTGCCTCCATGATCCGCTTGTTGCGGGCGAGGGTGATGGCGTTGGTGCCTAGGACCATGACCTTGTCCGGCAGGCGTGTGCGGGCCGCCTCGCTGAGGGCGGGAAAGTCCCGGTGCACGGTGGGCTCGCCGCCGTTGATGTGCAGCTGCTGGAAGGGAATGGTTTCCAACCGGGCCAGGACGCTGGTGAACAACTCCTGGGGCATGTTCTCGCCCTGGGCGCCATCGGCGAAGATGCAGAAGTCGCAGGACCGGTTGCACTTCGTCGTGATTTTGATCTTCGCCGTCTTCAGGACGCGGGGCAGGGGCGCACGCGCGGGCATGGCGGGGCTCCTTGTGTCAGGGGTGGACGTCATCGAGGGTGAGGCTGAGGAAGTCCTGCACAGTGCACTTCTGTCAGTGCCAGAGCGCGAGGGCTGCGCGCAGGACGTCGGCGGTGGTCGGACCGGTGGGGATCAGGGCTGCCATCCGGGCGGCCAGCCGCTGGGCTGGGGTGGCTTTGTCCGCCGCGAGCGTGTTCAGGGTCTGTGCGGCGGCTCGGAGTTCCTTCGCCTCGCGACGGATCAGGTAGTCGGTTGCCACTCCCGGTGGCGGGGCGAGGTAGTACGTCCAGCGGGCGACGCGTACGCGGAGCATTCCGGCGGTCATCACCCAGTCGGTACGGGCGTGCTCTTCGCCCTGGCCGACAGGGTGGCCCGCATCGGGGACACGGCGCATCGCCGCCTCCAGTGCGACGTGGGCTGCCCGGAGCAGATGACGTGGGCTGCGCGGACCAGCATCGGGTCGGTCGTCGGCATGGCCGAGGAACAGTTCGGCGTACCCGTCCAGCCCGTCCGGCCGCCACTGTGTGAGGGCGGCCGTCTTTCCGGGGCAGCGGGTCCGGGTCGCGAGCGCGGCGGCGGCGAACCAGCACGGGGCGAGGTAGTGCCAGGCCACGCAGTGACGCTGGTACGCGGTGATGTCCTCCAGCACGTTGTCGGTGCTGTCCGCCGCCAGCTGGTAGCGGCCGCCCAGCCGCCCCTGGAGAATGCTCCGGTAGAAGTGCTCGTCGATCTCGCGCCACGGCGCCATCTGGGCCCGGGACTTCCAGCGCTGGAAGTCCCGGACGCTCCCGCTGATCAGCGACCAGGTCGCCAGCTCGGGCGCCCAGATGAGCCGTCCCTCCGCCTCGGCCACGGTAAACGCGAAGCCGGGCGGATGCTCCAGGAGGCGCCGGTGGGAGACCTCCCTGCCGACGGCGGTGAAGTGCGCGGCGGCCAACCGGTGGTTCCAGTCCTCCCAGTCCGCTGGGGTCTGGGAGAGGAGGACCCGTACGTCGATGTCGGAGTGGGGAGCCAGGAGATCGGCCGGTTGCCATTTGTGGGTGAGCATCACCGCGCCGACCCCGTGGGCGTCCAGTTCGTGTTCGTACAGCGCTCCGAGCCCCAGGTAGAGGGGCGGCGCTTCGGCCACGGCCATCACCTGTCCCCCGTGGAGGCACGGGCGCAGGTGGTGGGCCGGGGTGTGTCCGTGGTGAGGAGAGGGAGCGTGGGGAAGGCGACGGGCGTGCCCTCGGGGCGTTCCATCCGGTCCCAGCGCAGGTCGTAGTCGACGTAGTGGAAGCCCTGCCAGGCGTCGTTGGCGTTGCGGTCGAGCATGGACTGGAAGAGGTGGGCGAAGGCGTCGCCGAGGGTGCCGTCGGCGAGGTGGGGCTTCAGGGGGATGTCGCGGTTGTGGAGGATGCAGGGGCGGGCCACGCCCGTGGGTGTGATCTTGATGCGGTTGGCGTCGGAGCAGGTGGCACAGCTTGAGTTGGAGATGAAGCCGATGGAGCCCGCCCAGCCGTCCGGGCGTAGATAACGCCCCGGGCTGCGGACCCCGAGTTCGTCCCTGCGCACCTCACCGGCGTGCGCGAACCACTCGTGGAGACGGTCTCGGACCTCGGCCTCGCTGATGAACTCGGTGTCGAAGAGCGCCTGTGCCGGGCCGATGTTCTGGAGTTCGATCAGGCGGACGGCGACGGGCAGGTCGCGGGCGAGCGCGGCCACGGCGAAGGCGTCGTCCAGGTAGGTGCGCTGGAGAACGCAGTTGATCTTCACTCGTAGGCCGAGGGCGAGGGCGGTGTCGAGGGTGTGCCGGGTGGTGCGCGGGTCGCCGCCGCCCATGATCTCGGCGGACCGGGTGGGGTCGAGGCTGTGGAGGCTGAGGTTGAGGTAGGTCAGGCCGGCGCTGTGGAGCTTCTCGACGCTCAGGCCGCGGCGCAGGTTGCCGTGGCTGGTCATGCCGATCGCGGCATCGGGCCCGAGGCCGTCGGCGAGGCCCGCGATCACGTCGAGGATGTCCGCCCTCAGGGTCGGCTCGCCGCCCGAGCAGTGCGCTTTCCTGATCTTCCAGGCTCCGGCCTCGGCGGCGATGGCCGCGTAGTCGGCGGCGGTCAGGGGGCGGTCCTTGTGCCCGTAGTCCGGCATGCAGCGCGGCTTGCAGAAGACGCAGTCCAGGTTGCAGAGCGAGTTCAGGGTGAGGGCGAGGTAGGGGTGGTTGCGGCCGGTCGCGGCGAAGGCGGCGGCCAGCTCAGGGGGGTGTGTGGTGGGCATGGGTCAGCCTCCGACGTAGGGAGAGTGGGAAGCGGGAGCCTCGGCCAGGCCATTGAGCGGCTGGCCAGAGAGGTAGCGATGCAAGTTGTCGGTGAAGAACGCGACCGCTTCATCCATGTATGTGCGGCTGAGTGTGGAGCTCTTCGGGGTGAGGACGACCCGGGGGTGGAGCCGCAGGGGGTGGCGGGAGGGCAGGGGCTTCGGGTCGAAGACGTCCAGCGCTGCGCCGCGAAGGTGTCCGGCGTTGAGGGCGGCCAGGAGAGCTGCTTGGTCGACGGTTGTCGCGCGGCCGAGGTTGAGGAAGAGGGACCTGGGCTTGAACGCCATGAAGAGGTCATGGTCGAAGAAGCGGTCCGTGGTTCGGGTGGCGGGGAGCAGATCGACCACGACTTCGGCGACTGCGACCGCCTGGCGTACCGTTGACGTGCGCATCCACGTGATCCCGCCCCCAGCAGCCAGGGGTGGCGTCCGCCGTACGCCAATGACGTTCATGCCGAAGGAGCGGGCCGCACGTGCGAGGTGTCCGCCGATGCTGCCGCAGCCGACGATCGTCATGGTCGCCCCCGCCAGGTCGAAGAACTCCTCGGCCAGGTCGTCCTTCCACCAGGTCCGGTTCCGCTGGGCCAGTCGGCTCATGAACAGTCCGCGTGAGAAGCCCAGGATCATCCCCATGGCGTGCTCGGCCATGGGCCTGCCGTGGAACCCGTACGAGCGGGTCAGGGCCACCCCGACCGAGTGGGCCTCGGCGACAGGCAGATGGTCAGTGCCCGCTGCCGGAGAGGCGATCCACCTCAGATGGGGCGCGTCGAGCAGCCACGACGGCTCGAGCCTCCAACCGAAGTAGACGTGCGCTTCGGCCAGCTGGTGTGGCACGTCCGCCTTGGTCGCCGTACGGAACTCGACACCGGGAAAGGCGGCCGACAGCGCCCGCTCGTGCTCGGGGGACAGACGCCAGAAGGAGTGCGGGGACTCCAGGCTGATCAGCACCACCGGCCTGTTCATCGCGCTCGGCCATCCGCGCTGGACGCCGCTTCCAGAGCCCAGGGGGCGATACGTTCGACGACGGCACCGATGCTGGCCTCATAGTCGTGGCGCGAACGCACCAGGGCCGTCCCGGCGCTTCGGAGCCGGTCGCGCTCTCGGGGCAGGATGTTGAGAGCACGGTGGAGCGCGGACGCCAAGGACCCGGCGTTCCGTGGTGCGGCGGTGAAGCCGGTCTCTCCCTCGATGACGGTCTGAGCCAGCCCCCCGGCCGTGGTAGCCACCACCGGGCCGGCACCGGCCGCGAACGCTTCCAGCGGGATACGACCGAAGGGTTCCTCCTGGGAAGGAACGACGACCGCGCGCAGGGCCGGGCTGTGCAGCCAGGCGCGGATCGCGGGGGTGAAGCGCGTGATCAGGGTCGCGTCCAGGTCGTATGCGTGAATGCGGGCCGCCAGGTCCTCCTGGTACGCGGTGGGTCGCTCGGGATCGCCCGAGGTCACGGCAGCCAGTACCAGGTGCGGGGTGCGGACCCTACGCTCCTTGAGGATGTGGAGCGCCTCCAGGAGGTCGTCGAAGCCCTTCGTCGGCACGGCACGGCCCATGGCGAGAAAGAATCCGGCGCGGGCCTTGAAGGGCAGGGCCGGTGTGCTGGCGGGCCTCGCCATCTCCTCCTGGATCAGTCCGTTGGGGACATCCACGATGCTCGCCCGGGGGACGGCGTAGTTGATGACGAGGTGGCCTCGCATGTGGGAGGAGATGGCACCGATCCGCCCGCCTCGGGCTGTCGCCGCTCGCAGGGCGTCCCGCTCCCAGCGGACTCGGGAGACGTCCTTGGGCCGCGTCAGCGCGGTCGTGGAGCGAGGAATGAGCAGCAGATCCGTGGTCGGCGACGCGTAGGGGGCCAGCCCGAGGAACGGGATGTCGAGGCCGATGAGGAGGGAGCGGCTGGTGCGGTCGGCGATGCGTACGGCTGCTTCGCCTGCCATGGTGCACAGCTGCACGGAGCTGCGGATCGAGTCAGGTGCTGCTTCAACCTCTGGGACCGTGATGACCTGGGCATTGGCCTGTCGCAGCATCTGCTGGACCTCGTTGGTCCACCTCCGATCGCGGGCTCGGGCCGTTTCCGGTACATGCGGGGTGATCACGGAGAGGCGGCCCGGCGGTAGCAGGCGGGCGAGGGCCGTGAGGAAGGAACGGTTGCTGAAGCCGGTGCCCGACTCGGCGCCGTAGAAGCCCTCGTGGAGGGCGACGACGACACGGGGACGACGGCCTGCCTCCCGCACGTCTGTGGATGGGGACGGTGGAACCGCATGGTCGATGCGCACCGTGTGGTGCCTCCTTCGGAAACGGGGTCTCGCGGGCGTGGGCATCAGGAGCTGGCGGCCGAGGACCCGGCCTCGCGGGTGAGGCGGCACCAGGCGCGGGTGCCGTGGGTGCCGGTCGTCAGCGACCAGGCGTCGGCCAGGGCCTCGACGATGACCAGCCCGCGTCCCGATTCGGCCTCCTCCGCGGGTGCCGAGGGACAAGTGAATGCCGGGCGCGGGCAGCCACCGTCGGTGACGGTGATCTCGACCTCCAGGCAACCGCCGGGGGTCGGAATCGTACGGTCGACGCACAGGACCAAGGGCGGGCTGCCCGAGGCGAACGCGTTCGTCGTGAGCTCGGATGTGATCAGGCGGGCGTCATCGAGCAGGTCCGACTCGGTGCCGTGGAGTGCGACCGCCACAGCCCTCCGGGAGACCTCGGCCACCTCCGGCCCGTAGGGAAGATCCGTGATCAGGGTGGTGGTGCCGGCGGAGCCGACATGATCCTCTCCGGAGACGGTGGAGACGGTGGAGACGGTGGAGACGGTGGAGACGGTGGAGACGGCGGAGACGGCGGAGACGGCGGAGACGGCGGAGGCCGGTCGTCCGATGTCCCGTTCCAGCACACCACCCGGACTACCCGCACCGCCTCGGGAGGTGCTTGTTCGGTGTCCCAAGACCCACCTCTTTCTCCGTCGGCGTCAGATGCGGCGCCTTCCGCCGGGATCGATCCAAGAACACCGCAGGAGACCGGTCACGCAGGACCCGATCAACGGGTCAACTCGGTCAACTTCCTTGAGCGGGTGATGATCCAGCTACCCGAAGGCGTCACCATGAGGGAGCGTGAGAAGTGATGGACGAACCACTGAGACAAGAGGTGGTCGCACGTGGCACCACAGACGGGAGAACCCAACGACGTACTGGCCGGGTGCCTCGACGAACTCGGGTGGAGCCCGAAAGCGCTGGCCCGCAAGCTCAACAGGGTGTTCGGAGCGGGAACCGTGGCCGAGTCAGCGCCGTACCACTGGCGGGACGTCGGCTCGCTGCCGCGCTCTCCGTTACCGATGATGGCCGCCTACGTGCTCGCCCAGGAACTGGGTAGACCTGTCCCGGTGGCCGAACTCTGGCAGGGCCGCGTGGGCGATTCCTCGGCGCTCGTCCCGGCGGACACGGATCTCGCGCGCCCCTGGACCGTGCAGGGCATGGAGGCGATCGTGGCGGTCTGGGTGAGGGGAGGGCTCGTCGACCGCCGCCGGTACCTCGCGATCTCGGGCGCGGGTCTCCTCGCGATCGTCGCCCAGTACCTCGACGGCACCGCCGGGCGCGGCCAGTACACGCCCCGGATCAGGCACTCCCTACGCGCTGATCCGCTCGTGGACCAGGTCGAACAGCATCTGCCCATGCTCTCCGCGCTCGACGACGAGCACGGAGGGGCACGCCATCTCCCGTACGTGGGTGCCCAGTTCCGTGCGGTCGGGCTGCTGATCCGTGAAGGCGGCCACTCTCCCGCCGCCGAGGGACGCCTCATCCGCGCCCTCGCGGAGATCGGCCAGCTGGCCGGCTGGATGGCCTTCGACGCCGCCGATCACGGTCTGGCGCAGCGCTACTTCGTCACGGCGCTGCGTGCGGCACACCAGGTCAACGACCTGCCCCTGTCCGCCCACATCCTCGGCGACCTCTCCTTCCAGGCGGCGAGCCGGGGCCACCCCGCAGACGCCATCGCTCTCGGAGAGGCCGCACGCCGAGCCAGCGACGCCGCCCCGCCGGTCGTACGGGCATCCGTCCTGTCCCGGCTCGCGTATGCGTACGCCGCCGCCGGCCGGGACAACGACTTCGCCCACAGCCGCGGAGTGGCCCGCGAGCTGATCGCCGACCGGGCCGGTGACCACCAGGAGCCCCGCTGGATGCACTTCCTCACCGACAACCACCTGGACTGCCAAGCCGGTTACGGCCTCATTCAGATGGGCCGTGCGCGGCTGAAGGCGGACGGTGGCACGAAGGGACGGCACTTCCTCGCCCAAGGGACGGAGATGCTCCGGTCCGGGGCGTACGTGTCCCGCGCGGCGACCCCAGCCAGCGCAGGGCCCTGTTCGAAGGGGCCTGGCTGGCCCTGGGCCACAGCGCCCGAGGGGATCTGGAGGCCGCCTGCGAGATCGGTAAGACCGCCGCCGACCGTCTCGACGCCGTGCGCTCGCCTCGCAGCGCGGCCCTGCTCCACCAACTTGCCGCAGACCTGCGCCGCCGCCAGCGCAACGCCCACGTACGCAGTTTCCTGCCGGTCCTGGAGCACGCGCTCGCCAGCCACGCCCCGTTGGCGCCACCTGGCCGTTAGTCTCGGGATCATGACCGCAGGGGAGCGCGTAGCGATTGTCGGGGCTGGAGTGGCGGGGCTGACGACGGCGGTCGTTCTCGCCGAGGCCGGGGTATCGGTACATGTGGTTGCCGAGCAAGTGCCGGGCGTTACGTCGCTGGCGGCGGGGGCGATGTGGGGGCCGTATCTGGTCGAACCGAAGGACAAGGTCGATCAGTGGGGGCAGCGGTCTCTGGAGGTCTTCCGGGAACTGACGGCGGACCCGGCCACGGGGGTCCGGCTCACCAGTGGCATCGAGGCGTCCCGCACGGCCGAGGCCCCGCCGGACTGGGCCACAGCTCTGCCCGGCTTCCGTGCGTGCGAGCTGGCCGAACTGCCGACCGGGTTCGCGTCCGGGTATCGGTTCACCGTGCCGCTGATCGACATGCCCGTATATCTCGGCTACCTGCTGCGCCGACTGGATGCCGCTAGGGGAACGATCGAGCGCCGCCGTCTGGGTTCGCTCGCGGACGCTGGACCGGCCTCCGTGATCGTCAACTGTGCTGGCCTGGGGGCCCAGGGGTTGGTCCCGGACTCCGGCCTGCGGCCCATCCGGGGCCAGCACGTAGTCGTCACCAATCCAGGGCTGACCGAGTTCTTTTCCGAGGACACCGGCCTCTCCCCGGACCTGTTGTGCTTCTACCCCCACGGCGACAGCGTCGTCCTGGGCGGAACTGCCATCGACGGTGAAGGCGACCTCACGGCCAACGACAAGGTGGCGGCCAACATCCTGGCCCGCTGCGCCGAGGTCGAACCCCGTCTTGTCGATGCCCGTGTCCTGGAGCACCGGATAGGCGCCCGGCCGACTCGCTCTGCGGTTCGCGTGGAGGCCGAGTGCAGGGAGGACGCCACCGTGGTCGTACACAACTACGGGCACGGGGGCGCTGGCGTCACACTCTCGTGGGGCTGCGCCGAAGAAGCCGCAAACCTCGTGGCCGCCGCCAACAGGTGAGACCTGCGGTGAACCAACCGCCGCTGAAGCCCTTCCTGTACGTCGTCGCCTGCGCAACCGGCATCGCGGGCGACAGCTGTCACGCTCTGCATGACCACGTAGCCGTCGGTTACAGGCTGGTCGCATAGGCACCCAGGGGCAACGCTGGCGGCGCGGCGTGCTGAGGCTACGGGCGGGTTGGTGGAGTTGTGGTGCCTCCTTGTGTGCCTGGGGCTTGTGGCAAGGACGCCGTTGGCGTGTGGCCGTCAGTCCTCTGCATGTTCGGCGAGGTATTCGAGGGTGTCTTCCGCGGTGACGATGGGGAGCAGGCGCTCGTACTCGGCGTAGTCCTAGTCGGTCATGAGGGCGACGGCGTCGCCGACCACGGAGCCCTCCGGGAGCTTGGCGAGGTACTTGCGGACCAGGTCGATGAATGCATGCCGCATCGCGTCGACGTCGCGCAGCCAGTCGGCCTCACGTCGCAACTGCGCCAGCCCGGCGGCCTGCTCTTCCGGAGTGATGGTGTTGAGCAGGAGGTGCTCGGCGCGGGTGAACGGCCGCCCGCCGCGGTGATAGGGGCGCTGGGGGTCGTCGCGGTGGCCGTACCAGTCGACGTCGGTGAAGAGGACGAGACATCAGGGCGGATGGAGGTCTCGGGCATGGGGGCTTCCTTGGAGGTGTCGTGTGATCGGTTTGCGATGGTGAGCGGTTCGGGGCGGTGTCTGTGGGTCGGGTTTGGGGCGTAGCGGTGCGTTTTTTGCGCGGGAGGCATGGGCAACGGGGAAGGGCTTTCGCTCCGGGCGTGGGGCGGCTGCTGACGGCTCTGGCCGATGGGTGGTCGGGGACATCTGCCAGTGACTTCCCTTGCCGGATGGCAGTGATCAGCGGCGTGGTGTGCGGGGCGTCGACGGGGTTGGCGTCTGCCGGGCGGGGGCTGGCTGGCTGTTGGCAGGAGCGGCCCAGTGGGCTTCCGCTGCCGAGACGCCGTAGGCGGGGAGGTCCGCGGTGCGGCGTAGACGCCAGACGAGGACATCGCTGATGGAGGTGGTGCTGGTCAGTTCGCGGCGCCGGGTGGCCTCGCCAAGGAGAGCGGCCGGGTTGCGGCCAGCGGCCTGAGCGTCGGCGAGGGTGGCTGCGAGGGCCGGCCAGCCAGGTTCGGCGAGGATTCGGTCGGCCAGCTCGGGCAGGGCCCGGCGCACTGCGGCGGAGTGGTGACGTTGCTGCGATGGGGCCAGATGCCGCCCCCGGTGGTTGAGCAGGGCCATGGGGTGTTCGGCGGCGGCCTGGTAGGCGGCGCGAAGGTGTGCGGCCTCGGCCTGCTGGGCGTGCTGCTTCGTGGCGTGCCAGTGCGCGGCGGCGGTGATCAGGAAGAACAGCATGTCGATCGCCATCGCGGTGGTGGCGCCGTCCTCGCCCCGGCCGAGGGCCGGACCGCTGTGGACGAGGTCGCGGGCGGCTCCGCGCAGGGCGTTGTCGTGGCCGCGTGCGGCGCGGACGTGGGAGCGGGAGGCCCGTTCGAACGCGGTGGCGGCGGCCTGTAGTTCGAGGTGGGTGTGGGTGGCGGAGGTCTGAGCGAGGGCGTCGAGGACTTCTCCTGCGGCAGCGATATGGGCGGCGATGACGGCGTCGTCACCATGGTCGATGACGCTCAGCGCCTCCCAGACGGCGGCGCTGGCGCGGCGGCGTGCGGTGGCGGGCCCGGTTACCGGTCGCTGGGTGGCGTCATCCGAGGTCTTGGTCCAGCGTTTGCGGATGCGGGGGAGGGAGAGGTCCGGGGCGAGTGTGGAGCCGGAGTAGAAGACGGGTTCGCCGCGGGCGTTGACGTCGCCGGGGAGGGCGACGGTGTAGCCGAGGGTGTCGCCCGACGGTGCGGTGCGGCGCCGGACGAGGACACCGGCTGTGGTGAGGCGGGCGAAGAACTCCTCCTCGCCGGCCGTGCCGGCCGCCGAGCGGCGGACCGTCTCGCGGAGTTCCTCGCGTGATGTGCGCTGCCGGTGGTGGCGGTCTGCTTTGTGGCGTTCGGCGCTGGTGGGGCGCTTGGCAGCGGTGCCGTCGCCGGGCTTGACCCGGTGCAGGTCGTAGTCGGCTTCGATGCGGCGGCATTCGGCCTGGGCACGCTGTCCGGAGCGGTGGTGGTCGGGGCGGCGGCCGTCTTCGCGGACGAGGGAGGCGATGAGGTGGATGTGGTCGTCCGCGTGGCGGACGGCGGCCCAGCGGCAGCCCGCGCCGTCCCCGGGGTCGATGCCGGTGGCGGCGATGACGCGGCGGGCGATGTCGGCCCACTCCGTGTCGGTGAGAGTGCGGTCGCCGGGTGCGGCGCGGACGGAGGCGTGCCACACGTGGGCGGTGGGGCGGGCGTCGTCGGTGAGGAGGTGGAGGGGTTCGTCCAGCAGCCGGGCGAGGTCGCCGAGGGTGGTGTGCGGATCGCGTCCGGGGTCGGGGGCGAGGCCGTCGAAGGAGGCGACGAGGTGGGGGTCGGTGTGCTCCTCGCGGCGGCCGGGGCCGTAGAGGTAGGCGAGCAGGCGGGTGGTGCTGCGGCCTTGTTTGTGGATGGAGGGGATCAAGCGGTGGTGCCTTCGGCGTGCGGGTCGGTCATGCGGGCGGTGAGGTGGCGGATGCTGTCGACGGCGTGGCGGACGGCGGTGATCGTGTCGTCCAGGTTGTCGGGGTGGGCGCCGCTGTTGAGGGCGCGGGCTGTCTGGTTGAGGTTGTTGTTCGCGTGCCCGAGCTGGCGCCGGAGTGCGAAGAGGGCGGTCAGGGTGTCCTGCTGGGTGGCGATGGCGGCTGCGGTGCGGTCGAGGTCGCGGGCGGCTGCGAGTGCGCTGTGGGCGAGGAAGCCGGCGATGCTCATGCCGGTCGCTTCGGCACCGGCGGTGATGATCTCGTGCTCGGGTTCGCTGAGACGGACGCTGTGGGCGCGGCGCTGCGTGCGGGCTCGCAGGCGGGGTCTGCCCCGACGCCGTACCGGCTGCGGTCCGCCCCCGGCCGCAGCCCCCGTCTCCGGTGCCCCCTGGCGCGGGAGACGGCCCGCCACCCCCGGGGCGGGCACGGGTTCGGACGCACCCCCGGCAGGGGAGTGTCCAAACCTCCAACTTGCTCCGCCGGTGGCGGGCCTGGTGGGTATGTCGTTCCGCGCGGTGGGGTGTTGACGGTGCCGATCGGGCATGTGCTGGTCTCTCTGTGATGGGGTCGATGGGTTGTGGCCTGTGAAGCTGACGGCTCGCGGTCCTGGGTCTTGATCGGCACTCGGTTCCGGGCGTTGGATGGTCCCCCGGTCCGGCGTTGGTCCGCAGGGTTGGTCCGCGGTCGCCTCTTGGTCCGCGCTATGGTCCGCAGTCTTCAGTCTGGTCCGGGACATGGTCCGCGCCTGCTGTGCTGGTCAGCGGTCCGCGGTCCACGCCCCGGTCCCTCCCCCGAGGCTCGTCCGCGGTCCACAGGTTGGTCCCCGGACCACGTTCCCTGTCTGGTCCGCGGTCGGTACGCCGGTCCCCGGTCTCGACCCTCGTCGACCAGGACCGCTTCGAGGACCGACCGATACCCCCTGAGCAGCAGCTTTCCAGGAGACGGTCGCGTGCCAGTCCCGGAGGACAGACGGTCGGTCCCCGGTCCCGAGCACGCAAGGCTCGCGAAGCGGTCCCCAGCCCGGTCCCAGGTCCGCGGCCCACGGTCCTCAAAGTGGTCCGCGGCCCACGGTCTGGTCCGCAGTCTGGTCCGCGCAGTGATTCGTGGTCCGCAGTCTGGTCCGGGCCCTGGTCCGTGGTCCGCGGCGTGGTCCGCAGTCTCCGGACCACGGTCCGCAGATGGTCCGCGCCCCCGGACCAGACCCGGCTCCCACCACTCCGCAGACGAAGACCACCACCCCCTCACCCCGCCCGGACCCGCGGTCCACTTCATGCGGCGGTCGGTTTCCGGTCCACCCGTGCCGCAGCCCGGTCCACCCGCGACGGATGCGGTGAGGTGCGTATGGCGTTCCCACGGGCGGCGCCGTCGGGACCCAGTCGGCGCTGGCGGCACGGCTCTCCCTCGGCCGCCTGGCACCACTCGCAGCGGACACCCAGCGGGTCGGGTGCACCGCGGGCGATGGCGGCTTCGCGGGCGGCGCGGGCCGGCCGGAACCGGGCCAGCTCGGCGCGGACCGCAGGCGGGATGCAGGACCCGATCCCCCGCAGCCGGACCTCGACGTCCCGGGGCGGGCCACCGCTGATCTCTCGATGTGTCGAGACGGGCACCGCACCAGCGGCCACAGCGCTGCGCTTGCTCAGAAGCTCGGCTCGCCAGGCGACGGGATCATCGGGGTCGGCAGCGGGGGTCGGGTCGGTGTGCCGGTCGAGGCGTTCACGGCGGTGGGTTCGCCACCTGCGGGCGATGTCCGCCGGGAGGATCGGGTACGGCGAGTCGAGGACATGGGCACGTATCGCTGCGCGGATGTCCCAGCCGTGGGCGGTCGTGAGGGGCACGTCGTGGAGCAGTTCGTGCCACTGGGCGAGCTGGTCGCGGGCTTGGGCCGGGTCGGTGCGGATGGCGCGGGGGTCGAGGCGTCCGGTGTAGGCGAGGACGGCGGCGGTTTCGCGTCGGTCCAGGGCGGGTCACTCCGTTCCGGTGGGTTCATCGAGGGCGGCGAGCAGGGCGGCCATGTGCTGCTCGCTCCGGGTCATGCGAGGCGCGGCGGCGGGGGAGCCGTCGGGTACGGCGTAGAGGTTCGGCCGACCAGGGGCGGGGGTGTGCTCCCGGGTGATCCAGGCACGCCGGTCGGCAGCCCAGGCGGCGGCGGTGCGCGGCTGCCACGAGTCCCGGTAGGTACGCCATTTCTCATCGGCGGCACGGAGGGCGTCCTCGCCGAGGCGGTCGAAATGGCCCTGCTGGTGCAGCCAGGCCCGGGTATCGTCGCCGATCTGCCATTCGCCGGATGCGATGAGCGGAGCAGAGCTGCTGCTGCTCTTACTGTTCACCTTCGGTTCTCTTCTGTTCTGGGGGTCGGAATCCGTTCCCCCGAGGGGTCGGAATCCGTGTCCCCCTGGGGTCGTATTCCGTTCCCCCGAGCCGGATTCCGGCCCTTCTTCCGGCGGCTGCGCAGGGCCGGATTCCGATACCCCGGGGGTCGGATTCCGGCCCCCCTCCGCACCCTGCCCGGCGAGAAACCGGGCAGTGACGGGAAGCTGGTAGTAGGTCTCGCCCCGCGGCCCCTTGCGGCCGTGGAGCTGAATCAGCTCACCGCTTTCCACGAGCTTGGCGAGGGCGTCGCGTACGGCGGTTCGGGAGGCGTTGGCGCGTTTCATGAGGGCGGGTACGGACGCGTACGCGACGCAGTGCCGGTCGGGGCAGCGGTCGGCGATCAGGGCGAGGACGATCCGTGCGGTGCCCTTGCTGCGGCTGTGTTCCCAGACCCATTCGCGGGCGTCATGACTCATCGGGCGGCGGCTCCTGGGGAGTGAGGTGGGGGGGTGCAGTGCTCTGGCTGCGCAGCGGCCGATGGCCCGGCACTCGGACAGGTCGGGTCCTCGCGTTCAGCGGATCGGGCGCGTGGCCAAGACAGCCACACCACCGCCGTAGAAGTCCAGCATTCACCCGAAGAAATCAGACAGCCGACGGCGAACACGTTCTACGAGCCATTCCTAAAACGGTAGACCCACATCCCCGGTTGGCGAAATAGACCGCTCATCAGGCGAAGCCAGAAGGATCACACCGGAAGACCGTTGACGTTTCGCGGGAACGCAAGCTACAACACAACACCCACGTCAGGCAGGCTTCCGCAAAGGTGTCCACGGCCCGCCCTCTGGCACCGCGAACCCGTATTTCAGGCCCCTTCCCTCTCCGTGCGGGGCGCAAGGTAGCCGACGATCGCCGGTTTACCAAACCGGCAAATGCAGGGGAGCATTGATTCCACGGCAGCACGAACCCTTGAAATCAACATGACCGGATCAGGGACAGCCCGAACCCTCGAAATCCCCTGCGCCGAACGAGGTCCGGTCCAGCACGAGTTGGCCGCCCACCGCACACCCGAGTGACATCGGACCAACCCAGACCCCACACCACCCGGCACCCGGCACCCCACGCAAAGGACGCACCACCCTTGCCCACCCCCGCAACACCCCCAGCCCAACCGACCACCGCCATCCTCTCCACCACCCGCACGAAGGCGACCGCCCATGCCTGACCGCCTCCTCACCGTCGCCGAGGCAGGCGAACTGCTCGGCACCGGAGAACGCTTCGTCCGCCGCCTGATCGCTCAGCGCCGTATCCGCTACATCAAGCTCGGCCGCCCGGTGCGTGTCCCGGAGAGCGCGATAGCCGAGTTCATCGAGGCGCGCACAGTCGAGCCGCGTCACCGCACCCGTCCTCGCCCCCTTGCCGGCCCCCGCCCCCGTCCCGGTTCCCGCTACGGACGAGCGGCTTGATGGCGGGACGCAAACCGCAGCGAAGACGCGAGTTCGGCACCGTCCGCAAACTGGCCTCCGGCCGCTGGCAGGCCCGCTACATCGGCCCGACCGGTCTCCGCTACACCGCCCCGGGGACCTTCGACACGAAGACCGACGCACAGGACTGGCTCAACCTCACCCGCGCCGACATCGAACGCGAGCACTGGCACGACCCGGACGCCGGTGCGGTCAACTTGGAGAAATACGCACTCCGCTGGCTGAAGGAACGCGGCCTGGCCCCCACCACGGTCGACCGCTACACCGGCCTCCTGCGCCTCCACATCCTCCCGGCCTTCGGCCCCGCCGACCTGGACGAGATCACCCCGCCCTCGGTCCGCACCTGGCGAGCCGACCGCCTCCAGGCCACCGGTGCGACCACCGTCGCCAAGTCCTACCGCCTCCTGAAAGCCATCCTCCAGACAGCCGTGGACGACGACCTCCTGCGCACCAACCCCTGCCGCATCAAGGGCGCAGGCAAGGAAGAGGCGGACGAACGCCCCACCGCCACCATCCAGCAGGTCTTCGACCTCGCCGACGCCATGGGCCCACGCTGGCGCCTGATGGTCCTCCTCGGCGCCTTCGCCTCCCTCCGCCCCGAGGAACTCGCCGAGCTGCGCCGCCACAGCATCGACCTCGACGAAGGCTCCCTCCGCATCACCCACGCCTCCCCGGAACTGACCAACGGCAAGCGCGCCACCGGCGACCCCAAAACCCGCGCGGGCAAACGCACCGTCCACCTCCCCGACTTCCTCCTCCCCGAACTGCGCCGCCACCTCCAGTGGTTCGCCGAGAAGGAACGCGACGGCCTCCTCTTCATCGGGGAGAAGGGCGCCCCCTTCCGCCGCTCGACCTTCGGCCGCAAGTGGCGCAAGGCGAGGACGAAGGTCGGGATGCCGGACAACTTCCGCTTCTACGACCTCCGCCACACCGGCAACACCCTGGCCGCCGACACCGGCGCCAAGCTGAAGGACCTCATGGTCCGCGCCGGCCAGTCCTCCGAGCGGGCCCAGCTCATCTACCAGCACTCCACGGCCAGACACCAGCGCAAACTGGCCAAGGCCATCGACGCCGAGGTGAGAGGCCAGTTACCACCCCCACGCGCCGCCGTCCTCCGTCTGCGGCACCCGGGACAGCGGTGACCACACACTGAGACAGGGCCTGGGATCGGTGCGGAACGGAACGGGGTTTTCGCACAAGCGACTTTGCACTCACCCCATGTAGCGGTGATGCAGATCACATAAAGCAGGTCTCAAGATTTGAGACAACTCGGCCTCGGCGTGACAGAAGGCGCCAGAGAGGCACTCCATAACGACACCCAGACGCTGACTTAGGGCACGCGAAGGGCACGCCACCCCGAAATTGGACTAGACAACAAACAACCCCCAGGCCAACAACCTGGGGGTTCATCATGGAGCGGGTGACGAGAATCGAACTCGCGCTCTCAGCTTGGGAAGCTGATGTTCTACCATTAAACTACACCCGCACAAGGAGCGGATCTTGGCGCCCCGAACGTGCGCTCACTCTACCTCATGCCGGGCCGCCGATGCTCATACCGGGGGCCCGGCGCTGTGCTGAGAGGGTGTCCCGGTCGCTGCCGGGAGGAGGGGTCCTTGCCCTGTACAAGGGCATCCCGCGTCCTGCCCAAGGGCACTCCGTGTCCCGCGGGAGAGGTGCCCCGCGCCCCGCCGGAAGGCGTGCCCCATCCCCCGCGGCACAAGCACCCCCACCCCCACGAACCCGGCATCCCACCCACCCCCTCCCCCCTCCCCCTGCCCCCCGTCAGCGTTCGACGCGGCTGCGGGGGCGCTCAGTTGGGGCGTACCGTGGAGGTCGGGTGTGGGTCGGAGTGCCGCCTGGAAGGGCGCCCCTTTCATCACGTAATGTGCGGGTTTCGTCCGGCGAGGAGCAGCCGGTCGTGGCTCTGGGGAAGGGACTCTTGGACTTGATGGAGCGCACCGTCGTCCGTTGTGCCGATGGGCACGTGTTCAGTACCGCTTCGTTTCCGATGCAGCAGGCCGAGCGGCTCGGGCCGGGTCGGCTCGTGCGTTGTCCGCGGTGTGCGCGGCTGCGCAGCGTCGTGCCGGTCGCCCTGGTGGAGAAGCGGTAGCGCCGACCGGGGAGGGAAGCGGCAGCGGAAGCGGCAGCGCCGACCGGAGATGGTGGTCGTAGCGGTGGCCGAAGAAGGAAGCCGTACCGGCGGCTGAGGAAGGCAGCCGTACCGGCGGCTGAGGCAAGGCAGCGGTGGCCGAGGGAGGAACCGGCCGCCGGGGAACGGAGTGGTAGCGCGGGGCGCGCGGGCCGACGCGATTGTCGTGGGTCCGTGTGCCGTGCGTATCCTCGGGGCGTGCTTCTCTCAGACAAGGACATCCGGGCCGAGATCGACGCCGGGCGAGTGCGGATCGATCCTTTTGATGAATCCATGGTGCAGCCCTCTAGCGTCGATGTGCGGCTGGACCGGTACTTCCGGGTGTTCGAGAATCACCGGTACCCCCATATCGACCCCTCCGTCGAGCAGATCGATCTGACGCGGATGGTCGAGCCCGAGGGGGACGAGCCGTTCATTCTGCATCCCGGTGAGTTCGTGCTCGCCAGTACCTACGAGGTCATCTCCCTGCCCGATGATCTCGCCTCCCGGCTGGAGGGGAAGAGTTCCCTCGGGCGACTCGGACTCGTCACCCATTCCACCGCCGGGTTCATCGACCCCGGTTTCTCGGGGCACGTCACCCTTGAGCTGTCCAATCTCGCCACCCTGCCGATCAAGCTCTGGCCCGGCATGAAGATCGGGCAACTGTGTCTGTTCCGGCTGTCGTCCCCCGCCGAATTCCCCTATGGGAGTGAGCGGTACGGGTCCCGGTACCAGGGGCAGCGCGGGCCCACTCCCTCGCGGTCCTTCCTCAATTTCCATCGGACCCAGGTGTGAGTCCTGCGGTGACCGAATCCGGTGGGCGCCGGGAGAATCTGACCTACGCGCGGTTCGGCGACGCCGTCCGGGAACTGGCCCAGACCATCGCCGACGACGGCTACGAGCCCGACATCGTGCTCTCGATCGCGCGGGGCGGGGTCTTCGTCGCCGGAGGGCTCGCCTACGCGCTCGACTGCAAGAACATTCACCTGGTGAATGTGGAGTTCTATACGGGGGTGGGGACCACCCTCGACATGCCCGTCATGCTCGCCCCGGTCCCCAACGTCGTCGACTTCTCCGAGAAGAAGGTCCTCATCGCCGACGATGTCGCCGACACCGGCAAGACGCTCAAGCTGGTCCGGGACTTCTGTCTCGACACCGTCGCCGAGGTGCGCTCCGCCGTCATCTACGAGAAGTCGCATTCGCTGGTGAAATGCGAGTACGTGTGGCGGCGGACCGAGGACTGGATCAATTTTCCGTGGTCCGTGCTGCCGCCCGTCCATCGGGTCACCGGCGGAACCCCGAGAGAGAACACCGAGGCTGGGTGAGGCTCTTCCCGGGCCACCGAATCAATCCACCGAATCAATCCACCGGGTCAACCCACCGGGTCAGAACGTCCCCAGCTTCACGATCGACAGCAGCGCGATCAGTTGGATCGCCGACGCCCCCAGCGCCTTCGGCCACGGCAGGTCGTGGGAGCGGGTGACCATCAGGGTCAGCAGCGCGCCCGCCGCCACCCAGGTCGCCCAGCCCAGGATCTGGACGAAGGGCGCGTCGCCGCCCGCGAACAGGGCGACGATCAGACGCGGGGTGTCGGTGATCGACGTGATCAGCATCGACAGGCCCACCGTCGGCTGCCACGCCCCGTCGCCGCCGAGCTGGCGGGCCAGGGTGTGGGTGACCACGCCCAGCACGAACGCGCTCAGCACCATCGCCACCGCCGTCGTCAGGACGATCGGGATCGCGTTGGCGAGCGTGGCGTTGATGGCGTCCTCGCGGGCGCCGTCGAAGCCGAAGACGGCCAGCAGGCCGTAGAGGAACGTCACGACGAGGGCCGGGCCCCACATCGCGTAGTCCCGCATCTGGAGGAACGTCTGGTTCGGGGCCAGCACGATGCCCCTCAGCAGGGCCTTCCAGTGCAGCCTCGGGCCTGCCGGAGGCGCTGGCGGGGTCGAACCCGCGTGGTAGGTCTGGCCCTGGGTGTAGCCGGACGCCTCGTCGACGGAGAACGCCTGGGTGTGGCCGGGGTTGTTCGCGGCGTACGGGTCCGGTGTGCCCTGGTGGTAGCCACCGCCGTCGCCGAAGTACTCCGGCTCGCCGTGATGCCCCTGGTGTCCTTGATACCCCTGGTGCCCCTGGTGCGTTTGATGGGCCTGATGGCCTCCGTAGCCGCCCCCGCCGCCCGGGTGCGGCGCCGGGGGCGCGGGGGGATGGCCGTACGCCGGCGGTGGTCCCTGGGGGGCCTGGGCCTGCTGCCCGTACGGAGCGTTGTGCGGTCGCGCTTGCGGGGTCCGGTTGTCCCGGCCGCCGCGTCCGATCCTGAATCCAGCCACGTCAACGAACGTACCTGGTCCCGGAGAGTGACGTACGGGAGCCGGGACCACCGGGTGGGGTTTGCGGCCGAGCTGTGACATCCCCTAAGGGGGTGATGCCGGTGCCCCCTAGGGTGCGCGGCTGCCGAGGGCAGCCCGGCGCTCGGCCTACTCGGCGAGTTCCCAGGCGAAGACCGCCGAGCCCTTCACCCCGGCCGCCGCCGCCGTGAAGGACGCCGCTCCGGACGTGGTCGGGCCCGCGGACGCGCCCCGCAGGACGGTGACGGCGCCGTTCTCGTTCTCGTAGCCGGAACCGACGACCAGTTCGGCCCTGCGGTCCTTGGTGACGTCGGTGAGCTGGACGGAGAGGCCGAAGGCGTCGCCGGTCTCGTTGGCGCCGGGGACGCCCGCGGTGTTCTGGGTGAAGGACTTGGCGCCGGTGCCGGTGAGGCCGGCGCGCGAGCCGAACAGGACCGTCACCGAGCCGCTGTCCCGGGCCGTGCCGTTGTCCTCGCCCCACGCGCCGACCGCCACATCGGCGAGGCCGTCGCCGTTGACGTCCCCGACCGCCACCGCCGAGCCGAAGAGGTCGCCGTTCTCGCCCGCGCCGGGCACGCCGGGCGTGTCCTGGTGGATGACGGTCGGGCGCTGGGCCGGGTCGGGGCCGTTCTTCGAGCCGTACCAGACCGCGATCCGGCCGCCCTTGCTGCCGCCGGGCAGGTCCGAGGACGGGTCGCGGTAGTCGCCGAGGACCAGGTCGCCGTAGCCGTCGCCGTTGATGTCGCCGGTCGCGCCGGGGTCGCCGTCGGCGCCCGGGAGGGCGAGCAGGGCGTAGTCGGACTCGGGGAACTGGTCGTTGCCCGGGGCGTGGGTGGCGTAGCGGATGTCGCCGCGGGCGTCACCGTCCACCGCCATCGGGTAGACGCGCTCGGCCTTGCGGTCGCCGTTCAGGTCTCCCGCGGTCACCTCGAAGGTGGTGCCGATGCCCTCGACGGGGAGGTGGGTGCGGGGCTTGCCGGCGCGGGTGAAGGGGCCGTTGTAGAGGCGGGTGGCGGTCTGGCCGGTGGCGGTCACATCGGCCTTGCCGTCGCCGTCGACATCGGCGACCGCCACGTCCGAGCCGTAGCCGCCCCACTCGGACAGTCCGCCGGGCTGGGGGAGTGTCACACCGCCGGACAGGCCGGACGCGCCGCCCCACAGCACGGTCAGCTCGCCCACGCCCCGCTTGGTGGTGGTGCTCTCGTACTGGGCGCCGACCACGAGGTCGCTGTAGCCGTCGCCGTCCAGGTCACCGGCGGCCAGGCTGTAGCCGAAGCGGTCGTCGGCCTCGGCGGTGCCGGCCACGCCGGGCGAGTTCTGGGTGATCACGGCCTTGCGGGAGGTGGCGGTGGAGACACCGGACGCCGATCCGTACAGCACCACGACCGCGCCCGCCCCGTGGACCGAGCCGACGCTCGCGCCCCAGGAGCCGATCGCCAGGTCCCGGTAGCCGTCGCCGTTGAAGTCGTGCGCGAGGCGGGAGGGCGCGGCGGCGGCCGGGGCGGCGGGCAGCACGGGGGTCAGCAGGCTCGTGGTCAGGCCGGCGGTGAGGGCGGTGGCGAGAAGAAGGGTGCGCTTGCGCAAGGGGACTACTCCGTGGCAGGGGGAGAAACGGTCGTGCGGGTGTGCCGTGCGGTGCGGAAACGTTCCGTCGTCGGCGATCAGGAGACCCGTACAGGAGTCGAAGGGTTGTACGGATTCCGGGACTGTATGTGAATCGGCTGTGCGGGGGCCAATGGGTTTTCGGGGCGGTGCACTTGGCGCCGCGCTATCCCCCCCCGCTGTCCCCGGCTATCCCTCGCTGTCCCCCAGGAACTCCGCCGTCGAGAACGTCACCGCCGGGGCGTCCGCCACCAGGGGGCCGCCCCGCGCGCCGCCCGGATGGACCGCCACCGCGTCCCAGGTCTCCCCCCGGTACGTCCGGACCACCAGGTCGGCCCGCTCGTCGCCGTCGAAGTCGCCCACCGCCAGCACACGGGACGTGCCGCGGGCGGCCGGGGTGAGGGTGATGGCCGGTTCCGGGGAGAGGCCCCGCGGACCGCCCCGGAAGATCCGCAGCTCCCCGGAGTCGTCGGTGGTCACCAGGTCGGCGTGGCCGTCGCCGTCGAAGTCGCCGGTGTCGAGCCGGGTGCCCGGGGTGTCGAGGGCGGCGCGGGTGGGGTCCGGGAAGTCGTAGCGCAGGGCGGTGCCGGACTCGGTGCCGATCGCCGCGTCCAGGGCGGCGCCGCGCCCGAACGGGCCGAGGACGGCGTCGGCGCCGGGCGGCAGGGCGATTGCGGCGTCGGTGGGGCCGTCGGGGCCGCCGGGCACCAGGAAGGCGTCGCCCTCGCCCGCCGCGGCCCGGACGACCAGGTCGTCGTAGCCGTCCCCGTCGGCGTCGACGGCCGGGCCGGTGGGGACGTTGCCGGGGGCCGGGACCGGGGCGTCGGCCGCCCGCGGGGCGCCCTTGCGGGTGAACGGGCCGCGCAGATAGCTCAGTTGCTGCTCGGAGGCGTGCAGGACGAGGTCCTGGGCGCCGTCGCCGTCGAAGTCCCCGCACACCGGCTGGTCCGGCCAGTCGTTCCCGGCGCGGGCCGCGTCCGGCACGGCGAGGGTGACGGCCTTGCCGGTGAGGCCCTGCGGTGAGCCGAAGAGGACCTGGACCGGGACCGGGGGGCGGCCCTGGCCGTCGTAGGGCGGGTCGGTGGACAGGACGAGGTCGGTGAAGCCGTCGCCGTCGAGGTCGCAGCTCGTCTCGGCGTCGAAGACGGCGGGCGCCTGGCCGTCGGTGCGGGCCGCCTGCCGGGCCGGGCTCAGCAACTGCCGTGCCCCGGGGGCGAGTCCGTCCGGGCCGCCGTAGACGATCCCGGCCCCGGCGTCGTCCGCGTGCGCCTGGTCCTTGACGAGGTCGTTGAGGACGAGGTCCCGGCGGCCGTCGCCGTTGAAGTCGTCGGGGGTGTCGCTGCCGTCGCCGCGCGGGACGGGGAGGCCGGGACGGGCCGGGGCGGCGGCCTTGTCCACGGGGGTGGGGTCGGCGCCCGTACCGGAGCCGGGGCCGCACGCGGCGAGGGAGAGCACCAGGGCGGCTCCCGCCGCCACCCACATCACGCCTGCGCCTGTGCGCATCACTCACCTCGCCGGCCACACCGTCAACGACCCCGTAATGATGCGCGTGTTGGGGGTGAGGGTGGTAGGGGGAGGGGGGAGGCCGAGGGGGGAGGTTCCGGGGGAGCGCGCGCCCCGCGCGGTTCGTGCAGAGCGCGCGGGGCGTACGGTTCGTGTGGGGCGCGCTGAGGGATCGGGACGATCGGCTACCGGACGATGCCGATGCCCGGCTACCGGACCACGCCCGGCTCCTGCTACTTCACCGGCTCGGGCTCCGGCTCCGGCGTGCTCGGGGCCTCGCCCGCCGGGTCCACCGGGGTCTTCACCGACTCCAGCAGCAGTTGGGCCACGTCCACCACCTGGACGGTCTCCTTCGCCTTGCCCTCGTTCTTCTTGCCGTTGACCGAGTCGGTCAGCATGACCAGGCAGAACGGGCAGGCGGTGGAGATGATGTCGGGGTCGAGGGAGAGGGCCTCGTCGACGCGCTCGTTGTTGATGCGCTTGCCGATCCGCTCCTCCATCCACATCCGCGCGCCGCCCGCGCCGCAGCAGAAGCCGCGCTCCTTGTGCCGGTGCATCTCCTCGTTGCGCAGGCCCGGGACCTTGGCGATGATCTCGCGCGGGGGCGTGTAGATCTTGTTGTGGCGGCCCAGGTAGCAGGGGTCGTGGTAGGTGATCAGACCCTCGACCGGGGTGACCGGGATCAGCTTGCCCTCGTCCACCAGGTGCTGGAGGAGCACGGTGTGGTGGATGACCTCGTAGTCGCCGCCGAGCTGCGGGTACTCGTTGCCGAGGGTGTTGAGGCAGTGCGGGCAGGTGGCGACGATCTTCTTGGCCGCCCTGGGCTTCGCCGACTCGGCGACGACCTTGCCGTCGTCGTCCAGCTCCTCGCCGAACGCCGTGTTCAGGGCCATGACGTTCTCCATGCCCAGCTCCTGGAACAGCGGCTCGTTGCCGAGGCGCCGGGCGGAGTCGCCGGTGCACTTCTCGTCGCCGCCCATGATGGCGAAGCTGACGCCCGCCATGTGGAGGAGTTCCGCGAACGCCTTGGTGGTCTTCTTGGCGCGGTCCTCCAGGGCGCCGGCGCAGCCGACCCAGTACAGGTACTCGACCTCGGAGAGGTCCTCGATGTCCTTGCCGACCACCGGGACCTCGAAGTCGACCTCCTTGAGCCACTCCAGGCGCTGCTTCTTGGCCAGGCCCCAGGGGTTGCCCTTCTTCTCCAGGTTCTTGAGCATCGTGCCCGCCTCGGAGGGGAAGGCGCTCTCGATCATCACCTGGTAGCGGCGCATGTCGACGATGTGGTCAATGTGCTCGATATCCACCGGACACTGCTCGACGCAGGCGCCGCATGTGGTGCAGGACCACAGGACATCCGGGTCGATGACTCCGTTCTCCTCGGCGGTGCCGATGAGCGGGCGCTCGGCCTCGGCGAGGGCCGCCGCGGGCACCTCGGCGAGCTGCTCGGCGCTCGCCCGCTCGTCGCCCTCCGCGGTCTTGCCGCCGCCCGCCAGCAGATAGGGCGCCTTGGCGTGCGCGTGGTCGCGCAGGGACATGATGAGCAGCTTGGGGGAGAGCGGCTTGCCGGTGTTCCAGGCGGGGCACTGCGACTGGCAGCGTCCGCACTCGGTGCAGGTGGAGAAGTCGAGCAGGCCCTTCCAGGAGAACTGCTCGACCTGCGACACGCCGAAGACGTCGTCGTCGCCGGGGTCGGTGAAGTCGATCGGCTTGCCGCCGGAGGTCATCGGGAGCAGCGCGCCGAGCGAGGAGCCGCCGTCGGCGTTGCGCTTGAACCAGATGTTCGGGAACCCGAGGAAGCGGTGCCAGGCCACGCCCATGTCGGTGTTGAGGGCGACGACGATCATCCAGGTGAAGGACGCCGCGATCTTCAGCCCGGCGAAGAAGTAGGTCAGGTTCTGGAGGGTGGACAGCTCCAGGCCGGACAGCGCGGACACCACGGGGTAGGAGAGGAAGAACGACGCCTCGTAGCTGTCGACGTGGTGCATCGCGCCCTCCAGCGCGTGCAGCATGAAGATGCAGACCCCGACGATCAGGATGACCGTCTCGACGAAGTACGCCTGACCGGTGTTGGACCCCGCGAACCGGGACTTGCGCCCCGCCCCGCCCGGCCGTGAGAGCTGCCGGATCACGATCAGCGCGAGGATCCCGAGCACGGTCATGGTGCCGATGAACTCGACGAAGACGTTGTACGGGGCCCAGTCGCCGATCACCGGGAGCAGCCAGTCGGCCTGGAAGAGCTGGCCGACGGCGTTCACGATGGTGAGCAGGAGGGTGTAGAAGCCGATCGCCACGAACCAGTGGGCGACGCCGACGATCCCCCAGCGGTTCATCCGGGTGTGCCCGAGGAACTCCTTGGCCAGCGTGATCGTGCGCAGCACGGGGTCGTTGGTGCGGGCCCCGGCCGGGATCGGCTGGCCGAGCGCCATGAACCGGAAGATCTGGAGGACGGCCCGGCCGAACAGGGCGACGCCGACCACCATGAGGACCATCGACACGATGATCGCGGCGAGTTGCATCTCAGGGCTCCTCGGGCCTGCGGGGGGACGGTGACCAGTCGGACATCGGCGGCCCCGTCATTACTAAGCGGTAACTTACCCAGTCCTTCGAGATTACCCCGCATCCCGTCTCGCACTGTAGCCAGCCGCTCGGTGATCTGTGTCGCTGAGGGGCACCTGTGTGCGTCACAGGGGCGCTGTGCGGTGCGGGGGTGCGTCACACGGGCGCTGCGTGGTGCGGGGGTGCGGTGCGGGGGCGCTGTGCGGTGCAGGGGTGGTCGTCCCGTGTGGTGCGGGGACGGTCCGTACGGGCGGCCCTGTGCCCCGGCGCGCCGAGTGCACCCCTGCATTCGTCACAAATAGTGACATTCCGTTTAGCGTGGGCAGGTGCTCTACGGGATCGCCGCGGCCGTGGCCGCCCTGCTGCTCGCCGCCCTGCTCTCGGCGCTGCTCGGCGCCCTCGCCCTGCGCCGCGGTCTGCTGGACCGGCGCCGGCGCGCCCGGCCGGTACCGCTGCTCGGCGGGGCCGCGGTGGTCGGGGCCACGCTGCTGGTCGCCGGGGCCGGGGAGTGGGCCGGGGTCGCCCGGCTCGGCGCCGGGGTCGGCGCGCTGCTGACGGCCGCGACCGCCGTCGCCGGGCTCGGTCTGGCCGCCGACCTGTGGCGGCTGCGCACCCGCTTCTTGCTCGCCGGTACGGTCCTGGCCGCGCTGTGGGTGGTCCTGCCGTACGGCGGGGGCGCCGGGGGTGTCGGGGCTGTCGGGGGTGTCGGCGCGGTGGTGGCCGCCTGCTGGATGGCGGGGGTGGCGCTGGCCTTCCGGTCCCTGGACCATGCCGACGCCCTCGCCGGGACGGTCGGCGTGGTGACCGCCTTCGGGCTCGGGGTGTGCGCGGCGGTGGAGGTGCGGGACGGGCTGGCGGTGCTGCTGAGCGTGCTGGCGGCGGCGCTGACCGGGTTCCTGATGCACAACTGGCCTCCCGCGCGGATCTCGTTCGGCGCCACGGGGTCGCTGTTCGTGGGGTTCGTGCTCGCGGGCGCGGCGCTGCTCACGCGCGCGGGTGGGGAAGTACCGGTGTCCTTCGGCGTGTTGTTCGCGGTGACGGCGGTGGCTGTCGCGGATGTGGCGCTGGTGGTGCTGGCGCGGCGGCTCGCCGGGCGGGCGCTGGCGGCCAGGGGTGGGCCGGACCATCTGGCGCACCGGCTGCGCCGGGCCGGGCTCACCGCGCGCGGGGCGGCGGTGTCGCTGGGCGCCGGGTCCTTCGGCGCGGTGCTGGTGGGGGTGCTGGTGCACACGGGGTGGGCGGACGCCTCGGCGGCGCTGTGGGTGGGGGGTGGGGTGGTGGTGATGGTGTGGGGGTTGCTGCGGGTGGAGACGCCGGGGGCGGGTCGGGGGCCGCTCCGCGGGGGTGAGGGGGTCTCCGGCGGACTGGTCGCCTTGGGCGGCGGGCTCTCCGGCGGGCGGTTCGGCGGGGGTGGGTCACGCTCCGGCGGACCGTCTCGTTCGGGCGTCGGACTCTCCAGTGCGCGGCTCGGTGCGAGAGGCGTCCCCTCCGGTGGACCTGCCCGCACGCGCGGCGGGGTCTCCGGCGGGCCGGCCGGCATGGGGCGCGCCTCCTCCAGCGAACCCCACGCGGGACCACCCGACCCGCCCCGCACCCCCTCCGCCGACCCGCCCCCCGCCCGGCGGGTCCCCTCCGCCCGGCGTTTTCGGCTGGGTGCAACCCTGGGCGGGCGGGCTGCGTCTTCCCAGGCCAGAGGATGGTTGCGTGTAAGGAGCGGATAAAGGTTGAGTCTGCTCGACTCAGCTCTGTTGACCCAGCGGAGCGAGTGATGCACACTTGAGCCCGTTCCACTCAAGTTGGCTGGAGGAATCAACCATGGCACGTGCGGTCGGCATCGACCTGGGCACGACAAACTCGGTCGTCAGCGTTCTGGAGGGCGGCGAGCCCACCGTCATCACCAACGCCGAGGGCGCCAGGACCACGCCGTCCGTCGTCGCCTTCGCGAAGAACGGTGAGGTGCTCGTCGGCGAGGTCGCCAAGCGCCAGGCGGTCACCAACGTCGACAGGACCATCCGGTCGGTCAAGCGCCACATGGGCACCGACTGGAAGATCGAGCTGGACGGCAAGCCGTTCAACCCGCAGCAGATCAGCGCCTTCGTGCTCCAGAAGCTGAAGCGCGACGCCGAGGCGTACCTGGGCGAGAAGGTCACGGACGCGGTCATCACCGTCCCGGCGTACTTCAACGACGCCGAGCGCCAGGCCACCAAGGAGGCCGGCGAGATCGCCGGTCTGAACGTCCTGCGCATCGTCAACGAGCCGACCGCCGCCGCGCTGGCGTACGGCCTCGACAAGGACGACCAGACGATCCTGGTCTTCGACCTCGGCGGCGGCACCTTCGACGTGTCCCTGCTGGAGATCGGTGACGGCGTCGTCGAGGTGAAGGCCACCAACGGCGACAACCACCTCGGTGGCGACGACTGGGACCAGCGGGTCGTGGACTACCTGGTCAAGCAGTTCGCCTCCGGTCACGGCGTGGACCTCGGCAAGGACAAGATGGCGCTCCAGCGCCTGCGCGAGGCCGCCGAGAAGGCGAAGATCGAGCTGTCCAGCTCCACCGAGACCTCGATCAACCTGCCCTACATCACCGCCTCCGCCGAGGGCCCCCTGCACCTCGACGAGAAGCTCACCCGCGCCCAGTTCCAGCAGCTCACCGCGGACCTCCTGGAGCGCTGCAAGACCCCGTTCCACAACGTCATCAAGGACGCGGGCATCCAGCTCTCCGAGATCGACCACGTGGTCCTGGTCGGCGGCTCCACCCGGATGCCCGCTGTCGCCGAGCTGGTCAAGGAGCTGACCGGCGGCCGTGAGGCCAACAAGGGCGTCAACCCGGACGAGGTCGTCGCCATCGGCGCCGCGCTCCAGGCCGGTGTCCTCAAGGGCGAGGTCAAGGACGTCCTGCTGCTCGACGTCACCCCGCTGTCCCTCGGTATCGAGACCAAGGGCGGCATCATGACCAAGCTGATCGAGCGCAACACCACGATCCCGACCAAGCGCTCCGAGATCTTCACCACGGCCGAGGACAACCAGCCGTCGGTGCAGATCCAGGTCTACCAGGGCGAGCGCGAGATCGCGGCGTACAACAAGAAGCTCGGGATGTTCGAGCTGACCGGTCTGCCCCCCGCCCCGCGCGGTGTCCCGCAGATCGAGGTCGCCTTCGACATCGACGCCAACGGCATCATGCACGTGACCGCCAAGGACCTGGGCACGGGCAAGGAGCAGAAGATGACCGTCACCGGCGGCTCCTCGCTGCCGAAGGACGAGGTCGACCGGATGCGCCAGGAGGCCGAGCAGTACGCGGAGGAGGACCACCGCCGCCGCGAGGCCGCCGAGACCCGCAACCAGGGCGAGCAGCTCGTCTACCAGACGGAGAAGTTCCTCAAGGACAACGAGGACAAGGTCCCCGGCGAGATCAGGACCGAG
Organism: Streptomyces sp. NPDC093252; assembly: GCF_040683675.1. Classification (NCBI taxonomy): domain Bacteria; kingdom Bacillati; phylum Actinomycetota; class Actinomycetes; order Kitasatosporales; family Streptomycetaceae; genus Streptomyces; species Streptomyces sp. NPDC093252. The sequence continues at coordinate 289,233 of NZ_JBFBEM010000009.1, read as the reverse complement.
GTCGAGGAGTCCCTCGTCGAGCTGAAGGAGAAGCTCAAGGGCGAGGACAGCGCCGAGATCCGCACGGCCACCGAGAAGGTCGCCGCCGTCTCCCAGAAGCTGGGCCAGGCCATGTACGCCGACGCCCAGTCGGCGCAGGCCGCCGGGGGCGACGCCACCACCGGTGAGACCCCGCGGGCCGACGACGACGTGGTCGACGCCGAGATCGTCGACGACGAGCAGCAGCAGCGCAAGGACGGTGCGGCGTGACCGAGGAGACCCCGGGCTTCGAGGAGAAGCCCGACGTCCCCTCCGGCGCGACCCCCGACGACGCCGAGCCGAAGTCCGCCCCCGAGCAGGGGGCGGCTCCGGCCGGGGACGGGACCGAGACAGCGGGTCTGGTGGCCCAGTTGGACCAGGTGCGCACCGCGCTCGGCGAGCGCACCGCGGACCTCCAGCGCCTCCAGGCCGAGTACCAGAACTACCGCCGCCGGGTGGAGCGGGACCGGATCGCGGTCAAGGAGATCGCCGTCGCGAACCTCCTGACCGAGTTGCTCCCGGTCCTCGACGACATCGGGCGGGCCCGGGAACACGGCGAGCTGGTCGGCGGTTTCAAGTCGGTGGCGGAGTCGCTGGAGACCGTGGCGGCCAAGATGGGCCTTCAGCAGTTCGGCAAGGAGGGCGAGCCCTTCGACCCGACGATCCACGAGGCCCTGATGCACTCCTACGCGCCGGATGTGACCGAGACCACCTGCGTCGCGATCCTCCAGCCGGGGTATCGCATCGGCGAGCGCACCATCCGCCCCGCGCGGGTGGCGGTCGCCGAACCGCAGCCGGGCGCGCAGACGGTGAAGCCGGAGGGCGAGTCCTCGGACGCCGACTCCGACGGGACCAAGGAGAGCGGTGGCCCGGACGAGGGCTGACGTCGACCGGATGATCCGGATGACCCGGATCATCCGGACGGCGAGGAAGAGGGAGGAGGGACGTCGGGGATGAGTACGAAGGACTACATCGAGAAGGACTACTACAAGGTCCTCGGCGTCCCCAAGGACGCCACCGAGGCCGAGATCAAGAAGGCGTACCGCAAGCTGGCCCGGGAGAACCACCCCGACGCCAACAAGGGCAACGCCAAGGCCGAGGAGCGCTTCAAGGAGATCTCCGAGGCGAACGACGTCCTCGGCGACCCCAAGAAGCGCAAGGAGTACGACGAGGCGCGGGCGCTGTTCGGCAACGGCGGCTTCCGGCCCGGCGGCCCCGGTGGCGGCAACTTCAACTTCGACCTGGGTGACCTCTTCGGCGGTCAGCAGCCCCAGGGCGGGGGCGGAGGCGGCTTCGGCGGCGGGCTCGGCGATGTCTTCGGCGGGCTCTTCAACCGCGGCGGCGCCGGTCCCGGCACCCGGGTCCAGCCCCGGCGCGGCCAGGACATCGAGTCCGAGGTCACCCTCAGCTTCACCGAGGCGATCGAGGGCGCGACGGTCCCGCTGCGGATGTCCTCCCAGGCCCCCTGCAAGGCATGCTCCGGCACCGGCGACGCCAACGGCACCCCCCGGGTCTGCCCGACGTGCGTCGGCACCGGGCAGGTGGCCCGCGGCTCGGGCGGCGGCTTCTCGCTGACCGACCCCTGCCCCGACTGCAAGGGCCGCGGACTGATCGCGGAGAACCCCTGCGAGGTCTGCAAGGGCAGCGGCCGGGCCAAGTCCTCGCGGACCATGCAGGTGCGCATCCCGGCCGGGGTCGGTGACGGCCAGCGGATCCGGCTGCGCGGCAAGGGCGCCCCGGGCGAGCGCGGCGGCCCCGCGGGCGACCTGTATGTGGTCGTCCATGTCGACGCCCACCCGGTGTTCGGCCGCAAGGACGACAACCTCACGGTCACCGTCCCCGTGACCTTCGCGGAGGCGGCGCTCGGCGGCGAGGTCCGGGTCCCGACCCTGGGCGGCCCGCCGGTCACCCTGAAGCTCCCGCCCGGCACGCCCAACGGGCGCACGATGCGGGCCCGCGGCAAGGGCGCGGTCCGCAAGGACGGCAGCCGCGGGGATCTGCTGGTCACCGTGGAAGTGAGTGTCCCGAAGGACCTTTCGGGGAAGGCTCGTGACGCGCTGGAGGCGTACCGCGAGGCTTCCGCGGGCGAGGATCCGCGGGCGGAGCTGTTCCAGGCCGCGAAGGGAGCTTGATCGAGATGGACGGTCGTCGTCCCCGGCAGCGCGGGGGCATTCCCGAAATGACCGAGGAGACCCCGGTCTACGTCATCTCGGTGGCGGCCCAGCTCTCCGGTCTGCACCCGCAGACCCTGCGCCAGTACGACCGTATGGGCCTGGTCTCCCCGGACCGCACGCCCGGCCGCGGCCGGCGCTACTCGGTCCGGGACATCGAACTGCTGCGCCAGGTGCAGCAGTTGTCCCAGGACGAGGGCATCAACCTGGCCGGTATCAAGCGGATCATCGAGCTGGAGAACCACGTGGCCGCGCTCCAGTCCCGGATCGCCGAGATGGAGTCGGCGCTGGACGGGGCGGCGGCGGCGATGCGCCAGCGCGAGGCCCAGGTGCACGCGTCCTACCGCCGCGATCTGGTGCCGTACCAGGAGGTGCAGCAGACCAGCGCGCTGGTGGTGTGGCGGCCCAAGCGACCGCAGTCGGACTGACCGGCGGCACCCGCGAGGGGTGAGGGCCGGGAGGCGGGTGACCGTCCTCCCGGCCCTTACTCGTGTCCGCACGATCCGCCGGAGCACCTGCCGGGCATCCGCCGGGCATTCGCCGAGACGACCACCGGGACGACCACCGAGACGGCCGCCGGATCCCGTTCGCTCAGCGGAAGGTGATATTGCCATCTCGTTAAGTAGGATCACTTGACGGTTACGGCGCCCGGCGCGTTGGCTGCCAGTCGTCGGCGGCTTCCCGTGGTCCGGGCTGTGCGGCGCCGACCGCGGTCTTCCCGTCCGCAACGAACGCAACGCAACGACGGCAACGCAACGACGGCAACGCAACGACGGCAACGCAACGACGGCAACGCAACGACGGCAACGCAACGACCGCAACGCAACGACCGCAACGCAACCACCGCAACGCAACCACCGCAACGAACGCAACGCAACCACCGCAACCACCGCAGCGTCCGTAACCTCGGCACCGTCCGCAACGACCCCTACCCGCACTGGAGTGAGACCCCGAATGCGTCGTATCGCCATACCCGTGGCCGCGTCCTCGCTGATCCTCTCGCTCGCCGGCTGCGGCGTTCTGGGCGCGACGGGCGACTCCGGTGACGCCAGCCCCACCAAGGGCAACGACCTCACGGTCGGGCTGCTGCTGCCGGAGAAGGCCAACACCCGGTACGACAAGTTCGACCACCCCATCTTCGAGAAGAAGGTCGCCGCCCTCACCGACAATCAGGGCCGGGTGGAGTACGCCAACGCCGACGCGGACGCGGCCCGTCAGGAGACCCAGCTCCAGGCCATGATTGACAACGGTGTCGATGTCATCGTGCTGGACGCGGTGGACGCCAAGGCCGTCGCGGGCGGGGTGCGCAAGGCGAAGGACGCCGGGATCCCGGTCATCGCCTACGACCGGCTGGCCGAGGGCCCGATCGACGCGTACATCTCCTTCGACAACGAACTCGTCGGCGAGGTCCAGGGCCGCACCCTGCTGGAGGAACTGGGCAGCGGCACCGCCGCCGACCGGATCGTGATGATGAACGGCTCGCCGACCGACCCCAACGCGGGCCAGTTCAAGCAGGGCGCCCTGGACGAGCTGGAGGGCCAGGTCACCATCGCCAAGTCCTACGACACCAAGGACTGGAAGCCGGAGAACGCCGAGGCCAACATGGCCGAGGCGATCGACGAGATCGGCGCCGACAACATCGCCGGGGTGCTCGCCGCCAACGACGGCATGGCGGGCGGCGTCATCAAGGCGCTGGAGGCCGCCGGGGTCACCGAACTGCCCCCGATCACCGGCCAGGACGCGGAACTCGCGGCCGTCCAGCGGATCCTCACCGGCGAGCAGTTCATGAGCGTCTACAAGTCCTATCCGCAGGAGGCCGAGGCCGCCGCCGAGATGGCCGTGGCGCGGGTGCAGGGCCGGGACATCCAGTTCGACGCGCTGACCCGGGACCGGGTGGACAGCCCCACCCAGCAGGACATCCCCTCGCAACTGGTCACCGTGGTCGCGCTCACCGCCGACAACATCAAGGACACCGTGGTCGCCGACGGGATCTACCCGGTCTCGGACATCTGCACGGCCGACTACGAGGAGGAGTGCGCGGCGGCGGGTCTCAAGTGACCCCGCGCGCCCGCCCGTAGCCCCTCGCGGCCCGCCCCGTACGTCACTCCACATCTCTCACGTCCCGCAGGTCACCCGGCCCTCGGCGCCCCCGCCCGGCTCGGTGCGCCGGGGTGGGCCGGGGAGGGGCCGAGGACGGCGAAAACCCGTCCATAGCGGTGGTTTCCCCGGTTCGCTTCCCGCGGAGCCGTGTTGCGGACCAGGTCCGGGCCGCGCATAGTTGCGGAGCCGAAAGGTCTCGTCGGTGCCGGCCTCCCGGGTACACCCGGGGCCCGTCGGCGGACCGAACCGACGACGCGGAGAGGCTGGAACCGGGGGTGGAATGGGCGATGGCCGGGCACGGAAGGGAGCATCCCCACGGTGCCGACCGACTGTGCGAGGCCGGGGACCGCGTGTACTCCCGTGCCGTACGGCGGGGGAGGGTGCCCCGCACCGACGCCGGACCGGTCCCGTGTCTGCTGGAGCTGGCCCTGTTGCATCCCGACCCCGACGACATGGACTGGCTGGTGCCGACCGCCCCGCAGGAGGTCATGACCCGGCTGCTGCGCGGGGTCTACGACGAGGTCAGCGCGAGCCAGCGCCGGGTGGGCGCGGCGGTCGCCGCCGTCGAGTGGTACGCGGGCCTGGGCGGCTCCGCACCGGCCTCACCGCAGGGTGAGGGCGCCGCGATCCGGGTGCTGGACGGCCCGGCGCGCATCCAGGCGGCGCTGGACGAGGCGACCGACGCCTGCACCACCGAGGTGCTCACCGTGCAGCCGGGCGGCATCCGCCGCGAGCACGAACTCTCCGAGGGCCTGCACCGGGCGCTCGCCCTGCGCGGACGCGGGGTGCGGATGCGCGATCTCTACAACCATGTCGCCCGTCATGGCCAGGGCCTGCTGAACTACCTCGAACTGATGGGGGAGGCCGTACAGGCCCGCACCCTGGACGAGGTGATCGACCGGCTGATCCTCTTCGACCGCACGGTCGCCTTCATCCCGGCCAACGCCGACCGCACGATGGCCCTGGAACTGCGCCACCCCGGTCTGGTCGAGTACCTCGTCACCGTCTTCGAACGGCTGTGGCGGCTGGCGATCCCGCTGACCGCCCCGCTCCCCGACACCGGGATCGAGGGCATCTCGCACCGCGAGCAGTCCATCGCCGCGCTGCTCGCCGAGGGCCACCAGGACGCGGTGATCGCCGAGCGGCTCGGGATCAGCGTCCGCACCTGCCGCGCCCATATCGCCCGGCTCTCCGAGACGCTGGGCGCCGCCAGCCGGACCCAGCTCGGCGTCCGGATAGCGCAGGTCGGCCTGCACAGCCCGTCCGGCACCCCGGCCGAACTCACCATCCCGGGCCAGGAGTCCCCGACGGGACGGTGAGGCTCCGGAAGCCACGAGCACCGTCAGCCCGCCCGGCCCGCGCCGCTGCGCCGCCGCGCGCCTCACCCCCGGAGAACAGCACCCCCTGCCCCGCCCGGCACCCCCGGACAAACAGCACCCCCGGACAAACAGCACCCCCGGACAAACAGCACCCCCGGACAAACAGCCCCCCACCGCGGACGCGCCCCCTCACCGCCCCTGTTCCTTCTCCAGCAGCCCCGACTGGGCGATCAGATAGCCGAGCTGGGCGCGGCTGCCGCTGCCCAGGGCGGTGGCCAGCTTGGCGATATGGGCCCGGCAGGTGCGGACGTTCATCCCCAGGCGGCGGGCGATGGCCTCGTCCACATGGCCCTCCACCAGCAGCTTGGCGATGGAGTGCTGGATGTCGGTGATGCCGTCGGGGGCGGTCTCGTAGGGGGTGCCGGTGCTCAGCGGGACCGCGCGGCTCCACATGAACTCGAAGACCTTGATGAGGTACCGCACCAGACCGGGGTGGCGCAGTTCCAGGGCCACGGCGCGGTCGTCCCGGGTGGGGATGAAGGCGACCGACTCGTCGCAGATGATCAGCCGCTCCACGAGTTCGTCGATGGTGCGGTACTCGACCTTGTTGTCGGTGAACTGGGCGGTGTAGGCGAGGGTCTCGGGGCTGTGCCGGGCGGTGTGCTGGTAGAGGGTCTTGATTCGGACACCGCGGTCGGTGAGCGCTTTGTCGCGTTCCAGCCCCTGCATCAGCGTGGTCTCCAGCCGCCGCCCGCCGGGCTGGACGGTCAGCATCTCGGTCTGGCACTGCGCGGTGGCCAGATCGAGGGCGGCGTTGATCCGCTCGAATCCCTCCAGGACGGTCAGCGACGGGGTGGCCGTCGTTGTCTGGGTGGCGAGGCTCATGAACGGCTCGAAGATGTCGGTCAGTTCGACGGAGGTCCGCCGCCGTTCCGCTATCTCCCGCTCAAGGGGGTTGAGCCGCTGGGCCAGCGCGATGGCCGGGGGGACCGGGCGCAGCCATTCGGGGTCGTCCGGATCGGGGTGTAGCAGGGCGAACTCCATCAGACAGGGAGCCGCTTCCGCGTCCGTACGGGCGATACGTCCGCCACGGAGGGCCGCGGCGTAGAGGCGGCTGCCCTCCTCGCATAGTTCGGTCATCGGATGGGGATGCATCCTAGATGTCCCTTTGGCTACCAAATTTCCACCCCCCAGGGTCCTGAACATGCAGGAACATGATGCACCGTTTGTGTGGCCACGACGTGCCTGAATGAGCCATCGTCTTATCCGACGGGGGAAGAGGGGACCTTCAAGTGAGGACGAAGCCGACTATGCGCAAGAGAACGCTTCGCTCGGTGCTTGTCGCAGCCTTCTCCGCCGTTGTGGCCATCGGAACGCTCAGTGGCCTGGCCGGCGCGAAGGGCGACACCAGGGCTGACAGCAGTTGGGGGCTGGTGCGGGCGAGTGCGGCCGGCGAAGCGGACAGTAGTTGGGGTCCGAACACGCCAGTCCGCGTCGCACCGGTCCGGGCAAACGACAGTAGCTGGGGCTGACCGATGACCACTCCGCCGGACGACCGGTCGTTTCGCAGGGAAATGGCCACGGCATACCGCTCGGGCTGGCACTTCATCGATCTTGTCACCGCTCTCCCCCACAACGGTGACTCGCTGATGGTGACAGTGTTCGGAGAACCCGTGGTGGTGACCCGGGACGAGGACGGGGATGTGCGGGCCTATCGCTGTCTGCGCCGCCCCCGAGGTGCACCGCAGCCCGTGCGATGTGCCATCCGCTACGGAATGATCTTCGTCAATCTGGACCAGCGGGACCATCAACTGGCGGAGCCCACGCCCGCCGGCACACGAACCATCTCAGCCACCCCCCGCAGTGCCTGACGCGATTCCCCCGTCGTAACAGATCGCTCAGGTGCTTCCCCCCGCAGCGGCGTCACCGTGACCTGAACACGGTGACGCCGCTGCAGTTTTCCAGGATATTTCCGGGTATCGCCCGATCCTGGCCATGGCTGAAACTGATCTCTCTCAGCCCCGGCCCATCGCCCGGGTCACTGTGATCTCAATCACCACACGCGTGGGATTGACCGAGGGCGTCCGGTACCGCTCGGCATAGCGCCGCTCCGCCTCCGCCACCTGCTCGGGCTCCGCGCGGAGCACCGCCCGCCCCTCCAGCGTCGCCCACCGCCGCCCGTCCACCTGGCACACCGCCACCCGGGCCCCCTCCGCCCCGGCCGCCGCCACATACCGCGCCTTCGCGCTCCCCCCGTCCGTGATCACCCGAGCCAGCCGCTCCCCGGGGTCGTAGGTGACGCCGACCGGCACCACATGCGGGGTGCCGTCCGGGCGGATCGTCGTCATCGTGCACACATGCCGCTCACGCCAGAAGCTGAGGTACGGCGCGTCCGGCGCGCCCGGGTCCTGCGGATGGGAAGCCATGGCCGGAAGGTAACCCGGGAGGTGGCCCCCGCCTCACCTTGAGTGGAATAGACTCAACTTTATGCACGTTGGACGAGTCACGACGGGGCACTGCGGAGGGGGACCTCCGAAGACCCCTCCCGTGACCGTGCCGAGGGCGACGACGACGGCGAGGACGCCGAGGAGGAGACAGCGAACGTGGACGCCGAGCTGACCAACCGGAGCCGGGACGCGATCAACGCGGCCGGCCAGCGGGCCGTGACCGAGGGCAACGCCGATCTCACGCCCGCGCATCTGCTCCTGGCGCTGCTCCAGGGTCAGGACAACGAGAACATCACCGATCTGCTCGCCGCCGTCGACGCCGATCAGGCCGCCGTACGGGCCGGGGCCGAGAAGGCCATCGGCCAGTTGCCCAGTGTGACGGGGTCCACCGTCGCGCCCCCGCAGCCCAACCGCGAGCTGCTCGCGGTGATCGCCGACGCCCAGTCCCGCGCCCGCGACCTCGGCGACGACTATCTCTCCACCGAGCACCTCCTCATCGGCATCGCCGCCAAGGGCGGCCAGGCCGGCGAGGTGCTGACCGGCGCCGGGGCCACCGCCAGGAAGCTCCAGGACGCCTTCCGCGCCGCGCGCGGCGGACGCCGGGTCACCACCGCCGACCCCGAGGGCTCCTACAAGGCCCTGGAGAAGTTCGGCACCGACTTCACCGCCGCCGCCCGCGACGGCAAGCTCGACCCGGTCATCGGCCGCGACCAGGAGATCCGCCGGGTCGTCCAGGTCCTCTCCCGCCGCACCAAGAACAACCCCGTCCTCATCGGCGAGCCCGGCGTCGGCAAGACCGCCGTGGTGGAGGGCCTCGCCCAGCGGATCGTCAAGGGCGATGTCCCCGAGTCCCTCAAGGACAAGCGGCTGGTCTCCCTCGACCTCGGCGCGATGGTCGCGGGCGCGAAGTACCGGGGCGAGTTCGAGGAGCGCCTGAAGACCGTCCTCGCCGAGATCAAGGACTCCGACGGGCAGGTCATCACCTTCATCGACGAACTCCACACGGTCGTCGGCGCGGGCGCGGGCGGCGACTCCGCCATGGACGCGGGCAACATGCTCAAGCCGATGCTGGCCCGCGGCGAGCTGCGCATGGTCGGCGCCACGACCCTGGACGAGTACCGGGAGCGGATCGAGAAGGACCCGGCCCTGGAGCGCCGCTTCCAGCAGGTCCTGGTCGCCGAGCCGTCCGTCGAGGACTCCATCGCCATCCTGCGCGGCCTCAAGGGCCGCTACGAGGCCCACCACAAGGTGCAGATCGCGGACAGCGCGCTGGTCGCCGCCGCCACCCTCTCCGACCGGTACATCACCTCCCGTTTCCTCCCCGACAAGGCCATCGACCTGGTGGACGAGGCCGCCTCCCGCCTCCGCATGGAGATCGACTCCTCGCCGGTCGAGATCGACGAACTCCAGCGTGCCGTCGACCGGCTGCGCATGGAGGAGCTGGCCCTCGCCAAGGAGACCGACCAGGCGTCCAAGGACCGTCTCGACAAGCTCCGCCGCGACCTCGCCGACAAGGAGGAGGACCTGCGGGGCCTGACCGCCCGCTGGGAGAAGGAGAAGCAGTCCCTCAACCGGGTCGGCGAGCTGAAGGAGAAGCTGGACGACCTGCGCGGCCAGGCCGAGCGCGCCCAGCGCGACGGCGACTTCGACACCGCCAGCAAGCTGCTCTACGGGGAGATCCCGGGCGTCGAGCGCGATCTGGAGGCCGCGTCCGAGGCCGAGGAGGAGGCCGCCAAGGGCACCATGGTCAAGGAGGAGGTCGGCGCCGACGACATCGCGGACGTCGTCGCCTCCTGGACCGGCATCCCCGCCGGGCGCCTCCTGGAGGGCGAGACCCAGAAGCTGTTGCGCATGGAGGACGAGCTGGGCCGCCGCCTGATCGGCCAGGGCGAGGCGGTCCGCGCGGTCTCCGACGCCGTACGCCGCTCCCGCGCGGGCATCTCCGACCCCGATCGCCCCACCGGCTCCTTCCTCTTCCTCGGCCCGACCGGCGTCGGCAAGACGGAACTGGCCAAGGCGCTCGCCGACTTCCTCTTCGACGACGAGCGGGCCATGATCCGCATCGACATGTCCGAGTACGGCGAGAAGCACAGCGTGGCCCGGCTGGTCGGCGCCCCGCCCGGATACATCGGCTACGAGGAGGGCGGCCAGCTCACCGAGGCCGTCCGCCGCCGCCCGTACAGCGTGGTCCTGCTGGACGAGGTGGAGAAGGCGCACCCCGAGGTCTTCGACATCCTGCTCCAGGTCCTGGACGACGGCCGGCTCACCGACGGACAGGGCCGCACGGTCGACTTCCGCAACACCATCCTGATCCTCACCTCCAACCTGGGAAGCCAGTATCTGGTCGAGCCGCTGACCGGCGAGGAGGAGAAGAAGCAGCAGGTGCTGGAGGTGGTCCGGGCGTCCTTCAAGCCGGAGTTCCTGAACCGGCTGGACGACCTCGTGGTCTTCTCGGCGCTCAGCAGGGACGAGCTGGGCCGCATCGCCCGCCTCCAGATCGACCGCCTCGCCAAGCGCCTCGCCGAGCGCAGACTCACCCTCGACGTCACCCCCGAGGCCCTGGCCTGGCTCGCCGACGAGGGCAACGACCCGGCGTACGGCGCCCGCCCGCTGCGCCGCCTGGTCCAGACCGCGATCGGCGACCGGCTCGCCCGGGAGATCCTCTCCGGCGAGGTCAAGGACGGCGACACGGTCCGCGTCGACGCCTTCGGCGAGGGCCTGATCGTGGGCCCGGCGACGGGCAAGACACTGTAACCCTCGGTAACCGCACCTCTCCGTCCCCGTACGGCGACGGCCCGTCCCCGGCATCCGGCGGGGGCGGGCCCCCTCGTTCCGCCACCTCCGGCGGGATCCCGTCAGCCGACGGCGGAAGAGCCCGGCGGGGCTTGCCACCCCCCTCCCCGGATGGGGGAGGATGGCGGGATCCGTACGAAGGGAAATTCACGGTGACCATCGACCCGTCCTCGATTCCGAACTTCGGGGGCCAGCCCCAGCCGCAGCCCCAAGGACCGGCGGGCCCCGTCGTCCCGGATCAGGACCTCGTGAAGCAGCTCCTCGACCAGATGGAGCTGAAGTACGTCGTCGACGAGGAGGGAGACCTCGCAGCGCCGTGGGAGCAGTTCCGTACCTACTTCATGTTCCGCGGCGAGGGTGACCAGCAGGTCTTCTCGGTGCGCACGTTCTACGACCGGCCGCACAAGATCGAGGAGAAGCCCCAGCTCCTGGAGTCGATCGACGACTGGAACCGGCGCACGCTGTGGCCCAAGGTCTACACCCACACCCATGACGACGGCACGGTCCGCCTGATCGGCGAGGCCCAGATGCTGATCGGTCCCGGGGTGAACCTGGAGTTCTTCGTGTCCTCCACGGTGAGCTGGGTGCGCGCGGCGATCGAGTTCGACCGCTGGCTGATCGAACAGCTCGGCCTGGAGCAGGAGGTCAACGAGGCGGAGAAGCCCGAGGACGACGGCGAGTAACCGCCCGCTCCGGCCCAGGGGCCCACCCTCCGTGCGCCCACCGTCCACAGCCTGTGGACGGTGGCACGGCGGGACAGCCTCCCCCGGCCCGCGAGCGCCCGGCACGCCCGGGGCGCCCGGGACAGCCGTCCCTACCCCGCGAGCGTCTTCAGGCGCCCCACCGCCTCCTCCAGCACGGCCGTCCGCTTGCAGAACGCGAACCGCACGAACGGCGCCCCCGCCTCCCGGTCGTCGTAGAAGACCGCGTTCGGGACGGCCACCACCCCCGCGCGCTCCGGCAGCGCCCGGCAGAACGCGAAACCGTCGCTCTCGCCCAGCGGCCGGATGTCGGTGGTGACGAAGTACGTCCCGGCCGGGCGGAAGACCCCGAAGCCCGCCTCCGCCAGCCCCGCCGCCAGCAGATCCCGCTTGGCCGCCAGCTCCGCCCGGAACGCCGTGAAGTACTCCTCCGGCAGCGCCAGCGCCTCCGCCACCGCGTACTGGAACGGCCCCGAGGCGACATACGTCAGGAACTGCTTCGCCGACCGCACCGCCGCCACCAGCTCCGGCGCGCCCGTCACCCAGCCGACCTTCCAGCCGGTGAACGAGAACGTCTTGCCCGCCGAGCCGATCGTGACCGTCCGCTCCCGCATCCCCGGGAAGGTCGCCAGCGGCACATGCCCGGCCCCGTCGAACACCAGATGCTCGTACACCTCGTCCGTGACCACCAGCAGATCCCGCTCCACCGCCAGCGCGGCGATCACCGCCAGCTCCTCCCGGGTGAGGACCGTGCCGGTCGGATTGTGCGGGGTGTTGATCAGCAGCAGCCGGGTGCGGTCGGTCACCGCGTCCCGCAGCTCGTCCAGGTCCAGTCGGAACGCGCCCTCGCGCGGGCGCAGTGTCACCGGCACGCGCCGGGCGCCCGCCATCGCGATACAGGCCGCGTACGAGTCGTAGTACGGCTCCAGCGCGATCACCTCGTCGCCGGGTTCCAGCAGGGCCAGCAGGGCGGCGGCGATGGCCTCGGTGGCGCCGGCGGTGACCAGCACCCCGGTGTCCGGGTCGGGGGTCAGACCGTAGTACCGGGCCTGGTGCGCGGCGACGGCGGTGCGCAGTTCCGGTACGCCCGGACCCGGCGGGTACTGGTTGCCCCGGCCGTCGCGCAGCGCCCGTACCGCCGCCTCCCGGATCTCCTCGGGGCCGTCGGTGTCCGGGAAGCCCTGGCCCAGATTGATGGCCCCGGTCCGCACCGCGAGGGCGGACATCTCGGCGAAGATCGTCGTCCCGAACTCGGCGAGACGGCGGTTGAGGGCGGGGCGCGTGGCTGAGGTCATGCGGGTCATCCTGCGCGCAAGCTCTGGAGTTCCTCAACTCGGCTTTGAGGCGTGCACGCCGAGGGCATCCCCCGTTCACGCACAACACGGGACACCCACGGGGGGCCGTCCCGGGGGGATTCGGAAGGAGGATGACGCCATGGTTCTCGGCATCGTCCTGTTCGTCGCAGTGGTGTGGATCGCGCTGTTCGTCGTCGTCGCCGTCGTGCTGAGGCGGACCCGGAGCCTGCGCGGGCGGCCGAGCGCCCGGTCGGGGCGCGGCAGGTCGTACGGGTCGGGCGAGGGCGGCGCCGCCGGGGCCGTCGGCAGCGACGGCGGAAGCTGGTGGAGCGGTTCGTCCGGCGGCGGCCACTCCTGCGGGGGCGGTTCGTCCTCGTCGTCCTGCGGAGGCGGTGGAGGCGGCGGTGGATGCGGTGGAGGCGGCGGCTGACACGGGGCAGCCGGGCTCCTGAAGGGGGATGCGCATCCACCCGCCGAGCGCCCGCCGGGACCTCGCGTCCCGGCGGGCGCTCGTACGCCGGGGGATCCGCGACCGCGTACGCCCGTCCGGCACGGCGTACGCCGTAGTTGAACAGTTGAGCTGAGGAGCCCTCTGAGGGATGGAAACCCCACGAACTTGGGTAAAAACGCTGTGGGGGCACCGCAGTTCATGATTCCCTCTAAATCACCAACGCGGCCCCCTCGGATGTCCTTCGGACACCTCTGCTCACGGGGCTGACCGGGCCGATCCTCCCGGTGGCGACCGGGGTGCGCCGGACCCACACACCGCCTCTCTCTCTTTTGCGTGCTATGCGGAGCCGACCCATGCTCACGACCCTGAACACCTCGTACACCGACACGCGCGCGGCCGATCTCGCCTGGACCCTCGGGCGCGAGCCGCTGCCCGCACTCGCCACCCTCGACCTCGAACTGGCCGGAGCCAGAGTCCAGTTGAGACTGCTCGGCGCCTCCCACCAGGTCCTCCTGGAGGAGGAGCGGGCCACCTGCTCGGAGACCGTGGCCTGCATCCCGGGCAGCAGCACCCCCCTGCCGCTCGGCGTGGCCAAACGCGTGGGCGACTGGGAGTACGAATTCGCCGCCCGCGTCGAGGCCCTGTCCCCGGGCTCCTTCGCCGGCCGCGCCCAGGAACTCCTCGCCCTGGTCTCCGACCATCCCAACGGACTGGCCGGGGTCTTCCCGGGCAGCCCGCACGCCTTCACCGCGATGCTGGCCCAGCGCCACGAGGGCCAGGTCCACTGGCGCACCTGGCACGCCTACCCCCAGGACGGCCAACTCGTGGCGACCCGGACCAGGGTGGGGGTGCGGACACCGGCGACCGTGCGGTGACGGGGCCCGGTCCAGGACCGTCCCGCCCGGCGGCCGGTGAAACCCGGGACAGCCCGCGGGCGGCGAGTTCCACACGTGTGGGTGACAAGACGCACCGCACCGGTGACGTAACGTCGCAGTCGTGATCGACCCGCACGCCCCGGCCCCGCCCGGCCCCCCGCCGCCCTGGGGCACCCCTGGGGGACCGGCCGCCGTGCGACTGCCCGTGCGGCCCGCCACCGGCCGGTTCCTGGTCCTGGCCTGCGTCTTCGTCTGCGCCGCCTGCGGCCTGGTCTACGAGCTGGAACTGGTCGCCCTCGCCTCGTACTTGATAGGCGACTCGGTCACCCAGGCGTCCATCGTGCTGTCCGTGATGGTCTTCGCCATGGGCATCGGATCGCTCGCCGCGAAACGGCTGCGCCGGCTCGGCGCGGCCGGATTCGGCGCGGTCGAGGCCGTCCTCGCCCTGGTCGGCGGATGCAGCGCGATGGCCCTCTACGCGGTCTTCGCCTGGACCGGCGACTGGGGCGGTCTGTGGTCCCACGGCCCCCGGCTCCTCCTGGTCGCCTTCTCCCTGGCCACCGGGCTGCTCATCGGCGCCGAGGTCCCGCTGCTGATGGAGCTGATCCAGCGCATCCGCCGCCAGGACGCGGGCGGCGCGGTCGCCGACCTGTTCGCCGCGGACTACGTCGGCGCGCTGGTCGGCGGCCTCGCCTTCCCCTTTCTGCTGCTGCCCTTCCTCGGCCAGCTCACCGGGGCGCTGCTCACCGGCACCGTCAATGTGATCGCCGGCGGCGCCCTGGTGCTGGGCCTCTTCCACGGCGACCTCACCCGCCGTGCCCGCTGGCTGCTGCTGACCGCCAATGTCACCGTGCTCGGCCTGCTCGCCTCCGCCGCCGTCCTCGTCGACGACTTCGAACGCGCCGCCCGCCACGCCGTCTACGGCCAGGACGTCCGGGTCGCCGTGCAGAGCGAGGTCCAGGAGGTCGTCCTCACCGGCGGCACCCACGGCAAGCCCTTCGCGCTCTTCCTCGACGGCCGGCTCCGGGTCAGCGGCCGGGACGAGCGGCGCTACCACGAGGCGCTGGTCCACCCCGCGATGACCGGCCCCCACGAGCGCGTCCTGGTCCTCGGCGGCGGGGACGGCCTCGCCGCCCGCGAGGTGCTGCGCCACCCCGGGGTGCGCCGTGTCGACCTCGTGGAACTGGACCCGGAGGTGGTCCGCCTGGCCCGCCAGGACCCCGCCCTGGCCGCCCTCAACGGGCATGTACACGGCGACCCCCGGGTCCGGGTCACCGTCGCCGACGCCTTCGCCTGGCTGCGCTCGGCCCCGACCGGCTCGTACGACGTGGTGATCACCGATCTGCCGGACCCGGCCATCACCGACAGCACGAAGCTGTACTCGCAGGAGTTCTACGGGCTCGCCCGGCGCGCGCTCGCCCCCGGCGGGCGCCTCGCGGTGCACGCCGGGCCGCTCGCCAGCCGCCCGCGCGGCTTCTGGACCGTCGACACCACCCTGCGCGCCGCCGGACTGCACACCTCCCCCTATGCCGTCGGCGGCGGCACCACCGGGTTCGCGGCCGGACCCGACCGCTCCACCGGCACCCCCGAGCGGCCCCACGACTGGGGGTTCGTGCTGGCCGCCCCGGGCGCGGCGCCCCCGCTGCGGCTCGCCGAGCGCCCCCGGCCCGCCACCCTGACCCCGGACGCGCTGGCCCTGGGCGCGCGGGCGGCCGAGCGGACCCGGATCGGCGGTCTCGCCGTGTCCACGCTGGTGCATCCGCGCTACTGAATCCCCGGTGGCACGGGTGCGATTCCGGCCCTGCTGGGTAGGCTCCACCGACATGGAGCTTGAGGTCCTCATTCCGGTTGCCGCCGAGCGGCTCAGGGCGGTGCTCGACGACCCGGCCCGGGTCGCCGGGGCGCTCCCCGGACTCCAGCGGGACGCCGGGCAGGCGCCGGATGCGGGTCAGGCGCGGGACACCGGGCAGGCGCGGGACACCGGGGAGGCGCCGGGCGCGGGTGCGTCGCCGGTGACGGCCGGGCGGCTGAAGCTGCGGATCGGGCAGACGACCATCACCTACCGGGGGACCCTGCGGGTCGCTCCCCGGGGGGACGGGTCGTACGGGGTGTCCCTGGAGGGGGCCGAGGTGCGGGGCGACGGGGTGGTCGCGCTGGAGCTGGTCCTCACCCTGAGAGAGGGCGGCGAGGGCGACGGGGGCACGGTGGTGGTGCTCGCCGGGGGCGGGAGCGTGGGCGGGCGGATCGCGGATCTGCCGGGGGACGCGGTGCGGTCGGCGCTGGCGAGGCTGGTGAACCGGTTCGCCGAGAACGCCGATGCCGCTGCGGACGCGGACACCGCTGCCGACGCGGAAACCGACACCGACGCCGACACCGATGCCGATACCGACGCCGAGCCGGTCGAGCCGGAGACCGGGAGGGCCCCCTCGTCGTTGGAGGGGCTTGTGGACGACGAGATGCCCGCGACCCCCTCCGGGGCCGCCGACGAACCCCCCGCCGAGGCCGCGCACGCGCGCCGGACGATGATCGGGCGCAGCGCGGAGGAGGTGGACCACGCGCCGCCGCGCGGGCGCTACGCGCCGGTCCCGGCGCCCCAGACGGTGGCGCCGAGCAGTGCGCTGCGCTGGGCCGCGCCGGCCGCGGCGATCGCCCTCGCGTCGGCCATCGTGGTGACCCGGGCGCTGCGGAGACGGCGGTGAGGGGCGGGTCCGGTCCGGGGGTGGCTGCGGGTGCGGCTGCGGGTGCGTGGCGGGCCGGTCGCGCCCACGCGGCGGAGCCGCGTACGACCACAGCCCCGCGCCCCTGAGGGCGTCGCCGCTCAGGGCCGTCTACTAGGGTCTGGTGGGTGAGTGACCACGACATCACCCTGACCTCGGGGGACGCCCGGCTGACGGTCTCCCCCGCGCACGGCGGGCGGCTCGCGAGTCTTCGGATCGACGGCACCGAGCTGCTGCGCCAGGGGGAGCGGTACGGCTGCTTCCCGATGGTTCCCTGGTGCGGGCGGACCCGCGACGGGCGGTTCCGGAACGGGAACACCGTCCACCAGTTGCCCCTCAACTCCCCGCCGCACGCCATCCACGGCACCGCCCGCGACGGCGCCTGGCGCACCGCGCGGGTCTCGGCGGACGAGGCGGTGATCACCTACGACCTCGCCGACCCCTGGCCCTACCCCGGCCGGGTCACCCAGGTGGTGGCCCTGACACCGGAGAGTCTGACCCTGACCCTGGCGATCGAGACGTACGACAACTCCTTCCCGGCGCAGCTCGGCTGGCATCCCTGGTTCCGGCGGAGCCCGGACGGCTGGCCCGGGGCGGAGATCGGCTTCCGGCCGGGGTGGCAGGAGGAGCGCGGGGACGACCATCTGCCCACCGGGAAGCGGATCGAGCCCCGGCCCGGCCCCTGGGACGACTGCTTCGGGATGCCCGACGGCGTCGAGGTCACCCTCACCTGGCCCGAGCGGCTGGAGCTGACCGTCACCAGCCCCGAGAAGTGGGTCGTGCTCTACGACGAGCAGGAGGACGCGGTCTGTGTGGAGCCGCAGACCGGCCCGCCGGACGGGCTGAACACCGGACCGCGCCTGGTCACCCCGCTGGAGCCGCTGGAGGCCACCACCACCTGGCGCTGGCGGCGCCTCTAAGCTGGTCGGTATGACGGACGTACGGGGCGAGCTGCTCCAGCAGATCAAGGACAAGGCCGTGGTGCACGGCAGGGTGACGCTCTCCTCCGGCCTGGAGGCCGACTACTACGTCGATCTGCGCCGGGTCACCCTGGACGGCGAGGCCGCCCCCCTGGTCGGTTCGGTGCTGCTCGATCTGACCGAGGGCCTGGAGTTCGACGCGGTCGGCGGGCTCACCATGGGCGCCGACCCGGTGGCCGCGAGCATGCTGCACGCCGCCGCCGCCCGGGGGCGCAGGCTGGACGCGTTCGTCGTCCGCAAGGCCGCCAAGGCGCACGGGCTCCAGCGCCGGGTGGAGGGGCCGGACATCGCCGGGCGCCGGGTGGTGGTGGTCGAGGACACCTCCACCACCGGGGGTTCCCCGCTGGAGGCCGTGGCGGCGGTACGGGAGGCCGGGGCCGAGGTCGTCGCCGTCGCGACCATCGTCGACCGGGCGACCGGCGCCGCCGAGAAGATCGAGCGGGGCGCCGGGGTGCCGTACCTCTTCGCGTACTCCAAGGACGAGCTGGGTCTGGGCTGAGACAGGACTCCGCCGGGCCGGGTCCGTCTGGAAAGATGGGCGCGACGACGGCGTCATCTCTCTCAGGTCTAGGTCAGGGCCTTTCGCTGCACACGCAGTACACCCACCCGCACATACAAGGAGCGGACAGATGCCCATCGCAACCCCCGAGGTCTACAACGAGATGCTCGACCGGGCGAAGGCAGGCAGGTTCGCCTACCCGGCCATCAACGTGACCTCGTCCCAGACCCTGCACGCTGCCCTGCGCGGCTTCGCGGAGGCCGAGAGCGACGGCATCATCCAGATCTCGACCGGCGGTGCCGAGTTCCTGGGCGGCCAGCACAGCAAGGACATGGTCACCGGCGCGGTGGCGCTCGCCGAGTTCGCGCACATCGTCGCCAAGAAGTACGACGTGACGGTGGCCCTGCACACCGACCACTGTCCCAAGGACAAGCTGGACGGGTACGTCCGCCCGCTGCTCGCGGTGTCCGCGGAGCGGGTCGCCCGCGGCGAGAACCCGCTGTTCCAGTCGCACATGTGGGACGGCTCCGCCGAGACCCTCGCCGACAACCTCGCCATCGGCCAGGAGCTGCTGGCCGTCGCCGCCGCCGCGAAGATCATCCTGGAGGTGGAGATCACCCCGACCGGCGGTGAGGAGGACGGCGTCACCCACGAGATCAACGACGACCTGTACACCACCGTCGAGGACGCCATCCGCACCGCCGAGGCGCTCGGTCTCGGCGAGAAGGGCCGCTATCTGCTCGCCGCGTCCTTCGGCAATGTCCACGGTGTCTACAAGCCGGGCAATGTCGTGCTCCGCCCCGAGCTGCTCAAGGACCTGAACGAGGGCGTCGCCGCCAAGTTCGGCCGCCCGGCCGACGCCAAGGTGTTCGACTTCGTCTTCCACGGCGGCTCCGGCTCCACCGAGGACGAGATCCGCACCGCGCTGGAGAACGGCGTCGTCAAGATGAACATCGACACCGACACCCAGTACGCCTTCACGCGTCCGGTGGTCGGCCACATGTTCGCGAACTACGACGGTGTGCTGAAGGTGGACGGCGAGGTCGGCTCCAAGAAGACCTACGACCCGCGCACCTGGGGCAAGCTGGCCGAGGCGGGCATGGCGGCGCGGGTCGTCGAGGCGTGCGGGAACCTGCGGTCGGCGGGGCAGAAGCTGAAGTAGGACAGTTTCCGGAGGGGAGTTCCCCGAGGGGAGTTCCCTGACGGTTCCCCGGACGGTTCGGGGAACAGTTCCCTGAGGGGACAGAGGTTCTGTGGCGAGCCCGGCGTCATCGCGCCGGGCTCGCTGTATATCTGGGGGATGCCTGACGTCCGGATCTCCTCACCGCAGGGCAAGTGGCTCCTGTTCACCACCGTCCTCGGCTCCAGCATGGCGCTGCTGGACTCGACCGTCGTCAATGTGGCCCTCCCGCGCATCGGCGAGGACCTGGACACCGATCTCGCGGCCCTCCAGTGGACCGTCAACGCCTACATGCTCACCCTCGCCGGGCTGATTCTGCTCGGCGGCTCCCTCGGCGACCGCTACGGACGCCGCAAGGTCTTCCTCATCGGCGTGGTCTGGTTCGCCGTGGCCTCGCTGCTGTGCGGGCTCGCCCCGAACGCCGAGGTGCTGATCGCCGCGCGCGCCCTCCAGGGCATCGGCGGGGCGCTGCTGACGCCGGGCTCGCTGGCCCTGATCCAGGCGTCCTTCCACCCCGACGACCGGGGGCGCGCGGTCGGCCTGTGGTCCGGGTTCGGCGGCATCGGGGCGGCCGTGGGACCGTTCCTGGGCGGCTGGCTGGTGGACGGTCCCGGCTGGCGCTGGGTGTTCCTGCTGAACGTCCCGCTGGCACTGGTGTGCGTGCCGGTCGCGCTGCGGCACGTACCGGAGTCCTCCGACAACAAGGCGCACGGGCGGTTCGACGTCCTCGGGGCCGTGCTGGGGGCGCTGGCGCTGGCGCTGGTGACCTACGCGCTGATCGAGGCGCGGTCGGGGGCGCTCACGGTGGTGGTGACGGCGGTCGCGGGGGTGGCGGCCGGGGTCGCCTTCGTCATGGTGGAGCGGCGGCGGCCGGATCCGATGATGCCGCTGGACATCTTCGCGTCCCGCCAGTTCACCGCCGTCAACCTGGTCACCCTCTGTGTGTACGCGGCGTTCGGCGGGTTCTTCTTCCTGGCCGTCCTCCAGTTGCAGGTGGTCTCCGGTTACTCCGCCCTCCAGGCCGGTACGGCACTGCTGCCGACGACGGTCCTGATGCTGCTCTTCTCCGCCCGCTCCGGGGAACTCGCCGACCGGATCGGCCCCCGCATCCCGCTCACCGTCGGCCCGCTGCTCAGCGCGGGCGGCCTGCTGCTGATGACCCGGGTCGGCCCGGACGCCTCCTACCTCACGGACGTGCTGCCCGCGCTGCTGGTGATGGGCCTCGGCATGGTCACCCTGGTGGCGCCGCTCACCGCGACCGTGCTGGCCTCCGTGGACACCGCGCGGGCGGGGCTGGCCAGCGGTATCAACAACGCGGCGGCGCGGGCGGCCGGCCTGGTCGCCGTCGCCGCGCTGCCGCTGCTCGCCGGGATGAGCGAGGACGCGTACCGCTCCGCGCCCGCGTTCGACAGCGCGTTCGGGCGGGCGATGGTGATCTGCGCGGGGGTGCTGGTGGTGGGGTCGGCGGTCGCCTTCGCGACGGTCCGGCGCCCGCCGCCGGACTGCACCCGGCCGGAGTGCAACGGCCGCGGCGGGGTGCTGACCCCGCCGCTGGAACCGGGGGTGAAGTCCGGGGGGAAGCTGGGGGAGGGGGTGTAAGGGGTGTAGGGGGTGTAGGGGAGGTGGGGGGGGGATCCCGTAGGGGGTCTGAGGTCGTGGGGGGATCCGGGGGGCGTGGGCGGATCCCTTGGGGGGGATCCGAGGGCGGTGGGCGGATCCCTTGGGGGGATCCGGGGGCGTCGCGTCGGGTGGCCGATGTACGAGACTGGACCCCATGACGATTCACGAGAACCTCCTCGGGGGCCCGCCCCCCACCCACCTCCCCGACGACCCCGAGCCCCGTGAGCTGCTGGCCGGCGGCACCCCCGCCGCCGAGGTCGCCGCGAAGTACCCGACCTCCTCGCTGGCCTGGGCGGTCCTCGCCGACGACGCCTTCGAGCGGGGCAGCGCGGTCGAGTCGTACGCGTACGCCCGTACCGGCTACCACCGGGGGCTGGACGCGCTGCGGCGCAGCGGCTGGAAGGGGCACGGCCCGGTGCCCTGGGAGCACGAGCCGAACCGCGGCTTCCTGCGCGCGCTGCACGCCCTCGCCCGGTCGGCGCAGGCGATCGGGGAGCAGGAGGAGTACGAGCGCTGCACCCAGTTCCTGAAGGACTCCTCGCCGACGGCGGCGCAGACGCTGGGCTGAGCGGCTCCCGCTGTGCGTGGTGCCCCCGGGTCACACCTTGCGAGGTGGCGGGGGCACACCGCAGGATGCCAGGTGGGGACCGGGGCCCCCGTGCCGGCATCGGCAGGGGCGGACCGCTACCCGGAGCAACAACAGGAGACAGCGATGTCCCACGAGGCTCACGAGCCCGCGGCTCCGCATCTCGACTTCCAGGGGACCACCCCGTACGAGGACTACGTCAGGGCGGACGTACTCACCCACCTCCAGCACACCCTCTCCGACGATCCCGGAGAGATGGTCTTCCTGGTCACGACCCAGGTCATGGAGCTGTGGTTCACGGTGATCGTCCATGAGTGGGAGACCGCGGCGCGTGCCCTGCGCGCGGACGACGTCCCCACCGCGATCGACGCCCTCAAGCGGTCCGTACACGAGCTGGAGGCGCTGAACGCCTCCTGGAGGCCGCTCGGCCGGCTCACCCCGCAGCAGTTCAACTCCTACCGGAGCGCCCTCGGCGACGGCTCCGGCTTCCAGTCGGCGATGTACCGGCGGATGGAGTTCCTGCTCGGCGAGAAGTCCGCGTCCATGCTGGTCCCGCACCGCGGCGCGCCGCGCGTGCACGGCGAGCTGGCGAAGGCGCTGCACGAACCGAGCCTGTACGACGAGGTCCTGCGGCTGCTGGCCCGCCGGGGGCACGCGGTGCCGGAGGCGGTGGTGACCCGGGACGTGTCCCTGCGGTACGAGGCGGACGACGCGGTGGAGGGCGTGTGGGCGCGGGTGTACGGCGGGGAGGGTGACGCGGGTGGTGACGGGGGCGGTGACCTCGTGCGGCTGGGGGAGGCGCTGACGGACGTCGCGGAGCTGGTCTGGCGCTGGCGCAACGACCATCTGGTGGCGACCCGGCGCGCGATGGGCGCCAAGGCCGGGACGGGGGGTTCGGCGGGGGTGGCCTGGCTGGAGAAGCGGGCCCGGAAGAACGTGTTTCCCGAGCTGTGGACGGCGCGGTCCCATGTCTGAGCGGGGGATGGGGCGGGCCGACCTGGCGCCTGCGGCCGGGAAGCTGGACGCCGGTGACCCGCTCGCCGGGAAGCGGGCGGCGTTCGTCCTCGACGGGACGGTGTACCTGGACGGGAACTCGCTGGGCGCGCTGCCCGCGCACGTCCCCGCGCGCGTGGCGGATGTCATCGGGCGCCAGTGGGGTGAGCTGCGGATCCGCTCCTGGGAGGAGAGCGGCTGGTGGACCGCGCCGGAACGGATCGGCGACCGGATCGCTCCGCTGGTGGGGGCGGGTCCTGGGCAGATCGTGGTCGGTGATTCGACGAGTGTGAATGTGTTCAAGGCGGTGGTGGCGGGGGTTCGGATGGGGGCCGGGGGGCTTGGCGGGCCGGGTGAAGGGGGGCCTGGTGAGCGGGGGATCGGTGAAGGGGCGCCGCTTGGTGTGCGGGGGGCCGGTGATGCGGTGTCCGGTGCCCGGGGGTCCGGTGATGTGGTGTCCGATGCCCGGGGGTCCGGTGCAGGGGTGTCCGGTGTGCGGGACGAGATCCTCGTTGACGCGGGGACGTTCCCCACGGACGGGTACATCGCCGAGTCCGCCGCGCGGCTTACGGGGTGTACGGTCCGGGCGGTGCGGCCGGAGGAGGTGCCGGGCGCCCTGAGCGGGCGTACGGCGGTGGTCCTGCTGAACCACGTCGACTACCGCACCGGACGGCTGTACGACCTGCCCGGTCTGACGGCCGCCGTCCGGGAGGCGGGCGCGGTCTCGGTCTGGGACCTGTGCCACAGCGCGGGCGCGCTGCCGGTGGGGCTGGACGAGCACGGGGTCGACCTCGCGGTCGGCTGCACCTACAAGTACCTCAACGGGGGGCCGGGTTCACCGGCGTACCTGTATGTGAGCCGGGCCCGGCAGAGCGGCTTCGACTCGCCGCTGCCCGGCTGGAACTCGCACGCCGAGCCGTTCGGGATGCGCGCCTCCTACGAACCGGCGCCGGGCGCGCTGCGCGGGCGGGTCGGCACGCCGGACATCCTGTCGATGCTGGCGCTGGAGGCGGCACTTGAGGTGTGGGACGGGGTCTCCCTGGCGGAGGTCCGGGCGAAGTCGCTGGCCCTGACGGACTTCTTCCTGGAGTGCGTGGCGGCGTATGTGCTGGCGGGGCGGGTGGAGTGTGTGACGCCGAGGGCGCACGCGGAGCGGGGGAGCCAGGTCGCCCTGCGGTGCGGTGACGCCGGGGCGGTGATGCGGGAGTTGATCGCGCGGGGGATCGTCGGCGACTTCCGGCATCCCGATGTCCTCCGTTTCGGTTTCACGCCGCTGTATGTGGGGTTCGCCGAGGTGGAGCGGGCGGCGCGGGTGTTGGGGGAGGTGGTGGCGGGCGCCGAGGGGCGGGGGGTGTAGGGGGTGTACGGGGTGTAGGGGCGGGGGGTGTAGGGGGTAGCTGTTCTGCGGGGGCCCTGTGCCGGGTCCCCGCGGGTACTGCGGTCGGTCGTGCCGTCTCGTGCCCGTCTCGGGTCGTCCCGCGCCCGTCCCGTCCGGTGCCCGTGCCGTCTCGTGTCGTGACGTATGTGGTGTATGTGGCGGGTGGTGGTCCGGCACAACAGAACCGTTTTCCCCTCACCCTGCGTGACATCCGCGTGTCCCCGCATGTCACCCGCCTGGTACCGTCCCCGCCAACGGCCGAATCCCCACCTGGTCCGCCACCCACTCCCCCCGCGCGAAAGCCGGGGAGGTACCCCGTCGTTGAGAGGTTGGAGCATGCCGGACGACGTCGCCGCAGCCAGGGCCGCCGTGGCAGCCGCCGAGGAGGCGTCGGCCTTCTCGCACCCGCCCGTCGCCCCCGACGCCACCGCCGCGTACGGCGACCACCCCGACCAGGTGATCGACTTCTACGCCCCGAGGGCGACCGTCGAGTCCGATTCATCCGCTCTCGCCCCGCTTGTGGTCGTGCTGCATGGGGGTGCGTGGCGCTCCGCGTACGACCGTCGGCACATCGCCCCGTTCGCCGGGTTCCTGGCGCGCAGGGGTTTCGCGGTGGCCAATGTCGAGTACCGGCGCGGGGGTTCGGACGCCGGGCCGGGCGAGCGGGGCGGGGCGGGGGCAGGTGGCGGGGAGGGGGCTTCGCCCGCTCCGGCGGGGCGGTGGCCGGACACCTTCGACGACGTCGTCACCGCGCTCGATGCCCTCCCCGCCCTGGTCCGGGAGGCCCTCCCGCAGGCCGACCCCCGCCGTACCGTCGTCGCCGGTCACTCGGCCGGCGGCCATCTCGCGCTGTGGGCGGCGGCCCGGCACGTCCTGCCCGCCGACGCCCCGTCCCACTGGCGTACCCCCCGTCCCGCACCCCTGCGCGGGGTCGTCGCCCTCGCGCCGATCGCCGACTTCGCGGTCGCGGAGAAGCTGGAGGTGTGCGGTGGGGCTGCCGCCCAACTCCTGGGCGGGGCGGGAGAGTTCGCGGTCCGCCGACCGTACGCGGACCCGGCCCTGCTGCTCCCGACCGGGATCGCCACGACGCTGGTCCAGGGCGTGACGGACGCGGTGGTGCCGAAAGCGGTCGCCGAGTCGTACGCGGAGGCGGCGGCGAAGGCGGGGGAGATGGTGGGGTTGACGCTGCTGGCGGATGTGGGGCACTTTCCGCTGATCGACCCGGCGGCGGACGCGTGTGCGGTGGTGGTGGAGGAGATCGCGCAGTTGGCTTGGTGAGGGGGTGAGGGGAGGGGCTGGGGGCTGGGGGGCTGGGGGGCTCTGGGTGGTTGGGCGTGGCGGGCGTGGGCCCCTGGGGTGTGCGCCGGGGGCGTGGGCCTGGAGGGCTTGGGCCGGAGGGGTGTGGGCCCGAGGGGTGTGGGCCGGGGTCATACCCGTAGTACCTGAGAGGGACTCGCCGGAACCGCTCCCTGGCGGGACGCGAGTGACCGGCGGAGATCCGTAACTTCCCCTTTGGAACGGCCCGGTGGACGGGCCGAGGGGGAGGTACGGACATGGGCCGGGGTGTGGGCCGCGGCGCGGGCCGGGATGTGGGCCGGGGTGTGGATCGGCGCGACGCGGGCGGCGGGCAGGTGCAGGCGGGCCGCCGTACCCGGGGGCGATGGTTCCGTGCGCTGCTGGCCGCTCTCGTCATGGCCGCCCTGGTCGTCCCCCTCGCCGCCGCCACCCGTCCCCGGGTCCCCGCGCCCGCGCCGGCCGACCTGGGCCGGATCACGGCGGCGACGCTCGGTGCGGCGTACGCGGCGAACCGCGCCAACGCCGCCGAGGCGGCCCGGATGGCCGAGGACCACGGCGACCGCCACCGCGCGGCGATGGAGCGCGCGATGGCCCGGGACCCCGCCCGGCAGTTCCTCGCCTTCGACGGCCGGGGACCGGGTCTGGCCACCGAGGTCTTCGGCGACCTGGCGGGCGCCGACCGGATCGCCGTCCTCATACCCGGCTCCGACACCACGCTCGACACATACGCCCGCTTCCGCGCCACTGCGGTCTCCCTGCACCGGCATCTCGCGGCACGGCACCCCCGTACCGCGGTGATCGCCTGGCTGGGCTACGAGACACCGGGCACGGTCGGTACGGCGGTCATGACCACGACCCGCGCGCAGGAGGCGGCCCCGGAGCTGGCGGAGTCCGTCGCCGCCCTGTACGGGATAGCGGGAAGGGACACCGAGATCTCCCTCCTGTGCCACTCCTACGGCTCGGTGGTCTGCGCCCGCGCGGCCCCCGCGCTGGAGGCGGAGGGGCTCCCGGTCGCCGACCTCGTCCTCCTCGGCAGCCCGGGGACGGGCGTGGACCGGGCCTCGGACCTGCGCACCTCGGCCAGGGTCTGGGCGGGCCGAGGCGCCCGGGACTGGATCGCGGACGTACCGCATGCGCGGGCCGACCTGCTCGGTACGACGGTCGGCTTCGGCACCGACCCGATGTCCCCGGCGTACGGGGCCCGCCGCTTCGCGGCCGGTTCCGCCGGGCACGGCGGGTACTTCGCGCCGGGCTCGGAGTCGCTGGCCAACCTCGCCCGGATCGTCCTCGGCGAGACCGCGGAGGTGAGCCATGACTGACCGACCGCACGCGCTCGGCGCCGCGCTCCGCCACCGCGCCCGCCGCCTCGACGCGGCCACACCCCCGGGGCGCGACCGTGCGGTGGACGCCCTGCGGGCCTTCGCGATCCTCGGGGTGGTGCTGGGCCACTGGCTGGTGACGGCGCTGGTGGCCGAGGGCGACACCCTGCGCGCGGCGAGCCCGCTGGACCCGATGCCCTGGCTGGCGCCGGTGTCCTGGCTGTTCCAGACGCTGGCGGTGTTCTTCCTGGTGGGCGGGCAGGTCGCGACCCGGAGCCTGGCCTCCGCGCGGGCCCGTGGGGTCGGCTACCGCCCCTGGCTGGCGGCCCGGCTGTCGCGGCTGTTCGCCCCGGTGGCCGCCGTCCTCACCCTGTGGACGGCGACCGCCCTCGCGCTGCTGCTGGCCTCGGCCGACCTCACGACCCTGCACACCCTGCTGAAACTCGCTCTGTCCCCCCTGTGGTTCCTGCTGGTCTTCGCCGTGTTGACGGCGGCGACCCCGCTGCTGACCCGGCTCGGTCCGCTGTGGCCGCTGGCGGTGGTGCTGCACATCGACCTCATCCGCTTCGGTCTCGGCGGCCCCGACGCGCTGGGCTGGGTGAATCTGGCGGCGGGCTGGCTGGTGCCGTACACCCTGGGCGCGGCCTGGACCCGGGGTGAGCTGGAGCGGCCCCGCGCGGGCTGGACCCTGCTGATCGGCGGGGCGGTGGCGACGGCCGGGCTGATGGCGTGGGCGGGGTATCCGGCCTCGATGGTCGGGGTGCCGGGCACCGAGGTGTCCAACCTCAACCCGCCGACGCTGGCGGCGGTCACCTTCGGTCTGGCGCAGTGCGGTGCGGCCCTGCTGCTGCGCGGACCGTTGCGCCGCTGGATGCGCCGCCCGGTGGCCTGGGCGGCGGTGGCGCTGCTCAATCTCTCGGCGATGACGATATTCCTCTGGCACCAGACGGCGATGATGGCGACGACGGCCACGGCCCTGCTCGCCGGCCGCCTGCCCGGTCTGCACACCCGCCCCGACGACCTGACCTGGATCGCCCACCGGCTGGCCTGGCTCCCGGTGTTCGCCCTGGCGCTGGGAGTGTGCTGGGTGGCGTTCCGCTCCCGCGAGCGGACCGGCCCCACCGACCCCCGCACAGCGAAAGCCACCGCCCCGAACCCGTCGGCACCCCCACCACTCCCGCGCCGAGAACCGGCAACGACAGCGACATCAACAGCGACTACGAAGGGGGCGGACCGATGTCTAGGGTGAGCGGTATGAACGGCAGGGGGAACGGGGACGAGCGCCCCGGGAGGAACGCGGGGAAGGACGGCGCCCCGGACCCGGCGGCCACCCGGCGACGAGGCACGAACCCGGCAGCCGCCGGACCGCGAGGCACGGACCCGGCGGCCACCGGGCCGGACGGCACGGCCCCCGTGACCGGGCGTCGGCGACCCGCCGCTCCCGCCGCTCCCGCGGCGGACACCTGGCTCGACCCGCGCCGCGCCACCACCTGGCTGCGCGGCCTGGGCACCGACCTGAGGACCCTGTCGTACGACCCGATGCCCCCGTCCCTGTGGCTGCGCTGGGTGCCGCACGGGCTGGTGGTCCTGCTGGCGACCCTGGTCCTGGTGGCCGACCTCGACCAGCTCTCCGACGCGTATCGGCTCGGCATCCAGTCCGCCGTGGCCCTTTCCCTGGTCCAGAGCGCGGCGGTGGTGCTGGGGCCGTGGTTCCCGGCGGCGGCGTGCTGGCTGTCGCTGGCGACGGCGACGGTGACGGCGCTGGACGCGCGCGAGAGCCTGCTCTACTTCCCCGGGACCCAGGGCGCGCCCTGGCCCTGGGCACCGCCCGCGCTGGGCGCGCACGCGATCGTGCTGTTCCTGCTGGCGCTGCGGGTGCGGCCGGCGGTGTCGGCGACGGCTCTCGGGGTGAGCGCGCTGGTCACCTGGATCGTGCAGGGCCTGCTGGGCGCTTCGGGCTACAGCTCGACGGGTGCCGTCGCGGTGGCGGTGTTCGCGGCGGTCACCCTGGTCGGGGCGGCGCTGCGCGGAAGCCGGGTGGCGCGGGTGAAGCTGGTGGAGCAGACCGGGATCACGGAGGAGGAGCGCGCCCGGCGCACCCTGCTGGAGGAGCGCAGCCGGATCGCCCGTGAACTGCACGATGTGGTGGCCCACCACATGTCGGTGATCTCCATACAGGCGCAGGTGGCCCCCCACCTGGTGGAGAACCCGCCGGACGCGCTGAAGGAGAACCTCGACGGCATCCGCCAGAACGCCCTGGAGGCGCTCACCGAACTGCGCAGGGTGCTGGGTGTCCTGCGGTCGGAGCACCCCGGTGACGCGGAGGGCCTGGCGACCGGTGCCGCGCCGCACGCCCCGCAGCCCACGCTGGACCGGCTGGACGACCTGATCGACAACACCCGGGCGGCGGGTCTGAGGATCACCACGGACATCGTGGGCGAGCCGAGCCGCCCCTACCCGCAGGGGGTGGAGCTGTCCGCGTACCGGATCGTGCAGGAGGCGCTGAGCAACGCGTTGCGGCACGCGCCGGGTTCGGACGTCCGGGTGGAGATCACCCACTTCCCGGAGGGCCTGTACCTGGGGGTGATCAACTCCCGTCCGAGCCGCCCGGTGCAGCCGTCGCCGGGTGCGGGACACGGGCTGCTCGGGATGCGGGAGCGGGCGACGATGCTGGGCGGCCAGCTCACCGCGACCAGAACCCTGCACGGCGGCTTCTCGGTGTCTGCGTTCCTGCCGAGGGACGGGACGTCGGCGACGGCCCGC
Organism: Streptomyces sp. NPDC093252; assembly: GCF_040683675.1. Taxonomy (NCBI): domain Bacteria; kingdom Bacillati; phylum Actinomycetota; class Actinomycetes; order Kitasatosporales; family Streptomycetaceae; genus Streptomyces; species Streptomyces sp. NPDC093252. Next base: position 259,732 of record NZ_JBFBEM010000009.1, on the reverse strand, counting down.
ACCGACTTCCCGGACGGACCCGCCCGGCCGGACCTCTCCCTGTACCTGAAGGACATCTGATGACCAGCGGCACGATCCGCGTACTGATCGCCGACGACCAGCAGATGGTCCGGCAGGGCTTCACCGTGCTGCTCAACACGCAGTCCGACATCGAGGTGGTCGGCCAGGCGGTGAACGGCCTGGAGGCGGTGGCGATGACGGCGGAGCTGACGCCGGACGTCGTCCTCATGGACATCCGGATGCCGGAGCTGGGCGGCATTGAGGCGACCCGCAGGGTCACCACCGCGACCGCCCTGACCAAGGTCCTGGTCCTGACCACCTTCGACCTCGACGAGTACGTCTACGAGGCCCTGCGAGCCGGGGCCTCCGGCTTCCTCCTGAAGGACGCCTCGGCGGACCAACTGGCCGAGGCGGTCCGCGTGGTGGCGGCCGGTGACGCCCTGCTGGCCCCCGGCATCACCCGCCGCCTGATCGCCGAGTTCTCCCGCCTGGACGCGCCCCCGCCGACCCCCCTGAAGCAACGCGTCGCGGACCTCACGGAACGCGAGACGGAGGTCCTCGTCCTGATCGCCGGCGGCCTGTCCAACGCGGAGATCGCCCGGCAGCTCGTGGTCGCCGAACAGACGGTGAAGACCCACGTCAGCCGCATCCTGGTCAAACTCGGCCTGCGCGACCGCACCCAGGCAGCGGTGTTCGCCTACGAGTCGGGCGTGGTGCGCCCTACGGGGTACTGACCGGGAGCCCTCCCGCCGGGATGCCCATGGCGCCGGTCGGGGCTGTGCCGAACGAGCGAGTCCTGCACGATTCCAAGGAGCGTCCGCGTGGTTGAGACGTCGAACAAGGTCGGGACCGGGACCGGGACCGGGAGCGGGAGCGGGGCCGCCGAGTACAGCGCGAAGAGTTTCTTCGTCGGCCTGCTCATTCTCTGTGTTCTGGGTGGCGGCGGCTGGTTCGGATACGTGCAGATCTTCACCAAGGGAGTCGAGCGGCTTCCCGCCCGGGTGTGCGACGACGCGGTGGACCGCGGAACGGTGACGCGGGCGCTGCCGTCCGCTCGCACGGCGGAGGAAGAAGCCGGTCGAAAGGGCGAGGGCGAGAGTCTCCGGTTCTCCTGCCGTATCGCCACCAGCTCCGATTCCCTACTCTCCGGACACGCGCGGATCGATGACGCGTCCGTGCGGACCTGGCAGAACCGCAATGGAGTGGGCGCGGGCGGCGACGCCGTGCACGTGTCGTCGGGCGGAGTCGAAGCCCTGGCACAACGGGACTCGGACAGCGGGTGGTCATCCGTCTATGTCGCCTGTGTCCCACGGGGAGCGGACGCGGGTGACGCCTCCCAGTCCTTCGCCCTCATCGCCGAGGGCAGTGTGGTCGGGGACAGCGGAGCGACCGGCGCGGAGCTGCGCCAGGCGGTGACGGACTTCTCCTATCAGCTCGCCGCGCACGCCTATGCCCTCGCCGGCTGCGAGGAAGCCCGCCCGCTGCCCGAGCGGCTCCCCCGCTACGGAGACCGGTGAGCCGGGCCACGGAACCATCTGAGCCGGGTCACGGAAACCATCTGAGCGAGCCACGGAAACCATCGGACCGCCCCTCCGAGCGGGCCCCGCCCGCAGCCTCCCCCTCTCCCCGCAGCCTCCCCCTCCCTCCCCGCAGACCTTCCTCCCCCTGCGGACCTGCCCCTCCACCCCGTAGTACCTGAGACGGACCCCCCACGACCCTTCTCACTGGTGACGACGGTGGGGTGGGGTGGCGCATACCGTTTTCTGTGTGAGTGAGACAACCCAGACGATTCCCACCTCGCCGGAGGCCGACGGCGGGGCGTATCAGCGCAGTCCGGAGTTCCGGGCGGCCGTGGATGCCCTGCGGGGGCTGCGGCAGGACCTTGTGGAGGACGCGTTCGCCTACCGGCCGCTGCCCCGGATGAGCATGGACGGGCCGTTCACCCGCCGGCTGCGGGGGCGGGCGCGGGAGTACGTGGCCTACACACCGCAAGCCGCGGTGGGCGCCCTCGGCCTGCTCGCCTTTCTGAACGGATGGTTCAGCGGATCGTTCAGCCCGGTCCCCCTGCTGACCGCCCTGCTGGCCCTGGTGCCGGTGCTCGCGACCCTGGTGCGGCCGGTCGGCGCCTTCTGGATGTCCATGGCCGCGACCCCGATCGCGACGATGTTCAGTGGCGCGTGGCACGACTGGCCCTGGTCGGCAGGCACCTTCACCAGCCATCTCGCCGTGCTGACCGTGGTCGCCCTGCGCACCCGGCCGCGCACCGCCGCCTGGATGTGGGTGCTGACCGCGCTGTACGGGCTGCTCACCGACGCCGTCGTCGGCGGCGGGTTCGACGGCGGCGGGACCTTCGGCCCCATGCTGTTCGTCTCCGCGCTGATCCTGCTCGCCGTCTCCGTCCGGTACATCCGGCGCGAGGCCAAGGACAAGGTCATACAGGCCCAGCAGGAGGTCACCGCCCAGCAGACCGTCACCGAGCACGAGCGCTCCAAGCGCACCCTGCTGGAGGAGCGCACCACCATCGCCCGCGAACTGCACGATGTGGTGGCGCACCATATGTCCGTGGTCGCCATCCAGGCGGAGGCGGCGCCCTACCGGGTCGAGAACCCTCCGCCCGAGCTGGAGCGCGCCTTCGCCACCATCCGGGAGAACGCCGTCTCGGCCCTCACGGAACTGCGCCGGGTCCTCGGCGTCGTCCGCGCGGAGGACTACGAGGCCCCCGACGCCCCGCAGCCCACCCTCGGCGACCTGGACCGGCTGCTCGACAACGTCCGGGACGCCGGCCTGGAGGTGGACAAGACGGTGACGGGCGCGGTGCGGGAGCTGCCGCAGGGCGTGGAGCTGTCGGCCTACCGGATAGTGCAGGAGGCGCTCAGCAACACGCTGCGCCACGCGCCGGGCGCCCCCGCGCGGGTCGAGGTGGGTTATGTGCTGGGCGGGCTGGGGCTGCGCATAGTGAACGACCCGCCGCCCAACCCGTCCCTGATCAAGCCCTCCCCCGGCGCGGGGCACGGCATCACCGGGATGCGCGAGCGGGTCTCCATGCTGAGCGGCGAGATGACGGCGGGGGCGGTGGACGGCGGAGGGTACGAGGTGGCGGTGTTCCTGCCGGTCGCCCGGGTGAGCGAGGGGGGTGAGGCATGACGATCCGGGTGCTGATCGCGGACGATCAGATGATGGTGCGCGAGGGCTTCTCGGTCCTGCTGAACGCGATGCCGGACATCGAGGTCGTCGGCGAGGCGGTCAATGGCCGCGAGGCGGTCGAGCGGGTGCGCGAGCTGGCGCCGGACGTGGTGCTGATGGACATCCGGATGCCCGAGATGAACGGGATCGAGGCCACCCGGGAGATCATCGCGGCGGACGGCGGGGCCAAGGTGCTGGTGCTGACCACCTTCGACCTGGACGAGTACGTGTATCAGGCGCTGCGGGCGGGGGCCTCCGGGTTTCTGCTCAAGGACGCCTCGGCGCGGCAGCTCGCGGAGGGGGTGCGGGTGGTGGCCGGCGGGGAGGCGTTGCTGGCGCCGTCGGTCACCCGGCGGCTGATCACCGAGTTCTCGAAGCTGTCCGACGCCCCGCGGGGCATGGCCGCCGCCCAGGCGGCCTACGGGGAGCTGACCGAGCGGGAGACGGAGGTGCTGGTGCTGATCGCGCAGGGGCTGTCCAACTCGGAGATCGCCGAGCGGCTGGTCGTCGCCGAGTCCACCATCAAGACCCATGTCAGCCGGGTCCTGGTGAAGCTCGGACTGAGAGACCGCACCCAGGCCGCCGTCTTCGCCTACGAGGCCCGGCTCGTGACCCCCGGGTGAGCGGGAGGGGCCGGGTGGGCGGGGCGAAGGCCGCGCGGGACCGGGCCGCGCGGCGACTGCGGCGGCCGTTCCTTCGACCGTCGGGAACGGTCTGGTCAGGGGGGCGGGCGGCGGGCTAGCGTCCGGGCATGGCAAAGATGGCAAAGGGTGAGATTTCGCAGGTGTTCGATCCGTGGGACCCGGCCTTTCTGGCGGATCCGTATCCGGCGTACGCGGAGCTGCGGGCGCGGGGGCGGGTGATCCGGTACGAGCCGAGCGATCAGTGGCTGGTGCCGCATCACGCGGATGTGTCGGCGCTGCTGCGGGACCGGCGGCTGGGGCGGTCGTATCAGCACCGGTTCTCGCACCAGGACTTCGGGCGGACGGCGCCGCCGGCTGAGCAGGAGCCCTTCCACACGCTGAACGACCACGGGATGCTCGATCTGGAGCCGCCGGACCACACCCGGATCAGAAGGCTGGTGTCGAAGGCGTTCACCCCGCGGACGGTGGAGCGGCTGAAGCCGTATGTGGAGCGGCTGGCGGGGGAGCTGGTGGACGGGCTGGTGCGGGAGGGCGGGGGCGATCTGCTGGCGGATGTGGCGGAGCCGCTGCCGGTGGCGGTGATCGCGGAGATGCTGGGGATCCCGGAGAGCGAGCGGGCGCCGTTGCGGCCCTGGTCGGCGGACATCTGCGGGATGTACGAGCTGGCCCCGTCGCCGGAGACGGCGCGGCGGGCGGTGCGGGCGTCGGTGGAGTTCTCGGAGTATCTGCGGGAGCTGATCGCCGAGCGGCGCAAGGAGCCGGGGGAGGATCTGATCTCCGGGCTGATCGAGGCGCACGACGAGGGGGACCGGCTGACCGAGCAGGAGATGATCTCCACGGCGGTGCTGCTGCTCAACGCGGGGCACGAGGCGACGGTGAACGCGACGGTCAACGGGTGGTGGGCGCTGTTCCGCAACCCGGACCAGTTGGCGGCGCTGCGGGCGGATCACTCGCTGGTGCCGTCGGCGGTGGAGGAGCTGATGCGGTACGACACGCCGTTGCAGTTGTTCGAGCGGTGGGTGCTGGACGACATCGAGATCGACGGGGAGGTGATCCCGCGGGGGTCGGAGCTGGCGCTGCTCTTCGGTTCGGCGAACCATGACCCGGCCGTGTTCACCGCGCCCGAGCGGCTCGATCTCACCCGGGCCGACAACCCGCACATCTCCTTCAGCGCCGGGATCCACTACTGCATCGGCGCCCCGCTGGCCCGGATCGAACTCGCCGCCTCCATGACCGCCCTGCTCGACCGGGCACCAGGGCTGCGCCTCAGCACCGAGCCCGACCGCAAGCCGAATTTCGTCATCCGGGGATTGGAGGGACTGAGAGTGGAGGTCTAAGGCGGGTGCGGGACGGTCAGCCGCTGGCCAGGTCGCGGCGGCGGAAGGCCGCCAGGCCGACCGTGGTGAACGCCGCCGCGAGGGCGAGGAGGACGAGGACCGGGGGCCAGCTCGGGTCGGCGCCGGGGAGCTTGGGGAGGTGGCCGTAGGGGGAGAGGTCGAGGACGAGCGGGGGGACGTCGAGGGCGGGGCCGATCCAGCCGATCAGCAGGACCGCGCCGGCGACGCCCCAGGCGGCGGGGGCGAGGGAGGGGGAGATGCCGTACAGCAGGACGGCGAGGGAGCCGATCAGCCAGATCGCCGGGAGCTGGACGAGACAGGCGGCGAGCAGGGCGCCGAGGTCCCGGCCGTATCCGGCGGCGAAGCCGAGCGCGGCGATCAGCATGATCAGGGCCGAGCCGCCGTAGGCGATGAGGAGATGGCCGGCGGCCCAGCGCAGACGGCCGACGGCGTTCGCGAGGACCGGCTCGGCGCGGCCCGAGGTCTCCTCGCCGTGCAGCCGCAGAACGGAGGAGACGATGAACAGCGCGGCGATCAGGCCGAGCATGCCGACCATGGAGGCGAGGAACGCGTCGGTGACACCGCTCCGGCCGCCCATGCGTTCGATGATCTCGCGGGCGCTCTCGTTGTCGCCGAGGAGCTCGACGGCGCCGTCCGTCAGACCGCCGTAGACGGCCCCGGCCAGGAAGAAGCCGATGCTCCAGCCGAGGACCGTGCCGCGCTGGAGGCGCCGGGCCAGGGCGCCGGCGGTGGCGAGGCGTCCGGCGGGCGGGCCGGGGCGGGTGGGCAGGAAGCTCATCCCGACATCGCGGCGGCCGGTCAGTTCGTAGGCGACCAGGGCCTGGAGGGCGACGGTGGCGGCGATCAGAAGGAGCACCCACCAGCGTTCGGCGGCGTAGGGGCGCAGATTCTCCAGCCAGCCCAGAGGGGAGAGCCAGGTGAGGACGGAGGAGCCGTCGGCGGTGGCCGAGTCGCCCGCCGCGCGCAGCACGAACGCGGTGCCCAGGACGGCGGCGGTCAGTCCCCGGGCGAGCCGGGCACTCTCGGTCAGTTGCGCCGCGATGGCCGCCGTCGTCGCGAAGCCCATGCCGACACCGGCGATACCGAGGCCGAGGGCGAGGGCGCCGGAGAGACCCTGCCCGGCGAGTCCGGCCACCAGCAGCAGGGCGAGAGCGGCGTTGGCGGTACCGGCCGTCAGCAGCGCGGCGGTGAGGGAGGCGCGGCGACCCACCATCCCGGACGCGACCAGTTCCTGTCGGCCGCTCTCCTCCTCGTCCCGGGTGTGCCGGACGACGATCAGCAGGCTCATCACCGCGGCCAGCGCGGCGGCGTAGATGCCGACCCGCCACGCGGTCAGGGCGCCGAGGGAGTCGCCGAAGACGGGGCCGATGAGGGCGCGCAGGGAGGCGTTGGTCTCCATCTGGCCGATGAGGTCGGCGCGTTCGGCGGCGGTGCCGTACATCGAGGAGAGGGTGTGGGGCATGGAGAGGACCATCAGGGCGTTCACCGCGACCCAGACGGGGATCATCAGCCGGTCGCGGCGCAGTGCGAAGCGCAGCAGGGTGCCGGTGCCGGCGAAGGGGCGGGCGCTGCCGGGGCGGACGGCGAAGGCGGTCGGGGGGCGCCGGGCGGCCGTCGGGCCCGGGGTGGTGACGGGGCTCGTGGGGCGGGTCATCGGGACGGCACCTCGTCCTGGTAATGGCGCAGGAAGAGTTCCTCCAGGGTGGGCGGGGAGGAGGTCAGGGACCGTACGCCGGACTCGCCGAGGGCGCGCAGGACGGCGTCCAGGTGGTCGGAGTCGACCTGGAGGGTGACGCGGCTGCCCTGGATGTCGAGCTGGTGCACCTCGGGCAGCCGGAGCAGGGCGCCGGGCGGGCCGGTGAGTTCGGCGCTGATGCTGGTGCGGGTCAGATGCCGCAGATCGGCGAGCGAGCCGGTCTCCACGGTGCGGCCCCTGCGGATGATGCTGACCCGGTCGCACAGTTCCTCCACCTCGCTGAGGATGTGCGAGGAGAGCAGCACGGTCCGGCCGCGCGCGCGTTCCTCGGCGACACAGCACTGGAAGACCTCCTCCATCAGCGGGTCGAGGCCGGAGGTCGGCTCGTCCAGGATGAGCAGATCGACGTCGGAGGCGAAGGCGGCGACCAGGGCGACCTTCTGCCGGTTCCCCTTGGAGTAGGTGCGGCCCTTCTTCGTCGGGTCGAGTTCGAACCGTTCGACCAGGTCGGCGCGCCGGGCCGGGTCGAGGCCGCCGCGCAGTCGGCCGTAGAGGTCGATGGTCTCGCCGCCGGAGAGGTTGCGCCACAGGGTGACATCGCCGGGGACGTAGGCGATCCGGCGGTGGACCTCGACCGCGTCCGTCCACGGGTCGCGGCCGAGGATCCGGGCGCCGCCGGAGTCGGCGCGCAGCAGGCCCAGCAGGACCCGGATGGTGGTGGACTTGCCGGAGCCGTTGGGACCCAGAAAGCCGTGCACCTCACCGGATTCGACCGCCAGGTCGAGGCCGTCGAGCGCATGGGTCCGGCCGAACGACTTGTGCAACCCGGAGACGCTGATTGCCTTGGTCATGATTGTGAACGTACGCTAGCTTCACAAATTTGTGAAGTTAAGGAATCGTATAAACCACGCATAGACTCGGGGGAGGCGGCTGAGCGGGGCGGATCCAGGGAGATGATCGGACGATGCCGGAAACGAGCGGCGAGGTCCCGCCCGAGCGGGACCCGGAGACCGTGTCCAGGTTCGTCGAGGCGTTCGCCGCGCAGTTGGTCGAGGCCGGGATGCAGCGGATGGCCGCCCGGGTCTTCGCCGCGCTGCTCGCCTCCGACGCGGGCGCCATGACCTCGGCCGAACTCGGTGAGCAGCTCCGGGTCAGCCCGGCCGCCGTGTCCGGCGCGGTGCGCTATCTCGCCCAGGTCCACATGGTCTCCCGCGAGCGCGAACCGGGCTCGCGGCGGGAGCGCTACCGGGTGCACAGCGACCAGTGGTACGAGGCGCTGACCAACCGGGACGCCGTGCTGAAGCGCTGGGAGGGCACCCTGCGCGAGGGTGTCGACACACTCGGGGCCGACAGCCCCGGCGGGCGCCGGGTCGCCGAGACGCTGGCGTTCTTCGAGTACCTCCAGGGGGAGATCGGCAAGCTGATGGACCGCTGGCGGGAACACCGCGACCAGCAGTTCGGGGCGTAGGGCGCGGAGGTCGGCGGAGGTCGGCTTAGGGCTGGCGGCGACCGGGACTTCCGCAATGCTGTTGCGGAAGTGAAATCCGCCTACCCCTCCAGGGCAGGGCGCCCGGCGCCCGCCTGCCGCCGCCCGCCACCCCGCGCGCCCGCTACCCCGGCAGGACCAGCCCCAGTGCGTTCTCCCACACCGTCCAGGTCCGCCGCCGTACCGGGCCCGATACCGCCGTGTCCGCCCGGTAGCGGAAGTCCGGGCCCGAGATGGTGACCCGCCGGCCCGCCGCCCGCAGCGGGACCGCCGCCGCGCCGACCGACACCGGCCGTACCTCCACCGCCGCCGCCCCCGCCCCGCCCGGAGTCACCGACACCGCCTCCACCGGCTGCTCCAGATCGACCAGAGTGTCCCCGTCCACCTCGACCCGCAGCCGGGCCGGGCCGCCGCCACCACCGAACGCCGGACCCCCGCCGCCGCCCCGCGCCGGACGGGGCACCACCAGACTCCGGACCAGCGAATGGCAGGACCGCAGCCAGGTCCCCGTCGGCGCGAGATCCTCCGGACGGGACGGGCTGCCCGGACCGTCGTTGCCGCCGCCGGGGACGGCGTCCGGGCCCGCCCCTTCCAGCGGCGGGATGCTCAGCGCCCCGAGCACCACGCCGTCGCTGTCGTCCACCAGCAGATCCAGCCGCCGTACCGCCCCGTCGAGCACCGACCGGGCCGCCGCCACGGCGCCCGCCGGGACCCCCAGGGCATGCGCGATCCCCAGCAGCGGCCCCACCGGCACCACGGACAGCGCGCATCCGGCCAACTCCCGCTGCCGGTGCAGCACCGCCACCGCACGGGCCAGCGCCCGGTCGTCACCGATCACCACCGGCCGCCGCGACCCCCGCCGCTGGAGCGCCCGCGCGAACTCCTCGGGCCCGTCCGGCAGACAGACCTTGGTCGCCGCACCCGCGCTGAGCACGTCTTTCGCGATCCGTACCGACTCCCCGTCGGTCTGTCGGGCGACCGGATCGATGACCACCAGCAGGTGATCGGAAGTCGCGAAAGTCGCCACCTCGGCCATGCCTCGCTTCCTCGGGTAGCATCTTTGTGCAAGAGCCCCTTGCGCTATTGCGCCAGGGGCTTCGTCTATTCCGGGGCATCCGGTCCGACGGGTTGCGGCCGACGAGGGTCGCCGGGTACGAGGCACACGCCGTGCCGCGTACGCCCCTGACCCTGGACATGCCCCGCCCGGAAGGGGTGTACGCGCGTGCCCGCACTTGTGCTGCTCGGTGCTCAGTGGGGTGACGAGGGCAAGGGGAAGGCCACCGACCTGCTCGGTGGCTCCGTCGACTATGTCGTCCGCTACCAGGGCGGCAACAACGCCGGCCACACGGTGGTCGTGGGCGACCAGAAGTACGCCCTGCACCTCCTCCCCTCCGGAATCCTGTCCCCCGGCTGTACGCCGGTCATCGGCAACGGCGTCGTCGTGGACCCCTCGGTGCTGTTCTCCGAGCTGAGCGGTCTCAACGACCGGGGCGTCGACACGTCCAAGCTCCTGATCAGCGGTAACGCGCACATCATCACCCCGTACAACGTCACCGTCGACAAGGTGACGGAACGCTTCCTCGGGAAGCGGAAGATCGGGACCACCGGGCGCGGTATCGGACCCACCTACGCCGACAAGATCAACCGGGTCGGCATCCGGGTCCAGGACCTCTACGACGAGTCGATCCTCACCCAGAAGGTGGAGGCCGCGCTCGATGCCAAGAACCAGATGCTGACCAAGCTCTACAACCGGCGCGCCATCGCCGTCGAGCAGGTCGTCGAGGAACTGCTCGGCTACGCCGACAAGCTCGCCCCGTACGTCGCCGACACCGTCCTGGTCCTCAACCAGGCCCTCGACGACGACAAGGTGGTCCTCTTCGAGGGCGGCCAGGGCACCCTGCTGGACATCGACCACGGCACCTATCCGTTCGTCACCTCCAGCAACCCCACCGCGGGCGGTGCCTGCACCGGGTCCGGCGTCGGTCCCACGAAGATCAGCCGGGTCATCGGCATCCTGAAGGCGTACACCACCCGCGTCGGCGCCGGTCCGTTCCCGACCGAGCTGTTCGACGCGGACGGCGAGGCGCTGCGCCGGATCGGCGGGGAGCGCGGGGTCACCACCGGCCGCGACCGCCGCTGCGGCTGGTTCGACGCGGTGATCGCCCGGTACGCGACCCGCGTCAACGGCCTCACCGACTTCTTCCTCACCAAGCTCGACGTCCTCACCGGCTGGGAGCAGATCCCGGTCTGCGTCGCCTACGAGATCGACGGCCGCCGGGTCGAGGAGCTGCCGTACTCGCAGAGCGACTTCCACCACGCCAAGCCGGTCTACGAGAACCTGCCGGGCTGGTCCGAGGACATCACCGGCGCCAAGTCCTTCTCCGACCTGCCGAAGAACGCGCAGGCGTATGTGAAGGCGCTGGAGGAGATGTCCGGGGCGCCGATCTCCGCGATCGGGGTGGGCCCGGGGCGGGACGAGACGATCGAGATCAACTCGTTCCTGTAGGGCAGGCAGGCACAGGGCAGCAAGCAGCAAGCAGCAGGCAGCAAGAACGGCAAGACACGCGGGTCGGGGCCGAGGGGTCGCCCACCAGGACGCCCCCCGGCCTCCGGCCCCGGCCCCCTCAGCCCCGGCCTCCGCCCCCCGGCCTCCGCCCCCAGCCCCCAGCCCCGGCCCTCCCCCGGGACGGGACCCCCGCTACTCCGCCCGCAGCGCCCGCCCCGCATCCACCCGCGCCGCCCACCCCGCCGGGAGCAGCGCCCCCGCGACCGCCACGGCCAGGCCGCCCAGCGCCAGCAGCGCCAGCAGCGGCGCCGAGTGCACGGCGACGAACGGCTCCGGCAGCCGCATCCCCACCGCGTCGCCCATCAACGGCACCACCCGGCGGTGCAGCAGCACCCCCAGCGGCACCCCCACCACCCCCGCCACCAGCCCGACCGCGCCGACGGAGGTCAGCACCATCCCCACCGTCTGCCGGGGCGTCATCCCCAGCGCCCGGTGGACACCGAGGGCATGGACCCGGTCGCGGGTGTCCAGCACCGCCGTGTTCAGCACACCGAGGCCCGCGACCACGACCAGCAGCAGGGTGAGCATCGCGATCAGCGCGTTCATCGCCACGATCACACTCGACGAGTCGTCCCCGCCGGAGTGGGCCAGGGCGCCGCTGCCGTCCAGGGCCGTACCCAGCGCCGAGAGATAGGCGGACGCGGAGACCCCGGCGCCCGGCTCGGCATGGAAACGTCCCGGCGCGGTGTCCAGCCCGAGCGCCCCCAGGGTCGCGACCGGGGTGAGCACCGTCATCCCGTCGTTCTCGGTGAAGAAGGCCGCGCCGACGATCCGTACGGTGGTCTCCCGGCCCGGCGCCGAGAGGGTGACCGTCCCGCCGACCGCGACCCCGGCCGCCCGCAGGAACCGCTCGGTCACCACCGCCTCCCCGGGCCCCTCGAACCACCGCCCCGACACCAGCGCCGGAGCGCCCCAGCGGGCGTCGCCCGTGTAGCCGGAGACGGACGTGGGCCCGCTCACGCCGGACGCGGTGACCTCGGCGCCGGTCGTGCCGTAGAAGCGGCGGGTGTCGGGGTGGGCGCGCAGGGCGGCGGCCACCCGGTCGGGGTCGGCCGGGGCGCTGACGGGCTCCTGACCCGGCGCGGGAACCGCCTGGGCCCCCGGCGGGCCGCCGGCCGGGCCGAGGTCCACGACGACCGGCGCCGCCGAGTCCAGCGTCCGGTGCGACTGGACCGCGCCCAGCGACAGCGCGAGCCCCACCGCGAAGGTCACGGTCAGCGCGGCCAGCGCGACCGCCGCGCCGGTCGTCGCCGAGCGCGCCGGACGGGCGAACGGCTGCGCCAGCCCCAGGCTCACCGGACGCGGCACCGGCAGCCGCCCGGCCAGCCGCCGCACCCGGCGCCCCCGCCCGCCGCCCGGGGTGCGCCCCCGCCCCACGGTGAGCGCGGCCGTGGCGGGCAGCCGCCCGGCCCGCAGCGCCGGAACCAGCGCGGCGGTCGCGACCAGCGTCAGGGCGACGGCGGACACCGCCCCGTACACCCACCCGGGCAGCCCCGCCGGGGCCCCGGCGTAGGCGTCCTCGACGGTGCCCAGCACCGGACCGGCCAGCACCCGCCCGAGGGCCGCCCCGAGGACACAGCCCAGCACCGCCGGGACCAGCGCCTGCACGACATACGCCCGCACCACCTGACCCGGCGTGAACCCGAGCACCTTCAGCACACCGATGCGGCGCCGCGCCGACCCCACCGCCCCGCTGACCACGATCCCGATGATCAGCACCGACATGGCCAGCCCCAGCACCCCGAAGGCGGCGACGAACGGGACGAAGGCGAGGGTGTTCGCCAGCATCTCCTGGCGTACGGCGAGATAGGAGCGGGTCCCGGTCAGGGTCCCCTCCGGCACCGCCGCCGCGATCGCCGCCCGCCCGGCGTCCACCGCCGCCTCGCTCCCGGCGTCCCGCAGTTGGTACAGCATCTGGTACGCCGCCGGCTCGCCCGGCGCCGCCAGCGCCGCCGCCTGCTCCGGCGTCACCCAGGCGTCGGCGGTCCCGGTGACCGAGCGGGCCACCCCGACCACGGTCAGCGTCGGCGCCCCCGGCAGCCCCGGGAACTCCAGCCGCGCCCCCGGTGGCAGCGGCCCGCCGGTCTCCTCCGCGAGCACCAGCTCACCCGGCGCGTCCGCCCACTCGCCCTCGACCAGCGACAGTTGGTCCACCGGCCCCGCCGGGTCCGCCCGCCCCACCACGGTCATCGACGGCAGCCGCACCCCCGCCGGGATCTCCGGCCCCGTCCCGGACCCCGTACGGGCCTCGGCCTCCAGGATCCGGAACGGCCCCGCCGCCGCGCTCACCCCGGACGCCGTCGCGCTCGCCGCCGGACCACCGGCCGCGCCCCCGTCGAACCGTGCCGTCAGATGGGCCCCCCGCGCCGCGTCCATGGCCTGCGCGAAGGGCGCCCGGGAGGCGGCCAGCACCCCCACGGCCACCACCGACGCGGCGACCGCGACCAGTGTCGTCAGCACCATCACCACCGTCTGCGCCCGGCGCCGCCCGACACCGGCCCGCACCACCTTCCCCAGCGCGCTCACGCCGCCACCCCGGCGTCCCGCACGACCCGCCCGTCGACCAGCTCGACCGTGCGGGTCGCACAGGCCGCGGCCAGCCGCAGATCATGGGTGACCAGCACGATCGTCTGCCCGTCCGCGTTGAGCCCGGCCAGCAGTTCCCGCACGCCGTCGCCGGCCGCGCTGTCCAGCGCGCCGGTCGGCTCGTCGGCCAGCAGCAGCGCCGGACGGTTCATCAGGGCGCGGGCGACGGCGACCCGCTGGCGCTCCCCGCCGGACAGCCGGCCCGGGTGGGTGCCCGCGTACCGGGCGATGCCCAGCCGTTCCAGCAGCTCGGCGGCCCGGCGCCGGGCCTCGGCGCGCGGCAGCCCGGCGAGCTGCGCGGGCAGCAGCACATTGTCGACGACCGTCAGATCGTCCAGCAGTTGGAAGAACTGGAAGACCAGGCCGATCCTGGACCGCCGGTAGCGGGCCGAGGCCGCCTCCCCGAGCCGGTCCACCCGCAGCCCGTCCACCGTCACACTGCCGCCGGTCGGCCGGTCCAGCCCCGCGATCAGATGCAGCAGGGTCGACTTCCCGCTCCCCGAGGGCCCCAGCACGGCGAGGCACTCCCCGGCCGCCACCCGCAGATCCACCCCGGCCAGCGCGGGCGGCCCGCCCTGCCCGTAGGACCGGCTCACCTCCCGCAGTTCGACGAGCGGACGGCCGTCGGCGGACTGCGCCGGCGCGTACATGGTCATGGGCCCTCCCGGGGCGGCGGTTCACTGGTTCCGACCTCTGCCGCGACGCTAGGGACACCCGCCGGGCCGGGTCGTCGCCCGCACCGACGAGCACCTGTGCGGCTGGCGATGCAGCGGCGCGCGGTGTCATCCCGGGGAGGTACGCCGCCGGTGTACGGCCGGGGCGGGAAGATCCCCGGCGGGAGGGACGCGGGTGAGCGGGGGGCGTTGCCAGACTGGGGTGACGGGAGGAGGGAGCCGGGATGGGAGTGGTGAACCGGATACGGGACGCGGCCGGCCGGGCGGGAGCCGCGTTCGGGGGGCGAGGTCCGGTGGGCCGGGCGGGAGTCGCGTTCGCGGGACGAGGTCCGGTGGGCCGGCTACGGGAGGCGCCCGGCCGGCTACGGGAGGCGCTCCACCCGCGCGGCACCCCGCCCCCGCCCCCACCCCTGCCTTCACTCCCACCCCCTCACCCCACCCGCTGGGCCTGGATCGCCGATGTCGTCCTCGCCCTGATCCTCGCCGTGTCCACGGTGGGCGCCGCCCTCGACGCGGCGCAGGACGGGCCGGGTGTGCCGAGGTTCGGGCCGTTCCAGGTCGCCGAGCCCGGGGTGACGGCCCCGGACCCCCCGGCGCCGCCCGAGATCCCCCCGGCACCCCCGCCCGGCCACGCCCCCGACGAGCGGGCGCACACCTCAGCCCTGCTCCTCGCCGCCCTGACCGCGCTCCCCCTCGCCGTGCGCCGCCGCTACCCGCTGGCCGCCTTCTGGGCCGTCCTCGCCCTGACCCTGCTCTACCGGCTCCGTCACGGCGAGGGCTCCGCGGCGACCGATGTGACCGGCGTCCACACCTTCCTGAGCTGTGTGGTGGGCGCGTACAGCGCCGCCGCGCACAGTCCGCACCGGCGCCGGGCGCTGGGCGGGATCCTCGCCGGGGCGGTTCTGATGGCGGTCCTGCGCGACCAGTTCTTCCCGTACCTCACCCCGGGCTATGTGCCCTTCCTGGTGCTGGTCGCGGTGGGGCTCGGGGCGAACGCGCTGCACATCTGGCAGCAGCGGGTGCGCGCCCTCCAGGCCCGGCAGGACAGCGCCACCCGGCGCGCGGTGGAGCGCGAACGCGCCCGGATAGCCCGGGAACTGCACGATGTCGTCACCCACAATGTGAGCGTGATGGTGATCCAGGCGGGCGCGGCCCGCAAGGTGATGGACACCGCCCCCGACCGGGCCCGCGAGGCCCTGCTGGCGGTCGAGGCGGGCGGCCGTACGGCGATGACCGAACTGCGCCATGTGATGGGCCTGCTGACGATGTCCGAGGAACCCGCCGGCCCCGGGGACCTGGCACCGCAGCCCGGCCTCGACCGGCTCGAAGCGCTCACCGACCGGGTGCGGGCCGCCGGGACGCCGGTCGGGCTCACGGTCACCGGCACCCCGGCCGCGCTGTCGCCGGGCGCCGATCTGGCGGCCTACCGGGTGGTGCAGGAGGCGCTGACGAACGTCGTCAAGCACGCGGCGGGGGCCCGGGTGCGGGTGACGGTCGCGCACACCCCGGCCGAGGTGCGGATCGAGGTCGCCGACAGCGGCGGTACGTCCGCCGCGCCCGCCGGGGCGGGGGAGGGGCGGGGGCTGCTGGGGCTGCGGGAACGGCTCGCGGTGCACGGCGGCACCCTGACCGCCGCACCCGCCCCGGCCGGAGGGTTCCGGGTCCTGGCGACGATCCCGGTGGACGCCCCATGACCCCCGACGGCCCCGACGGCCCCGACGGCCCCGACGACTCCATCGGCCCCGGTGGCCCCCATAGACCCGCGCCCTCCGTACCTCTCACGCCCCCCGCGCGCCCCGTATCCCCCGCGCGCCCCGCGCCCCCCATACCCCCCGAGAGCCCGGCGGCAGCCCCCGGCCCCCGGGTGGTGATCGCCGACGACCAGGCCCTGGTGCGGACCGGCTTCGGGATGATCCTGGCCGCCGACGGCATCGAGGTGGTGGCCGAGGCGGCGGACGGCGAGGAGGCGGTGGCCGCGGTCGGCCGCACCCGCCCCGACCTGGTGCTGATGGACGTCCGCATGCCGGGCCTGGACGGACTGGAGGCGACCCGGCGGATCCTCTCCCTCACGGCCTTCGAGCCGCCCCGCGTCCTGATCCTCACCACCTACGACCTCGACCGGTATGTCTACGCGGCGCTGGCGGCGGGCGCGAGCGGCTTTCTGCTGAAGGACGTCACCCCGGAGCACCTGGTCGCCGCCGTCCGCCTCGCCCGGACCGGCGACGCGCTGCTGGCCCCGGCCATCACCCGGCGCCTGGTGGAGCGGTTCGTCGCCCAGGGCGCCGGAACACCCGCGCTGCACCGGGATCTCGAAGTGCTGACCCCTCGTGAGCGCGAGGTGCTCCAGGCCCTGGGCAGCGGTGCGAGCAACTCCGAGCTGGCGGCCCGGTTCGCGCTGAGCGAGGCCACGGTGAAGACCCATGTGGCCCGCATCCTGGCCAAACTCCGCCTGCGGGACCGGGCGCAGGCGGTGGTGGTGGCGTACGAGACGGGGCTGGTCACGCCGGGCGGCGGCGGGCTCAACTGAAGACGATCATCGACCCCTGCGCCAGACTCCGGGTCGCGGCGGCGTGCAGCCCGAGCCACACATGCCGCTCACGGGCGAAGGGGCTGGGGTCGTAGGGCGCGGGGACGGCGGGCTCCTCCAACTCCGTGGGCGCGAGCGGCGGCTGCGGCGGGGCCGGGGGGTTGGCCGGGTCGATGCCGATCGCGGGGGCGACCTGCTCCAGGTCCCGCAGCAGCCCCTGCGCGGAGCCCAGCGGACCGCCGCCGGCGAGGAGTTCGTCGCTGGAGAGGGGGTGCGGGAAGTCGACCGGGACGTAGGCGCCCGCGTGGTCGTAGTGCCAGACGAGATGGGACTGCTGGGCGGTGGACTCGAACATCTCCAGGAGCTGCTCGTAGTCCCCGCCGAGTTCGTCGACCGGGGTCACCGGCAGCCCGCGCACCTGGAGCAGAAAGGCCCGGCGCAGGAAGTGCAGGGCGTCGTAGTCGAATCCGGCGACCGGTGCGACGTCCCCGGACAGCCCCGGCATGTACTGGTAGACCGGCACCGGTGGCAGTCCGGCCTCGGCGAGCACCTTGTTGTACTGGGCGAGTTCCTCGGCGAAGGGGTTTTCGGGGGTGTGGCACAACACATCGACGAGAGGTACCAGCCACAGGTCACAGGCCAAAGGACAACTCCCTCACAGAGTTCCGGGGATGGTGCGCGCTCGGCACGCCGGTCAGGGAAGCGTAATCGGTCCGCCCCGCCCCGGCCCCTCCCGCGCACACGTTCGGTGCCGGTCCCTTACCCACTCCGTGACGCCCGCACCGCATATGCCGCCAGCCAAAACGCCCCAGCGCGGGCTCAGTCCGCCGACAGCCGCTCGATCAGCGCCAGTGAGTGCGCGTTGTACGCGGCGACGACGCCCCGCGCCGCCGCCACGTCCCGCCCGCGCAGGGCGTCGACGAGGTCGGTGTGCCCGGCCCACAGCAGCCCCCGCACATCGGCCAGCGGACGCAGCCGCTGCACCGCGCACACCCAGGACTGCACCCGCAGCCGGTGCAGGAAGTCCGCGAGATAGGGGTTGCCGAACAGCGCGCTCAGCTCCCGCCAGAACCGCAGGTCGTAGCCGATGAGGACGGTGAGGTCCCCGGCGCGGGCCGCCCGCTGGGCCTCCTCGCCGCGCCGCCGCACACCGGCCAGCGCCCCGGCGGTCCGGGGATCGGAGGGGTCCCGGAACCCCTGGTGCCCGGCGCCGAGCGCCTGGAACATCCCCTCGGTGACCAGCGCCCGCGCCTCCACCAGCCCCCGGAAGTCGGCGACCGAGTACTCCCGGACCCGGAACCCCCGGTGCTGGTCCGCCTCCAGCAGCCCCTGCGCGGAGAGATCGACCAGCGCCTCCCGGACCGGCGTCGCCGACACCCCGTACTGCTCGGCGATCTCCTTGACCGTGAACGCCTGCCCCGGCGGCAGCCGTCCCGCCAGCACCTCGTCGCGTAGCGCGTCGGCGATCTGCTGCCGCAGGGTGTTGCGGGTCACCGCGCCGTTGCCACTGCTGCCGGGCATGATCCGGGCGTCCTCTCCATGGGTACGCGGATGGCGTGCTCGTACGTGTGTCTACGAGCACGTCACCTTACGCGTTCAGGCTCCCGAGAGGATCGGCCGTCCGCCCTCCTGCCCTGCCTTCCTGCCCCGCCGGGCAGCCCGCCGGCCCACCGGCCGACCTGGGCCCCGGCCGACCTGGGCCCCGGCCGACCGGGCCCCCGGGCCGACCTGGGCCCCGGCCGACCGGGCCCCCGGGCCGAGCTGGGCCCCGGCCAACCGGGCCCGGCGGCCACCCGGCCACGACCGGCCAATCCGGCCCGGCGGCCCACTGGCCCACCGGCCAACCCCCGCCCGGCGGGCCCAGCAGCGCGCCAGCCCAGCGGCGGCCCACCGGCCAACCGGGCCCACCGGCCAACCGGGCCCGACGGCCAACCCGGCCCGGCGGCCCACCTGGCCCACCGACCAACCCCCGCCCGGCGGGCCCAGCAGCGCGCCAGCCCAGCAGCGCCCCACCGGCTAACCCGGCCCCCCGACCCACCGGCCCACCAGCCCCCCCCGACCCACCAACCCAGCGGCGCGCCCCCCCAACGCCTCCAGGCTCAGCCAGCGGCGGCGGCACCCGCCGTAGTGAACCCGTCCGCCACCGACAGCGCCGAATCCAGCGCCGCCAGCCCCTCCTTCAGTTCGGCCTCGGTGACATTGCAGGGCGGCACGACATGCGTGCGGTTCATGTTCACGAACGGCCAGATCCCGGCGGCCTTCGCGGCGGCGCCGAACGCGGCCATCGGGGCGTTCGCCTCACCGGCCGCGTTGTACGGCACCAGCGGCTCGCGGGTCTCCTTGTCCCTGACCAGCTCCAGCGCCCAGAACATGCCGAGCCCGCGCACCTCGCCCACGCTCGGGTGCCGCTCCGCCAGCTCCCGCAGCGCGGGCCCGACGACGCTCTCCCCGAGCCGGGCCGCGTTCTCCACGACCCCCTCCTCCGCCATGACCTCGATCGTCGCGACGGCGGCGGCGCAGGCCAGCGGATGCCCGGAGTAGGTGAGCCCACCGGGGTAGGCCCGCTTGCCGAAGGTCTCGGCGATGGCCGGCGAGATCGCGACCCCGCCCAGCGGCACATACCCGGAGTTGACGCCCTTGGCGAAGGTCAGCAGGTCCGGTACGACATCGAAGTGGTCGGCGGCGAACCAGCGCCCGGTGCGCCCGAACCCGGCCATCACCTCGTCCAGCACGAAGACGATCCCGTACCGGTCGCACAGCGCCCGCACCCCCGCCAGATACCCGGCGGGCGGCACCATGATCCCGGCGGTGCCGGGCACCGTCTCCAGCACGATCGCGGCGATGGTGGCCGGGCCCTCGAAGGCGATGGTCGTCTCCAGGTGCTCCAGTGCCCGCGCGCACTCCTGCTCCTCGCTGTCGGCGTAGAAGCGGGAGCGGTAGGGGAACGGACCCCAGAAGTGGACGGTCCCGGCGGTGCCGGAGTCGCTGGCCCAGCGGCGCGGGTCGCCGGTGAGGTTGATCGCCTGCTGGGTGCCGCCATGGTACGAGCGGTAGGCGGAGAGCACCTTCGGGCGGCCGGTGTGCAGCCGGGCCATCCGGACGGCGTGCTCGACGGCGTCGGCGCCACCATTGGTGAAGAAGATCTTGTCCAGGTCCCCCGGGGTGCGCTCGGCGATCAGCCGGGCGGCCTCGGAACGGGCCTCGACGGCGAAGGCGGGCGCGAAGGTGGACAGGTGTGCGGCCTGCTCCTGGATCGCGGCGACGACCTTGGGGTGCTGGTAGCCGATGTTGGTGTAGACGAGGCCGCTGGTGAAGTCGAGATACCGGTTGCCGTCGTAGTCCCAGAAGTACGACCCCTCCGCGCCGGCCACGGCGAGCGGGTCGATGAGCTCCTGGGCGGACCAGGAGTGGAAGACGTGCGCACGGTCCGCGGCCTTGACGGCGGCACCGGCCCGCGGGTCGGGCTGGACGGACGGAGTGGACTGAGGGGACTGAGGGGTCATGCGGGGAGCGTAAATGTCAGTGATACGGACGCGGTATCGGCGCCCTGTCTCGCGCCCTTCCCCTTTCCACGACACGTTGTCGAAGCCCGAAGCACTCTCCCCCACTTGACAGCATGCTCCCAAAATGACAGTCTCCTGTCATGAGGCCGCCGGGAACGGCGCACACCACACCACACCGGGGAGCCGAGCCCATGACCGCCACCACCGCCACCCCCCGCAAGCCCGTCCACCTCGCCGTCTACGACACGCTCGCCGACTGGGAGACCGGCCACGCCACCGCCCACCTGGCCCGCGCCGGGTACGAGATCCGCACGGTCGGCCCCACCACCGCCCCGGTCACCAGCATCGGCGGCCTGCGCATCACCCCCGACCTGGCCCTCGCCGACCTGAGCCCCGAGGACTCCGCCCTCCTGATCCTCCCGGGCGCCGACCTCTGGGACTCGTCCGACGACCTCGCCCCCTTCGCCCGCACGGCCCGCGCCTTCCTGGCCGCCGGGACCCCGGTCGCCGCCATCTGCGGCGCCACCGCCGGACTCGCCCGCGAGGGCCTCCTCGACGACCGCGACCACACCGGGGCGGTCTCCTTCTACCTCGCCGCCACCGGCTACGCGGGCGGCGCCCGCTACGTCGAGACGGACGCGGTCACCGACGGCGGCCTGATCACCGCCGGCCCCACCGAGCCGGTCGCCTTCGCCCGCGAGATCCTCGGCCTCCTCGGCGTCTTCGACGGCGAGGTCCTGGACGCCTGGTACCGCCTCTTCCACCACTCCGACGCCGGCGCCTACGAGGTCCTGGCGGCGGCGGGCGCGGCGTGAGCCGGGAACGCCAGTACCTGCTGAGCCGGGCCGCCCTCGCCGGCTTCCGCCTCAACGGCCAGTTCCTCGCGGTCGCCGAGGAACTGGCCCGGCCCGCCGGACTGACCGCCGCCTGGTGGCAGGTGCTCGGCGCGGTGCTGCCCGATCCGCTGCCGGTGGCGGGGATCGCGCGCGCGATGGGCATCACCCGCCAGAGCGTCCAGCGCATCGCCGACCTGCTGGTCGAGAAGGGCCTCGCCGAGTACCGCCCGAACCCGGCCCACCGCCGCGCGAAACTCCTCGCGGCCACCGAGGAGGGCGTGGCCGCGATCCGCCGCATCAACCCCGGCCACGCCGCCTACGCCGACCGCCTCGCCGACGCCTTCGGCAACGACACGGACCTCACGGAGGCGGTACGCCTCATGGAACGCCTGTCGGCGGCCCTGGAGACGGCGGGGCCGCCGAAGGCGGAGGACGCCGGGCCGGTGGCGGGCCCGTAGCGAGATCGTCCGGCGGGAGACGACGTCCACGGACTGGACGCACACGGTCCCCGTCGGTGACGTGGCCCGCGCAGCCCGGTGACCTTTCCCTCCCCCTCGGTGTGACGCCCTGCTTTAGGGGCGCGAGGAACTGCGCGACCAGCCACAACGCACCCGCACCCGACAACGCACCCCCACCCCTATCCACCACGCACCCCCACCCAAAACGCACCCCCCACCCCCCTCACCGCGCCTCCGGCGGACGTTGCCGCGGCATGTTCGGCCGCGCGGGCCCGGAAGGGGGCGCCGGGGCCCGCCCCGCCCCCACACCCCCGTCCCGCAGACCCCCCACCCCCACCCCCGCCCCCTGCATCCCCAGCGGAGCGCCCCCCGTCCGGAACTCCACCATCCAGTCCGCCGTCTCCACCCGCACCAGCTCCGCCACATCCTCCGAGAACCGCCGCAGCACCCCCAGGCACCGGTCCGCCGCCTCCCCGGCCGTCCCGTCCGTCGGGCCCAGCACCTCCCGCACGCTCTCCGACGCCCACTCGAATTGCAGCGTCTGCAACCGCCGCTGCACCGCCTGCGCGGTCGCCACGTCCCGCATCCACCCGGAGGTCACCCCGAAGCACCGGTCCACCCCGGCGCACGCCACCGCCAGCAGCAGCGCCAGATACCCCCAGACCGCCGACCCGGCCAGCACCCCGGTGAGGTCCAGCAGCGGCAGCGCCGCCCCCACCACCGCCCCGCTCGCCGCCCCGGCCCGCAGCACCCGCGCGCCCCGCCGCTTCCACACCCGGTCGGCGAGATACCAGGCCGCGGTCCGGAGCGCCCCGCGCTCCACCCACCGGTACAGCTCCTCCAGCCGCTCCGCGGGGTCCCCCCAGTCGCCGGACGGGAACTCCCGCCCGGTCAGATCGCCCGGCCGGGGCCCGGCCGCGCCCTCGCCGCCCCGCCCGTCCTGCGGCGGACGCGGACCCTCGGGCTGCCTCTCCGGCTGACCCACCCGGCACTCCCTACTGATCACGGTGCGTGACTCCTGATGCTGATGCGCCGCACCTTTATTACCGCCCAATGGGTGGCGAAGAAGACGGTTTCACTCCTTTTCCACCCGGAATCCGCCTGGAAGTGGGTCTTGATCAGGTAGAGGAATCATGATCGGCTCACTCGAAAGAGTGGCGGGGCGACGGCCGCGCGGACCACGTAGGCTCGTGCCGAACGGGAAAACCCGTACGGACAAGGAGTGCCGATCGTGATCCCCGGTGGTGGCCAGCCCAATATGCAGCAGTTGCTGCAACAGGCGCAGAAGATGCAGCAGGACCTGGCACAGGCGCAGGAGGAACTGGCGCGGACGGAGGTCGACGGCCAGTCCGGCGGCGGCCTGGTCAAGGCCACCGTCACCGGCGCCGGTGAGCTGCGCGGCCTCGTCATCGACCCGAAGGCGGTGGACCCGGAGGACACCGAGACCCTCGCCGATCTGATCGTCGCGGCCGTCCACGCGGCCAACGACAACGCCCAGGCGCTCCAGCAGCAGAAGCTCGGCCCGCTGGCCCAGGGCCTCGGCGGCGGTATCCCCGGCCTGCCTTTCTAAAGCGGGCGCCCGCCCTCTACCGTACGCAGCAGATACGCACAGGCGTCACAGCCGGCCGGCCGGACAGGTGTCACCGGCAGACCGGACAGGTGCCACCGGCAGAAAGGACGGCAGTCCGTGTACGAAGGCGTGGTCCAGGACCTCATCGACGAACTGGGGCGGCTGCCCGGCGTCGGTCCCAAGAGCGCGCAGCGGATCGCCTTCCACATCCTCCAGGCCGAGCCCACCGACGTCCGCCGGCTCGCGCAGGCGCTGATGGAGGTCAAGGCCAAGGTCCGGTTCTGTGCCGTCTGCGGCAATGTGGCGCAGGAGGAGCGGTGCGGGATCTGCCGGGACGAGCGCCGGGACCTCGCGGTGATCTGCGTGGTCGAGGAGCCCAAGGACGTCGTCGCGATCGAGCGGACGCGTGAGTTCCGGGGCCGCTACCACGTGCTCGGCGGCGCGATCAGCCCCATCGAGGGCGTCGGACCCGACGACCTGCGGATACGAGAACTTCTCGCCCGGTTGGCCGACGGTTCGGTCACCGAGCTGATCCTGGCCACGGACCCGAATCTGGAGGGCGAGGCGACGGCGACGTACCTCGCCCGCATGATCAAGCCCATGGGCCTCAAGGTCACCCGCCTGGCCAGCGGCCTCCCGGTGGGTGGCGACCTGGAATACGCGGACGAGGTGACCCTCGGCCGCGCCTTCGAGGGGAGACGACTCCTAGATGTCTGACGCCACGCTGCACGCCACGAGCCAGGACCCGGACGACTTCGCGGTGCAGATCGCGGACCAGATCGAGAGCTTCCTGGTCGCCGTCACCGAGGTCGCCAAGGGCGACGAACCGGACTCGGCGGTTCCCTTCCTGCTCCTTGAGGTCTCCCAGCTCATGCTGGCGGGCGGCAGGCTGGGCGCGCACGAGGACATCGTCCCCGACGAGCGCTACGAGCCGGATCTCGGCCCCGAGCCCGATGTCGACCAGTTGCGCGAGAACCTCGCCCGGCTGCTGGAACCGGTGGACGTGTACTCCGAGGTCTTCGACCCCTACGAGCCGCGCACCGCCCCCGTCCCGGCCCGGATCTCCGACGACCTCGCCGATGTCATCACCGATCTGCGCCACGGCATGGCCCACTACCGGGCCGGGCGGGTCACCGAGGCCCTGTGGTGGTGGCAGTTCTCGTACTTCTCCAACTGGGGCTCCACCGCCTCCGCCACCCTGCGCGCCCTGCACTCGGTACTGGCGCACGTCCGCCTCGACCAGCCGCTCAAGGAGCTGGACGGGCTGGACACGGACGAGGCGCTGATGGGCGACGAGACCCTGGAGTTCGAGGCGGGCCAGGTGATGGCCGAGGAGATCGCGGGACCCCTGGGGCTGCGCTCGGCCACGTGAGCGCCGGGTGGGGCACGCGATCTCTGTGATGCCCGGCACTTTCCCGAGTGGCGGCGGTGAGCGGCGGGCATATGCCCTGCTGGAGCGGGCGGGCGACCGCGCCGGACGGCGTATCTCACCATGCGATATCCGGAAGGTCGTTTTCGGCCGCTCGTTAGACTGAGCCGACACAACGGACTGAGCGAGGAGCGCACGTGGGCCTTGTCGTGCAGAAGTACGGAGGCTCCTCCGTAGCCGATGCCGAGGGCATCAAGCGCGTCGCCAAGCGGATCGTGGAGACCAGGAACAACGGCCATCAGGTGGTCGTCGTGGTCTCGGCGATGGGCGACACGACGGACGAGCTGATCGATCTCGCCGAGCAGGTCTCCCCGCAGCCCGCCGGGCGTGAGCTCGACATGCTGCTGACCGCCGGGGAGCGGATCTCCATGGCCCTGCTGGCGATGGCGATCAAAAAGCTGGGCGCCAAGGCCCAGTCGTTCACGGGCAGCCAGGCGGGGGTCATCACCGACTCGGTCCACAACAAGGCCCGCATCATCGATGTCACCCCGGGCCGGATCCGCACCGCCCTGGACGAGGGCAACGTCGCGATCGTCGCCGGATTCCAGGGCGTCAGCCAGGACAAGAAGGACATCACCACGCTGGGGCGCGGCGGGTCCGACACCACGGCCGTGGCGCTGGCCGCCGCGCTGGACGCCGAGGTCTGCGAGATCTACACCGATGTGGACGGCGTCTTCACCGCCGACCCGCGGGTGGTCAAGAAGGCGAAGAAGATCGACTGGATCTCCTTCGAGGACATGCTGGAGCTGGCCTCGTCCGGCTCCAAGGTGCTGCTCCACCGCTGTGTGGAGTACGCCCGCCGTTACGACATCCCGATCCACGTGCGGTCCAGCTTCAGCGGGCTGCGCGGCACCTGGGTCAGCAGCGAGCCGATCGATCAAGGGGACCAGAAGGTGGAGCAGGCCATCATCTCCGGTGTCGCGCACGACACCTCCGAGGCCAAGATCACCGTCGTCGGTGTGCCGGACAAGCCGGGCGAGGCCGCCTCGATCTTCCGGACCATCTCGGATGCCGAGATCAATATCGACATGATCGTGCAGAACGTGTCGGCGGCCTCCACCGGGCTCACCGACATCTCCTTCACCCTCCCCAAGAGCGAGGGCCGCAGCGCCCTCGACGCCCTGGAGAAGGCCAAGGCCGTCATCGGCTTCGACACCCTGCGCTACGACGACCAGATCGGCAAGATCTCCCTGGTCGGCGCCGGGATGAAGACCAACCCCGGGGTCACCGCGGACTTCTTCACCGCGCTGTCCGAGGCGGGCGTGAACATCGAGCTGATCTCGACATCCGAGATCCGTATCTCGGTGGTCACCCGGGCCGACGACGTCCCGGAGGCCGTCCGGGCCGTGCACAGCGCGTTCGGGCTGGACTCCGACAGTGACGAGGCCGTCGTCTATGGGGGCACCGGCCGATGACCGGGCGCCCGACGCTCGCGGTCGTGGGAGCGACCGGGGCCGTCGGCACGGTCATGCTCCAGATCCTGTCCCAGCACGCGGACATCTGGGGCGAGATCCGTCTGATCGCCTCCCCGCGCTCGGCCGGCCGCAAGCTGGCCGTGCGCGGCGAGGAGGTCGAGGTCGTGGCACTGAGCGAGCAGGCGTTCGACGGCGTCGACATCGCCCTGTTCGACGTGCCCGACGAGGTGTCCGCCCAGTGGGCGCCGATCGCCGCCGCCAAGGGCGTGGTGGTCGTGGACAACTCCGGCGCCTTCCGGATGGACCCGGACGTCCCCCTGGTCGTCCCCGAGGTCAACGCGCACGCGGTCCGGATGCGCCCGCGCGGCATCGTCGCCAACCCCAACTGCACCACCCTGTCCATGATCGTCGCCCTGGGCGCGCTGCACGCCGAGTACGGTCTGCGCGAGCTGGTGGTCTCCTCGTACCAGGCGGTCAGCGGTGCCGGGCGGGCCGGGGTGGACACCCTGCGCGAACAGCTCGCCCTGGTGGCCGGTACGGAGCTGGGGACCGCGCCGGGCGATCTGCGCCGGGCCGTCGGCGACCGCACCGGGCCGTTCCCGGAGCCGGTCGCGCTGAACGTCGTCCCGTGGGCCGGGTCGCTGCGCGAGGACGGCTGGTCGTCGGAGGAGATGAAGGTGCGGGACGAGTCCCGCAAGATCCTCGGTCTGCCCGCCCTGCCGGTCGCCGTGACCTGCGTCCGGGTGCCGGTGGTCACCACCCACTCCCTCACCGTCCACGCCCGCTTCCAGCGCGAGGTCACCGTGGCCGGGGCGCGCGAGATCCTCGCCACCACGCCGGGTGTGGTGCTGGTCGACAACCCGGCCGCCGGGGAGTTCCCGACCCCCGCCGACGCGGTCGGCACCGACCCCACCTGGGTCGGCCGGGTCCGCCGCGCCCTGGACGACCCCACCGCCCTGGAACTCTTCGTCTGCGGTGACAACCTGCGCAAGGGCGCCGCCCTGAACACGGCCCAGATCGCGGAACTGGTGGCGGCGGAGCCGCGGGGCGGGAGCGCCGGAGGCGGGAGCGCCGGAGGCGGCGACGACCGCTGAGCCCCTGAGCCCCTGCCCTCCCTGGACTCCCTGCCCTCCCTGGGCCCCTGGGCCCCTGGGCCCCTGAGCCCTGGACCTCTGGCCCCTTGGTCCGCGCTGGGTGCGCTCCCATGTGGGGAATCGGTGGCAGGGCGGGGCCCGGACGGATATTTGTCCTGGCGTCTGCGGGATCGGTTTGTAGGATCTGTGTTCGGCATGTGAGCCGGGTAATGGTCCTGACCACTTGAACCGGTGGCCTGTGCCGTTCGAAGATTTCCTCCCGCCCTCCGCAACCGCGCGAAGGGCGGTAAGCGTCTACGCCGTCGCCCTTCCGGGCTTTATCCGTGCCCTACCGGGCGCGGAGACGCGTGTAGACCGGCGTGGGGACGCCGTGCCGCGGGCGTGGGGACGCCCGCTCCAGGTGGGACATAGGGGAAGAGCGGGACGCATGTGGTCAACTGAGGCACCGTCATCTGTGCAGCCCGGCGAGAGAGGCGAGAGAAGGACGTCGGCCGCACACCACGGCGCAAAAGTGACGCCCGGCACGTACAACCCTCGCGGGGGCAGGCGTGTCCAACTGGCGTGGCAGAGGTACTCGACTTCACATCGGCTGCGCGCGGCACCGCACTGCGACCGCCCGTACCGCGCCGTCGGCCCAGAGCGGCCGGCGGGCCCGGTGGCATGCCGGTGATCGCCCCCATGCCCGCAGCGCAGCCCACGCCCATCCCCGGCCAGCGCGAGTCCACCGAGGACATCGCCGCGGGGACCACGGTCGACCACCTCACCGAGACCTACCGCACGCACTACCGCTCGCTGCTCGGTCTCGCCGCCCTGCTCCTCGACGACACCGCCTCCTGCGAGGACGTCGTCCAGGAGGCGTTCATCCGGGTCCACTCGGCCCGCAAACGGGTCCGCGACCCGGAGAAGACGCTGGCCTACCTCCGCCAGACCGTCGTCAACCTGTCCCGCTCCGCGCTGCGCCGCCGCATCCTCGGCCTGAAGCTGCTCTCCAAGCCGATGCCGGACATGGCGAGCGCCGAGGAGGGCGCCTACGACCAGTTGGAGCGGGACTCCCTGATCAAGGCGATGAAGGGCCTCCAGCGCCGTCAGCGCGAGGTCCTGGTGCTGCGCTACTTCGCCGATATGACCGAGGCCCAGGTCGCCGAGTCGCTCGGCATATCGCTGGGCTCGGTCAAGGCGTACGGCTCACGCGGTATCGCGGCCCTGCGGCTGGCGATGGAGGCATCGGCATGAGCGGCGACGGCAGCGAGGGCCGGGCGGGCGAGGGCCCCGAGCGGCGCCACCTCCGGGTGCCCCGGGTGCCTCAGGAGCCTCAGATGCCCCAGGCCCAGGGACACCAGGTGCCTCCGGGGCCGCAGGTGCCGCAGGTGCCTGGGGAGCCGCCCGTGTCCGGTCCGGCGCACCCGTGCCACCAGTACCAAGAGCACCACAAGCACCAGGAACACCCGCACACTGGGAACGGAACGAGCGCCACCGTGAACGACCCTCTCGACGACCAGGGCCCCGGGGGGCTCGACTCGGACGAGCTGGAGCTGCGCGGCCTGCTGCACCAGGTGGTGCAGGACATCGAGCCCCGCGACGGCACGCTGGAGCATCTGCGCCGGGCGGTGCCCGCGCGGCGCGCCCGCAAGCGGCAGGCGGCGGTCGGCGTGGCCGCGGCGGCCCTGTTCCTCGGTACCGCCGTGCCCGCCCTGGTGCATGTCTCCAACTCCACCGGCTCCAGCGCCGACCCCTCGATCGCCGGGCTCGGCCAGGACGCCACGGGCGGCGCCAGCGAGGGCGCGGGCCCCGACGGCGGCTCCGGCACCGTCGGCGGCTCGACCGGCGGCGGCCCCGCCACCGGCCACGAGGGCGACCAGGAGGACGCCTCCGGCGACGACGACAGCCCCGGGACCACTCCCGGCGTCCCGCCCGGCGGCCCGTCGCCCTCCGAGGTGCCCACCACCCCGGTGTGCACGGCCGCCCAGCTCGGCGGGGGCACGGCCGCCGCCGACGTCCCCGACTCGGCCGGCACGGTCTACGGCACCTTCCGGATCAGCAATGTCTCCGGCGAGAGCTGTACCGTCACGGGTCCCGGCACCGTCACGCCGATCCCGCTGGGCGCCGCCGACCCGGCCAAGATCTCCGTCGCCCGGCACGCCTCGGGCGATGTCGCCGCGGAACTGCCCGACCCGTCCACCGAGACCGGCCAGCTCGTGCTGCTCCCGGGTGCCGCCTACGAGGTGCGGTTCGCCTGGGTGCCCGCCGAGACCTGCCCCGTCGAGGGCGGCGGCACGGGCGGCACCGGCGGCCCGTCCCCCGATCCGTCCCCGAGCGCCGACCCCGGGACGACGACCGGCGGCAGCACGGGCGGCGACACCGGCACGAGCACCCAGCTCGTCACCGAGGACGGCACGGCGGACGGCAGCGTCCAGGTGTCGTACACCCCGGAGGCCGGTTCGGAGTCGGTGTCGGTGGTGGTGCCGGACGCGTGCGCCGGGACGGTCTACCGGACCGGGGTGCTGGCGGGGTCGTAGCGCGGACCGGGCGGGGCGCCCTAACGAGTGGCGGCGGGCGCCGGTTCCCGGCGCTGCTCCCCGGGGTCCCCCTCGGGGGCGTCCCCGAGGCCCATCCGGGCGTCCCGTACCGACTCCACCTCGCGGCGCAGCAGCCGGAACCACATGAAGACCACGAAGCCCGCGAAGACGAACCACTCACCGGTGTAGCCGAGATTCTGGAACGCCTTGAGGTCGAGCCCGGTGTCGGCGGCGGCCGTCGCGGGCACCGCCCGCATCCCGGAGTCGCCCTCGTCCAGGGTGATCCAGGCGTCGAAGATCTCGTAGGGCACGAGATTGACCAGGGAGGCCGAGCTGATCGCGCCGGTCTGGCCGGCGGGCAGTCCGCTGAGGGCGGGCACGCCGTTGCTGCCGGGGGTCTCGGACGCCTGGAGCGCGCCGGTGACGGTGACCTCGCCGGCCGGCGGGGCGGGGGCCCGCGCGGTGTCGGCGGTGCCGGGGAGCCAGCCGCGGACCACGGGCAGGGCCCGGCCGTCGTCGGTGCGCAGCAGGGTGAGGACGTAGGCGCCGGGGCGTTCGTCCAGGGGGCGGTCCGGGACCAGGAACTGCTCGGCGTACTCGCCGGTGGCGGTGGCCCGTTCGCCGGAGGTCTCCTTGTCGACCGGGAGCAGCTCGGTCAGCGGCCGGGCCGCGCCGGTCCGGTCGGTGGTGGGCTCCTCGGTCGCCGAGCGGTGGGTGTCCATCCGCTCCTCGAACCGGCTGAGCTGCCAGGACCCCATGAAGACGCAGAAGGGGATGGCCAGCACGACGAAGACGTTGATCCCCCACCAGCGGGGAGTCAGCAGAAACCGGTACACGCCCCCACGGTACGGGGGCGGGGCGGGGCGTCCGGGCGCGGGGGTCGGTTGCGGGGTCGGTTGCGCGGCACGGCAGTGGCCGGCGGGGTCGGCGGGGCCGGTGGGGCGGGTGCGGACGGACCGGCCGGGTCGGCAAGGTGTGAGGTCGGTGAGTGGTTGGGCAAAGTTATCCACAGGCTGAGGGGCTCGGGCGCGCGATGTCGGTCCGGACGGGCAGTATGGGGCCATGACTGAGAGCAACGGGTCCGTCTCGCCGGATCATCAGCACCGTGTGTCCATGCCGGACTGGGAGAAGCGCTTCAGGGCACCCCGGGTGTCCCTGCCCGACTGGGCGGAGGACGCGCCGGACCGCTCCCTGTTCGTCTCCAATGCGACAGGGACGTACGAGCTGTACGCGTGGGACCGGTCGACCGGGGCGCAGCGCCAGGTCACCGACCGGCCGAACGGCACGACGGACGGTGTGCTCTCCCCGGACGGCGCCTTCGTCTGGTGGTTCGACGACAAGGACGGCGACGAGTTCGGGGTGTGGCGCCGCCAGCCCTTCGAGGGCGGCCCCGACGAGCCGGCCACGCCGGGCCTGGACCCCTCCTACCCGGCGGGCCTGGCCCTCGGCCGGGACGGGCGGACGGCGGTGGTGGGCCGTTCGACGGACGACGAGGGGACGAGCATCCATCTGGCCCGCTCGGGCGAGGAGCCGGTACTGATCTACCGGCACCGCGAGTCGGCGGGCGTCGGCGATCTCGCGCACGACGGGGCGCTGATCGCCATCGAGCACACCGAGCACGGGGACGCGATGCACTCCGCGCTGCGCGTGGTCCGCCCCGACGGCACCACGATCGCGGAGCTGGACGACACCAAGGGCGGCACCGAGGAACTGGGCCTGGAGGTGCTGGGCTTCGCCCCGGTGGACGGGGACACCCGGCTGCTCATCGGCCACCAGCGGCGCGGTCGCTGGGAGCCCCTGGTGTGGGACGTGGCGGCGGGCACGGAGACGGACCTGTCGCTGGAGCTGCCCGGCGATGTCAGCGCCGAGTGGTACCCGGACGGCACGGGGCTGCTGATCGTGCACAGCTTCGAGGCCCGCAGCGAGCTGTTCCGGTACGACCTGGCGAGCGCCGCCCTGGAGCGGGTGCCGACCCCGCCGGGGACGGTGTCGGGGGCGACGGCCCGGCCGGACGGGTCGGTGGAGTACCTGTGGTCGTCGGCGGCCGAGCCGCCGGCGGTGCGGTCCACGGACGGCTCGGTGGTGCTGGACCCGCCCGGGATGAAGTCCCCGGGGTCGGTGCCGGTGGAGGACGTGTGGGTGGAGGGGCCGGGCGGCCGGATCCACGCGCTGGTGCAGAAGCCGGCGGGGGCGACCGGCCCGCTGCCGACCGTCTTCGAGATCCACGGCGGCCCGACCTGGCACGACAGTGACGCCTTCGCCGCGGGCCCGGCGGCGTGGGTGGACCACGGGTACGCGGTGATCCGGGTCAACTACCGCGGCTCCACCGGCTACGGCCGGGCCTGGACGGACGCCCTGAAGCACCGGGTGGGCCTGATCGAGCTGGAGGACATCGCGGCGGTTCGCCAGTGGGCGGTGACCTCGGGGCTCGCCGACCCGGCCCGGCTGATCCTGACCGGCGGCTCCTGGGGCGGCTACCTCACCCTGCTGGGCCTGGGCACCGAGCCGGGCGCCTGGACGGTCGGCATCGCGGCGGTCCCGGTCGCCGACTACGTCACCGCGTACTACGACGAGATGGAGGCGCTCAAGGCCATGGACCGGACCCTGCTCGGCGGTACGCCGGAGGAGGTGCCGGACCGCTTCGAGGCGTCCTCGCCGCTGACCTATGTGGAGGAGGTCGAGGCGCCGGTCTACATCTCGGCCGGGGTCAACGACCCGCGCTGCCCGATCCGCCAGATCGACAACTACGTCAAGCGGCTGGAGGCCCGGGGCGCCGCCCACGAGGTGTACCGCTACGACGCGGGGCACGGCTCGCTGGTGGTGGACGAGCGGATCAAGCAGGTCCGGCTGGAGCTGGACTTCGCGAACCGGCACCTGGAGGGCGTACGGGACGGCGGTCCGGGCGCGGTCCCGGTCGGCTGACGCGCCGCCGGGCGCCTACCCGGCGGGTGGCGGTGGCAGCCGGACCACCGCCACGCCGCTGTCCAGGTCGACGCGGGTGCGGTGCGGGGGAGCGCCGTCCTCCTCGTCGTCCCGCATCAGCAGCGAGGACTGGCGCTCCTTCAGCTCGTGCGCCTTCCCGGCGGAGAGCGCCCCGTGCAACTGCTCGAACCCGGTGGCGGACACCTGCCCGACCCGCGCGGAGTTCCGCCAGGGCAGCAGCCCGGCCCGGCCCATTCTGAGCAGCAGTTGATCCACGAAGGCGATGACGGTGAGCAGGATCACCAGCCCGGGAAGCGTGACGAAAACAGCGAACTCCATGGGGCCAGTGTGCGCCCATGGAGTCCGCGGGGGGAGGGGGTTGGGGGAAGTGGTCGAACGGAGGTGCGGGGAGCGGAGCGCCTCACGGCGGGCCGTCCGCCACCGGTGGTTCAGGTCGGCAGGCGCCAGTGCGGGCCACCGGGGTCGCCCAGCCGCCCTCGTCCACCGCGGTCATGCCGATGCCGTCCGATGGGGGGGCGCCGGCTCGCCGCCGGCCACCGATGGCGCTCTCGCCCCGGTCCCAGAGCCGCAGCGGGCCGTCCTTTTCGCCTGCTGGGCGGTGACCCCGTTCACCTGGGTGACCCGGGTGGTGTCCTGGTACACCGTGCGCTGCCAGGCGTCGCCATCACGGGGACTCCCCGGCGGACACCTCGGCGGGTACCACCAGCCGGCACCAGGTCTGCGCGCCGCCGTCGCCGGTGCCCCAGCTCCCGTTGTGTTCCTCGGCGATGGCCTGCACCATCAGCAGCCCCCGCCCGGACTCCGCGCTCGCATCCGGTGCCAGCGGCACAGCCTCCCTGGGCATCCCGTCGATGACGACCATGATGAGGAAGCCGTCCCGGACGCCCAGCACGAGACGGATCTCCCTCGTCCCGCTGTGCCGCAGCGCGTTCGTCACCAGCTCGGACACGACGAGGCAGGCCGGGTCGATCAGCGTCTCCAGCCCGACGAGCCGCAGCCGCGCGGCGGCGATCCGGCGCAGGACGCCGACCCGATGGGCGTCCTCCTCGCGGACCGGGGCGCCGCGGTCACGCGGAGCGACCGCGATCCGCTCATCCATCACCGCCCCGTCCGATGGTGGGAGCGGGCGATGTCGTACGGCTGTCGTCGTCATCACGTCCTCAAGGGGTGCGAAGAGCTGATGAAGTGGAGTGGCTCGCACGGTCCTGCCGACGGGGCTCGTCGCGGGGAGCGAGGAGGCGTGGCGTTCTCGTCATGTGCCGTGCGGGTGGGTACAGAAGGCGTGTCCGACGGCCGAGGCGCGGGCACGTATCCAGCCAACGCCAGATCGTTGTCACCCGGGAGAGCCAGAGTGAGGTGCATTCACCGGTGGGGGCCGGATCGGGGGGCCAGGATGGAATCCGGCATTCGAGAGAACACCTGAGGGCGGCGCATGGTGAGTCCGGAGGGCATCGGCAATCTGTTGTGCGGCTTGCGCCGGAAGGCCGGTCGGTCGCGATCCGAGCAGGCCCAGCACCTGGCGGATGTCAGTGGGGAGCCGGTTGACCCGGACAATCTGAAGCGGTGGGAGACCGAGAAGCGTCTCCCCACCCCCGTCTTTCACCGCGTGATTGCGGTGGGATACGGGGCCACCGTCGAGGAAATCCAGAAGGCGGTGGCCGCCAGCCGCCGCTACCGGCGACTCATGTCAGCATCGGTACTGCTGGGTCAGGACGAGGAGGACGATGTGGACCGCCGCGCGTTCGGTCTGTCGGTGCTCGCCGCCGGGATCGCCACCGAACCATGGGGAAGGCTCGCCGCTGCGGTCTCCGGTGGTCCCCCTGACAGCAGGACGGTTGAGCGCTTGGTCACGGACACGGCCGAGCTGTTCGTCACCGAGCACCATCTGCCCGCCAGGCAACTGGCCCGGCGGCTGGGCGCACATCTGGAGATCCTCACCTCGCTCATCCCGCGCTCCGGTGCCCACCGTGCCGCGCTGACCGTGGCAGCCGGTGAGACCGCCGCACTCGCGGGCTGGGCCGCCTTCGACACGGGCGACCTGGAGCAGGCCCAGAACTACTACGGGACAGCCGCGCTCGCGGGACGGGAAGCCGGGCACCCGGCCGTTGTGGCCCTCGCCCTGGGCTATGCCTCCTATGCCCTCCCCCCGGACAAGGCCCGCACCGTGCTGTCTTCCGCTCAGCAGCATGTCCGAGGTCCCGGCTATGCCACCGCCCGCTCCTGGCTGGCGGGCCGGGAGGCCGAGGAAGCAGCACTCCTCGGTGACGACGACGGAGCCGTGCGCGCGCTGGAGCGCGCCACCACTGCCTTCGACTACGCCGACCCCGGTACCGAGCAGGCGTGGACGCGCTTCTACCGGCGCCCACGCCTCGACTCCCTGATGCTGTCGACGTACTCGCGGTTGCGGCATCGGGACCTGGAGAAGGCCGCACAGGACGCTTTGACGCATTTGGGCGAGGACGACTCCAAGGTCCGTATCGCTGTCCTCGCCGACGTGGCGACCGGGTACCTGGTCTCCGGCGACCTGGAACAGGCCGTGTCGGTCGGGCACCGGTTCGTCGAGGCCGCTCTGGATACGCCCACCACGATGGGTCGGCAGCGACTCGCCTCCCTGGCCACCCGTCTGCCGGTGCAGAACAGCGCGGCGCACGACCTCACCGAGAGCATCCGCACCGCGCTGGCCGCCTGATCAGCCCTCGGCCGTCTCGGCGCTCACCCACAGGAGGTACTCGTCGCTGCCGAACAGCACGGGTGTAGCGATGATCTCCGGTGTGTCGTAGTGGTGCACCGTTTTGATGTGCTGTTCCAGCGCTGGATAGCGCTCCACCGTGGTCTTGTAGAGCACGCGCCACTCCGGTTCGGTCTGCACCGCGCCCTCCCACCGGTACACGCTGGTGACCGGCCCCTCGATCTGCGCGCATGCCGCGACCCTGGCCTCCACCGCGCTGGAGGCCAGAGCCGTAGCCCGGTCGGCGCTGTCGGTCGTGGTCAGAACTGTCAGATATTCGGGCACGGCCTTCTCCTTCATACGCGGATGCTGCGACCGTACTGGGCCCGCCGCAAGTCCTTGGAGCCATGGGCCTGTTGAACGAGGCGGGCCCGCTCCCAGCCGGATGCCCGGATGGCCGGATGACCACCGAACGTGAACGGCCCCCGCTCAGGCGGGGGCCGTTGGTCGTGGGGAGGGGCGGGGCGGGGCCGGGGTCAGCTCGGGTCGCGGTGGAAGAGGGACTTGGACCAGAAGTAGCCGAGGACGGCCAGGGCCAGGCACCAGGTGACGGCGATCCAGCCGTTGTTGCCGATCTCCGTGCCGAGCAGCAGGCCGCGCAGGGTCTCGATGGCCGGGGTGAAGGGCTGGTACTCGGCGATGGGCTGGAACCAGCCCGGCATGGCGTCGACCGGCACGAAGGCGCTGGACAGCAGCGGCAGGACCATCAGCGGCATGGCGCTGTTGCTGGCGGCCTCGGCGTTGGGGCTGCCGAGGCCCATCCCGACCGCGATCCAGGTGAGGGCGAAGGCCATCAGGGACAGCAGCCCGACCGCGAGCACCCATTCCAGGACGGTGGCGTCGGTGGAGCGGAAACCGATGGCGACGGCGACCGCGCCGACCAGGAGCACGCTCGCCACGCACTGGATCACACTGCCGAGGACGTGGCCGATGAGGACCGAGCCGCGGTGGATGGCCATGGTGCGGAAGCGGGCGATGATGCCCTCGTTCATATCGGTGGCGACGGAGACCGCGCTGCCGATGGTGGTGCCGCCGATGGTGAGCAGCAGGATGCCGGGGACGACATAGGCGAGGTAGTCGGAGCGGTCGACCCCGCCCTCGATGCCCGCGCTCATCACATCGCCGAAGATGTAGACGAAGAGGAGCAGCAGCATGACCGGGGTGAGCAGCAGGTTGAGGGTGAGGGAGGGGTAGCGCCGGGCGTGCAGGAGGTTGCGCCGGAGCATGGTGGACGAGTCCCGCAGGGCGAGGGTGAGGGAGCTGCTCATCGGGCGTTCTCCTTGTGGTGACCGGCGGCCTGGCCGGGGATCTCGGGGGTGGTGGCGGTGAGGGCGAAGAAGACGTCGTCGAGGTCGGGGGTGTGGACGGTGAGTTCATCGGCCTCGACCCCGGCGGAGTCGAGCCAGTCGAGCAGGGAGCGCAGTTCGCGCTGGGTGCCGTCGCTGGGCAGGTGCAGGGCGAGGGCCTCGTCGTCGCGGGCGACCTCGCGCAGGGCGGTGGCCGCGGCGCGGTACGCGGCGGGGTCGGTGAAGCGGAGCCGGACGTGGCCGCCCGGGATGAGCCGCTTCAGCTCCTCCGCGGTGCCCTCGGCGGCGATCTTCCCGTTGTTGAGGACGGCGATCCGGTCGGCGAGCTGGTCGGCCTCTTCGAGGTACTGGGTGGTGAGGAAGACGGTCACCCCGCCGCTGACGAGTTCCTTGATGATCTGCCACATGTTGTGCCGGGAGCGGGGGTCGAGCCCGGTCGTGGGCTCGTCCAGGAAGATGATCTTCGGGTCGCCGACCAGGGTCATCGCGATGTCCAGGCGGCGCTTCATCCCGCCGGAGTAGGTGGCGGCGGGCTTCTTCGCGGCGGCGGTGAGGTCGAAGCGGGTGAGGAGTTCGGCGGTGACCCGGCGGCCCTCGGCCTTGCCCAGATGGTGCAGATCGGCCATGAGGAGCATGTTCTCCTCGCCGGTGATCAGCCCGTCCACGGCGGAGAACTGACCGGTGACCCCGATCGCGGCCCGCACGGACTGGGGAGCGCGGGCCAGGTCGTGACCGGCGACCTGCGCCTGACCGCCGTCGGCCCGGATCAGGGTGGAGAGGATCTTCACGGCGGTGGTCTTCCCGGCCCCGTTCGGGCCGAGCAGGGCGAACACCGAGCCGGTCGGGATGGCCAGGTCGACGCCGTCGAGGACGGTCTTGTCGCCGTAGGACTTGCGCAGATCGGT
The DNA here is from genome assembly GCF_040683675.1 of Streptomyces sp. NPDC093252. Taxonomy (NCBI): domain Bacteria; kingdom Bacillati; phylum Actinomycetota; class Actinomycetes; order Kitasatosporales; family Streptomycetaceae; genus Streptomyces; species Streptomyces sp. NPDC093252. Next base: position 222,308 of record NZ_JBFBEM010000009.1, on the reverse strand, counting down.
GGCGGAGACGGCGAGGGCGGGCCGGGGGCCGCCGTCCCGGTGGTGGCGGCCGGTGGGGGTGGCTGAAGGCATGACGGGGTTCCGTTTCAGGGGAGTTGGCTGGTGGGAGGGGGGTCAGATCCGGGCGCGGCGGACGTCGATGTTGCCGTGCCGGGTGCGGGCGTGGACCCGTACGGTGTCCTCGCTGTGCTGGGGGGCGCCGGAGGTGGCCAGGGAGTTGCGGATCTGGCCGGAGCCGGCGTCGATGTCGAGCCAGGCGGCGGTGCCGTGCCGCACCCCCACGTCGATGGCGCCGTACTGGGTCTTCAACTCCACCGTCCCGGAGGCGACTTCGCCGATGCGCAGGGTGCCGTGGGCGGTGGTGGCGGTGACGGAGGCGGCGGCGCGGGTGATGTCGATGTCGCCGTTGGCGCCCTTCACCCGTAGTTCGCCGGTGACCGCGCCGACCGTGGTGGTGCCGTGGGCGTTGCTGAGGACGGCGTCCCCGTCGACGGTGCCGACCCGCAGACTGCCGGAACTGGTGCCGATCTCGGCCGCGCCCTCGACCCGCTCCACGGAGATCGAGCCGTGCGACGCGGTCAGCCACAGCGGCCCGGTGGTGTCGAGCCGGACATCGCCGGAGGAGACCTTCGCCCGGACCTCGCCGAGCCGTCCCTCGCCGAGGATCTGCGTCCAGGCGCCGGTCAGTTCGACATCCGATCCGGTGGGCAGCTCGACGGTGATGTCGACGACCCCGGTCCGCCCGAGGAGACCGGACTTGGGCGTCCGTACGGTCAGCGCGCCCCCGGCGCAGGACACCTCGGTCTGCGCGGCGGCCTTGGTGTCGAGGTCCTTCTTCGGGTCGCGGGGCGCGACCCGGACGACGGTGTCGGTGCGGTCCCCGGCGGTGAACTGGAGGGAACCGGCCTCCACATGGGCGGTGACGGAGATGGCGGTGGGAGTGTCGAAAGAAGGCATGGCGGTTCCGTCCTCCCGGCTCGGCGAGCCGTCGGTGGGTGGGGATGGGGGTCTGGTCCGGGGTGGTCGGTGGGGCTGGGGTCAGCGGGTCCAGCCGGTGAAGCTGTGCCCGAGGCTCCGGGCCCGCTCGGGTGTCCGGGGCCGGGTGGCGCCGGGGCCGTCGAGCGCGGCGGAGGCGGCCCGGACCAGCCAGGCGTTGACGGACAGTCCGTCCCGGCCGGCGGCCTCCTCGACGCGGGCCTTGAGACGGCCGGGCATCCGCAGATTGACGCGGGCGGGGGCGCCGTCCTCGCCGTCGGCGAGGTACAGCACGGGGGCCGCCGTCTCCGCCTCGGGGGCGATGGCGCCACCGTCGCCGGTGGGTGGCGTCACGACGAACTCCGGGTCGAGTCCGCGCAGCCGAACCTCGACGGAGCCGGGGGCCAGTTCGCGGGTGATCTCGTCCATCGCGGCGGAGAGCAGATTGAGCATGCTCAGACGGGTTGCCGAGGTCAGGGGCGCGATGAGCCGCTCGACCAGCTCGCGGACATCGTCCCCATCGGCCTGCGCTGCCACCGTGAGTTCCCGGTGGAGAGTGTCGACGTACGGGGTGAGGTTCATGACGTCATCATGGCACCGCGATGGCGCCATGCGCAACCCTCATTGGCGCCGAGGGCGGCGCCGGGCAGGTTGCAGCTCCGCTGAGCTGCACTGATGCCGGGAAAATGGTGGGGGTGGGAGTGGTGTTGGAGGGGGTGGGGTGGGGGTGGGGGTCCCAAATGTCCGGTGGTGGGGGGTCGGTGGCGCCAGGTGGGGATGGCTGGCGCCGTGGGGGTGGGGGTGGCGCCGGGTGGCGCCAAGGGGGGGCGAGTGAGGTCCAGGGGGCGAGTGAAGTCAGGGGGCGGGTGAGGCAAAAAAAGGGGGGTGAAGCCAATGGGGTCGGGTGGGGCCAACCGGATCGGGTATCCGGCCGGGTCCCGTCGGGCCCGCCAACCCGTCGGGTCGGCCAGCCTGCCTGGGGTCGGCCAACTCGCCGGGGTCGGCCGACCCGTCGGGGCCTGCCAACCCACTGGGGCCTGCCAACCCGCCAGGCCCGCCATTCCGCCGGGGTTGGCCAGCCCGCAGACCCCGGCCAACCCCCGGGGCCTGCCAACCCGCCGGGCTCGCCAACCTGCCGGGGTCGGTCAACCTGAGGGGTCGGCCAGCCCCCCCCCGGGGCCCGCCACCCCGCCGGGGACGGCTAACCCCCCGGGGCCCCGCCAACCCCCCCAACGCCCCGCTACCCCCTCGCCGCCCCCCGTCCCAGTAGTTCCGCCAGGCCCCGTCTCGTCGCTGCCAGGATCACCCGGTCGCCGGCGTTCAGGACATAGGTGTCCGGCAGGTCCCAGACCAGGCCCGACGGGAGCGGCGTGCCGTCGCCCGCGCGGTGGCGGCCGGAGGCGTCCGTGTCCAGGGCGAGGATCCGCCACGCCCCGGGGCGGAACGCGTCCGCCACCGTCCGGCCCTCCAACTGGGGCTGCCCGCCCACCTCCAGCGCCGCGAACAGCAGCACCCGCCGCTCCACCGGGATCGCGCCCAGGATCTGCCGGCCGAGCATCGCCGACGCGAAGGCCGGGGCCGCCAGGTGCGAGACGCTGCGGCTGCGGGTCGGGGCGTCCGGGTGCGCGGCGCGCAGGGTGCGGTACACGGCGGTGGCGAAGCCGTCGTCGTACAGCCGGAGCACCACGCGGAGCTGGGAGCGGAGCGAGCGCGCGTACAGCACCGCCTCCAGGTTCGTGGTGTCCTCGCTGGTCAGGGCGAGCAGGGCGGAGGCGCGGTGGATCTTCGCGGCCTCCAGGACACCCTCCTCGGTGACATCGCCCAGCACCACCGGGACCCGCAGCCGCCGGGCCGTCGCCATCCCGCGCGCCTCCGGGTCGGACTCCACGCACACCACCGGGATGTGCAGTTCGCGCAGCCGGGTCAGCACCCGCGTACCGATCTTGCCCAGGCCCAGCAGCACCACATGGCCGCTCAGCCCGCGCGGCGGCCTGCGCAGCGAGGACGCGGTGCGGAAGGTGCCGAGCCCCTCCAGCACCGCCGCCAGCAGCACCGGCAGCAGCAGCAACCCGACCAGGCCGGAGAGGAGTTGCAGGATCTGCTGCCCGACGGGGGCGTCGACGGCCGGTTCGTTGATCGCGAACAGGTCCAGCAGGGTGATGTAGGTGGCGTGCAGCGGGTGATCGTCGGTCACCACCATCAGCGCCACCGCCAGCGCGATCACACAGGCCACCAGACCCGCCAGCGACCAGCGCAGCCGCCGGGAGAAGAGCGAGGCCAGCGGGACGCCGGTCCGGGCGGTGGACAGATGCGGGCCCGAGTACGACACCTGCTCCAGCACGATCGTCGCCCGGCCCGTCGCCGCCGTCACCGCCGCCGCGTCCGGCAGGAGCTGCGGTCCCTGGTCCCCGCTCGCGTCCGAACCGTCCGCGCCCGCCGGGTCGTTGCTGGTGGCGGAGAGCAGGGCGAGGGTGGCCAGCCCGGGGTCGGCGACCTGGCCCGGCGCGGGCGGGTGCCGCTCCACCGCCCGCAGCATCAGCCCGTCCGTCTGGACCACCTTGCTGGTGCCGGTGAGCGCCGTGGCCGCCAGCGCGGGTGCCGCCGTGTCGGCGTCGGAGAGGACCACCGTCGTGGCCTGCGCGCCGCCCGGCGCCCCGTCCGCGCCGGTCGCCAGGGCGGACGCCTGGTCGAGGAGTTCCTCGATGTGCTGGCCGAGGCGGCGGTTGTAGAGGCGCAGCACCAGCCGGAGACGGGGGTTGAGGCGGCGGGCGGTCAGCGCCGCCCGGATGTTGGTCTCGTCGTCGTCGTACACCAGCGCCAGGGCCGCCGCCCGGTCCACCCCGGCCGCCGCGAGCACGGCCTCGGTCGGTTCGGCGGCCTCCACCAGCCGCTCCCCGTCACCGGCCCCGGCCGCCGCCCCGGCCCCCGCCGCCGTCACCGGGAAGCGGTTGCCGACCGCCGCGCCCACCCGGTCCAGCAGCGCCGCCGACGCGGCCCGCGCCCGGCCCACCACCGGGGGGCGCACCCGGGGTCCGGCGGACGGGACGACGAGGGTGACCTGTTCGCCGTAGACCCCGCGCAGCTCGGCGGCCAGCCGGTGGGCCAGCCCGTCGTCCCCGCAGACGACCATCGGCGGACCCGCCCGCCCCGGCCCCGGGCTTCCGGGCCCCGGGCTCCACGGACCCTGACGCCACAGCCCCTGACTCCCCGGATCCGGGCTCCAGGGCCCAGGACTCTCCGGCCCCGGGCTCCACGGACCCGGACTCCCCGGACTCACCGGACTCCCCGGGCCCACCGGATTCCCCGGTCCCGCGCCAGCTCCAGACCCCGGCCCCGATCCGGGCCCTGTACCCGACCCCGACCCCGACCCCGGCCCCGATCCCGCCCCTGACCCCGTACCTGATCCCTGTCCCGGAATGCTCGCCACGAGGTCTCAGACTGCCGCAGCCCGAACGCCGGTTCCAGCGGGCGCCCCGCGGCCCGGCCCCGGCCCGGACCCGGACCGGGTTTGACATCCGTCCCGCCCCCCTTCCATGCTTGTGCTAATTCATTAATGGAACTACGGAAGAAGCGAAGGTGACGTGGTCGAGTACCGGATCGACCGTGGCAGCGGCGTCCCGGCCTATGTGCAGCTCGTCGAGCAGACCGAACGGGCCCTGCGCATGGGCACGTTGAAGGTCGGCGACAAGCTGCCGACGGCCAAGGAGGTCGTCGCGGCCACCGCCGTCAACCCCAACACCGTGCTGCGGGCCTACCGCGATCTGGAGGCGGCCGGGCTGGTGGAGCTGCGGCGCGGCCTCGGCACCTTCGTGACCCGGTCGCTCGCCCGGCCCGGCGCCGAGGACGACTCCCCGCTCCGCGCCGAGCTGGCCGACTGGACCGCCCGCGCCCGCCGCGCCGGACTGGAGCGCGCCGATGTGCTCGCCCTGATCACGGCGGCCCTGGACGCGTACGACGGCGCCTCCGCCCGGTCCGCGGCGCCCCCGGAAGCCCACGACACCGCGGCGCCCCCGGACACCCACGACACCGGCGTGCCCACGCGCGAAACCCCCGCCGCGAGCAGGCCCCGCCCCCCACGGCAGTCGCAGCCCCCACGCCAGTCGCGGTCCCCGCGACAGTCACCCCCCGCACGCCACCAGGAGGACGCATGACCGCGCCCGACGCGCCGCCCACCGCGCTGCGCGCCACGGGACTCGGATTCCGCTACCGGAGCGACTGGAGCAACTGGAGCGACTGGAGCAGCCGACTGGGCTGGAACCCCCGCAGCCGCCGGAACCCCCGAAGCCCACAAAGCCCTCAGAGCCGCCCGACCCCCCGCGACCAGAGCACCCGGCCCGCCGCCTGGGCCCTGCGCGACTGCGAGTTCACCGTCCCCCGCGGCCGGATCACCGCCCTCGTCGGCCGCAACGGCGTCGGCAAGAGCACCCTGCTGCACCTGGCCGGGGGCCTGCTGCGGCCCGGCGCCGGAGAGATACGCGTGCTGGACACCGTCCCAGGGACCCCCGCCGCGCGGACCCGGGTCGCCCTGGTCACCCAGGACAAACCCCTCTACCCGCGCTTCACCGTCGCCGAGACCCTCCGCCTCGGCGCCCGGCTGAACCCGACCTGGGACCCGGCCGCCGCGGAGCGCCTGGTGGCCGAGGGGGACATCCCGCTCACCGCGCGGCTCGGCGAGCTGTCGCCCGGCCGCCGGACCCGCGTCGCCCTCGCCCTCGCCCTCGGCAAGCGCCCCGAACTGCTGCTCCTGGACGAGCCGATGGCCGACCTGGACCCGGTGGTGCGCGGCCAGATCATGGCGGCGCTGATGACCGAGGCCGCCGAGTACGGCACCAGCATCGTGCTCTCCTCCCATGTCCTGCCCGAGCTGGAGCAGACCTGCGACTGGGTGCTCCTGCTCCGGGACGGCCGGGCGGCGCTGTGCGAGGACGCCGACGCGCTGCGCGAGGCGCATGTCCTGCTCACCGGCCGCGCCGACCGGGCCGGTGACCTCGCCGACCACATCGTCGTCCGGCGCAGCACCAGCGGGCGGCAGCTCACCGCGCTGATCCGGCCGTGCGGCCCGCTGCCCGGCGGCTGGCACGTCGAGCGGCCCAGGCTGGAGGACGTCCTGATGGGCCACCTCCGCGCCGACGACCCCGGCCCCATCCCCGGCGCCCCGGCGGAGGTGGCCGCGTGAGCGCCCTCGACCTGCGCCCGGCCGCCACCGCCGCCCGGCGGCACACCACCCGGGGCGCCCTGTGGCTGGCCCGGCGGCAGGCCCGGGTGCCGATCGCCGTCACCGTCGCCGTGCTCCTGGTGGCCGCCGCGGTCGCCGCGTACTCCCGCGCCGGGATGCTCGACGACCTCGCCGGCGGACGCTTCGCCCACTGCGACACCGGCCCCCTGCACTGCTCCCGCCCCGGCGACGGGCTCCCGCTGCTGCTGGACATCGCCCCGCTCCAGTACCTGGGCCTGTTCAACATCGCGCTGCCCGTGCTGATCGGCGTCTTCTGGGGCGCCCCGCTGCTCGGCCGCGACCTCGAACTCGGCACCCACCGCATGGTGCTGTCCCAGGGCATCAGCCGCACCCAGTGGTTCACCGCCCGCTACGGCCTCGCCGCCGTCTGCGCGGTCACCGGCGCCGGACTGCTCTCCTGGCTGTTCGCCTGGTGGCGGGAACCGGCCGCCGACCGCAACTACGGCCTCTTCTGGTACGAGACCAGCGCCCTCAGCGGCTCCGGCCCCCGGGTCGCCGCCGCCGCCCTCTTCGGGCTGGCCGCGGGCACCCTCATCGGGCTGCTCACCCGCCGGGTGCTGGCCGCGATGGGGCTCACCCTGCTCGCCACCGGGCTGACCGTCGTCCTGCTCGAACTCGCCCACAAGACCCGGGCGCTGGTGCCGCCGCAGTCGTACCTCAGCGCGGGCGCGAGCCCCAAGCCGCCGATGGGCGAGAAGTGGTCCACCGGCACCTACGGACTGATCACCGCCGACGGCCGCCGCGACGACGTCATGAGCTGCCCCTACCCGTCCGGCGCCGACCTGCGGCAGTGCATGGCCGACAACGGCTATGTCTCCCGCTACTACCAGGCCAACCCGCCCTCCGACTACTGGGCGTTCCAGTGGCTCGACACCGGCATCCTGGCCGGCGCCGCCCTGCTGCTCACCCTGGCGACGGTACTGATCCTGCGCCGCCGAGCCGCGTAAGCCCCTCCCACCACCGAGCCCATCCCCCTCACCTCACCGCACGGAGGTCATCCCGTCATGCCCGCGGACGCCAAGTCACCGAAGAAACTGCGCAGCAACCGCGCCTCCCTCGCCCACAAGGCGGGCTACGCGCTGAGCAACCCGGCCAAGGTCGTGCCCTACGTCCGCCGGGCCACCCGGGACGCCTGGCTGCGCGTCAAGCACCCCGACCACGTCGGCTACTACCGCGCGGTCATGGCCTCCGACACCCGCCGCAGCCCCGAGGCCGCGGTCGGCAGCAAGACCCATGACCGCTGGCTGGCCCTCGGGCAGATGCAGTTCGACTATCTCGTCGAGCACGGACTGCGCCCCGGGCACCGGATGCTGGACATCGGCTGCGGCAATCTGCGCGGCGGCTGGCGGTTCATCGACCACCTCGACAGCGGCGGCTACTACGGCATCGACATCTCGCCGGACATCCTGGTCGCCGCCAAGCGCACCCTCACCGAGCGCGGCCTCCAGGACAAGCTGCCGCATCTGACCATCACCGGCGATCTCACCCTGGACTTCCTGCCCGACGAGCACTTCGACGTCGTCCACGCCCACAGCGTCTTCTCGCACTCGCCGCTCGGGATGATCGACCAGTGCCTCGCCCATGTCGGACGGGTGCTCAAGCCGGGAGGTTTCTTCGACTTCACCTTCGACCGCACCGAGGGCACCGAGCACCAGGTCCTGCGCGAGGACTTCTACTACCGCACCGAGACCCTGCTGAAGCTGGCCGGGAGCCATGGGCTGCACGCCCGGTTCATGGCGGACTGGGAGACGCGCCCGCACGGCCAGTCGAAGATCCGCGTCAGCCGCAGCCCGCTGCCCGACTGACCCGGGTACGCGTTCAGGGTCGCCCACCGCTCTCCTCGGCGAGCGTGTGGGCGACGAGCGCGTTGGCGTGGCCGTGCCCCACCCCGTGCTCCTCCTTCAGCAGCTTCACCAGCTCCATGTGCTTGGCCGGGAGCGCGTCCCGCACGATCTGCTGCCACTCCGCCACCGGCCGCCCGTACTTCTTCTCGATCGCGGGAAAGTAGCTCGCGGGACCCTTGACGACTGCGTCGGCCATGACGACGGCTCCTTCATGCGGATTCATGCGTACGGTGATGTCTGTCACCGATACAGACGCCCTGACGTGCGGAAACTGATCGCCCCACGCGATGTGCCCTGCGTCACACCTCCCGGCCGCCGTCACCCCGCGCCGTCACCCCGGGCCAGCACCCCGCCCTCCAGCGCCCGGACGACCTGCGCGGCCACCCCCGGCGCCGGGACCGTCCCGGACTGGGCCGCCTCCGCGCCCGCGTACACCAGCGCCCACAGCACCTGCATGATCCAGGTGGCCGACACCCCGCTGTCGAAGACGCCGTCGCGCTGGCCGCGTTCCACGAGGGCGAGGATCAGCCGCTCGGTGGCGTCCTCGCCCTCCGCCTGCTCGGCGGCGGCGTCCTCGAAGATCTGCGGTTCCCCGAAGACGAACAGCATCCGGTGGCCCACCCCGACCACCGCCGCGACCAGCCGCCGCATCGCCTCGTCCGGCGGCCCCTGCTCGGTGGCGGCGTCGTGCACCGCCCGGTCGATGATCTCCAGGGAGTCCAGCACCGCCGCGTGGAGCAGCCGGTCGCGGTCCGGGAAGTAGCGGTGCAGGGTGCTGCGGCCGACGTCGGCGGCCTGGGCGATCTCCGCGAGGGTGGCCCGGCGGTCCCGGGCCAGCACCGAGGCGGCGGCGTCGAGGATGGCGCGCCGGGTGCGGTTGCGGGTCCCGGACTCGACGGGGGCGGAACCGGCGGGGGCGGGCTCGGCGGGGGACGTCGTGCTCATGTGCCGAATATATCGCTGGACACCTCACTATGGAACTTGCATACTCGAAAATGGGACGCCAGTGTCCCAAAAATAAGAAGCACCATCCCAGGAAGCGCAATCCCAGGGGGAGAGAGCCCACCGTGCCCGACATCGAAACCCAGGAGCAGCAGCAGCCGCCGAAGGCGCCCCCCACCCTGCCCAACCTCCGTCTGCTCTGGTCCTTCATCCGCCCCCACCGCCGCACGCTCGCCGCCGGTCTCCTCCTCGGGCTCTTCGTCACCGCCACCACCCTGGCGACCCCCCTCGCCACCAAGTGGGTGCTGGACGGACTCGCCGCGTCCCGTTCGATCGCCCCGGCGGTCGCCCTGCTGTCCACGCTGATCGTGGTGGGCTCGGTGACCCAGTTCGCCCAGTGGATCCTGCTCGGGCGGATGGGGGAGTACGTGGTGCGCGACGCCCGGCGCTCGATGGTCCGGCGGCTGCTCCGGCTGGAGATCGGCGCGCTGGGCGGCCGGTCCGCCGGTGAGCTGGTCACCCGGGTCACCTCGGACACCGTGCTGATGCGCGAGGCCGCCGCCTCCAGCCTGACCCAGCTCGTCAACGGGGCGATCGGGCTGGTCGGCGCGCTGGCCATGATGGCGCTGCTCGACCTGGTGCTGTTCGCCGTCACCTTCGCGAGCCTCGCCGTGGTCGGGGTGCTGGTCGCGCTGCTGATGCCCCGGTTGGCGACGACCCAGCGCGCCGCCCAGGAGTCGGTGGGCCGGCTGGGCGCGGCCCTGGACGGAGCACTGCGGGCGATCCGTACGGTCAAGTCGGCGCGGGCGGAGGAGCGGGAGTCGGAGCGGATCGTGGCCGAGGCGGACGCGTCCGCGCGGCACAGCGTCAGGGCGGTCCGGATCGACGCCACCGTCTGGACGGTCACCATGGCCGGGGTGCAGCTCGCGATCCTGCTGATCCTGGCGATCGGCGCGGTCCGGGTGGACTCGGGCGCCCTGGCCGTCTCCAGCCTGATCGCCTTCCTGCTGTACGCCTTCCAGTTGCTCGGCCCGGCCACCGAGCTGGCCCAGGAGTTCTCCCAGCTCCAGTCCGGTATCGCGGCGGCGGCCCGGATAGCGGAGATCCAGAAACTGGAGGTGGAGAAGGGCCACACCCGCACCCCCGCCACCCTCTCCGCCCGCACCCCTGTACCTGCCCCCACCCCCACCCCCACTCCCACCCCCCATGTCCTGGCCTTCGAGGAGGTCACCGCCCGTTACGCCCCCGACGGCCCCCCGGTCCTCGACGGCGTCTCCTTCGCCGTGCCGCGCCAGGGGCACACCGCGATCGTCGGCCCCTCCGGCGCGGGCAAGACCACCGCGTTCTCCCTGATGCTGGAGTTCCTGCGCCCGGACACCGGCCGGCTGGTCCTCGACGGGCACCCGCTCCAGGAGTGGCCCGCCTACGAGACGCGCCGCCGGATCGCCTATGTCGAGCAGGACACCCCGCTGCTGCCCGGCACCCTCGCCGACAACCTCCGCTATCTGCGCCCCGCCGCCACCGACGCCGAGCTGTGGGCCGCGCTGGACGCGGTCGGGCTGACCCGGCGCGCCGGGGAACTGCCCGAGGGGCTGGACACCGTACTCGCCGGGGCCGTCGTCTCCGGCGGTGAGCGTCAGCGGGTCGCGCTGGCCAGGGCGTTCGTCGCCGACCCGGAGATCCTGCTCCTGGACGAGGCGACGGCCCAGCTCGACGGGGTGACCGAGGCGGCCGTGCAGTCCTTCATCCGGGACCGGGCGGACCGGGCGGCCGTGGTGACCATCGCGCACCGGCTGTCCACGGTCGTGGAGGCGGACCGGATCGTGGTGCTGGAGCAGGGCCGGGTCCGGGCGACGGGCACCCACGCCGAACTGCTCACCACCGACGACCTCTACCGGGACATGGTGGCGGCCCTCCGCCTGGCGGCCCCGGCACCCGAACCGAAGCCGGAGGCACCTTCCCGGGCCTAGTGGCCGACCCCTGGGCCGACACAGAAAAACCCGATCGCTGGCGACGGGGGATGCACCAGCGATCGGGCTATGGCCAAGCCTAACAAGCCGGTTGCCGCCATGGGGGCCGACTGCTCGGGAGTGGAGCCGCTGTGTGACCGGGATCACGTAGGAGAGGGGGGCGGCGCCGGGCGCGCGACTACGTCCCACAGGGCGGTTCATAGTCCAGCCGGGGCAGGTACTCGTCCCACTTCTCCCTGGTCAGGACGGATCGGGTGGCCGCGCAGATCCGGCGCTCGGCCGCCTCCACGTCCAGGTCCCAGAGCCGGACCGTGCCCGAACCGCTGGACACCCCGAGCATCCGGCTGTGCGGGCTGAAGGAGAGGAAATTGCCCGTCTTGGCCTGGGGACTCATCGACTGCCCGAGCGACACGGCCGCCCCCGGCCGCCCCACGCCCCACAGCCGCACGGTGTCGTCGTTGCCGCCGCTGGCCAGGGTGTGCCCGTCGGGGCTGAAGGTGAGGGAGACGATCGCCTCGGTGTGCCCGGTCAGCCCCTCGCCCAGCGCCCGCGCCTGCCCCGGCCCGGTGGTGTCCCACAGCCGTACGGTGTTGTCGTCGCTGCCGCTGGCCAGGGTGCGGCCGTCCGGGCGGAAGGCGAGGGCGTTGACCGCGCCGCGATGCCCGGCGAACGCCTCGCGCCCACCGGTCGCCCGCGCCGGGTCGGACACGTCCCACAGCCGGATGGTGGTGTCCGCGCTGCCGCTGGCCAGGGTGGTGCCGTCGGGGCTGAAGGCGAGGGTGTTGACATACCCGGTGTGGCCGACGAGGGGCGCGCCGAGGGAGCGGGGGCGGGCCGGGTCGGTGACGTCCCAGAGGCGGATGGTGCGGTCGTCGTAGGCGGTGGCCAGGGTGGTGCCGTCGGGGCTGTAGGCGAGGGCGTCGGGGCCCGAGTACCGGGTGTGCAGGGTGAGCGGGGGGCCGTGCGGGACGGGCCGGGCGGGGTCGGAGACATCCCACAACTGCACCGCGGCGGGCCCGGCGAGCACGGCGAGGGTGGTGCCGTCGGGGGAGAAGACCAGGGACTTCACCTCGCCGCCGGCCGGGCGCAGCGGTTCGCTCAGCCGCACCGGACGGCCGGGCCGCCGTATGTCCCACAGTCTCAGGCTCTGGTCGCGGGCGGCGGTCGCCAGCACCCGGCCGTCCGGGCGGAACGCGCCGATCCGGCCCACCATGTCGGAGGTGGGCAGCGACCACAGCCGTACCCGGCCGTCGCCGGTGCCGGTGGCGAGGGTGCGGCCGTCCGGGCTGAACCCGAGCGCGTACATCTCCCCGCTGCTCCCGGCCAGCGGGGAGCCGACCTGGGAGGGGAACGCCGGGTTGCTGACGTTCCACAGGGTGGCGGTGCTGTCCGCGCTGGCGATGGCGAGCAGGGAGCCGTCCGGGCTGAACGCCACCGACCAGACGGGCCCGGTGTGCCCGATGACCGGCATCCCGATCGGCCGCGCCCGCTCCCGGTCCGAGACGTCCCACAACTGGACGGTGTCGTCGGCGCCGCCGCTGGCCAGGGTCCGCCCGTCGGGGCTGAAGGCGACGGAGTGGACCAGCGCCCGGTGCGCGGTGCGGGGGGTGCCGAGGGGGGCGGGCCGGTGCCGGTCGGTCAGGTCCCACAGCCGTACCGACCGGTCGTCCCCGGCGGAGGCGAGGGTGCGCCCGTCCGGGCTGAAGGCGACGGTGCGGACGGCGGCGCTGTGCCCTTCGAGCACCCCGAGCGACCGGGGCCGCGCGGGGTCGTCCAGGTCCCACAGCCGCACCACCCGCTCCTCGGTCGCGGCGGCGAGGGTCCGGCCGTCTGGGCTGAAGGCCAGCAGGTAGACCGTGCCGTCCTGCTTGGTCCAGGCCGGGCCGAGGGGGCGGGGGCGGGCCGGGTCGGTGACGTCGTACAGCCGCATGGTGCCGTCGTCGGAGGCGGTGGCGAGGGTGCGCCCGTCGGGGCTGAAGACCGCGGTGGACACCCAGCTCTCCGGCCCGGTCAGCGGCGTCCCCAGCGGCTTGGGCCGGGTCCGGTCGGTGACGTCCCACAGGCGGACGGTCCGGTCGTACCCGGCGGTGGCGAGGGTCCGGCCGTCCGGGCTGAAGCTGGTCAGATAGATCGCGCCGGTGTGCCCGGCGAGCGGGGTGGCCAGCGGGGAGTTGACGATCGAGACCAGCCGGTTCCAGGTGTCCTTGTCGTCCGGGCGCAGTTGGTGCGCGACCAGGTCGATCTGCGCGGACAGCGAGGGGTCGGAGTCCCGTACCCGGTCCGCCTCCGCGAGGACCTGCGCGAACACCGCGTCGTTGCGCTCCTGCCAGGCCACCACCGCCGCGCCGACCGCGACCACCACCAGCACCATCAGCGCGGCCACCGCGCCCCGGCTGAGCCAGACGGTACGGCGGCGCAGCCGCACCGAGGCGGCCAGGAAGTCCACGGCGGCCCGGGTCAGGGCGGTGTCCCCGGCGGTCCCGGCCCAGCCGTGCGCCTGCTCCAGCCGCGAACCCCGGTACAGCAGCGCGGAGTCCCGGCCGCCCACCTGCCAGGCCCGGCCGTCCTCCTCCAGCCTCTGGCGCAGCAGATTGCCGCCGCGGTCCTCGTCGATCCACTCGCGCAGCCGGGGCCAGGCGTGCAGCAGCGCCTCGTGGGTGATCTCCACGCTCTCCGCGTCCAGCGTCACCAGCCGGGCCCGGACCAGCGCCTCCAGCGACTCCCGGGTCTTGGCCGGATCGGCGGACTCCGCCGCCAGTTCCCGCCGGGTGCCGCGCCGCCGGGTGGCGGCGGTGTCCTCGCCGACCCGCACCAGCCGCAGCAGCAGCAGCCGGGCGGCGGTCCGGGCCGCCGGGTCCAGCCCCGACCAGGCCCGCTCGGCGGTGGCGGCGACGGCCCCCTGGAACCCTCCGGCCGCCCGGTACCCGCCGATCGTCAGCCGCCCGCCCTTCCGGCGCTGCCAGGTGACCAGCAGCGCGTGCGACAGCAGCGGCAGCACCCCGGCGTCGTGCGTGCCGCGCGGCCCGTCGGCGCTCACCTCCCGCACGATCAGCTCCGCGAGCCCCGGCTCCAGCTCCAGCCCGACCGCCTTCGCGGGCCCGGTCACCGCGTCCCGCAACTCCGCCGCGGTCAGCGCCCCGAGCACCATGCTCCGGTGCTGGAGGGCGTCCGCCAGCTCCGGGTGGCGCAGGCACCGCTCGTAGAAGTCGGCCCGTATCCCGAGCACCACCAGCACGGGCGGCCCGCCGCCGGGCGGCGGGGAGGCGGCGGTGTGCAGCAGCCGGACGAAGGTCCGGCGGACGTCGTCGTCCGGGCAGAGGGTGAAGATCTCCTCGAACTGGTCGACGACGAGAACGGGAGGGAGGGGCACCCCCGGGGCGGCGTCGTCATCGGTGTCGGCGGTGCGGCCCGCCTCGCCTCTTCGAGGCCCCCGAGCGGTACCCGGCACCGCACCGACACCCCCCGCATCCTCCCCGCCCGCCACCTCGATGAGCCCCGGCAGATCGGGTAGATCGGACGCGCCGTCGCGCAGGAACGGCCGGAGATCGGGCACCCCCCGGACCAGCTCCCCCAGCGGATCGCTCCCCGGCACGAGCCGGACGACGGCCCGCTCCCCGCCCAGCACCCCGCTCTCCACGGCGGGCAGCAGCCCCGCGTTGAGCAGCGAGGACTTCCCGGCCCCGGAGGCACCGACCAGCATCACGATCCCGCCGGTGCGCTCGGCGTCCCGGAGCCGGTCGACCAGGGTCTCGGTGGAGCGCCGCCGCCCGAAGAACCACCCCGCGTCCTCCTGCCGGTAGGAGGCGAGCCCGCGATAGGGACAGACCCCGCTCGGCACCTCGGCGGCGGGCACCTCCCCCTCGGGCTCGCGGGCGGCGGCCGGATCGCCGACGGCCAGCTCCCACAGCCGCTGCCACTGGGGCAGGTCGTAGAGCCCGGCGGAGACGGGGGTGGGCCGGGCGCGCCGGGCGGCGGGTATCAGCACCTGGAGCACGGCGGCGAGCGCCGCGAACTGCGCGGGCACGTTCCTGGCCCGCCGCCAGTCGCTGATCCGCTGCGCCGACACCCGGACCGGCCGCCCGCGCTCGTCGACCCGCTGCAACCGGACGACGGCCTCGGCGACGCTCTTCAGGGGCGGGTTCCCGGCCTCCTTGTAGAGCAGCGCGAGCCGCTCGGCGAACGCCGTACGCGCCTCGGAATCGGCCCCCACCACGCCCTCCTCCGCCGGTCCCGCACCGCGCGCCGTTTTCCGGTTCACCCCGGGTCCGTCCGGACCGGAAAACTCAGCTTATATGGCTGACCTGCGACGAAGCGGGGCCGCGAAGACCGGAACCTCCTCCGCGGGCGGCCCCGACTGGCAGGATCACGACCCAACAGCGCACCCGGCGTGCGCAGCCGGGGCAGGTCACCGGCTCGGCGCGCGGAGAGGCACCTGATGACGCCGCACGTTCTGGGTCAACTTCAGCCAACCGTACGAGCCCGCAGCACCGGCCCGACGCAAGCACCCTGAACCCGCCGCCCCACCCCCACTCCCCTCCCCTTCCCCTCACCTCCTTCTCAACCCCTTCTCACCTCCCTCGCGCCCCACCCAGGACCCGCCCCGCCCGCCTTTGGGCCCCGGGTCCCACCAGACGCGTCGCTCGGCACCGGTCTCCACGTGGGGAGGGACCGGTGCCGGGCGACGGGGTACCGCACGGCGGCGCGCAGGGGCCTCGGTACGCTGCCGGGAGCCACCCCCCGCCCCCGTACGCCCCAGAGGTCCCGCCCATGAAGCCGCGTCCCCGCCCCGCCGCAGGCGGTTCGCCGGCGTCCGGGGTGGTGCGGGGGCTGCGGGCCGGGGTGCTGGCGGCGGTGTGCGTGCTGCTGCCGCTGATGGGGCATGTGCTGGCCCGCTGTCACGCGCCGGGCTGGCTGATCGTCGCGGCCGTGGCGGTCGTGGCCGTGCCGGGGGCGCTGCTGCTGACCCGGCGGCGGCTGACCGACGCGCAGGTGATCGCGGCCCTCGCCGCCGCCCAGATCGCCGCGCACTCGGCGTACGCGCTGCCCGATGGTGGCGGGTCGGCCGCGCTGCTGGAGCACGGCGGCGCCGGTGCCGGACCGTCCTCCGGGGTGCTGTTCGCCGGGCATCTGGTCGCCGCCCTCCTCGCGGCGCGGCTGCTGGGCGTCGGCGAACGGCTGCTGTGGCAGAGCGGGCCGGTGCTGACCGCCGTCCACCGGCTGCTGGTGTTCGTGTGGCCCCGGCTCGCGCCCGGGTTCGGGACGACCGGGCCGCGGGTCGCGGTCGCCGGGGGGACGACGCCGCTGCGGTCGGCGATCCGGACGCGGCGACCGGCGGGGCGGGCGCCCCCGGCGCCGCGGTGGTCCGACCTCACCGACCTGATCCCCTTCCGGTCGACGCCGATCGGCGGTCCCGCGCTGCCCTGACGGGCGTGCCCCGAGGGCCGTGCGGTGCGGCGCGCGCCGGGGCCCGTAGAGAGCGCCCGATCGATCATGCAGAGCACCCACAGGCGGGCCGTCCGTACGACGGCCCGCGCCCTCGCCGTACCCGCCGCCGCACTGGCGGTCCTGGCCACCGCCGCCCCACCCGCCGGGGCTCACACCGAACTCACCACCAGCGTCCCCGCCGCCGACGCCACCCTCACCGCCCCGCCCCCCGACATCACCCTCACTTTCACCGACCCGATGAGCGAGAGCTACGCCCAGCTCGCCGTCACCGCCGAGGACGGCACGTCCGTGGGCCGGGGCGAGCCGGAGGTGAACGGCCGGACGGTGTCGCTCGCCCTCGATACCGGGGCCGGTGGTCCCGAGGGCGGCGGGCGGTACACGGTCGGATACCGGGTGGTGTCGCGGGACGGGCATCCGGTGACGGGGTCATACGCGTTCGAGGTGGAGGCGCCCGCGCCGACCCGGGTTCCGGAGCCGGAGCCGGGGCTTCCGGAACCGGAACCGGAGCCGCCCTCGCCCCTCGCGGCGGAGCCCGCCCCCTCCTCCGGATCCTCCGGCTCCTCCGGCCCGGGAACCCCCCTGCTCGCCGCAGGCGCGGCGCTGGCCGCCGCCGGTGCCGGTGCCCTCGCATACGGAGCACGACGACGACGCCAGCGGCGCGGACCGACAGGGAGCAACGACGATGCCCGCTGACCCCCACCCCACCCGGAACCGCCCCCACCGCCTCCCCCTTCTCCTCCTCGCCCCCCTCACCGCCGTGGCCGTCGCCCTGGTCGCGGTGTGGGCCGGGGGCGGGGCGACGAGCGGCGCGAACGTCCCCGGGATCGAGGACGCCGGGGCGTTCACCGCGTGGGCGCTGCCCGTGGCCCGGGTGCTCACCGACGCCGCCGCGGTGACGACCGTGGGGGCGCTGCTGCTGGTGGCGGTGCTGCTGCCGGGCGGCCGACGGCTCGAGCCGACCCAGCTCCGGTACGTGGACTGGGTGGTCGCGTCCGCCGCCGCCTGGGCCGTGCTGTCCGTCGCCACCCTCCTCCTCACTCTCTCCGACCTCTTCGCCCGCCCCCTGCTGACCGGGGACGGGTCCGGAATCCTCACCCCGGAGGTGATCGCGGACTTCGTGATCACCGACGCGCGGGGCCGGGCGTACGCCGTGACGGCGGCCGTGGCCGCACTCGTCGCGACCCTCGCCATCGGCCTCTCCACCGCCCGCTGGGCCCGCGTCGCCCTGCTGCTCGCCCTGACCGGCCTCCTGCCCCCCGCCCTCACCGGCCACTCCGCCGCCTCCGGCAACCACGACACCGCCGTCACCAGCCTCGCCCTGCATCTGGCCGGGGCGGCGGTGTGGGTCGGCGGGCTGCTGTTCGTGCTGGTGGTGGCGGTGCGCGGGGCCAAGGCCAAGGACAAGGACACGGACACGGAAACGGACAAGGAAACGGAGACCGTCGTACGCCGCTTCGGCCCGCTGGCGGGCGGGGCCCTGCTGACGGTGGCGGCGAGCGGCATCGTCAACGCCGCCGTCCGCCTCCCGTCCCCCGCCGACCTCCTCACCACCCCCTACGGACTGATGCTGCTGGGCAAGGTGGTGGCGCTGGGCGGGCTGGCGGCCGTAGGGGCGTGGCACCGCCGCCGGACGCTCCCGGCCCTGCGGACGGGGAGCCGCGGGCCCTTCCTCCGTCTCGCCGCCGCCGAACTGCTCCTGATGGCCGCGACGACCGGCCTGGCCGTGGCCCTCTCCCGCACCCCGCCCCCCGGCGGGACGACCGCCCCCCTCACCCGCGCCGAGGAACTCCTCGGCTTCCCCATGCCCCCGCCCCTGGGGAACTTCCCCTGGACCCCCCTGTTCACCGAATGGCACTTCGACCCGCTCTTCGCCTTCGGCACGGCCGCGGCGGGCGCCCTGTACCTGGCGGGTGTCCGCAAGCTCCGCCGCCGGGGCGACCGGTGGCCGCCCGGCCGGACGACGGCCTGGCTGGCCGGTCTCGCGGTCACCGTCCTGGCGACCATGAGCGGACTGTCGACGTACGGAAAAGTCCTGTTCAGCGTGCACATGGGCCAGCACATGATCCTGGCCATGACGGTCCCGCTGCTCCTGGTCCTCGGCGCCCCCGCGACCCTCGCCCTCCGAGCCCTCCCCACTGCCCCCAAGCACTCACCCCCCGGCCCCCGCGAACTCCTCCTCACCCTCCTCCACAGCCGCTATGTCCGGCTGATCTCCCACCCGGTGGTGGCGAGCGTCCTGTTCATCGGCAGCGCGTACGCCGTCTACTACACCTCGCTCTTCGAGACGCTGATGCGCAGTCACCTCGGCCATGTGGTGATGCTGGTGCACTTCCTGGCCGTCGGGCTGCTGTTCTTCTGGGTGATCATCGGCATCGACCCGGGTCCGCGCCGCCCGCCCTACCTGGGCCGCCTCTTCGCCCTCATCCTCACGATGCCGTTCCACTCCTGGTTCAGCATCTCGCTGATGAGTTCCAGCACCCTGATCGGCGCGGGCTGGTGGAACGCCCTCGACCGCCCCTGGGTCACCGAGCCCCTGGACGACCAGTACGACGCCGGAGCCATCGCCTGGGCCACCGGCGACATCCCCGTCCTCCTCACCACGGTCGTCCTGGCCGCCCAGTGGATCCGGGCGGACCGCCGCGAGGCCCGCCGCATCGACCGCCGCATCGACCAGAGCGACGGCAACGACCCCCTGACGGCCTACAACGCCTACTTGGCGAGCCTCCACGCCCGCGACCGCCGACCGGCGTCCTCCCCCGACCGGAAGAACCCATGACCAAACTGAAGAAGAACCTCATCGCCGCCGCCGTACTGATCGTCGGCTTCGCCACGGCCTACGGCGTCTACCTCCTCCTCGCCCCCGAGGGCACCGGCAGCACCAGCCTGGACGTCCGCCCCGCCGCCGAGGCGGAGGCCGTCCGCCCCTCCAGCCACCGTATGACGACCCCGGAGCGCAGCGAACTGACCGTCGTCGAGTTCCTCGACTTCGAGTGCGAGGCGTGCGGCGCGTACTACCCCGCCGTGGAACAACTGAAGAAGGAGTACGGCGACCGGGTCACCTTCGTCGCCCGCTACTTCCCGATGCCGGGCCACCGCAACGCCGAACCGGCCGCCCGCGCGGCGGAGGCGGCGGCCCGCCAGGGCAAGTTCGAGGAGATGTACGACAAGCTCTTCACCTCGCAGAAGGAGTGGGGGGAGTCGCAGGACTGGAAGGAGGACGTCTTCCGCGGCTACGCCGCCGACCTCGGCCTGGACATGACCCGCTTCGACGCCGACCTCGCCGACCCGGAAACCGCCGGCCGCGTCCTGGCGGACCAGGAGGACGGGGTGGGGCTGGGGGTGAACTCGACGCCGACGTTCTTCGTGGACGGCGAGAAGATCGCGAATCCGGGGTCGCTGGAGGAGTTCAGGGCGGTGATCGAGGAGGGGTTGGGGGAGTGAGGGCGGGGAGGATCTGGCCGGGGCCGGGGCCGGGGCGGGTGCCCTGAGCCCGGCCCGGGTAGAAGAGCACGGCCCCCCGCCCAAGAACTCAGACGGCAAGGCGCACCACTGCGCGGCATAGCGCGTCCACCTGCTCCGGAGTCAGCTCGAAGTCGTAGGCGATGTCCTCGACGCTCTCCCGGCCTCCCAGAGGTCGGTGATGGCCCCGACCGGGACACGGTTCGCGGCCACTACGGGCCTCCCCTGCCCGAACCTCGGATCGATCACCACGGGCACGGACTCCGGGTACTGCCTGAGCCGGAGGCTGGAGGGGAAGTCGTCGTCGGGCTCCCAGTTCAGGTGGCGCAGGTGGTCGGAAACCACCTCCTGGATGGGTGCCTGACCACCTCGGGCTCTGCGGAGATCCCCGAGCCCATGCCCGACGAAGATCTCCACCCCGTCCGTCGCGACCCGCTTCGACACCAGCCCGTACGGCGTGGCGAACGCGTCCCGTACGGCTGCCGCCGCCTCTCTGATCTCACTCATCCGGAGCCCCAGCGAACGCAGGGAACGGAGTACATGCGCCTCGGCCACCGCGATGAACGGCACCGAGGGCTGCCCCCTGCGCCCCGGCTCGACCTGATGAACCAGCGGTGCCCCGGCGGCCCTGGCCTTCAGCCACGAGGCCAGGGTCGACTGCGGAATCTCCAGGTAGGAGGCTGTTTCTGTCGGCGTCAGAAGCCCATCCCTGAACCGGTCGCTCATCCTCCGGCTCACGCGCTGGCCCGCACCGGCTCCCGGCAGTCCCGGCACCGCTCACCCCTGACCGCCGACCGGAAGGCCCGCTCGCACCCGTCGCAGGTCTGGAGGGGCAGCACCGCCGGCCGTTCCGGAAGGTGGTCCGGAAGGGGAGAGGCGGGCGGGGCGGGCAGGGGGGTCTCACGGAGCCGGAAGGCGAGGATGCCCACCGGGCGGCCGAGGAAGTGATCCGGGAGCCGATCGGTGAGGGTGGCGGTGATCTGGTGGGGCGAGACCCCGGCCGCGAGCCACTCGCACACGGCGGGCGCCAGCCGCACCGCCTCCCGCTCGGACAGCACCAGCCGAGGATCGACCCGGCGGAGCGAGGCGAACACGGCGATGGCCTGCGGGTCCACGCCGGACAGGGCCCGCCCTGCCGGGACGGCGGCATCCGGGGCGTCCGGCTTCCGCGCCGGGGGCGGCGGCTCCGGCGTCGGCCCGTCCGGCTCGGGATCACCGCCACCGGGAACGTCGTAGAAGTACGTACGGGTACGGATCTGCCCCGACGCCAGCCGCTCGCGCCGCCGCTCCAGGTACCCGGCGGCCTCCAGTTCCCGCAGCGCCCGCGAGATCAGGATCTCGCCCTCGCTGAAGTGCGCGCAGAGGGCGGCGATGGAGACGGGAGCCCCGTCGGGGAGGGAGGAGATGTACGCGGCGACACCGATGGTGACCGCGCTGCCGCGCCGCTGGACGAGGGCGTTGGAGATCACCGTGAAGTCGGCGGCGAGGCGGGTTCGGATGTGGGTGACGCCGGAGGTCGGAGTACCGGCGTGGGCGCGCGAGGGCGCGTTAGACTGCGATTCAGCCATCGGGAAGGCGCTTCTTCCTGAGCGGTCAGGCCCTCGTCCGGGATGCCAGTCCCGGCGGGGGCCGTCTTGTGTATGGGGTTGTTGCGGTGAACGTAACGGTACGTGTCCCAAACCCGCAAGCGAGTCACACAAACGGGTGACGCGCGCCTCGCGGCGGGTCGGGGGAGGTGAGGTGGGTGGGTGGGCGGGAGTTCTTTACCCCGGTTCTTTAAGGGGGTTGGTGGGGCGCCGGACCCCCGTCAACGAGGGTCCGGCGGCGGAAGCGGATCGCTAGTCGTTCTTCAACCCACCTATGAATGCGGCCCAGGAGGCGGATTCGAAGCGGAGCGCGGGGCCCTCCGGGGTCTTGCTGTCACGGACGGGGACGGCGGACGTGAATCCGGCGGCGACCTCCACGCAGTTGCCGCCCTCGAAATTGCTGTAGCTGCTCCTTCGCCAAACGGCGCTGGTCGGACTGGGGTGGGACCTTCGCTCCACGGTCGCTGACCTCCAACACGGATCGGATCATGTCCAGGGACATGAGCGGGGGCAGCGCTGCCGCCCTCAATCGATCGTAGGCCAGTGCGAAGGCGCGGATCTCCGCTGGTTCTTGGATGAGTTGGCCGTAGTGCGAACCCTCCGTGTAGGCGATCTCGGAGCCATTTGGCATGTTGAGCAGGGACAGTGAGCCGCCCATGACGTCGTGCCCGCTCTGGGAGAACGGCAGCACCTGAAGGGTGATGTTCGGCTGTTCCGCGGCCCAGAGAATCTTCTCCATCTGTTCACGAATCACCGCCGGACCGCCGACAGGGCGCCGGAGCACCGATTCGTCGAGGATCACCCAGAGTTCAGGCCGATCGGGTGCCGTGAGTCGGTCCTGCCGCCCCATGCGGAAGGCGATTCGTTCCTCCAACTGCTCATTGCTGGAAAGCGTTTGACCGAGGCTGAGAACCGTCCGCGCGTAGCCCTCCGTCTGCAAGAGCCCAGGCACCAGATGAGCCGCGTACTCCCGAATGACCAGTGCCCGCCGCTGCTCGGCGATGAACTTCTGCGACCAGTCGGGAAACGCCTCCCGATACACATACGGCCACAACTCGATTAACAAATTATCCGCACCCAGGACGGAGTCCAACGCCCGGGTCAGCTCCAGCGTGGGCTTGGCTCCCGATGCCCGTTCGATCTGCGTGATCCGCGTACTCACCACATGAACCAGCGCGCCCAACTCGGCCTGTGTCAGTCCCGCCGCTTTACGGAGCTTGCACACCCGCCTGCCGAAGAGCACGGCCATGGACACACTCGTGTCAATTTCCTTGGCCAAAGCGTCACTTCCGTTCCTTACGGGCGGAGAGGTAATGCCATGTCACCTGTTGAGGGTAGGGCGACTGGACGACTCTTGAGCACGGAACGTGACGACTCAACAGAAGAAGGCGACGGGCAGGCCGTGCTGACAGAGACGAATACGACGATGACGACGGGAGGCGCCCCCGCCCTCACCCTGCAATTCCCTCCCTCCGCGCGAGGTGCCCGGAGGGCCCGGCGGCTGGCGGTGCTGTGGCTGGCGGAGCAGGGCTGTCCGCCGGAGTCGGACGGGTCGTGCGCCGTGGCGCTGGTGATCGGGGAGCTGACCGCGAACGCCGTGCAGCACGGCCGAGTCCCCGGCCACTCCTGTGGCCTGACCCTGGCGCTCGACCCGGCGACGGGCGTGCTGCGGGTGGAGGTGGCGGACGCCGCCGCCGAGAAGCGGCTGCCTGCGGCGGTGCCGACCTCGCACCCGGAGGGCGAGTCGGGCCGGGGACTGCTCTTGGTGGACGCGCTGGCGCTGCGGTGGGGGTCGGTGCGGCGGCACCCCGTGGGGAAGACGGTGTGGGCGGAACTGGACCTGGACCTGGCCCTTGACTCGGCCTCCGGCTGACTGATCCCACCGCAATAGAACCGACCGCCAATCGGAACGACCGCCAACCGGGTCCCCGTGGTGCATGGTTGGCTGGGTGGTCGTGGAGTCCGTCGGTGCGAGACAGAGTGGGTGAGCTGGGTCCTATGAGGGTGGAGCTTCCGCCGGAGCCGGCGTGCTTCGTGGACCGGTACGAGGAGCGGGACCGGGTCCTGCGGGCCGTGGACGAGTGGACGGAACGTTCCGGACCATCCGGAACGTCCTCCAGGCCGCTGATGGTGACCCTCAGTGGCCCGCAGGGCATGGGGAAGACGGAGCTGGCCCGGCTGCTCGCCCGGGTCCTGAGGGACCGCTTCGCGGACGGCGTCCGCTCCGTCGACCTGGACGACTTCCGGCTGGGCGGCGGGCTCGACCCCGGCGATGTGCTGGCACAACTGCTGGAGTCGCTCGGCGTGGAACCGTCGTTCGTCGCGGCGTCGTTCAAGGCGCGCTGCACCCAGTACTGGAGCAAGACCGCCGACGCCCGGTTCGTCCTCATCCTGGACAACGCGCGGTACGCCTCCGAGATCGTCCCGCTGCTCCCGGCGTCGGGCGCCAGTCTGGTGATCGTCACCAGTCACAGCCCGCTGCGCGACCTGGAGGACGGCACGGCCCTGGGCATGGCCCTGCCACCGCTGGAGGAGTGGGCCGCGACGGAACTCCTGGAACTGGTCGTCCGGGACGCCCGCCTCGCCGCCGACCCCGAGTCCGTACGGGCACTGGTGCGGCTGTGCGAGGGACTGCCCGCCGCGCTCCATGTGGCAGGCGGCTGGGTGCGGGCGCGTCGGCTGCGTCCGCTGTCCCGGCTGATCCCGCAGTTGCGGGAGGAGTGGGAGGAGAAGGGCGTCGCCGGGGTGGAGCGGTTCTGGGACACGGTGTACGACGGGTTGTCGGGTACCGCGTCCCGCCTCTACCGCCTGCTGGCCCACCACCCCGGGACGGCGTTCACCCAGGAGTCGGCGACCGCGCTGCTCGGCCTCGGACCGGAACCCTGCGAGGACGCCCTTGAGGAACTGGACCGCGCCGGACTGCTCGACCTCAGCGAACTGCTCGCCGAGGGCGGCGGTGGTGATGATGGCCGACTGAGGCTGCCAGGCCCCTTGCGCGCCCACGCGCTGCGCCGGAGCCGCAGGGACGCCCCGCAGGGGGAGGCCGAGGAGGGCCTCGGGAGGCTGCTCGGCTGGCTGGTGCGGCAGTTCCAGCGGGCGGACCGGTTCGCCGCCGGTACCCGGCTGATCGTCGCGGACGAACACCCCGCCCTCCCCCTCGCCCCCGACGCACCGCTGGCCGACCCCGGGGCGACGGCCGACCCGGCGACGAAGGCCGAGCGCTCGGACCGCGCGTCCGCCTGGCTGTACGAGGAACGCCATGTGCTGCTGGCGTCCGTCCGGCTGGCGCATGAGCGGGGGATGGACGCGGAGGTGGTGGCGCTGTCCGAGCCGGTGTGGACGTACGCGCTGGACCACCCGCACCAGGCCGGTGTGGTGGGCGCGCTGCGGCTCGCCGTGGCGTCGGCGGTCCGGCACGGCGCCCGCCCGGACTGGCTGGTACGCACCCGGTGCCAGCTCGCGCGCCAGTTGTGGGAGGCGGGCGCGGTGGACGAGGCGGAGCGCGAACTCGACGCGGCCACAGCCGTCCTCCCCCTCCTCGCGGACGGCGAGGAACGGGACCGGAAACTCGCAGCGTCGGTGGTCGAATTCCGAGGAATGCTCGCCGGGGTACGCGGCGAATGGATGCGGGCAGCAACCGAGTTCGACCGCTCCCGCCAGATGCACCGCGCGATCCCCAACCCCTACGGCGCCATGCTCCAGTCCTACCGCCTCGGAGAGGCCCGAGCCCACCTCGGCGAACTGGACGCGGCCCACGACATCCTCACCCAGGCACACGACGAGGCGGTCGCGCTGCATCGCGAGCGGATGGCCCGCCGTACGGGATTCGCCCTCGCGGGCGTCCTGCACCGCCTCGGCCGGACATCGGAGGCGCGAGCACTGTACGAACGGTCCCTGGACGCGGCCCGCCGCCGGGGATCCGGCTTCGACCGGGCACGGGTCCATGACGCCCTGGCGGAACTCGCGCAGACGGAGGGGCACGGCGCCGAGGCGGCGGAACACCGTACGGCGGCGGACGCCATCCGGCGGCTCAACGGCCTGGGCGGGCAGTGACGACGACTCAGACTCTCAGAAGGGGGCCATCACCTCCTCGCCGGTGGCCGGTCGAACCGTCACCCGATAGCTCCGCCCGCCGATCGCACAGCTCAGCGAATGAGCGGCGAGGGGCCGTGGGACTCCGCCGACGAACCAGGCGTGCACGCCCGAGGCAACCGCGGCGGGGTCCGCCCGAACGATCCGCCCGGCCTCGGCGAGGGGCTCGACCCGAACGGTGTAGCAGGCCGCCTCGCCCCCACGGCTCCGGAACAACATCACATCCGCCGACACCACCGCCACCGCCGAACGGCACCCCGGATAGGCGGAAAGGACGTACTCGACCCAACCACCCGCTGTCCAGGACGGGTCCTTCCGGTCGGAGTGCGCGGCGAGGGCGCGCCCGCGCCGGTACAGCAGCCCCGCCGACCGCACCACCCCCTCCCTCGCAACCCCGTACTCGGCCGCCAGATGATCTCCGGGCGCGTCCGGGCTGAGGGGCCGCCGGATGACGCGTACCAAGTCCCCCTCGACCTCGGCGTGCACATCGAACGCCGCCGGGTTCCGGGCCGCGGGCCGTGGCGGGGGCAGAAGCCGGGGCGGGCTGCTGAAATGCGGAGGGACCAGCCCCAGCAGGGCATACAGCTCGGACCGCAGCCGCCGGAGCGCCTGCCCTTGATGGGCGAAGGCCCGCCGGGCCGCGCCCTGCCCGCTTCCCGGAACGTAGGAACGCAGAGCCCTCTCCAACCCACCGGCCAGGCCCCCCGTTGGTTGGCCTGCGGCGGGCACCAGCACGGGAACTCCCCGCAGAAGACCATCGACAGGACTCCCCGGAATCAGCTCGGACCCGCTCCGGGGGAGCCCGACGACGGGCCGGTCCTGCGTGGCGCAGTAGTACAGGGCGGCCGACCCGTGATCGGTGAGCAGGGCATCGGCGGCGACGAGCACGGAAGCCCATTCCTCGTGGGGCTCCGCCAGAACGAGCCCGGCGTCGAGGGCGGGTGCGAGGCGCTCGGCCAGCTCATACGCACCGAGCAGACTCCGTTCGTTGGGATGCACGATCAGCGCGACCTGGTAGGTGTCGTGGGGGAGCCGGGTGGCGAGCAGGGCGGGCAGATCCGGATGGCGCCGGAGCAGGGATTCGGGCCCCCAGGTCGAGGTGAGGGCGAGGAGGGTGCGAGGGCCGGTGCCGAGGGCGTTCCGGTACTGGTCGCGGAGGGCCCGGGAGGCGAGGAGGCGCTCCAGGGTGGGGTCGCCGACCACTTTGGCCCGGTCGGCGGCACGCCGGTCGGCCACGGCGATCCGGGCCACCTGCTCGGGATGGGCGACGGCGTGCAGGGCTATCGGGGAGGAGCCGCCGCCGTCCGCAGGACTCAGCAGCACGGCGTCAAGCCCAGACGCCGAATCCGACCCCGCCGACCCCTCCCCCTCCCCGGGAATCGCCTTGTTGTACCCGGCCCCGTGCGGCAACAGAACCCGCCTCCCCCGGAGGTGGGCCAGATCCCCCTTCGGGCTCGCGGTGAGAATCAGATCGTACGAGCGGGAGCACGCCTCCGCCCAGGGCACGCTTCTGCCGCCGACCCGCTCGATCGCGGAGAGCATGTCGACCCCGAAGTCCGAACCCGGGACGAGGGTGAAATACCGGGAGACGCGCTCATCGCCGGCGAGGGCGGTGGCGGCGTCCAGCAGCCGGTAGAGCGCGACAGCGGACCGAGCGGCAAGCAGCACCCGTCGCCCGTCGCCCGTCGCCCGTCGCCCGTCGCCCGTCGCCCGTCGCCCGTCGCCCCAATCGTTCGATTCTATCGGTTCCTCAGGCAGAGGGACGGGCATTTCCGCAGGTCGGAGAGGTCTACTGGCATCGTCCGGCGGCATGTCGCGATCGTACAGCCCGAGGTGGCGGTGACGTTCGGAGGAGGTGTGCGGTGCGGGCATGGTGAGGTGGGAGCAACGGGAAGCGAAGGAGGGGCCGCATGTCCGAGTTGGCTATCGCGCTGGTCGCGGCGGGGGCGGCGCTCGCGGGCAGCGTCGTCACCGGCTGGTACGCCCGGAACGCGGGAATCCGCCAGGCCGAGGCGGCCCGGCACGCGGGGGACCGGCAGGCGGAGGCGCTGCTGGAGTCGGTCCGCATGACGGTCCGCGGGGCGGACGTCCAGCGCGCGGTCGCTCTCCGACGCCAGGTCTACGCGGAGTTCCTGGGCGCCGCCGAGGCCCGCATCCTGGTGGAGCGCACGGGCCGGGGCACGGGCGACGAACAGGGACCTCTGCAACGGGCTTACGCCGGAGTCGTCCTCGAAGGCCCGGAAGAGGTCGCCGCAGCCGCGCGGCAACTCCTCGACGCCCTGCGGCGCCATGAGACACAGGACGATCTGGACCGCGCCAGGACGGATTTCGTGAGGGAGGCGAGGCGGGCGGTGGTGGAGATTGGAGGGGGGTGAGGCGCTGTTGTGGCCGATACGATCGTCCGCCTGTTCCGGAGGAGGACGATCCTGGGCAGCCTATGGCTTCCTCCAGAAGGGCGACGAACGTCCACGAGGGGCCGGAGCCGAAGGCGAAAGTATCGCGTGCCCACAGCCAGGCCGGACGCGGACTCCGTGAGGTGGCCTGGCGGCTGGCGGGAGTAGGGAGTGGGAGACCAACACAGGCGTAGGCTGAGCAGAACAAGGGTGGAACCGTCCGGATGCAGCGGGAACTCGGCAGCGGTGCGGATGCGACTGTGGCGCCAACTCAGTTTATGCCGGTCCGGTGTAGCCAAGCTCTTTCAGGCGGGCCCTGAGCCGTGCCGCAGCGTCCTCGCTCTGCCTCTCCAAGTCCGCGAACGAGGTCGCGTATCGGTCTCCCCATGACTGATAGACGTTGACCAGTCTCTGTCGTTCCGCGGCGACGAGCCTCTCCGCGCGAGTTCGGAGATCGTCACCAAGGACATCGAGTACTCGTTCGCGCGCCAGGCCCTCAGGACGGTACGAGCGTTGGCCGTCGGCCGCCGCCCACCGGTCGATCACCCCTGAGAAACCGCGGTGGTCCAGGCTTCTGAGGTCATCGTGCCGGTCTGACCACCATGCTGCGAAGACGCCGGCCAGTTGGTACCGGTCCAGGATCCCCTCCGCCAGGAGCTCCTCACGGAAGGAAGCCATGAGGCGGGAGCGCAGCATCAACAGCCTCCCAGTTCCCGCGAGATCGGCAAAACGGGATTCCGTTCCGGCCCACCACGCACGGCAGTGGTCGATGAAATTCCGCTCTCGAACAGCAGCCAGGCCCGGGATGCGCGCAGCGGTCGCCTCACAGCCCTCGCTCAGGAAATCGAAGTAGTCAGAACCGCGCGGCGTGAACAGGTCAGCGAGACCGATACCGAAGACGTGGAACTTCCCGGCCTCCGCATCGACTTCGCTTCTTGGCACACCACCAGACAGCGCCGCACGGACGTCCAGCGGTGGTTCGGCAGGCGGACCGGCGTCGACGTAGCGCCGGATGTTGAGGTTGAAGTCGTTCGCCGCGATCTCATCCAGCGAGACCGCTCGCGAGAAGCCGGGGATATCCGCCCACTCGCGGAAAGCACCCACGATCTTCTCCACGTTCTGCGGCTCCAGACGGTTCTGCGACCGCCCCGTGACCACTTCGCGCTCCGCGTTGATGAACAGCACTTGGCCGCGCTGATCTGCTGGTGCTCCGTTCGTACCCCGCAGCACGAGGATGCAGGCAGGGATGGCTGTGCCGTGGAAGACGTTCGGTCCAATACCGATCACCGCTTCGAGTCGGGCGTCCTCGATGATTCCCCGGCGGATCCCAGCCTCCACTCCGCTCCGGAATAGCACGCCGTGCGGGGTAACCACCGCTCCGATGCCGTCCGGACGGAGTGTGGCCAGCACATGCTGGACATTCATCAGATCGGCCTTCTTGCCTTGCTCGGGTGTCCAGCCGTACTTCATGCGCTCCGGGTGCCTCACCTCCTTCTCGGAGTAGTTCATCGAGAAGGGAGGATTGGTCAGAACACGGTCGAAACGTCTGAGATGCCCGTCCTCCAGTGAGTGGAGCGGATCAGCCAACGTGTCCCCGCAGAGCACCGAACTGTTCCTGATTCCGTGCAACAGGAGGTTCAACCGGGCCGTGGACCACGTTGCGCTGTTCACCTCCTGCCCGAAGAGGGCAAGGTCCGTCCCCTCCTCACTGTGCTCGTCGACGTACTGGCTGGCTTGAATCAGCATGCCTCCTGAGCCAGCGAACGGATCGTAGACCGAGTGTCCCCCTTGTGGCCGGGCCAAGCGGACCATCAGCCGGACCACGGAACGGGGCGTAAAGAACTCCCCACCGCGTTTTCCGGCACTGTCGGCGAATGCGCTGAGGATCAGGTCGTATGCGTGACCGACCACATCGCCGAACTCCAGGTTTTCGTCACTCAGCGTAATGCGGTCGAACTGATCGACCAGTTCGCTCAACTCGGCTCGACCTAGCCTTCTGTCGAAGTCGAGGGCTTCGAATACGCCTTTTAGTACATCCCGGTTGCTCCGCTCAAGTTCCCATAGGGCCTCGTTGAGTACATGCCCCAGCGCCTTACCTTCGTAGCCGACGATATGGGACCAGCGCGCGCGCTCGGGCACATGAAGGATGCCTGGTTGATCAGAGGCCCGCTTGAGGAGCAGCATTCCGGAGACGACGTCACGGTACTGCGAAGCATCCATTTTGCCGCGTAGTACGTCGGCGGCACTGAAGAGGGCCCGCGTCAACTCCCCGAGGGCAAGGGGACTCATGTGTGCCTCGTTCCTTGAATCAGCTCTCCGAAGATGGCCGGCCGCAGCGCCTCCAGGCGGTCGGCCATCTTCCGCTGGATTCTGATTCGGGCGTCCACATCGGTCAGGGCTTCGACGACAGCGTGCTGCCGGACCAAGGGTGGCAGGGTGACCGGCAATGTATTCAGCGTCGTCGAGTTGAGCGAGGGGACGGTGCCCGGGAGGGCCTGTCCAAGCAGGGCCCGCTGCACGGGTGGATAGGACAGATATGACACGAGATACTCGGGAAGGACGAGCTCGCGCTGGGGCCTGATACGAAGACAGGCCGAGCCGTAGAGCCACGTGGCGTGCTCTGCCTTGATGAGCGCCAGCCGACCGAGTGTCCCCTGGCGCACGACGAGGAGGTCGCCTTCCCGCAGAGCGAAGCGGGAGAGCCGTTTGGCCACGCTCCAAGGCACCCGCCGCAGCCGCCGGGTATCCACCGTGTGGTGGTCGGTGAGATCCGGCGGCGCGATCACCGGAGTTCCGTCGGGCCCGTCGTTGAGGCTGTCGAGCAGCGATCCGGACGGACCGGCAGCCACCTCGCAGAGACTCCCGAGCGGAATCTGCTTAACGTGAGCCGGGGATGTCTCGCCTGCTCGCACAGTGCCTCCGTCCTTCTCTCCTCATAACAAACTTCTCTGCTTCTGGGGGTGGGGGAGCTGTATGTGCATAACTCCCCCACACGCCCTCGGTCAGGTCAGACGGTCCGCAGCCAGGTGCGCATTGCGGTCCGCACCATCTCCTCCGCCACCACAGTCAGGATGGCGGCAGCGACGATGGCCAGTGCGTCCGCGCCATGCCCCGTGAACGAAGCACACGCCACAGTTACCACGACGATCCCCAGGAGAACCATCACGGCCCTCCTGGTCCGGGGCGGCAGGGACGATGCATGATGGACGTTGACGATCCTCATTAGGTTGTCCTTCCTGTCCCGCGCGTTGCGCTGGGACGGTGTAGCCGCACTGCCCTGCCGGGCCTGCAAACCATGCGGGGTGGTGCGGCGGCTATTGGTTGAACGGTCTTGATCGCGGAGCCGGACGGGAACCGACGAACCTCTCCCCGCCCTGCCCTGCCACTGCGCACGCAGCCCAGGCACGCCCGAGCTTCGATACTCGAAGCATACACACCGTCAGACTGCGAAGCTAGCTTCGCAGTTGATGGATCGTCTTCTACGCCAAAGCCCGAGTTACCGGTGCCTGACGTCAGGCCGACGTGAGAAGTCAACGAGGCCCACGGGTGACGTCGGACATCTGCCCGAGTCAGGTCCACCCAAGACCACCACTGGCCTGACCGATGTCTCCCCTGGTCAACGTCATAGCCTCAGGCAGTTTGGGAGAGTCTCAAGGGCCCCGGGGAGCAGACCGGCTACCAGATGGCTCCCCGCAGCGAAGCTCGCCCGGGCCCCTGTGGGGCGACGTTCGGCCCTGCCGCGAACCGGCGGAGCCGCCCAGCACGTGTTGTGGGCCGACGCCGCCGAACGGCTGCGGCTCGTACGTGCCAACGGCCCTAACGGACATCTGTTGTCACAGGCGCTGGTACTCGGCAGCGTGCTTCTGCTCCCATCCGGCCGTCACCCGAGGGACGTGCTGCGTGACGTCACCGTCGTGGCTCAGGAGTGAGCCACTGATCCAGATCCGCCGACGCATCAGCGCGAAAACTTCCATCAAGGCTCACGCAGTGCCGTCGCCCGGGGCAGACGGGCTCAGAGCTGCGCCCATGTGACCCCGGGCATGCGCCAGCGCCTGCTCGTGGGCCTCACCAGCAGCGGGAGGCAGCGCTCGGTACCTGACTGTCGATGGCCCCGAGATGAGGCGGAGCAGGGACAGCACGCGGGGAAGCTCACGTCGGAGATCTCGAAGGCGCTATGGTCCGCGGTCGCGGCAGCGAGGACATCGTCCACTTCGGTGATCACGCGACTGCGCGCCAGGCGGATCCGATTCCATTCCGTCGGCGCACACTGGCGAGCCGCGTCGAATGCCCTCCGGTAGTGGGCTCGCTCCGCCTCGTCCGGGTCAGGGCCGTGCAGGAAGCGACCGGCCTTCTGCACCTCGGTGATCTCTGCCCTGCACCTCCCGCCCTCCTTGGGTATGGCGATTTGCCCCCGCGCTTTCAGCGCTCTGGCGGTGAGGGCGAGTTCGGGGGTATCCGACGTGTCAGGCTCGACACCTTGCCTGAACCGGGCCAGGAGGGGGCGAGCTGATGATCGTTGAGGGGTGACCAACAGTGCATGTGATCGTCGTACTGTCGGCGGTCGTGCTGGCACAAGCCATGAGGTGAGCCTTCCGGGCTGACGCTCGGCCCGGCTCTCAAATGGCTCCCAAGACCGGCCCGTAAACCACTCAAGGGCTTGACCCGCGATGCGGATCAAGCCCTTGACCTGGTCTTACAGCCTGTCGGGGTGGCGGGATTTGAACCCACGACCTCTTCGTCCCGAAGCAACTTGGGTACGTGCTCCGCCTTGGGCTGGTGCGCCTCTCACCTGCGTGATGGTCCGCTGACGTTCGCGGGCGTCCTCTGTTGTTCGTCGGCGTTGTCACGCAGTTAGACACTCATGCTTCGATGACTTCGGTCGCAGACTTCTGGCATATACGTAGCGATGCTGGTCGAACGTTGGCCTCTATATGGGGCATGGAACTTCAGTGGTTGGGCCCGTGGGCGGAATGCCATCACCGCATAGATATAGCATCGGCGCGGTGTGAGTGTTCCTGGGCTGCGCCGTGCCCCGCGCCTGCAATGTGGAGCGTCCGTGTCGTGGACGCTGCCAGCGAGAGCTGGTGGGCGGTCTGCGCGGAGCGCGCTGCCTTTTCTTCGGTGCTGCCTTCTGGCTTGCCGACTGAGTAGCACACGGCCCTGGAGGGCACTTCGGCTCGCCCGATTCCCACTGTTCAGGCGCTACAGCACACATGGGGGCAGGCGACCCGTCCACGGATGATCCACGAATACGGAGAATGCGTGTGATCGTGGCGAGGGCCGCGACCTCTGTCTCACTTGCCCTCAGGAGCTGTGTGTGAGCTTCGAGCCCAGGGCTGTGCCTGTCGCTGGCGGAGTAGTTGGAGCCTGACGCCTGGCGTGGGTGCATGCTAGCGCGACGCGCGTCGTGTGTGGTATTTAGGCGTCGTTGTGGTCCATCGTGGATGCCCCATGCGACTCCGCGACCAGGCTCGAGTTGACGCCTGAGGACGCAGGCTGCGTAAAGGCGGAACAACTGCGGCGTGCGGCCTGCTGCATGAGTGAAGCCTGCCTTCGGCAGTGGAGGTGAAGTGAACCTCAGAGAGTGCGTGACAGGGCATGGCATGATCGTGTATCAGGGCAGTCGATGCACTGGGCATAGTGCGTAGGTAGGGACGGATGATGACGAACGGTGATCTGCTGATCGGTCCGGACGAGCAGGCTGCTGCCGAGCAGCAGATCGTTGAGCAGTCAAAGCGCATCGACTTCTATATCACCGAGTACACGGTTGAGATCCTGGCTAGCAAGATGCGGGATGACGAATATGTCGTTCCTCGCTACCAGCGAGAGTTCACTTGGGAACCAGAGCGCAAGTCGAAGTTCATCGAATCTGTCATCATGGGGCTGCCAATTCCATTTGTCTTCTTTTGGGAGATGGATGATGGCAAGCTTGAGGTTGTTGATGGATCTCAACGGCTCCGCACCTTGCAAGAGTTCATTTTCGATGGCTTTCGCCTTGGAGAGCTTGACCAACTCTCACATATCTCGGGATTTACGTTCGCGGATCTTCCCGAGTCGAGGCAAAGGAAGATCAAGAACAAGTCGATCAGGGGAATCGTCCTGAACGAGCATGCTGACGAGGCTGCCCGTCTGGATATGTTTGAACGCATCAACACAGGCAGTAAAATTGCCAACAAAGCCGAGGTCAGGCGCGGCGCACTTGCTGGCCCCTTCCTCGACTTGGTCATTGAGTTGGCAGATGATCCGCTCCTGCACTCCCTTGCTCCCATGAGTAAGAAGCAAAAGGATGAACGCGGATATGACGAACTAGTGACACGATTCTTCGCTTATGGAGACGGCCTTGGTGATTACAAGGATCGCCCGTCCGATTTCATGTTCAAATACGCCAAGAAGATGAATCTAGCGTTCGCTACAGACTCGACTTTGTCGATCTCTTATGCTCGTCGATTCCGTGACACGCTGGAGTTTATTCAGAGAGTATTCCCTTACGGCTTTCGAAGGTCTCCGAGTGGCAGGGCCACGCCTCGGGCGCGATACGAGTCCATCGTCCTCGGTTCTTACATGGCGCTACAGGATCGTCCTGAAATTGCGGACTTTGGGCGAGAGCGCTTTAATGTCGGTGAGTGGCTCGGGAGCGATGAATTCGCAGATATCACGGGGTCTGATGGTGCGAATGCGCGTTCACGCCTTGATGGGCGTATTGGATTCGTTCGGGAAAAGTTGGTGACAGCGTGAGCACCGCGGACCTTTTCCCCTTTTTTGAAGAACGTTTCGGGGAGGTGGATTCCTATATCGACTTCCTTGAAAAAGTTGAAGAGGCGACTCAAAGCGGCATTCCCCGGATCGCTTCGTCTGGATACGGAATCACCGCTAAGCAGCAGAGGATTCTCTATTCGAGCGTCTATTTGCAGCTGTACAACTTGGTCGAAGCTACGATGGCGAGATGCGTCTCGGAGCTGACTGAAGCGACCTCGGCTGCTGGGAGATGGCAGCCGCATCAGCTCAACGATCAACTTCTACAGGAATGGGTGAGGGCCACCGCCCGCACGCATGCTGACATGTCTGCCCCGAGCCGGCTCAAGCATGCTCTCGAAATGAGTGCGCACATTGTTCAGCAGCTCCCCGTCAGACCGTTTGATATAGACGTCGGTGGCGGGGGGAACTGGGACGATGAGGTAATCTACCGGATGGCTGAGCGGCTGGGCTGTCCACTCTCGCTGACCGGGACCACGCAGGCGAACGTCAAGCGGAAGAGGCGTGACGGCCTGGGACCCCTCCAGCTGGTCAAGAACCGTAGAAACGGCTTGGCTCATGGCTCGATCTCCTTCGTGGATTGCGCGGACGGTGTAGTGGTGCGTGAGCTGCGTGAGACGTCACAGTGCGTCGAGGCGTATCTACGCGAGGTGATCGCGTGCTTTAAGAACTACATCGAGTCCTACGATTTTCTCCGATCAGACAGCAGGCCAAGCGGTGATACTGCATGAGTGAAGACCCTCCCTTCATCTCGGCAGTCGACCTGTTTTGCGGGGTCGGAGGACTTACTCACGGCTTGGTTCGAAGTGGTATTAACGTCACGGCTGGCGTCGACTTGGACCCGCACTGCCGTTATCCATTTGAGGCTAACAACGCTGCGCCCTTCATTGAGCGAGATGTGAAGGATCTCAAGCCCGCCGAGCTGGAGCCGTATCTTTCGGCGAGCAAATATTCGATGCTCGCTGGATGTGCTCCTTGCCAGCCCTTTTCTACTTACAGCCAAAGCGGCCGTAGTAGGAAGCGGGGTATGGACTGGCGGCTAGTATTGAACTTCGGCTCGCTTGTGGCCGATCTACAGCCCGACCTTGTGACCATGGAGAACGTGGTCCAGCTGGCGGATCATGCGGTCTTTTCAGAGTTCTTGGATTCCCTGAAGGGATACGCAGTGAGTTGGGCGAAGGTTGAATGCACGCGAATTGGGATTCCGCAATCACGTAAGCGTCTAGTTCTTCTGGCATCTAAACTCGGCGGACATGGCCTTGATCTGACTCCGCAGTTCGTACGGTCTCAGCGAACTGTTCGTCAGGAAATTGGTAAGTTGCCGACGATTGCCGCGGGTGAGCAGCATCCGAGGGACCCGCTGCACACTTCTTCGTCTCTGAGTGAAACAAACATGAAGCGAATCAAGGCTTCAAAGCCAGGCGGTACCTGGCGTGATTGGGATCCGGATCTAGTTGCGGAATGTCATCGCAAGGTGACGGGCTCAACTTACCCCAGCGTTTACGGGCGTATGGAATGGGATGCGCCAGCCCCTACTATTACTACTCAATGTTTCGGGTATGGGAACGGCCGATTCGGGCACCCGACGCAAGATCGCGCGATTAGCCTTCGTGAGGCGGCGATGCTGCAAACCTTCCCCAGGAACTATAAGTTCCTTAAGAAGGGTGAGCAGGTCACGTTCAGTCGTTTGGGAAGATTGATTGGTAACGCTGTTCCAGTTCGCCTTGGTGAGGTAATTGGAAAGTGCCTTATCGAGCACGTTCATGCGTTTGAGCGTGGCGAGGCAGAAGTGGCTGGCGTCGGAATTTCGGAGCAGCTCGGTCGCCTGTTCTAGCGGACTGCTCAGTTTGGTGGAGGCTCAATGATTGAGCCAGGCCAACGGGCGTCGGCCACCAGTGAGGACGGCGCCCGTGCTGGATGCAGGGCTTTGAGATCTGGCCTCATCCCCGCCAACCTCCCTGACCGACCTGATAGGCGACATGGGTGATGCGGTGCTGTCCCTCGGCTGAGTGTCCCTGGGCGTCCGGGACAGACTGCAGGCATCCGGGGCCGTTGGTGTCGGCCGATACCAACGGACTTGACAAGCTCACGAATTACTGTCACGGGTTGCGTCGCGGCCTCCAGGCCAGAACAGTCTCCAATGCCTGTCTGAACACCAGCCGACGACAGTCAGCCACGACGGCGAGTGCGCCGACCAGACCAGGCACGCGTGTGTCTCGCCGCGCTCCCACCTGCCTCGGCCAAGCTATCCGCTTGTGCCGACCGGCCAGAACTACATCCGTCGAAGGCCGTCCACTCAGCATTTCAGCCACAAGGGGCATATTTTCAGCCCTCGCAGTTGCGATCTTGCTCCTATGAGCGCGATGGGCTCAGAACCCTGAAGCAATCGCCGTAGGCTCGGCTGGTTCTGTGAAGTGAGACTACGCAAGCGAACTAGGGGGCGCGGTGGCATACCGCATGCCGTGTTTGGACTGCGGCCGTATCGACAACGTAGCTACTGTTCAAGCCCTCTACCAGGCCAACAGTGGCACGTTCAACGGTAGGTCTACCGGTGGAGCGATTGGCTACGCGGCTGGGCACAGCGCCTATGTGAGCACCAGCACCCGGGCCACGGGGCAGTTGCACACAACACTCGGCCGCTTTGTCTCTCCGCCGCATCGCCGCAGCTTCTCGCGGACTAGCCCGGGACCAGTTGGGTGGATCTTGTTCGGGATCGCCACCATGATCTTCGTTTGGGCATCTGTCAACAACAAGCCCATGGCTTGGGGAGCGGTGCTGGTTCCGGGAGCTGTGGCCTTCTGGGTAAGTAAGACTCGGCGCTACCGCGCCAATAGGGCCCTACACGAACGGCGTCTGGCAATCTGGCGTGAGTTTCTGGTGTGCGTGCCATGCAACATTGCCTTTCTCCCTCCCGGGTCGCCGGAGCGGCTCGGTCTCGCCGTTCCACAGTGGCGAGTTTCGGTCAGTGGCCTACACACAGCGCTTACGCGTCTGGCAACGAAGGGGCACTGATCACGGTGGGCCGCTGAGTAGCCCGGGTTGATTCTGCACTGAACCAAGATCACTACGTGCTGCTTACCTTTGCGCCCTGCCGCACTCCCCACCCGGGCGGTAGCGTCGAAGCATGATCTCAGGCAGCAGCGGGTCCCAGGGCGGCATGACGGACTTCACGGAGGAGACCGCGGGGGAGGTCCTGAGTGAGGCGTGCACCCTGGCCGGGCTGGATGCGTCGGGCGCCGCGCTGCTGCGGCTGGGCTCCAACGCCGTGTACCGCCTCGCATCGCCTCCCGTGATCGTCCGTATCGCCCGAGACCCCGAGATCCTCGACCAGATGGGCCGGGCGGTCGGCGTAGCCCGATGGCTGGAGACGGAAGACTTCCCGGCAACGCGAGCCCTCGGGGGCGTACGACAACCCTTAACGGCCGGCGGCCGGGTCGTGACCTTCTGGGAGAGCGCCCAGGACCGCGAGGAGTACGCCACCCTGAAGGAACTGGCCGATCTGCTGAAGCGGTTGCACTGGATGGAAGAGCCGGAAGCACTCGGCCTCCCCTACTTCGATCCGTTCGCCAAGCTGTGGGACGGGCTCCGGTCCCTCGATGGGATCGCGCAGAGCGAGCGTGAGTTCCTGGAGGAGCGCGCGGGAGCGCTGCACAAGAAGTACGACCGCTTGGACTTCGTGCTCCCCTTCGGGCTGATCCACGGAGACGCGAGCATCGGCAACGTCATCCGGCATCGGGACGGCAGTGCGATCCTGATCGACCTCGATGGCTTCGCCCTGGCTCCGCGTGAATGGGATCTGGTGCAGACCGCTCTCTACTATGAGCGGTACGGATGGCACACTCGGGCGGAGTACGAAGCCTTCGTGTACCACTACGGATTCGACCTGATGAACTGGCCCGGCTATCCGGTCCTCGGAGACCTCCGAGAAATGATGATGGTGATCTGGATCGGCCATCAAGTTGCCACCAGCGACAAGTTTGCTGATGAATTTGGGCGTCGAATGAATTCATTGCGGACCGACGGAAGTCGGCGGAATTGGCGCCCGTTCTAACGGACCGACCCGACACCTACCCTGTCTTCATCTTCCCGCTTGCCACCCAAAGCCGGTGCTCCGCTGCCTGCTCACGGAAGTCACGGATAGCCGCTGTGTCGCCAACGAGATCGAGACGCTGACGGAACTCGGTGAGATAGCTGACACAGCGAGCAGACTTGAGCTGTTCTCCTAGGTCAAGGGCGTCAAGGGCTACCCGGCAGGCTTCTTCGGAATCTCCGGCACGTAGGTGTGCATCGGCCAGCACCATGGTTGCGAAGAAGTCACTCCGGACGTGGCTGCCGCTCATGGCGTTCTGCGCGTGCATGACGGCTCTACGGGCGCTGTTCACATCACGGAAGCAGTGCGCGGCCTCGGCGGCCAATTCGGCCTCGTCGAAGTATGTGATCCACTCCGGTTCGTCGCTGTTATTGCGACGTTCCAGTGCCTTTGTGGCCTCTGAAAGGGCCAGCTCGCACGCGCGGATGTCGCCGATACGGGCCAGTGCACGCGCCTCCATGGCATGAAACTGGGCCATGAGAGTGGGGGTCGCAACGCCAGAGATACCCATGCGTGCCGCACGGGCCAGTGTGGCGGCTTCCGTGAAGTGGCCGATGAACGTCGCTTGGTGGCTCATCGCGGAAAGGATGCTTCCGGCTAACCGCCGGTCGCTGCTGTCCTGGGCGAGTCGTAGGGCTTGCAGAAAATATCGTTGGGCAAGGCCGTGATGGCATGCGTCGTACGACATCCAACCGGCGAGAAGCGTGGTCTCTGCGACCGTGGAAAAGAGCGCGCGCCCGACCGGTTCCGTGTATTGCCCGGTGAGTAGGGGGGCCACGTCCCGGCTGAGGTACTGCACGAGGGAATGCCGGGCGTGTTCGCCGCCGAATCGGTCGTCCAACTCGGCGAACATGCCACCCGTGCTCTTGATCATGCCTACGTCGGTGAGTCCGACGCGACTTCCGCTGGCGTCCTGGACGGCCGGGAACGACGGCTCCGGCGCAACGAGCCATCGGAGAGACGCCTCACTCCAAGCGGGCTGAGACGGCTCGGACAGGACCAACGGCTCGTACCCGTTGAGATCCGCTCGCCAGAGCTGCACCACAACCTGGAAGGCATCCTCCGGCGTCGGCGGGTAACGCGTCTCCAGCAGCCGAGCGTCCTGGCCCGTGAGGTGACTCAGCCCAAGCTCCGCAGCAGAGATACCCAGAGATTCGCACAGCAAAGGGCCGTAGAACTCGTCCGGGATGCTGTGCCCGTTCTCCCAGCTCGCGATGCGGCGCTTCACGCTGGCATCGGTGGGCAGCGTCTCGCCTCGGCGTCCGGCGGCGGTGCGCATCTCGCTGACGAGACGCAGTTGACCCCACCCTCGACGCTTGCGCGCGTCACGAAGGAGCACTCCGAACGACTGTGACGCGTCCGTCATGGGGCGCCTCCTCGTGCGATGGGGCGGGCGTCGACGGGGCTTCGAATTTACGGAAGAAAAGTCCTGCTGTCCTCCACCTTCCCGAAGATCAGATCTCCTCCGGGCAGATGACGGGGGCTGACGTGGTCCTGGAGCGGGCGTCACCCCACGTCACCCCACGTCATCTCCCCCTGCGGTGCCGTGCAAACGACGCTGGTCACAAGGCGGCTGACGGGCCGTTGGGGAGACCTGGGAGGTACGTCAACCTCATGCAGTTGATGACGAAACGCGGACTGCAATGGCTGTCTGCCACGGCCGAAGATCCGGAGGACTGCCGGGCGGCCTGGGCGGATGACCCGCGCAGCCCGTACGCGCTGCCCGCTGGTCGCTACTTCGATGTCGTGGTGATCGAACAGCACGTCGGTCTGGAGACCTTCGCGCAGCTCGACCGGCGCGGCCTGCCTCTTGGCCCGGTGATGGCCGACTGGGGTGGGAAGCGCACCGGCTTCTTCCTGCCGTCCGGATCGCGTGAGCGGTTCGACCGGATGGTCGGGGAGGAGTCGGCGGACCCGCCGAAGTACCGGTACGCGGGCGTGGGGTCGTTCGTGATCGTGCCGGGTCCGATGCCGCTGAGCGGCGACCGCTACACATGGCTCCGTGCCCCAATGCGTCGGCCTGAGGTCACGCCCGCTCGCACGGCGGCGCTGGCGGCGATGTTCGTTGCCGCCGCGGCGATGGTGGCGCGAGCGGATCGGTACGGGGAGGAGTACAGCCGGCTGACCGCGGCTGAGGTCTGGGGCGAGAGCGCGGACGGACGGGATCAAGGCGAGTCTCGTGTCCGGTGAGAGCACGGAGAGGGAGCGGAGCGACGCGGCCAGTTGGTATGCGATCGACGGTGGGGAGTGGTACGCGGCGCGGGATGCGACGGCGGCCCTCCGGGACGTGCTGATCGCTGCCGGGATGGAGCGGGACTTCCCCTACCTGCGGGCCGACCTGAACGCCTTCGGCCAGGGGTTCGTGGAACTCGGCCGGATCTCCCCGGAGACGGCGGAGCGCCTGGCGGAGTTGCTGCGGCTCGCCCTCGCGGACCCGAACGAGGAAGGAAGCGCAGGGACGTGAAGATCAATACGAAGGGGTGGCACGAGTGACTGACCGGCAAGGCGTGTGCGCGAAACGCGTGGAGGACTTCATTCCCGGCGTCCCGTACGTGCGCGGCTGGACACAGGCCAAGCGCGGGGCGAACGCCCTGGCGGAGATGCTGAGGGAGCTGGGGCTCGGCTCCGACTTCCCCGGGTTGAACGGGGACGTCAACATCAACGGCGACGGCATCGTGCGCCTCGGCCCCGTGCGACCTGAGGCGGCGAAGCTGCTGGCGTCCGCCTTGAGTACGGGCATGGTGCGTGAGCTGGGCGAACGGGAAGCCTCGGCGGACCGGAGCGGCGTCGCGAGTCTGCCGGAGAGGCAAGTTCATGCGGAGTGATCTCACGGAGGTCAAGACCGTGAACGCGGCAACCGTGATAGTGGGCGACCTCGCGAGCCTGGAAGGCGTCGAATTCCGCGTGGCCAACATGTTCACGCTGTGCGGCGGTAGGAAGCGCATCCTGTTCGAGAGCGGTGAGGAGATGACACTCGACAGCACGACACCGCTGGTCGTGAGACGCCCGCGTGCCTCCGGGCTCGCTCGCTGATGCGCTGAAGAACCCATGGCGACCGTTTCGGGTCAGGGTCGCATTTTGAGCATCGTGCTCTTCAGGCAAGGCCCCGTGCGCATCGCTGGAATCCACCGACGATGCTCTGCGTACGGGGCCTTGCCCATGCCTCGCGGTGGAATCGGACCGGATGAGGGAGGCGGTCCGACGACCGGAGGACGTCCGGCTCCGTCCCGAAGCTCAGATTGCTCGGGTCGGCTACTCCTCGCGGCGGCCCCGGTCGTCCGGCCGGGACCGGCGCCCCAGCGCCGCAGCCCGGACGGGGCGGCAGGGGCCGCCGGCGGCGCGGACGCGCCGCCCTTGATGAAGTAGAGAAAATCTGAGCCACACGGTGCTGTGGTGGCTCGTGTTGTCAGAGTCCGTAGCTGAGTTCCACACCATCCCCGGGAAGCTGGAACTCCTCCAAGGCAAGGGGCGTGCCCTGCTGGTTGAGCGACACCCGGAGGACGTGAAGAACGGGCACCCCTGCGGGCAGGCGTAGCGCCTGGGCCTGGTCCGGGAGGGGCATGCGAGTGCGTACGTACTCGGTGAAGCGAAGCTCGTGCCCCAGCTCGGCCATGGCCACGTAGAGAATCGGGGCCGGTGGCGGCGCCTCCTCCTCGTACTTCGTGTCGATAAGCACGGAAAACGGCACGTACGTCCGGTGAAGCTGGCGGAGCCGCCCGTTCTCGGCGGTCTGCAAGCTGTCGTACGTGAACATGGGCTCGCCCGGCGGAATCCTGAGCAGGTCCGCGAGCGCGAGCGGGGCGTCCGTGCGGGTGGCGACCGGGGGTTCGGCGTCGGTCCAGCGGAGGCCGTCCGCCTCGATGTAGCGGCCGTCCGTGTCCTGGCGTACGCCGCGCGGGCGGGTGAGGCCGGGGCGGGCGTGGGGGGAGCGGACGAACGTCCCCCGTCCCATCATGGCTTCGATCAACCCGGCGGCCCGTAGCTCCGCGATGCCCTGCCGGACCGTCGGGCGCGTCACGCCGAACTGGCCCGCCAAGATCTCCTCGGACGGGAGCGGCTGGCCTGCGGGGTAGGTGCCGTCCAGGATGCCTTTTCGCAGGTGATCGGCAATCTGCTGGTACTTGGGCGGGTCCTTCTTCGGGTTGCTCTTGGGTGGCATGCGGGTCTCCGCGCTCTGCTTCCGGTTCGCCTTGTCAATCAGCCCGTACAGCGTCCAACACTTCTTGTCGCTTGACAACCCGTAGTACGGGTGCTCATTCTTGAGCCGAACCCGTACTACGGGTCGCTATACAACCCGAAGGGGTTGGCCTTCGGGTCGAAGACACAGAAGGAGTTCAAGTAGTGGTTGCCCTTCCGATCGACACCGCCAAGTTCACGGGGATCATCTGCGCCGTCGCCCCGACTCCGCGCGTGGCCAACCGGGAGACCGGTCAGTTGCGGGTGGACCGGGAGACCGGTCAGACCGTGTATCAGGTCGGCCTGTGCCTGATGGCCGGTACCTCGGCCGACGTGGTGACGGTGAGCGTTCCCGGTGAGCCGGCGGGCGTGCAGAACGGGATGCCGGTGCAGGTCCGGGACCTCATCGCCACTCCGTGGGAGAACGAGGGACGGCACGGCGTCGCCTTCCGTGCCGCCGAGATCAAGCCCTTGACCGCCCCGGCCGGTTCCTCCGGCCAGGTGAGGAAGGCGGCCGGGGAATGAGGTTCCTCGCCTCGGCACCCTCGGCCGGTTCGACGTGGCTGAGCGGAACACTGCTGGTCGTCGCCGTACTGGCGCTGGGCCTGCTCATCGCGGGTCCGGCG
The DNA here is from genome assembly GCF_040683675.1 of Streptomyces sp. NPDC093252. NCBI lineage: Bacteria > Bacillati > Actinomycetota > Actinomycetes > Kitasatosporales > Streptomycetaceae > Streptomyces > Streptomyces sp. NPDC093252. The sequence continues at coordinate 178,721 of NZ_JBFBEM010000009.1, read as the reverse complement.
CTGCACCGACGCTACCCGGCGGCCTGGTGGTTGGTCGTCGGCTTCCCGGCCGCGTGCCTCCGGGTCTCGTCGACCTGGCGGCCGTTGATGGCCGGGTGCGGTCTGGCGGTGAGCCGCAAACCGGCGCTCACCGTGGTCTCGGGCCTCGTCGGCAACGGGGCTGCTCCGCCTCAGCCTCGCGTCCCCCGGCGCTCCGCCATGCGGCCGACGCCCGGCGGCTTCCGGTTCCAGGTCCGGCTGCTGCCGGGTCAGGTACCGGAGGACTTCGTCAAGGCGGCTTCGGCCATGGCGCACGACTGGGGCGTGCACATGGTCCGCGTGACCCTGTGGAAGCCGGGAGTCGTCCGCATATCCGCCGCCGCGGCCGACCCGCTGAAGAACCCCCGCGTACCCCGGCAACGAGGGTCCGGCCAACTGCTGAGCGTCGTCGTCGGCGTCCTGGAAGCCGGTACGGCCTGGGTGATCGACCTTCGCCGCATTCCGCACTGGCTGATCGTCGGGGCCACGCGCTCCGGCAAGTCGACGCTGATCAACGCACTTGTCGCTGGCCTCGCGCCGCAACCGGTCGCGCTGGTCGGGATCGACTGCAAGGGCGGCATGGAACTGTCGCTCTACGGCCCTCGACTGTCCGCACTGGCGACCAACCGAGCCGAAGCAGTGAAGGTGCTGGCCGCGATGGTCAGCGAGACGCAGGACCGCATGGCTCTGTGCCGTACCCACCGCGTCCGGAACATCTGGGGCCTGCCGGACGGCGCCCGCCCGGTCCCGATCGTCGTCATCGTGGACGAGATCGCTGAGTTGTTCCTGATCACCGGGCGCGGCGAGAAGGACGAAGCACAAGCGGCGGCGACCTCGCTCGTCCGCCTGGCACAGCTCGGCGCGGCCCTCGGGGTCTTCCTCATCGTCGCCGGACAGCGGGTCGGCTCCGACCTGGGCCCCGGTGTCACTGCCCTGCGGGCGCAACTCGGCGGGCGGATCTGCCACCGGGTGGCCGACCCCGGTACGGCGGAAATGACGCTGGGAGACCTCAACCCGGATGCCCTGCAAGCGGCTCAGTCCATCGCGCCGGAGGACGCGGGTACGGCCGTCCTGGCGTCGGCGGACGGCTGGGAGCGGGCCCGGTCCCACCTGCTCTCCGAGCACCAAGCCGAATCCATCGCGGCCGAGTACGCACACCTGACCCCGCATCTTCCCGACATCTCCGATGCGGTCGGCGGATTCACCGTGCGCCTCGAACGCCTCGACCAGAGCGAATGAACGGGTGAGCCAACGTGCTGGTGTCCCTGTCGGCCGTGCTGCTGCTCGGCCTGCTGATCTGGTTCCTCCTCCACATCCGCTACCTGCGGTGGTCGACGGTCCTGCTCTGCGGGACGTTCGGGTTCCTGCTGGACCGGACGGTTGTCGCTCCGCTCGTACTGACGGCCCTGGAGACCTTCGCCGCGTTCCTCGGCCAACTGAGGTTCTGACCTCGCCGTACCTGCCCGGGAAGGACGGCCCGTGAGCCCACAGCCACCCAACGAACCGCACCACCAGAGCCCCCGGCGGGGCGCGAAGTCGCCAAACCCGACCCCGCCGGGAGCCCACTCCAACCGCCACGTGAGCAGTGAAAGGAGCACTCACACTTTGTCCACCTCCAACCGTCCGCGCAAATCCCCGCCCCCGCAGTGCGAACTGCGTGAAGACGAAGAGCCCACCTGCGTCGGTCCGGCCGTCGTCGTCCTCGTCATCGTCGGCGCCTACGGACGCGAACAGCGCGTCTGCGCGAGCCACGCCGCTGCCCTGTGGCTGACGGACCCCACCGTCGTCTTCAGCGCCAAGACGGGGCCGGAAGCCATCAAGGCCGTGATGCGGCAGGCGTTCGGGTCCGGGGGCTCCCGATGACCGACACCCACCCGGTCACGCCGCTGCCCGCGTCCGTCTCCGCGCACCTCGCACGGTCGGCGGAACCCGGCTTCGACGCCTGGCGCCGGAGCATCGTCCGCCTCAACGGCTGCACCAACCCGATTCACCTCGTCGGCAGCACCGCACTCGCTGATCCCGCGACCGGGGAGGTACTGCACACGTACACCCCGGAGACGGACGGCGGCCGACTCCTGATCGCCTGCGGCAACCGCCGCACTGCGGTCTGCCCGACCTGCGCCCGCCTCTACCGGACCGACACCTACCACCTCGTACGCGTCGGCCTCGTCGGCGGGAAGGAGATCACCCCGGAGGTCGGCGGGCACCCCAGGGTGTTCGCCACCCTCACGGCCCCTGGTTTCGGCCCGGTCCACACTCGCCGCGAAAGGGACGGTCGAGTAGTGGCCTGCCGTCCCCGCAAGGCGGCCGACCACTGCCCGCACGGTATGCCCCTGGGCTGCCACCTCCGCCACGCGGAGACGGACCTCCGGCCCGGCGAACCGCTCTGCCCGCGCTGCTACGACTACGCCGGAGCCGTGCTGTGGCAGGCACATGCAGGAAAGCTCTGGCATCGGTTCGCCCTCGAACTCCGCCGTGAGCTGGCCCGCCTTGTTGGTCTGTCGCGCACGGAGTTCACGGACGTGGCACGGCTGTCCTACGTGAAGGTCGCCGAGTATCAGCGGCGCGGCCTGGTCCACTTCCATGCGGTCGTCCGCCTCGACGGCCCGGACGGTCCGGTAGCGCCTCCACCCGCTTGGGCAACGGCCGAACTCCTCACGAACGCCGTACGGACCGCTGCCGAACTGGTACGGCTTCCAGCCCTCGGCGCGGACGTCGTCGGGCGCCGGACCCTGCGATTCGGCCCTCAGGTCGACGTACGCCCCATCGCGTCCCTCGCCCCCGACCCCGACACGCGACTCAGCTCAGCGGCCGTCGCCGGCTACATCGCCAAGTACGCCACCAAGGGCGCCGAACCCGCCGGAGCCGTCGACCGGCGCATCCACCATGCCCGAGACCTGGCCGAACTGCCGGTACGGGCCCACACCCTCCGCATGATCGGAACGTGCTGGTGGCTGGGCGGCCTGGAGACGTTCGAGCCGCTCGGCCTGCGCCGCTGGGCCCACATGCTCGGCTACCGCGGCCACTTCTCCACCAAATCCCGCCGCTACTCCACCACCCTCACCGACCTACGGCAGGCACGCACCGACCACCGCGCCCAGGAACGTCACGCCGCGCTCGGCCTAGCCAACCGCCACGTGATCAGCGTGGGCAACTGGCGCTACGCGGGGCGCGGCTACACCCCGGAGGCGGCCGTCCTGGCGGCGTCGGTCCGGGAAGACGGCGGCGACCATGACGCGTGATCACCACCCCGAAGAGCTACTGACCGTCCCTGAGGTCATGACCCGGCTCAAGGTCGGGCGGACCAAGGTCTACGACCTCATCCGCACCCGGCGTCTGCACTCCATCAAGGTTGACGGTTGCCGACGCATCCCGGATGACGCCGTACGCGTCTTCATCCGTCACCAGATGGGAGATGCGGCCGGATGACAAAGCGCCGTAGCCGTGGAGACGGCGGCCTCCACTGGGACGTCAAGCGGCAACGCTGGATCGCTACAGCGAGCCTAGGCTTCGACCCGAGTGGCAAGCGGATCGTGAAGCGGGGGAGTGGCAAGACCAAGACGGAGGCGAAGAACAAACTCAATGAGGTGCTGCGCGACCACGAAGACGGTCTTGCCATCGCCCCCACCAACTACACGGTCAAAGACGCCGTGACGGACTGGCTCACTTACGGTCTGGCCGGTCTCGACCCGAGCACCGTTGAAACCACCAAGCTCCTCAGCCAGAAGCACGTCATTCCATCGCTGGGTGCGCGCAAGCTCCGCGACCTCAGTGCTGAGGACGTGGACCGCTGGTTGGCCAAGGCGAAGACACTCAGCACACGCACTCTCCAGTCGCTCCACTCCTGCTTGAATCGCGCGGTCAAGCGAGCCATGGCGCGGGACAAGGTGAAGCGGAACGTCGTTGAGCTGTGCTCAGTGCCTCAAGGACAGGCGGGGCGCCCCTCCAAGGCGCTCACATTCGCTCAGGCTGAAGCTGTGCTGAAGGGGGCTGAGGGCACCTCGATGTACGCCTACATCGTCGTCGCGCTCCTGACCGGGACTCGCACCGAAGAACTCCGTGCCCTCACGTGGGATCACGTCTTCCTGAGGGGCCGACCCGAAATGGACCCACCCCAACCTCCCCACATCGCCGTTTGGCGCTCGGTCCGGCGGAGCGGAGACACCAAAACCCGGAAATCCCGCCGCACCCTGGCTCTGCCGACCCGCTGTATAGACGCTCTCTGGCAGCAATTCGAAGATCAGGGTGGGATCGGCTGGCTGCCGACGAGAAGTGGGAGGAACACGGCCTCGTCTTCTCCTCGGCCGTGGGAAAGCCGCTCGACGCGGCGAACGTCCGCCGTGCCTTCCGGCAAGCGCTCAAGGATCTCGATGGGATCAAGGCTGACGATTGGACGCCCCGGGAGCTTCGGCACAGCTTCGTGTCGCTGCTCTCCGACCGGGGCGTTCCGCTGGAAGAGATCTCGCGACTCGTCGGGCACTCCGGGACGGCCGTGACGGAAGAGGTCTACCGGAAGCAGATCCGGCCGGTCATCCAGACCGGGGCCGTGGTCATGGACGGCATCTTCGGCACCGACCACCAGCGCCGGTAGGCACACACGAATCGGCAGTCACGCAGATAGACACGCAGCAACGCCAGAGGGCCCTTACCGATCCGGTAAGGGCCCTCTGATCTGCTATTTAGCTGTCGGGGTGGCGGGATTTGAACCCACGACCTCTTCGTCCCGAACGAAGCGCGCTGCCAAGCTGCGCTACACCCCGATGTCCCCACTGACCGTGGCGACGTCGATTACTTTAGCCCACCGGTGGCTAGAGACGAAATCCGGTTTTGGTCCGATGGCGGACCGGGTTCGGGCGGATGTGGTCCACGGCGACCAGCACCACCGCGGCGGCGTACAGCCCCAGCCCCAGCAGCAGCGCGTTGGCCAGAACCCCCCGGTAGCCGTGCTGATCGACGTCGAGGAAGGGGTAGAGGTACCGGCCCGCCGCCCCCGGCAGCATCAGCTCACCTCGCCCCAGGGAAAAGGCCAGGTAAGCGACCGGATAGAGGAGCCACGGCGCGGTCTGGCGGAGCCGGAGGCGGCCCGGCGTCGTGAACAGGAGCCAGTCCAGCACCGCCGCGGCTGGCGTGACCGTGTGCAGCAGGATGTTCGCCGCCGTGGCCCAGCCCGTCGCCTGCGGCTGGCCCGCCGCCCCGGACGTCGCGGTCATCGCGAACGGGCTCCCCCCGTTCGCCAGCAGCAGGTGGTACACCAGCGAGGTCGCGACGATATAGAGGAGCGCCGCCCCTGACACCCCGCCCGGGAGCGGGCGGCGGGCGGTCCAGGCGCGCCGGGCCGACGCCAGCATGACCAGCGCGAGCAGGATGTTCGCCTGGACGGTGAAGTAGCTCAGCACCCGGAGCGGGCTACCGAGGAGTAGATAGACGGCGATGCCGGTGGCCGCCGTCAGCGCGATCAGTACGCGGAAGACGGCGGCCGGCGGCCGGCGCACCGGCGTCACCACGGCGGCGGCCGGAACAACGGACGGAAACATCGCGGGCACACCCGGGACCGCGGGGAGGTCGGGTATGTCCCGAGGTATCGGGGCGGTCATGCCCTCAGACTAGGCAAAAGGGGTGTATCGGGCGAAGCGGGTGGGCTGTGCGGGGGAACGGGTCCCCAGGGACCACCGCAGCCCCTCCCTCTCCCCCTCCCCCTCCCCTCTCCCCCCTACTCCCGCCCCACCAACGTCAACAGCGAAGCCTCCGGCGGACAGGCGAACCGCACCGGCGTATACCGGTTCGTCCCGCACCCCGCCGACACATGCATGTACGCCGTCCGCCCCTCCGCCGTATGCGTGGACAGCCCCTTCACCCGTTCCGTGTCCAGATCGCAGTTCGTGACGAACGCCCCGTAGAACGGCAGACACAACTGCCCCCCATGCGTGTGACCGGCGAGGACCAGCGGGTAACCGTCCGCCGTGAAGGCGTCCAGGCTGCGCAGATACGGTGCGTGCACCACGCCCATCGCGAAGTCGCCCGCCCCCGACGGACCGCCCGCCACCTGCTCGTACCGGTCCCGCTTGATGTGCGGGTCGTCCACGCCGGTCAGCTCCACCGACACCCCCGCCGCCTTCAGCACACCCCGCGTGTTCGTCAGGTTCAGCCAGCCGGCCTCGTCGAAACCGTCCCGCAGCTTCTGCCACGGGTTGTGGATCGCCCCCACGGCGGGCGGATTGCCGTTCAGCCCGTAGCGGCCCTGCGCCTTCTCGAACAGATAGCGGGCCGGGTTGCGCAGCTTGGGGCCGTAGTAGTCGTTGGAGCCGAAGACGTACGCCCCCGGGAGCTCCATCAGCGGGCCCAGCGCGTCCAGCACCTCCGGGATGCCCTCCGGGTCGGACAGGTTGTCCCCGGTGTTGATCACGAAGTCCGGCCGCAGCCCGGCCAGTGCCCGCAGCCACCGCTGCTTCTTGCGCTGTCCGCTCACCATGTGGATGTCGGAGACATGCAGCACGCGCAGCGGACGCATCCCCGTGGGCAGGACCGGGATCGTCACCCGCCGGAGGCGGAAGGAGCGGGCCTCGAAGCCCGCCGCGTAGAGCAGTCCGGCGGCACCCGCCGCCGTGATTCCCAGGGGTACACCGTATCGAGCACGCATACGACCATCGTGTCAGAACCGTCCGGTATACCGAGCCCGGCCCGGCACCCGCTCGTCCGGGTACCCGCCCGCCCCGGCGACACCCACCCCTGCCCCCGCCTCGCCCCTACCCCCACCCCGAAATCCCCGGCACCCCTTCCCCCGCACCTGCGACAATCAAGTCATGACCACGCTCAAGTCGAAGCTTCAGGATGACCTCAACGCCGCGATCAGGGAGCGCGACGAGCTGCGCTCCTCGACGCTGCGGCTGACGCTCACCGCGATCACCAAGGAGGAGGTCGCGGGCACGACGAAGCGCGAGCTGTCCGACGACGAGGTCCTCAAGGTGATCACCCGCGAGGCGAAGAAGCGCCGCGAGGCCGCCGACGCCTTCGCCAAGGGTGGCCGTGCCCAGCAGGCCGAGCGGGAGACGGCGGAGGGCGAGCTGCTCGCCGAGTATCTGCCGAAGCAGCTCTCCGACGCGGAGCTGGAGCAGATCGTCGTCCAGGCCGTGGCGGAGGCGAGGGCCGCTGGTGCCGAGGGTCCGCGGGCCATGGGCGCGGTCATGAAGATCGTGAACCCCAAGGTCGCCGGTCTGGCGGAGGGCGGCCGGGTCGCCGCCGCGGTCAAGAAGCACCTCGCGGGCTGACCCACCTGACCCACTGACCTACCTGACCCGCCCTCTCGCCCCGCACCCGCGCGACGCGACCACCTGTCGGCAGGCAAGCAACAGCGGGGGCGCCCCCGGATAGAGGAGCGCCCCCGCCACCAAACCGACTACCTACTGCCGCCTACCGATCACCGGCACCGCTCCCGACCTACGGCACCGGCACCGGCACCGCTCCCAACCCCCGGCATCGGCAACGGCACCGCTCCAGACCCCGACCCCCTACGGCCAACTCCCCCCATCCCCCCCGTTCCCGTTCCCATTCCCATTCGTCCCGCCATTCTCATTCCCCTCGATCCACCCCGAGGGAATCGAGAACGTCGGCGTGGGAACGGTCCCGCCGGTCCCGCCGTTCGTGCCGATGCCGCCCCCGCCGTCAGCCCCCCCGCCCGTGGCCAGGCCGCCGATCAGACCGCCGATGTTCGACTGGTCGCCGTCCCCGTCGCCGTTGTCCCCGTCGTCGTTCCCGCCCCCGTCATTGCCGCCGTTGCCGTTGCCGGGCTCGCGCTCGGGGCGGTCGGGGATGTTGACGAGGTTGAAGTCGGGTGCCGACTTGTCGGCGAGGGCGCCGGACATCATGTCGCGCCAGATCGGCCCGGGGACCTGCCCACCGAAGACCTTGTCGTGCCAGACGCCGCCGATGGTGATGTCGGACATCTGACGGTCGTGGGCCGGGTCGCCGACCCAGACCGCGCCGGCCATGTTCGGGGTGTAGCCGACGAACCAGGCGGCGTACCGCTCGTCCGTCGTACCGGTCTTGCCGGCGCTCGGCCGGCCGCCCAGACCGGCCTGCGCGCCCGTGCCGTCCTCGACCACACCGCGCAGCAGGGTGTTGATGGTGTCGGCGGTGGTCTCGGACATCGCGCGCGAGCACGTCGACTTCGGGACCGCCAGGGACTTGGTCTGGTCACCGATCCGCTGGCTGATGGACTCGATGGCGACCGGCGTGCAGTACATCCCGCGCGAGGCGAAGGCGGCGTACCCGGCGGCCATGGTCAGCGGGGAGACCTCCTGGCTGCCCAGCGCGATGGCCGGACCCTGGTCGAGCGCCTTGCCGTCGGCCCGCTCGACACCCATCTTCCCGGCCATCCGGACCACCGGGCAGGTGCCGATCTCGCTGATCATCTGCACGTAGTAGGTGTTGACCGACTTGGCGGTCGCCTCCTTCATGTCGTACGGGCCGACCTCCGACTCGTTCTCATTGGCCAGCTCGATGCCCTCTTCGTCCCAGACCTTCCCGTCGCACTGCTGCACCGGCGTCGGATAGTCCATCTCGTACGGCGACGAGTACACCTTCGTGGCCGGCATCCCGCCCTCTATGGCCGCCGCCGCCACGATCGGCTTGAACGTCGAACCGGGCTGGTAGCCCGCGCCGCCGCCCATCGACTGGTCGACCGAGAGATTGATCTGCGTCTCGTTCTTCCCGAAGCCGTACGGCCGGGACTGGCCCATCGCCAGGATCTTGCCGGTGCCCGGCTCGACGATGGTCGCGGCGGTCGCCACCTCGTCGTTCTGGTACACGTGGTCCTTGATCGACTCCTGGACCGACTCCTGCGCCGTCGGGTCGAGCGTCGTACGGATGGTCAGGCCGCCCTGGTTCCAGACCTTGGCCCGCTCCTCCTGGGTCTTGCCGAAGGCCGGGTCGCTGAGGAACACCGCGCGGACGTAGTCACAGAAGAAGCCCGCGCCCTGGACGGCGGTGATGCAGCCGTTCTTGGGCTGGCTGACCTTCAGGCCGAGCGGGGTCCTCTGGGCCTCCGCCGCCTCCGCCGGGGTGATGTCGCCGACCTCGGCCATCCGCTGGAGCACGGTGTTGCGGCGCTTGGTGGCCTCCGCCTCGTCGTTGACCGGGTCGTACCGGCTGGGCGACTGGACGATACCGGCCAGCAGGGCCGACTCCTGGAGGTTCAGCTCCTTGGCCGACTTGGAGAAGTAGCGCTGGGCGGCGGCCTCGACGCCGTACGCCTGCTGGCCGAAGAAGGTGATGTTGAGGTAGTTCTCCAGGATCTTCTTCTTGCCGAGCTCCTCCTCGACCTGGATCGCGTACTTCAGCTCCTTGATCTTGCGGCCGAGGGTCTGCTGGGTGGCCTGGGCGACCTTCGTCGGGTCGTCGCCGGCCTCCTCCACGAAGACGTTCTTCACATACTGCTGCGTGAGCGTGGAGGCTCCCTCGGCGACCCCGCCGCTCTGCGCGTTTCTGTTCAGGGCGCGCAGCACGCCCTTGAGGTCGACCGCGCCGTGCTGGTAGAAGCGCGCGTCCTCGATGGCGACGATCGCCTTCTGCATGTACGGCGAGATGCTCTTGAGGTCGACCACGGTGCGGTCGCGTGAGTACACCGTGGCGATCTGGCCGCCGTCGGCGTCGAGGATGGTGGTGCGCTGGCTCAGCGGCGGGGTCTTCAGATTGGCGGGAAGCTCGTCGAAGCTCTCCACCGAACCCTTCGCCGCGAGCCCGAGGACACCGACGGCGGGCAGCGCGATCCCGGCCATGACGGCACCTGCGAGCACACTGACACCGAGGAACTTGGCGGCCTGCTGCGTCGGGGACAGACCACCGCCCGAGCGGTTCTTTGGCATGGGGGCAGCCTACGTTCTCATTCGCCGGACACGCGTATATGCCTTGGCCTAAGCTGCTCTCAACTGTCACAGCAGTAGGGCTATGTATCAATACGTCCGGCGACCCCGAATCGTTCCGGAGGTTCCCCGGCTTTTTTCGATTCTTTCGATTCTTTCGATGAACTGTCGGTTCGCTGTGGATGGGCATCGTCGGGCACCGCTGGGGACGGCGATGAGAGCGTGTCCGAAACCGCCTTGAGTGTCAGGTGAAGTCCGTTGTGACTCGACAGAGATGCCCCGGTTTGCCGGGATAATCACGCATGTCGTCAGCTCACTCCCCCGGGTGATCTGCCGCTTACGCATAGTCCGTTCGGGCCATTCAAGATTGGGCCCGAAGGGGGTGTTGCGCTGTGCCTGCCTTCCGTAACGTCCTCAACTGGCGGCGGTGAATATGCCGCTGCCGCCGTGGGGGAGCCTCGATTCGGGAGAGGACGGCGCCGGTATGGGCTGGGTAACCGACTGGAGTGCGCAGGCGGCCTGCCGCACTACCGATCCGGATGAATTGTTCGTTCAGGGAGCAGCGCAGAACAGGGCCAAGGCGGTGTGCACCGGCTGCCCGGTGCGCACGGAGTGCCTGGCCGACGCGCTGGACAACCGCGTGGAGTTCGGCGTGTGGGGAGGAATGACCGAGCGGGAACGCCGCGCACTGCTGCGCAGGCGGCCCACCGTCACCTCCTGGCGCCGGCTCCTGGAGACCGCGCGGACGGAGTATGAACGGGGGGTCGGGCTGGTACCGCTCGACGACGACGAGGTGTACGAGAACTACGCGGCGGTGGGCTGACGGCCCGCCCCGCGCGGGGTGTCGTCCGGGGGTGCCGTCCAGGCCGGCGCCGCATGTTCGCGCGCTCGTCACCCGGTCGTCATGTCCAGACGGGTGATTTTCCTCACTCACCCTCAGGTCTCTCCCCGCGCTCGGCGTTGGCCGCCAGCCGGTCGCCGATGTCCCGCAGCCCCGAGAGGTCGTGCACATCCCCGGGCAGCGCGGCCACCTCGGCCACCGCGACCTCCGGATGGCGCGCGGTGAAGCGGTCGCGCGTACGCCGCTCGCGGGCGAGCAGATGCATCCGCTCGGCGTGCAGCCGCAGCAGACCCGCCGTGAGCAGCTCGACCGCGCGCGCGGAGCCGTCGTCGCCGTCGTCTCCAGGGGCTTCTGCCTCCAGGTCTCCTGTTCCCGGGTCCTCTGATCCGGAGTTCCCGGAGTCTCCCGAGCGGGTTCCCGAGTCTCCAGGCCCTCCCGAGTCTCCAGGCCCGCCCGGGCGGCCTGCCCGGTGATGGCCCGCATGATGGTCCGCGTCTTCCGATTCCTCCGAGGCTCCCGGGGCATCCCCTACGGCGTCCGGGGCCCCAGGAGTGCCCTGAGGCGCCCCATGGCCGGGTTCCGGTACGTCGTCCGAGGTCACCGGGGGGTCCGGCGGGGCGGGGGAGCCTGCGTCGGGTGCGGTGGTCTCGGGGTCGTCCGGGGCTGAACTGCCGTGGGTTTCGGGAGAGTTACGAAGTCCAGCTTTCCCGCCCCCCTGATCCACAATGCGGGAGTCCTCAAGATTTTCCGCGGCGGCCAGCGCCCGCTCGGCCGACAGCCGGACCGCGTCGCTGCCGTGCACCCGGTTCAGCACCAGCCCCGCCAGCGGCATGTCCTCCGCCGCCAGCCGCTCCACGAAGTACGCCGCCTCCCGCAGCGCGTCCCGCTCCGGCGCCGCCACCACCAGGAACGCCGTACCGGGCGCCTGGAGCAGCTTGTACGTGGCGTCCGCGCGGGTGCGGAAACCGCCGAACATCGAGTCCATCGCCGCCACGAAGGTCTGGACGTCCTTCAGCAACTGACCGCCGAGCACCTTGCCCAGGGCGCCGGTCATCATCGACATCCCGACGTTCAGGAACTTCATCCCGGCCCGCCCGCCGACCTTCGCCGGGGCCAGCAGGACCCGGATCAGCTTGCCGTCCAGGAACGAGCCCAGGCGCTTGGGCGCGTCCAGGAAGTCCAGCGCCGAGCGCGAGGGCGGGGTGTCGACCACGATCAGGTCCCACTCGTCCCGCGCGCGGAGCTGCCCCAGCTTCTCCATCGCCATGTACTCCTGCGTGCCAGCGAAACCCGCGGAGAGCGACTGGTAGAAGGGGTTCGACAGGATCGCCTGCGCCCGCGCGGGATCCGCGTGCGCCTCGACGATCTCGTCGAACGTGCGCTTCATGTCCAGCATCATCGCGTGCAGCTCGCCGTCGCCGTCCACGCCCTTGACCCGGCGCGGGGTGTTGTCGAGCGAGTCGATGCCCATGGACTGGGCGAGGCGGCGGGCCGGGTCGATGGTGAGCACGACCACCTTCCGGCCGCGCTCGGCGGCGCGCAGGCCCAGCGCCGCCGCCGTGGTCGTCTTGCCGACGCCGCCCGCGCCGCAGCACACCACGATCCGGGTGCCGGGGTCGTCCAGCAGCGGGTCGATGCCGAGCACGCGCGCGGGCGCCAGCCGACCGGCGCCGTCCCGCCCGGATGAGTCCGGGTCCACCGTCATGAGATCCCCTGCTTCCGCAGCTCGGAGGCGAGTCCGTACAGGCCCGCCAGGTCCATGCCCTCGGCGAGCAGCGGCAATTCGTGCAGCGGCAGGTCCAGCCCGGTCAGTACGGCCCGCTGCTCGTGCTCCAGCGCGTACCGCTCGGCGTACTCCTCGGCCTGGGCCAGCAGCGGGTCCACCAGCCGCTCCGCGTGCTGCCCGCGCCGCGCGCCGCCCAGCCCGGCCGCCGACAGCGCCCGCGCGACGGCCCCCCGCTCCGTGCTCCGTACGAGGTCCAGGGCGGCCTCGTCCAGCAGCTCGGGGCGGACCATGTTGACGATGACCCGGCCGACCGGGAGCCGCGCGGTGCGCAGCTCGGCGATGCCGTCGGCGGTCTCCTGGACCGGCATCTCCTCCAGCAGGGTCACCAGGTGCACGGCCGTCTCCGGGGACTTCAGCACCCGCATCACCGCCTGCGCCTGGTTGTGTATCGGGCCGATCTTCGCCAGCCCGGCCACCTCGTCGTTGACGTTCAGGAAGCGCGTGACGCGGCCGGTGGGCGGGGCGTCCATGACCACGTAGTCGTAGACGAACCGGCCGCTGCGGTCCTTGCGGCGGACCGCCTCGCACGCCTTGCCGGTCAGCAGGACGTCCCGCACGCCCGGGGCGACCGTGGTGGCGAAGTCGATCGCGCCGAGCTTGCGCAGGGCACGGCCCGCGCTGCCCATCTTGTAGAACATCTGGAGGTAGTCCAGAAGGGCCAGTTCGGGGTCGATGGCCAGCGCGTACACCTCGCCGCCGCCCCGGGCGACGGCGATCTTCCGTTCCTCGTAGGGCAACGCCTCCGTCTCGAAGAGCTGGGCGATGCCCTGCCGGCCCTCGACCTCGACGAGGAGGGTCCGCTTCCCCTCCGTCGCGAGGGCGAGGGCGAGTGCGGCGGCGACCGTCGTCTTTCCGGTCCCGCCCTTGCCGCTGACGACCTGGAGCCTGCTCACGTCTTCGAGCGTAACCAGTCCGCGCCCGGAGCGATCGGGAGGCTCGGGAGCCTGTGGACAACCCGGGCCTGTGGATAAGCGTTGGCCCAAGGTTCGCGGGAGGGCAGGGGGGAAGGAGGGGCGAGTGGAGGGGGCGGGCGGAGGGGGCCGTCCCAGCGGCTACAGTCGCCCCCATGACCAAGTGGGAATACGCAACCGTGCCGCTGCTCGTCCACGCCACGAAGCAGATCCTGGACACCTGGGGCGAGGACGGCTGGGAGCTGGTGCAGGTCGTGCCCGGCCCCAACCCCGAGCAGCTCGTGGCCTACCTGAAGCGCGAGAAGCAGGCGTGAGCGCGGTCGAGGCCCGCCTCGCCGAGCTGGGCCTGACCCTGCCCCAGGTGGTCCCGCCGCTGGCCGCCTACCAGCCGGCCGTGCGGACCGGGCCGTACGTCCACACCGCCGGGCAGTTGCCCATGGTGGACGGCAAGCTGCCGGTCACCGGCAAGGTGGGCGCCGAGGTCACCCCGGAGGAGGCCAGGGAACTGGCCGCGACCTGCGCGCTGAACGCCCTCGCGGCGGTCAAGTCCGTCGCTGGGGACCTGGACCGCATCGCGCGCGTGGTGAAGGTCGTCGGCTTCGTCGCCTCGGCGTCCGACTTCACCGGCCAGCCCGCCGTCCTCAACGGCGCGAGCGAACTGCTCGGCGCGGTGCTCGGCGACAAGGGCGTGCACGCGCGCAGCGCGGTCGGGGTGGCGGTGCTGCCGCTGGACGCTCCGGTCGAGGTCGAGCTGCTGGTCGAGCTGACCGCCGACTGAGCGGTCCGGACCCCGCTCACCTGCACGAACCTCCTGCGGATGGCCGTCCGGATGATCACCGCCCCTCGAACATCCGCGCCCCAGCGGATAGCCTCCGCCCATGGCTAACGGGCAGTGGTATCCAGCGGACTGGCCGGACCGGGTCCGCGCGCTCACCGAGGGCCGCCTCACCCCGGTCGAGCCCAGGGCGGCGGCCACGGTGATGCTCCTCAAGGACAGCGCCGCCGGTCCCGTCGTCCACATGCTGCGCAGACGCGCCTCCATGGCCTTCGCCGGGGGCGCGTACGCGTATCCGGGCGGCGGGGTGGACCCGCGCGACGACGATCACCGCATCCGCTGGGCGGGCCCCTCGCGCGCGTGGTGGGCGACACGGCTCGGCGTCGGCGAACGCCGGGCCCAGGCGATCGTCTGCGCGGCCGTGCGCGAGACCTACGAGGAGTCGGGTGTGCTGCTCGCCGGGCCGGACGCCGGATCGGTCGTCGGGGACACCACCGGCGAGGAGTGGGAGGCCGACCGGGCGGGGATCGCCGCGCGCGAGGAGTCCTTCGCGCACTTCCTCGACCGGCGCGGCCTGGTGCTGCGCTCCGATCTGCTCTCCGCGTGGGCGCGCTGGATCACCCCCGAGTTCGAGGCCCGCCGCTACGACACCTGGTTCTTCGTCGCCGCCCTGCCCGCCGGGCAGCGCACCCGCAACGCCTCCACCGAGGCCGACCGCACGGTGTGGATCAGCCCCCGGGAGGCCGCCGCCGGGTACGACCGGGGCGAACTGCTGATGATGCCGCCCACCATTGCCGCACTGCGCCGGCTCGCCGTGTACGGCTCGGCGGCCGACGCGCTGGCCGCGGCGCCCGCGCGGGACCTGACGCCCGTCCTGGCCGAGGCCCGCCCCGCGGGCGGGGAGATCGTGCTGTCCTGGCCCGGACACGAGGAGTTCACCCTCCACATCCCGACCGGAGGTGCCCCCGCATGACGGACGCGAGCGCTCTGCCCGGCCAGCCCCGCGGGGGCGTCCTCTCCGGACCGGCCACCGCGCGGACCGTCAATGTCCTCGCGCCCAACCCGTCCGCGATGACCCTGGACGGCACCAACACCTGGATCGTGGCCGAACCGGACTCCGGCCTCGCGGTGGTGATCGACCCGGGCCCCCTGGACGACGGTCATCTGCGCCGGGTCGCCGCCACCGCCGAGCAGTCCGGCCGGCGGATCGCGCTCACCCTGCTCACCCACGGCCACCCCGACCACGCCGAGGGCGCCGCCCGCTTCGCCGAGCTGACGGGAACGCCGGTACGCGCGCTGGACCCGGCGCTGCGGCTGGGGGAGGAGGGCCTGGGCGCCGGGGACGTGGTCACCGTCGGCGGGTTGGAGCTGCGGGTCGTCCCGACCCCCGGGCACACCGCCGACTCCCTGAGCTTCCATCTCCCGGCCGACCGGGCGATCCTCACCGGCGACACGATCCTGGGGCGCGGCACGACGGTCGTGGCGCACCCGGACGGCCGTCTGGGCGACTATCTGGACTCCCTGCGCCGTCTGCGGTCCCTGACCGTCGACGACGGCGTCCACACCGTCCTGCCGGGCCACGGACCGGTCCTGGAGGACGCGCAGGGCGCCGTGGAGTTCTACCTGGCCCACCGCGCCCATCGGCTCGCCCAGGTCGAGACGGCCGTGGAGGACGGCTACCGCACGGCCCCCGAGATCGTCGCCCATGTCTACGCCGACGTGGACCGCTCCCTGTGGCCGGCGGCGGAGCTTTCGGTACGGGCGCAGGTGGAGTACCTGGAGGAACACGGGCTCATCTAGGGCGCGACCGGGGACCGCCCTAGGGTCTGGGTGTCTTGACGCCGTGCACGCGCGCGTACTCCGTGGCCAGCCAGGGCCCCAGGTCGTCCACATAGGCGCGCAGCAGGGCCGCGTCCCCGCGCGGATCGAGGCCCCTCAGGGCCGCCGTACGGAGTTGCTCCGCGCGGTCGGGGTAGTACGCGGCGAACACCTCGGCCATTTCGCGCAGATCGCTGGTCCAGCCCTGCCAGCGGGGCATCACCAGGGTGAAGCCGGTGCGCACCAGATGCCGGGACATGAAGCGCACCAGGGGCCGCAGAGCCGTCTCCGAGCCGTCCGTGGCGGCGAGGCGGTCCCGCCAGCGGGGCAGCAGCAGGGCGAGATCGCCGTTGGTCTCGCGGGCCAGCAGCGTGTCGGGGCGGTAGCGGGGCAGCAGGGCGGCCAGGTCCTCACCGGCCAGAGGCGTGCACAGACAGGCGACGAACCAGCCCAGGTCGTACCGCTCCAGCTCGCTCAGCACCTGCCCCCGGCCCAGCACCAGGGTGCCGGATCCGTCGATCTCCGGGAACTCCGCGTCCAGGGCCGCGTCCAGCGCGCGGGCGTCCGCCCGGTCGGCGTCGGTGGGCTCCGTAGCCAGGGTGATCAGCAGATCGAGATCACTGTGGCCCACCCGAGCGGTGCCCCGCGGGATCGATCCATAGACGTACGCACTGGTCAGCCGTGGGCCGAAGAGGCGCGGGAGCCGCTCGCGGGCGGCGGTGACCACGGGGCGGAAAGCGGGCGCCACGCGCGCGAGGGAGCCCTCGGGGGCGATGTGGCCCTCCGGGTCGAGCCCTCGGGCGTCATCGGGGCGCCCGGGGGCCGCCGGGGGCGCGGGAGGGCCCTGGGGCCGGTTCGAGGGGCGGTTCGCGGGCGGGGGATTTACGGGCGGGGGGCTTGCGTGTGGGTCTGCCCGCGGGGCTGCCTGCGGGTTTGCGTGTGGATCCGCCTGCGCGTTCGCCTGTGGGTTTTCAGGCGGGCTCGTGTGCGGCGCCGTGGGCCCCTGGGGGCCTTCCGGGGTCAGCGGGAGCGCTTCGCGAGGCGTTCCACGTCCAGGAGGATCACCGCGCGGGCCTCCAGACGGAGCCAGCCGCGCTGGGCGAAGTCGGCGAGGGCCTTGTTGACCGTCTCGCGGGACGCGCCGACCAACTGGGCCAGCTCCTCCTGCGTGAGGTCGTGCACGACGTGGATGCCTTCCTCGGACTGCACACCGAAGCGCCGCGAGAGGTCCAGCAGGGCGCGCGCGACACGGCCCGGGACGTCCGAGAAGACCAGGTCGGACATGGCGTCATTGGTCTTGCGGAGCCGGCGGGCGACGGCCCGCAGCAGCGCTGCGGCGACCTCGGGACGCGCGTTGAGCCAGGGCTGGAGGTCGCCGTGGCCGAGGCCCAGCAGCTTGACCTCGGTGAGCGCGGTGGCGGTCGCCGTACGCGGGCCCGGGTCGAACAGCGACAGCTCGCCGATCAGCTCTCCGGGGCCGACCACGGCCAGCATGTTCTCGCGGCCGTCGGGGGAGGTGCGGTGCAGCTTCACCTTGCCCTCGGTGACCACATAGAGCCGGTCGCCCGGGTCGCCCTCGTGGAACAGCGAGTCGCCCCGCGCGAGGGTCACCTCGCTCATGGAGGCACGCAGCTCAGCGGCCTGCTCGTCGTCAAGAGCCGCGAAGAGCGGGTTGCGCCGCAGAACGTCGTCCACGTGTTCTCTCCTTGTCGACCTGCTCAGGGGATCTTTCTCCCCCGTGTACCAGGGGTCCGTGCTCCCCATTTTGCCGGACAGTCCAAACAGTGTGATCTGTCACAAGGATGCCGCACTGGTGTGCCCTGGTAAGCGGCAGGGGTCCAATTGGGGGCCGATCTTCGAGGTCCGGGGCGGATGTCGGTGCCGGGTCGTAGGCTGGCCGGGTGTCCAAATCGCCGGTGAGAGCGCAGGCCGAGGGGGCTGGACGAGTGGCGGCAGAACATGATTCCGCTGTGGGCGAACAGTCGTCCGAGGGTGGAGGAAAAGCGAATAAAAGGATGAATCGGGCTGGTGGGCCCGATGGGGGAAAGTCGACGCCGGTGAGGAAAGCGGTGGTGAAGAGGGCTCCGGCGGCGAAGACGGTGGCTGAGGCTGCGGGCAGGACCGCACCCGGGACGAGAGCCGCGTCCGCGAAGAAGGCTGCACCCAAGAAGACCGCACCCGGGAAGGCCGCGAAGAGCGCCGCGCCCGTGAAGGCCGCCAAGAAGGCCCCGCCTGGGAAGGCCACGAAGGCTGCGAAGGCCGCCCCGGAGGCGCCGGCCCCCGTCAAGAAGCCCGCCCCCCGCAAGCCCGAGTCGCACACCGCCCTGGTCCGCCGCGCCCGCCGGATCAACCGCGAACTCGCCGAGGTCTATCCGTACGCCCACCCCGAGCTGGACTTCGAGAACCCCTTCCAGCTCCTGGTCGCCACGGTGCTGTCCGCCCAGACCACCGACCTGAGGGTCAACCAGACCACCCCCGCGCTGTTCGCCGCCTACCCCACGCCCGAGGACCTGGCCGTGGCCGACCCGGAGAAGGTCGAGGAGATCCTGCGCCCGACCGGGTTCTTCCGGGCCAAGACCAAGTCGGTGATAGGGCTGTCGAAGGCCCTCGCGGAGCAGTTCGGCGGGGAGGTGCCGGGCCGACTGGAGGACCTGGTCAAGCTGCCCGGCGTCGGCCGCAAGACCGCGTTCGTGGTGCTGGGCAACGCGTTCGGCCGCCCCGGCATCACCGTGGACACCCACTTCCAGCGGCTGGTGCGGCGCTGGCAGTGGACCGAGCAGACCGAGCCGGACAAGATCGAGGCGGCGGTCGGGGCGCTGTTCCCGAAGACCGAGTGGACGATGCTCTCGCACCATGTGATCTTCCACGGCCGCCGTATCTGCCACGCCCGCAAGCCCGCGTGCGGCGCCTGCCCCATCGCCCCGCTCTGCCCGGCCTACGGCGAGGGCGAGACGGATCCGGAGAAGGCGCGCAAGCTGCTGAAGTACGAGAAGGGCGGCTTCCCGGGCCAGCGGCTCAACCCGCCGCAGTCCTACCTCGACGCGGGTGGCCGCCCGGCGCCGCCGCTGGGGGCCGGATGACCCCTCGACGGCCGGGTGATCCGGCAGCGCGGTACGCGGCGCGACGCCGCTGGGCTCCGGTGGACGGCTCCGTTCCGGCGGACCGGCCCTTCCTGGCGGACCGGCCCCTCTCGGCGGACCGCCCCGTTCCGGTGAACCGGCCCGCCGGTTCGGTCCGGGCGGAACGATCCCGGCGCCGTCGGCCGTTGGATCCCACAGAACGACGGGGGTGTCGATGACGAGTGCCAGTGGTACGCAGGGCGGGGCGGCGGTGGCGGTCAGCAAGGACGGGCTGCCCGGTTGGCTGGACCCGGTGGTGCACGCCGTGGAGACGGTGGAGCCGCCGCAGCTCAGCAGGTTTCTGCCGCCCGCGGACGGCGGCGGCCGGCAGTCCGCCGTGCTCGTCCTCTTCGGGGACGGTACGCGCGGTCCCGAACTGCTGCTGATGGAGCGGGCCACCTCCCTGCGCGAGCACGCGGGGCAGCCCGCCTTCCCGGGCGGCTCGCTCGACCCGGAGGACGGCGACCCCCAGGGCGACGGCCCGCTGCGGGCGGCGCTGCGCGAGGCCGAGGAGGAGACCGGGCTCGATCCCGCCGGGGTCCAGGTCTTCGGTGTACTGCCCAAGCTGTACATCCCGGTGAGCGGGTTCGTGGTCAGCCCGGTCCTCGGCTGGTGGCGCCGTCCGAGCCCGGTCGGCGTGGTGGACCCCAACGAGACCGCGCGGGTGTTCACCGTGCCCGTGGCGGATCTCACGGACCCGGCCAACCGGGCCACCACGGTCCACCCCGGCGGCCACAGAGGTCCGGCATTTCTGGTCAACTCGGCCCTTGTCTGGGGGTTCACGGCGGGAATCATCGACCGCCTCCTCCATTACTCGGGCTGGGAGCTTCCCTGGGACCGCGACAAGCAGGTCCCGCTCGACTGGCGGTCATGACAGGGTGGTCGCCGAGCTGTGTTCCGCCGGGAACGGCCATGTCCGCGCGCCGCAGGGCGCAGGGCCGGGCCATGCCCCCGGCGGGGTCCCCGTGACCGGAGAATGACGAGGCGAGGCCGAAAACGGTGAACGTGCTGGACATCCTGCTGCTGCTCGCTGCCGTCTGGTTCGCGATCGTCGGCTATCGCCAGGGTTTCGTCGTCGGCATCCTGTCGGTGATCGGCTTCCTGGGCGGCGGTCTCGTCGCCGTCTACACTCTCCCGGTCATCTGGGACGCGCTCACCGACAACTCCGAGGTGAGTACCGTCGCCGCGGTGGTCGCGGTGATCGTCGTCATCGTCTGCGCCTCCATCGGCCAGGCCCTGACCACCCATCTCGGCAACAAACTGCGCCGGTACATCACCTGGTCCCCGGCCCGCGCGCTGGACGCCACGGGCGGGGCCCTGGTCAACGTCGTCGCGATGCTCCTCGTGGCATGGCTGATCGGGTCCGCGCTGGCCGGTACGACCTTGCCCACCCTGGGCAAGGAGGTCCGCGGCTCCAAGGTGCTGCTCGGGGTCTCCCGCGCGCTGCCCGCCCAGGCCGACACCTGGTTCGCCGACTTCTCCTCCGTCCTGGCGCAGAACGGGTTCCCGCAGGTCTTCAGCCCGTTCGCCAACGAGCCCATCACCGATGTCCAGCCGCCCGACCCGGCCCTGGCCAACAGCGAGGTGGCCACGCGTGCGAAGAGATCCATCGTCAAGGTGATGGGCACCGCGCAGAGCTGTAGCAAGGTTCTGGAAGGCACCGGTTTCGTCTTCGCCGACCGCCGGGTGATGACCAACGCGCATGTCGTCGGCGGGGTCGACGAACCCACCGTCCAGATAGGCGGCGAGGGCCGCCGCTACGACGCGACGGTCGTCCTCTACGACTGGAAGCGCGACATCGCCGTCCTCGACGTGCCCGACCTGGACGCGCCCGCGCTGCGGTTCACCTCCGACGACGCGACGAGCGGGGACAGCGCGATCGTCGCCGGGTTCCCGGAGAACGGCGCCTACGACGTACGCGCGGCCCGGGTGCGCGGCCGGATCCCGGCCAACGGGCCGGACATCTACCACCGCGGCACCGTGCACCGCGATGTCTACTCCCTGTACGCGACCGTGCGCCAGGGCAACTCCGGCGGTCCGCTGCTCACCCCCGACGGCGAGGTCTACGGCGTGGTCTTCGCCAAGTCCCTCGACGACCCCGAGACCGGGTACGCGCTCACCGTGGACGAGATCCGCGAGGACATCGACCTCGGCCGGACCGCGAACCAGCAGGTGGACAGCGATAGCTGCGCGATGTGAGGCCCCGGGCGCGTGCTGCCCGGTGTATGGGTGCGCGCCGCTGGGTGGGGCTCGTGTGCCGCCCGGTGTATGGGTGCGCGCTCCTCGGTGGGGCTCGCGTGCAGGCGGGTGCCGGGGTGCGTGCCGTTCGGTGAGGCTCGCGCACGGTCCGGCGGGGCTCGCGTGACCCGGGGCGCGGGGCGGCGCGTCAGCCGCGTGGGTGCCGCAGCCGTACGGACACCCAGCGGGCCCGGCGGCGCAGGATGCGCGGAATGCCCACCCTGGGGTCCTCGCCCTGGAGTTGCGGAGCACTCCGCTGGTGGGAAGTCGGACCGCCCGCTGAGCGGCGGTCGCGTGCTGCGTCACTGTAATCGTGCGTCCAGCCCATACCGGGACGTGTGCCCCTGGCCCAAGGTCGATAACCTCGTCCGGGCCGCCCAATTGGCCTATGCGTCGGGCAAGTGGCCGTTCGTAGTACAGGTGTTCAGATCCGGATACCGGGCGCGAGGGCCCGCTCACCCGGCGCGGTCGCGGCCATTCGGCCAGACGGCCGGGACTGACCAGAAGTCAGTCCAGTGGCGGAGTGGGGAAGTGACGGCGTCCAGGGGGATCCGGCGTGAGCCGGGGCCTGCTGTGCACCCGGAACAGGTGTGGGCCCGAGTGTGCGGGTGTGCCCGTGCCGCCCGGAACTGATGTCGGCCGGAGCCTGCCGTGCAACCGGAACCGGAACCGGAACTGGAACGGGAAGTGGGTGTGGGCCGGAGCCCGGCATGGACCGTACCGGAGCTGACCCGTACTCGGCATCGACCCGTACCCGGCACGGACCCGTACCCAGAGCTGGCCCGTACCCGTACCCGTATCCGCACCCGCCGCGGAGCGGGCCTCACCGGTCCGGTTCCGGGTCCTTCAGCCAGTTCACCAGCTCCCCGGAGAACGCGGCCGGGTCCTCCTCGTGCGGAAAGTGGCCCAGCCCGTCGAAGAGCCGCCACCGGTACGGCGCTTCGACATACTCCCCGGAACCGGCCGCGCTGCGGGTCCGGGTCACCGGGTCCAGCGACCCGTGCAGATGCAGCGTCGGCACCCGCACCGGCCGCTTCATCCGCCGGTTGAACTGGATGCCGTCGGGCCGCGCCAGCGACCGCACCAGCCACCGGTACGGCTCGATCGAGCAGTGCGCGGTGGAGGGGATGCACATCGCCCGCCGGTACGCCTCGATCGCCTCGTCGTCCGGGAGCCTCGGGCCGGACCAGTCCCGGATCAGCCGCCCCACCAGCGCCCCGTCGTCCGCGACGAGCTGCCGCTCGGGGATCCAGGGCCGCTGGAACCCCCAGATGTAGGAGCTGGCGGCGGTCTGCCGGGCGTCCGAGAGCATCGCCGAGCGCCAGCGCCGGGGGTGCGGCATCGAGGAGACCGCCAGCCGCCGGACCAGCTTGGGCCGCATCACCGCCGCCGTCCACGCCAGATAACCGCCCAGGTCATGGCCGACCAGCGCCGCGTCCGGCTCGCCGAGGGAGCGGATCACCCCGGTGATGTCGAGGGCGAGGTTGGCCGGATCGTAGCCGCGGGGGGTGCGGTCGCTGCCGCCGACCCCGCGCAGATCCATGGCGACCGCCCGGAACCCGGCGTCGGCGAGCGTCACGAGCTGATGCCGCCAGGTCCACCAGAACTGGGGGAAGCCGTGCACCAGCATCACCAGCGGACCGTCCCCGAGTTCCGCGATGTGGAAACGGGCGCCGTTGGCGGCCACATCGCGGTGGACCACCGGCTGCCCGCCGGGCAGATCGATCCGTACGGCCGAGGCCGGATGCGCCGAAGGGGTGGCGGGGTCGGTCATGACGAACCGCGCGCGGTGCCGCCGGCGCCGGCCGCCTCGATGGCGGCGGGGACCCGGTCGCCCGCGCCCGTCAGTGCCGGACGGTCGTCCGTGACGGGCTCGGGGCGCGGGTGCGGCTTGGCGTTCTGGAGCACGCCCGCAGTCTCCTTCACCGACGCGGCGACCTTCTGCGGGCCCTTGCCCTTCTTCGCCTTCTTGGCGAAGGCCAGACCGATCAGCGCGAGCGCGACCGCCACCAGGACGTTCGCCGCGAAGGACAGCAGAAAGCAGAGCGCCAGATTCCAGCCGCTCCAGGTGCGGATGCCGTACGCCAGGGCGAAGTTCAGCATCGGCAGGGAGAACAGCAGGACGACCGCGGCCACGCCGAACGCGCCGCCGCTCAGCACGCCCCGCTTGACGTCCTGCTTGAGCTGCGCCTTGGCCAGCGCGATCTCGTCGTGCACCAGCGCCGACATGTCCGTGGTCGCCGAGGCGAACAACTGGCCGATGCTGCGTTCCGCGCCGACCGGGCTGCCGTCTGGTGCGCTCATCGCGGTCTCCCTCGTGTGCGTACGGTGCCGTCCGCGCGCCTGTGTCCAGCCTCGCTGTCCGTCTCGGCCGACGCGTCCGGTCCCGCTCTTTTGTACCGTCTCGTCAGATCATGCCGGACCGCGGTTCTCCTCGCCCGCCCCGCCCGGCACTTCGGCAACCGCGTCGCGGGCCGCCCGGGTGCGTTCCTCGGCGATCCTGCGGTGCTCGGCGGCCTTGCGGTCGTAGATCTCCGCCATCCGCAGGTGGTACGCCGGGTCGTGCTCCTCGTAGATGTCGGGGATGCCGTCGAGGTCGTCGTCGCGGTCCTCGTCCTCGACCATCCTGCGGTACTTGGCGTTCCGTATCTTCAGCAGGACGGTGGCGAGGACGGCGGCGATCAGCGAGCCGGTCAGCACGGCGGCCTTGATCTCGCCGGTCATCGCGGCGTCGCCGTCGAACGCGAGTTCGCCGATCAGCAGGGAGACGGTGAAGCCGATCCCGGCGAGGGAGGCGACCGCGAAGACATCGCCCCAGGCCAGATCGTCGCTGAGGGAGGCCCGGGTGAAACGGGCGGTGAGCCAGGTGCCGCCGAAGATGCCGACGGTCTTGCCGACCACCAGCCCCAGCACCACCCCCAGCGTCTCCGGCTGTGTGAAGACGTCCCGCAGCGCCCCGCCGGACACCGCCACACCCGCGCTGAACAGGGCGAACAGCGGTACCGCGAACCCCGCCGACAGTGGCCGGACGAGGTGCTCGATGTGCGAGCCGGGGGAGTGCTTCTCGTCGTCGTGGGTGGTGCAGCGCAGCATCAGGCCCATGGCGACACCGGCGATGGTGGCGTGGATGCCGCTGTTGTACATCAGCGCCCAGATCACCAGCGCGAGGGGGACGTAGATGTACCACCCGCGTACGCCCTTGCGCAGCAGCACCCAGAAGAGGACCAGGCCGGCCAGGGCGCCGCCGAGGGCGGCGAAGTTCAGTTGGTCGGTGAAGAAGACCGCGATGATCAGGATGGCGAAGAGGTCGTCCACGACCGCGAGGGTCAGCAGAAACGCGCGCAGCGCGCTGGGCAGCGACGTCCCGATGACCGCGAGCACGGCGAGGGCGAAGGCGATGTCGGTGGCGGTGGGCACCGCCCAGCCCGCCAGGGACCCGCCGCCGGAGGACGCGGTGAGCGCGTAGACCAGCGCGGGGACGGCCATTCCGCACAGCGCCGCGACCACCGGGAGCGCGGCGGCCTTGGGGTCGCGCAGATCACCGGCGACCAGTTCGCGCTTCAGTTCGATACCGGCCACGAAGAAGAAGATCGCGAGCAGTCCGTCGGCCGCCCAGTGCGCGATCGACAGATCCAGGCCGAGGGCGGCGGGGCCGAGGTGGAAGTCCGAGACCGTCGCGTAGCTGTCGCCGAAGGCGGGTACGTTCGCCCAGATCAGCGCGGCCACGGCGGCGACCAGCAGCAGTACCCCGCCGACCGTCTCGGTGCGCAGGGCTTCCGCGACGAAGTTCCGCTCGGGCAGCGACAGCCGTCCCAGCACCTTGCGGGGGGCGGTGCTCCCCGTGCTGTCCTGGGGGTTTTCCTTGCGGCGGACGGGCGCGGACACGGTGAGACCTCCGGTCGGTGAGCATGACGGGACACTTGCCGACCAGACTTCCCGGCACACCAGTTGCAGATCTCCACGGCAACGGACGCGATCTTGTCGCGTTGTTGACGCACTTCTTATTTTAACCGCACGGGATCAGGGCGCACGGGAACGGAAGGGGGGACGGGAACGGAGAGGGGCATAGGAACGGGAACGGAGAGGGGCATGGGAGCGGGAACGGAAAGGGGCACCCCGGGTGGGGTGCCCCTTGTAGTGCCGGTCGGCCGGTGCTGCGGGTCCGCCGTAGCGCTGGGTCGGCCGGTGCTTCCGGTCTTCTCGCGTGCCGGGTCGGCCGGTGCTCCGGGTTTCCGATGCGCTGCGTCGGCCGGAGTCCCGCGTCCTCCGTTGTGCCGGGTCGGCCGGTCCCGTCCGCTCTCCGGTGGTGCCGGGCCCGGTCAGTCCTCGCTGGGTGCCGAGGGGAGCTGGGCCTGGATCAGGTTCATGACCGTGGAGTCGGCGAGCGTGGTGACATCGCCGACCTGCCGGTTCTCCGCGACATCGCGCAGCAGCCGGCGCATGATCTTGCCAGAGCGGGTCTTGGGCAGCTCGGCCACCGGCAGGATCCGCTTGGGCTTGGCGATCGGGCCGAGCGTGGTGCCCACGTGGTTGCGCAGGTCGTTGATCAGCCCCTCGTCCTCCGAGGCCGAACCGCGCAGGATCACGAACGCCACGATCGCCTGACCGGTCGTCTCGTCGGTGGCGCCGACGACCGCCGCCTCGGCGACCGAGGGGTGCGAGACGAGCGCCGACTCCACCTCGGTGGTGGAGATGTTGTGACCGGACACGAGCATCACATCGTCCACCCGGCCCAGCAGCCAGATGTCGCCGTCGTCGTCCTTCTTCGCCCCGTCACCGGCGAAGTACTTGCCCTCGAAGCGGGACCAGTAGGTGTCCAGGAACCGCTGGTCGTCGCCCCAGATGGTGCGCAGCATCGACGGCCACGGTTCGGTCAGCACCAGATAGCCGCCCCCGCCGTTGGGCACCTCGTTCGCCTCGTCGTCGACGACGGTCGCCGAGATGCCGGGCAGCGGGCGCTGCGCGGAACCGGGCTTGGTCTCCGTCACCCCCGGCAGCGGGGAGATCATCATCGCGCCGGTCTCGGTCTGCCACCAGGTGTCCACGATCGGCGTGCGGTCGCCACCGATGTGCTTGCGGTACCAGATCCACGCCTCGGGGTTGATCGGCTCGCCGACCGACCCCAGCACCCGCAGGCTGCTCAGATCGAACTTCGCGGGGATGTCGTCGCCCCACTTCATGAACGTACGGATCGCCGTGGGCGCGGTGTAGAGGATCGTCACCCCGTACTTCTGGACGATCTCCCAGAACCTCCCCTGGTGCGGGGTGTCGGGCGTGCCCTCGTACATCACCTGCGTGGCGCCGTTGGAGAGCGGCCCGTAGACGATGTAGGAGTGCCCGGTGACCCAGCCGACATCGGCCGTGCACCAGTAGACATCGGTCTCCGGCTTGAGGTCGAAGACGGCGTGGTGGGTGTACGACGCCTGGGTGAGGTAGCCGCCGGAGGTGTGCAGGATGCCCTTGGGCTTCCCCGTAGTACCAGAGGTGTAGAGGATGAACAGCGGGTGCTCGGCCTCGAACGCCTCGGGGGTGTGCTCCGCCGACTGGCGCCCGACGATCTCGTGCCACCAGACGTCCCTGCCGCCGTCCCAGGCGACCTCCTGCTCGGTGCGGCGCACGACAAGCACGTGCTCGACAGTGCCCGCCTTCTGCACCGCCTCGTCCACGGCCGGCTTCAGCGCGGACGGCTTGCCCCGCCGGTACCCGCCGTCGGAGGTGATGACGACCCTGGCGTCGGCGTCCTGGATACGGGTCGCCAGCGCGTCGGAGGAGAAGCCGCCGAACACCACGGAGTGCGCGGCGCCGATCCGCGCGCACGCCAGCATCGCGACCGCCGTCTCCGGGATCATCGGCATATAGATCGCGACCCGGTCGCCCTTGGCCACGCCCAGCTCCAGCAGCGCGTTCGCCGCCCTGGAGACCTCGTCCTTCAGCTCCGCGTAGGTGAGCGCGCGGCTGTCGCCGGGCTCCCCCTCGAAGTGGATGGCGACCCGGTCCCCGAGCCCTGCCTCCACATGCCGGTCCACGCAGTTGTACGCCACATTGAGCGTGCCGTCCTTGAACCACTTCGCGAACGGCGGGTTCGACCAGTCCAGCGTCTCCGTCGGCTCCTGGGCCCAGGTCAGCCGGCGGGCCTGCTCGGCCCAGAAGCCGAGCCTGTCAGCCTTGGCCTGTTCATACGCCTCCGCCGTGACATTGGCGTTCGCGGCCAGGTCGGCGGGGGGTGCGAACCTGCGCTCTTCCTTCAGCAGGTTGGCCAGGCTTTCGTTGCTCACGACATCTCCCTTTCCAAGGGTGTCCGTTGTGTCCCAAGCCACAGCTCACCAGAACCGAGGGGCCGATGACAAGGGTCGACGGGCAAATGGTTTAGACCTGTGAGAAGGGACTCCGCCGGGCGCGCCCCGAACCGGTCCCTCCCGGTCTTTCCCGCCGGGCATGGGGCACGTCGTACCAAAACTTCACCGCTCCAATCCTTCCCACGGGCGCGATCCCCGCCAGGTTCAGGCTGTGTCTTCCATGTCACACGGGGGTGAGGGGGTGGGCCATAGGGGTGGGAGGGAGGGATGGGGGGACGGTAACGGGGGCCCCGGAGGGAGGGGCGGGGCGGTGTCGGGAGGGGCGTTCGTGGGGGCGGCCGGAGGGGAGGGGTGGGCCGGTAACGGGAGAGGGGAGCCGGGGCGCAACCGCTGGCGAGCGGGGGTGCGCCTGCGCCGACCTCGGTCAGGCCCGGCTCCGCAGCCCGTCCGCCCCCTCCACGTCGTCGAACACCCGGTCCTCGCCCCGCTCGGTGAGCAGATACGCCTGTGCCTCGCCCACATGGAAGTACATCCCGTGCAACTCCAGCTCCCCTTCGCGCTGTGCCTGCGCCACGGCCTCGTACGCCCGCAGATGCTCCAACTGCTGCACCACATTCGTCAGGCACAACTGCTCCACCGCGTCCGCCGGACGGCGCCCCGCCAGCCGGGGCCACGGACGCCCGGCGTCGGCCATCCGCTCCAGGCTGGGCCTGCCATGCCGCAGCCACCGTCTGAGCGGCGTCATCGCCCCGCCCGGCTCGGCGTTGAGCAGCGCCTGCATCCCGCTGCACCCCGAGTGCCCGCACACCGTGATGGACCGCACCCGCAGCACATCCACCGCGTACTCGATCGCGGCGGCCACCGAGTCGTCCCCGCTCTCGGCACCCGGCAACGGCACCAGGTTCCCCACATTGCGCACCACGAACAGATCACCCGGACCACTGGAGGTGATCATCGAGGTGACGACCCGTGAGTCCGCGCAGGTGAGGAAGAGCTGCGACGGCCGCTGCCCTTCCCGCGCCAGCCGCGCCAGCTCTCCGCGCACCAGCGGCGCGGTGTTCCGCTGGAACGCGCTGATCCCACGCGCCAACTGCTGACCGCTTTCCTGACCGGGGGCGGGGGCGGGGGCGGGGGCTGGGGCTGGGGTGGGGTGGCCTTCGGCGTCGCTCTCGGCGCTGGTGCCGGTCCCCCTGCCCGTGCCGAGGGCTGCGGATGCGGATGCGGCTGGGGGTGCGACTGGGGCCGCGGTCGGGACGCCACCGGCGTTCTGCCCGAGTACCGGGGCGTACCCGTCGGGCGCGGACCGGTCAGGCGACCCGGGACCGAACCGACCGTCCCGCATCGATACCCCCAACACCTCCGACGCCGCCCCCAATGACCTCGACACCGGCGACGCACCCGCTGCCTGCGACGCAGCCGCCCGCGACGCACCCGACACCTCCGGTACCTCCGACACCTCTCCCCTCTCCACCCCCTCCCTCTCCCGCGCCGAACCCGTCGGCTCGCACTGATGGTTGCGCCACGGCGTCCAGGGCCGACAACGGCAGTCGGCGATGGGCGCATAGGCGCTGTCCGGGGCCCCGACGCCAGCCGCCGCCTCGGCACCATCGGCCGCCCCGACGTCGTCCCCCGCCACCCCGCCGCTCCCGACAGCCGCCCCCGCTCCCACCGCCTCTGCGGCTCCCACGACCTCCGCGGCTCCGATAGATCCGGACGGTGACGGGGAAGGTGACGGGGACGGGGAAGGTGACGGGGTCGGCCCCGAGCGCCCGACGCCGCCCTCCGCACCCCTGGCCCCCGCCGCCCTCAGGCCCTCCATGCCCCCGCCCCCCGCCGCCCTCAAGCCCTCCGTACCCCCGCCCCCGGCAGCCCTCAAGCCCTCCGATCCCCCCGCCCCCTGCATCTCCCCGGAATCGAAACCGCCGGACGGCACTCCCATCGCCCCCGCCGCACAGCCCTCTCCCAAGGCCCGTCCGGCACAGGTCCCCGCCGCGGCACCCCCCGTGGCAGCACCTGCGGCACCTCCCGCCGCACCCCCCGTGGCAGCACCTCCAGCACCTCCCGCGGCACCCACCCGCCCCCCTTCGACACCCTCCGCGCCCCCCGCCAGCCTCGCGGCCTCCCCCGCCCCCGGGCCGGAGGCCGCCTCCGGCCCCGAGGTAGGCAGGCTCGCGTCGAGGTCGAGGAGGGGGGTGGCCGTGGGCCCGGTCAGGCGGGGACCGCGACGGCCGCTCAGATGGACGGTGCCGCCCTGGGCGGTGTGGGTGTTGCGCCAGTCCTGGAGCGTTTCGTAGGCCGCGTGGTCCATGAAGGAGCCGTCCAGCACGACGACGGCGTGGGCCCCGTGCGGCACATGGTGCAGGGCGCGGCTGAGGCGGGGCACGGCGAGAAACGTCAACTGGCCTCTGACATGGATGTGATGGGCTCCTTCCTGTTCGTCGTGGGTGATCCGGGTGCGGGCCAGGCGATTGAGGGCGACGGCGACGGCGACGGCGATCCCCAGCGTCACGCCCTCCAGGACGCCGAGGAGCACCACGCCGAGGGTGGTGACCGCGTAGACCAGCACTTCTCGGTGGCGGGTCACCGTGCGAATGTGGTTCAGGGAGACCATCTGGATGCCGACGGCCATCACCAGGGCGGCGAGTGAGGCGAGCGGGATCAGCTCCAGCACCGGAATCATCAGAAGCGCGGCGACCACTACGAGAACGCCGTGCAGCATCGTGGAGTTCCGGCTCACCGCACCCGCGTTCACATTCGCCGAACTCCGTACGGCCACGCCCGCGACGGGCAGTCCGCCGAGTGCGCCGGACGCGATGTTGGCGGCGCCCTGGCCGAGCAGCTCGCGGTCCAGGTCGGAGCGGCCGACCTTGCCGGTCAGGCCGGGGCGGGCGGCGGCCAGCTTGTCCACGGCGACCGCGCCGAGCAGCGACTGCACACTGCACACCAGCGTGGTGGTGAGGACGGCGGTGGCCAGGCCCAGCGCCGGGCCCTCGGGCAGCCCGGCCAGCGCATGGCTCTGCCAGGACGGCAGTTCCACCTTGGGCAGACCGATCCCGGCGAGCGAGGCGGTGGAGGTGGCTCCGGCGACGGCGATGAGGGGGGCCGGGATCCGGCGCAGCAACTGTCCGGCGCGGCCGGGGATCCGGGGCCAGAGGAACAGCAGGGCGAGGGTGAGCGCGCTCATCGAGACGGCGGCCGGATGCAGGTGCGCGAGCTGGGCGGGCAGCGCGGCGAGGTTGTCGAGGACGGCGCTCTGCGGGGTGCCGCCG
Organism: Streptomyces sp. NPDC093252; assembly: GCF_040683675.1. Classification (NCBI taxonomy): domain Bacteria; kingdom Bacillati; phylum Actinomycetota; class Actinomycetes; order Kitasatosporales; family Streptomycetaceae; genus Streptomyces; species Streptomyces sp. NPDC093252. The sequence continues at coordinate 147,793 of NZ_JBFBEM010000009.1, read as the reverse complement.
AGGACGATGTGCAGTTGGGCGACGGCGATGGTGACGCCGATCCCGGCGAGCATGCCGTGCACGATCGCGGGGCTGACGGCGAGCGCGGAGCGCGCCACCCGCAGACAGCCGAGGCCCAGTTGGGCGAGCCCGGCGAGGACGGTGATGGCGCAGGTGGTCCGCCAGCCGTAACGGTGGATCAGGTCGGCGGTGACCACCGTCAGTCCGGCGGCGGGGCCGCTGACCTGGAGGGCGGAGCCGCCGAGCCGGCCGGCGACCAGTCCGCCCACGGCGGCGGCGACCAGCCCGGCCTGGAGCGGGGCGCCGGTGGCCAGGGCGATGCCCAGGGAGAGCGGCAGGGCGATCAGGAAGACCGCGATGGCGGCGGAGACATCGGCGCCCGCGATCCGGAAGCGGGGGTGCCGCCGCCCGGCCGGGGGCGGGCTGTGCGGCTGGTGGGCATGGCGCGCGCGCCGGGCGTCGACAAGGCGGGTCCCCTTGGCCCGTGCGGTTTCCAGGGCCTGGGGCAAGGTGCGGAAAGCGGACATCGGGTCCCGTCTCCTCCGGGGCGGCGCGGTCGCGGAACAGGTGGTCCCCGTGTGGGGCGGGGGTCGGGTCGCGGCCGTGGGACACGGCGTGCAGCGGCGGGATGAAATGAGCGATTGGTAAACGGATCGTAATCCGGAGTAAAGGTCAAGCATGGATTTAAGGGGCAAATGGGCTAAGAGATCACCTTCATGAGCGAATCAATAATTCAGTCGGCTTGTCGTACTAATTCCTTCTCGGTTCTGTGCGAGCTTGACCGCGCCGCCGGTTCTCCCGGCGGACGCCGTCCGGTCTTCGGCGGCGCGTTGGCCCGAGAGAAGGAAGAAGGTGGGCGGACATGGCCGCCACCCAGAGGATCGCCGCGGGGGCCGTGGTCGCCGCGGTCTGTGCCGCGTCGCTCGCCGGCTGCGGCATCGGCTCCACCGGTTCCGGCTCCTCCGGTTCCGGGGAAGGGGCGGCCGGATCGCAGGGGGCCCGGCCCGCCCCGGCGCCCAAGAGCGCGGTCCGGCTCATCGGCGACGGCTCCACCGCGTTCACCGGCGCCCAGCCGCATCTGCCCCGCCCCGAGCGGCTGAAGCCAGGTCAGAAGCCCCCGCAGTTCGTGGTGTTCTCCTGGGACGGCGCCGGGGAGGACAGCCAGAAGCTGTTCTCGCACTTCCGCGAGGTCTCCAAGCGGAACAACGCCACGATGACCTACTTCCTCAGCGGCGTCTATCTGCTGCCCGAGGAGAAGCGCGACCTCTACCGGCCCCCGCAGCACTCCCCGGGCCGCTCCGACATCGGCTTCAACGACGACGAGGGCATCGCCGAGACCGTCAAGCAGCTCCGCCTGGCCTGGCTGGAGGGCAACGAGGTCGGCACCCACTTCAACGGCCACTTCTGCGGCGAGGGCGGGGGTGTCGGCGAGTGGTCGGTCGAGGAGTGGAAGGACGAGATCGCCCAGGCCAAGCAGTTCGTGAAGTCCTGGAAGACCAACACCGGCATGCGCGACGCCGCCCCGCTCCCCTTCGACTACGACAAGGAGCTGATCGGCGCCCGCACCCCCTGCCTGGAGGGCCAGAAGAACTTCACCAAGGCCGCCGCCGAACTGGGCTTCCGCTATGACACCAGCGGCGTCAACAACCAGGTCTGGCCCGGCCGGAAGGAGGGCCTGTGGGACCTGTCCATGCAACTCGTCCCCTTCCCCGGCCACACCTACGAGCAGCTCACCATGGACTACAACTTCATGGTCAACCAGTCCGGCACCACCACCCAGGGCGACCCGTCCCAGTACGAGTACTGGGGCGACCAGATGCGTGACGGCCTGCTCCAGGGCTTCGAACGCGCCTACAACGGCAATCGCGCGCCCCTGATCATCGGCAACCACTTCGAGTCCTGGAACGGCGGCACCTATATGCGCGCCATCGAGGAGGTCGTCGAGGGGGTCTGTACGAAGTCGGAGGTGCGCTGCGTGTCCTTCCGCCAGCTCGCCGACTGGCTGGACGCCCAGGACCCGAAGACCCTGGACAAGCTGCGCACCCTGAAGGTGGGCCAGGCCCCGCAGCAGGGCTGGGAGCCCTTCCTGTCGGCGAGCCCGGCCCCGGCCCCCAAGGGTGTGCCCGGAGCCCCGCCCGCCGACCGGAAGCAGTAGGCGCCCGAGGGACCCTCATACACGGGCGCCACCCAGGGGGACCCGTGTACACGGGCGCCCAGGGGGACCCGTACAGGCGGGATGGCAGGAGTGGCCGAGGAGGGGGGCGGCCGGCCCAGGACGGCGGCAGCAGCCCGAAGGCCAGGCGTCCCCCGAACGGGCTACACGGGCGCCGCGACGCTCTCGCCGAGTACGAAGCCGGGGTCGACCTGGGCGGCCAGGTCGGCTCCGGTGCGCTCGTTGCCCCACGACTGGGCGTTCTTCAGATGGAAGTGCACCATCTGGCGGGTGTAGTTCTCCCAGTCGCGCAGCGCGTAGGTCGCGTCGGCGGCGGTCTGCAACTGCGCCAGGGCCCGGCGGTTGGGGTCCTCCAGCAGCTCGAACCGGGGCGGACGGCCCTTCTCCATGGCCCGGACCCAGTCCGAGTGCCCGACCGTGACGAGCAGGTCGTCACCGACCTCGGCGCGCAGGAAGTCGAGGTCGTCCTGACCCTGCACCTTGTTGCCGACGACCTTGAGGGTGACACCGAAGTCGCGGGCGTACTCCTTGTACTGGCGATAGACGGAGACCCCCTTCCGGGTCGGCTCGGCGACGAGGAACGTGATGTCGAAGCGGGTGAACATGCCGGAGGCGAAGGAGTCCGATCCGGCTGTCATGTCGACCACGACGTACTCGTCGCGCCCGTCGACCAGGTGGTTGAGGCACAGCTCCACCGCTCCGGTCTTGGAGTGGTAGCAGGAGACCCCCAGATCGGCTTCGGTGAAGGGCCCCGTGACCATCAAACGGACGGCCCCGCCGTCGAGTTCCACCGGTCGGGCGCAGGCGTCGTAGACCGGGTTGTTCTCGCGCACCCGCAGCAGCCGTGAGCCGTCGCCGGGCGGGGTGGTCTTGATCATCGTCTGGGCGGAGCCGATGCGCGGGTTGCTGCCGCGCAGATAGTCCTTGATCAGCGGCAGCCGGTCGCCCATGGCGGGCAGGGCGGCGGCCTGGTCGTCGTCCAGGCCGAGCGCGGCGCCCAGGTGCTGGTTGATGTCGGCGTCGACGGCGACGACCGGGGCTCCGGTGGCGGCCAGATGGCGGATGAAGAGGGACGACAGGGTGGTCTTGCCGCTGCCGCCCTTCCCGACGAAAGCAATTTTCATGTTCAGTAAGCCTAGTGGTGCCCGGCACCCGGCGGGCCCGGGGACGTGAAGAAGACCACTCCTTCGTGGGGTGCGCGCCCCGGGTGCGTAGGGTCGTACCCATGAGTACGACAGGCGCGACCGACGACCCGCTCGCGGCCCTGGGCTCGCTGCCCGGCGTGGCCGACTCCGTCGAGTCCGTGCGCAAGGCCGTGGACCGGGTGTACCGGCACCGGGTCATGCGGCGGCGCAGCAACGAGATCACCTCCGAGGCGGCGCTGCGCGGCGCGCGCGGTTCGGCGGCGCTCTCCGGTGCCGACTGGGCGCTCGAAGAGGTGCGGCGGCGCAGTGACTTCGGGGTGGACGGCGAGGCCCGGGTCATGGGGGCGGCGCTGCGGCTGACCGCCGAGGCGGGTCAACTGCTGTCCATCTGGCGGCAGTCGCCGCTGCGGGTGCTGGCCCGGCTGCATCTGGTGGCCGCGGCGGACCGGGGGGACGAGGTGGGGCGCCCGCGGGTGGCGGACGAGCCGGTCGACGAGCCCCTGATCGCGCTGCCGCTGCCCGGCGCCGACGAGGTCGCGGGCCGGCTGGAGGGGCTGGGTGAGCTGATCGTCGCGGGGGGTTCGGCCCCCGCTCCGGTCACGGCGGCCGTCGTCCACGGCGAGCTGCTGGCGCTGCGGCCCTTCGCCTCGTACAACGGGCTGGTCGCGCGGGCCGCCGAGCGGATCGTGCTGGTCGGCAGCGGTCTGGACCCGAAGTCCGTGTGCCCTGCGGAGGTGGGGCACGCGGAACTGGGCCGTGCGGCCTATCTCGCCGCGTTCGACGGCTATGTCTCCGGTACGCCGGAGGGGATGGCGGCCTGGATCGCGCACTGCGCGCGGGCGGTCGAGCTGGGGGCGCGGGAGTCGACGGCGGTGTGCGAGGCGTTGCAGCGGGGCGCGGCCTGACGGCGCCGCCCCTGTGCGCGTGATCCGCCGGACAAGGGTTGCGGCGGTACGAGGTCTCGCACCGCCGCTGGCATGGATACCTGGTTACCAAGCGTCCTCGATGTTTTGCCCATCAGGTCGGGTACTTCGCCCGTCACCTGGTGCGGCTGGCCCGTAATCGACGGGTCGACGTCGCGTGGGTGCCCTGCATTCATGCGCGGTCCGTGGGGCCAAATGCGTTGTTCAAGGTGATCCTCTCGGATATGTCCTTGGTCTCGCGGGCCGTTGACTCCTTTGTACTCCCGCCCCGCGGGCAGCGGAAGGGCTGGCTTCGGTTCTTTACTTTTAGGTTCAAAAAGGATCAAAACAACAGTAATGACGTGCTCATGGTCGGCGGGTCGAAGGTGTGTCGCGAGTGGGAGGGAAGAGGGGCAGGTCAGGGGCGCGCCGGACGGGCGAGGCGTGGCCCGGCGGAGCGGGTCAGGCGGCGGAGCGTAGGGCGGCTGCCGCCGCGCGGCGTCGGCTGGCGTACCAGACCAGGCCCGCGGTGGCCGCGGCGGCTCCTATGGCGGCCGCCGCCACCAGGGCCGGGCGCGGCGGTACGGAGAACGAGGGCAGCCGCTGCTTGAGCCGGACCGGGCGGTGGAAATCCAGAATCGGCCACCCGCGCGCGAGGGCCTCGCGGCGCAGCGCCCGGTCCGGGTTCACGGCGTGCGGACGGCCGACCGTCTCCAGCATCGGCAGATCGGTCGCCGAGTCGCTGTAGGCGAAGCAGCGGGCGAGGTCGTAGCCCTCGGAGGCGGCGAGCTGCCGGATCGCCTCGGCCTTGGTGGGGCCGTAGGCGTAGTACTCGACATCGCCGGTGAAGCGGCCGTCGGCGCCGATCACCATCCGGGTGGCCACCACGCGGTCCGCGCCGAGAAGCTCCCCGATCGGCTCGACCACCTCGGCCCCCGACGTGGACACGATCACCACATCGCGGCCGGCGATGTGATGGTCCTCGATGAGGAAGGCGGCCTCGTCGTAGATGAGCGGGTCGATGATGTCGTGCAGGGTCTCGGCGACGATCTCCTGGACCTGGCGGACGTCCCAGCCGCGCACCAGTTGGGAGAGATAGGCGCGGGTGCGTTCCATCTGGTCGTGGTCCATGCCGCCGACGAGCAACACGAACTGGGCATATGCGGTGCGCAGGACGGCCCGGCGGTTGATCAGACCGCCTTGGTAGAACGACTTGCTGAACGAGAGCGTGCTCGACTTCGCAATGACCGTCTTGTCCAGATCAAAGAAGGCCGCTGTGCGGGGCAAGGAGTGGTTTTCCACGCCCTTGAGCATAGGGGCAGCCCATTCGGCGTAAGGTGAGGCGCGTGGGTTTGCCTGAGAGGGCTCTCGGGTACACCATGGAAGTCACGGATCGTTCGCGACCGTGCTAACCCGGTCCGGCTCCTCCCCCCCCCGAGTCGGCCGTGGGGACGACCCCCGCTCTCCCCCCCGGCGGGGGTCGTCGCATGTCCGGACGGCGTTTCGCGTTCTTCTCCTCATCTCCTGCGGCAGCGGTGCCGCACAGGGGCGGCTGCGGCCGCCCCTTTCGCATGTCCATGATCGGTCACTCTGAGTAGCGTTCGGGCTGCTCTGCGGGAGTCGCACGAGATGCGGTGCGGGGCTGGCCAGCCGTCACCGGTGTGGGTGACGGCGATATTCACAACCACCGAGTTGTCCACAGATTTCGACCAAGATCCACATCATTTCCAGGATCGCTGCACGCTCATTCCAACGCGCCGCGATCGATGCGAGTTCGCCATCGGCGGACCTGTTTCCCGGACGCGTTTGGCCGGTTTCCTGCGGCCGTTCAAATGGAGGCCGGAGCCCCGGTTCTTCCCGCCCATGCGAATCGCGGCACTCCGGGCGCCGCGCGAGCCGAGTCGAGCAACGAGGGGGAGTCCCATGTCCACCACCGTCACCCACGATCCGCCACCGCCCGGCCACGGCCGCCGGGCCGGACCGCTGATCCTCACCGAGGACCCCGACCTGCTGGACGATCTGCTGCGCCTGTGCGCGGCGGCCGGAGCCACGGCCGAGGTCCACCACTCGGTGCCCGAGCGCACCGACGGCTGGGAGGCCGCACCCCTGGTCCTGGTCGGCGACGACGCCGCCGGGCGCGTCCGCGGTACGGCCCGGCGGCGCGGGGTCGTCCTCGTCGGCCGCGACCAGGACGACCCCGGGGTGTGGGAGCGGGCCGTCCGGATCGGCGCCGACCATGTCCTGCTCCTGCCCGACGGCGAACAGTGGCTCGTCGACCGGATCGCCGATGTGGTCGAGGGCGTCGGACGGCCCGCGCTCACCGTCGGGGTGCTCGGCGGCCGGGGCGGGGCGGGCGCCTCCACACTGGCCTGCGCGCTCGCCGTCACCTCCGCGCACGAGGGGCTGCGCACCCTCCTGGTGGACGCCGATCCCCTCGGCGGCGGACTCGACGTCCTGCTCGGCGGCGAGAGCGCCGAGGGGCTGCGCTGGCCCGCGTTCGCCGCCTCCCGCGGCCGGCTCGGCGCCGGAGCGCTGGAGGAGTCCCTGCCCGAACTGCACGCGCTGCGGGTGCTGAGCTGGGACCGCGGCGACCGGCTCACCGTGCCCTCCCAGGCCGTCCGCGCGGTGCTGTCCGCCGCCCGGCGCCGCAGCGGCACGGTCGTGGTCGATCTGCCCCGCCGGCTGGACGACGGGGTCGCCGAGGTGCTCGCCCAGATCGACATCGGCCTGCTCGTCGTCCCCGGCGAACTCCGCGCCGTCGCCGCCGCCGGCCGCATGGCGTCCACCGTGGGCATGGTGCTGCGGGACCTCAGGGTCGCCGCCCGCGGGCCGTACGCGCCCGGTCTCCACGATCGCGAGGTGGCCCGGCTGCTCGGGCTGCCCCTCGCCGGGGAAGTGCCCGTCGAGGCCGGGCTGCTGCGCCCGGACGGGAGCAAGTCGCCGCCCGCGGCCGGTGGACGCGGTCCCCTGGCCCGCTTCTGCAAGGGATTCTGGGAGCGCGCCCTGACCGAGGCGAACGCGGCATGAGCGCGCGATCCGCGCCCGCCCTGCTGGACGGGGTACGGCAGTGGCTCGCCGAGAGCGGCGCCGAACCCACCCCCGCGCGCGTGGCGCAGGCCCTGCGCGAACAGGGCCGCGTCCTGGGCGACGCCGAAGTGCTCGGGGCCGCCCGCCAGTTGCGCTCCGAACTGATCGGCAGCGGCCCCCTGGAACCCCTCCTCGCCGACCCGTCGGTGACCGACGTCCTGGTCTCCGCCCCCGACCGGGTCTGGGTCGACCGAGGCGGCGGCCTCGAACTGACCCCGGTCGCCTTCCCCGACCCGGCGGCCGTACGGCGGCTCGCGCAGCGCCTCGCCGCCGTCGCCGGGCGGCGCCTGGACGACGCCCGCCCCTGGGTCGACGCCCGGCTGCCCGACGGCACCCGCCTCCACGCGGTGCTGCCCCCGGTCGCCGTCGGCTGCGCCTGTCTGTCCCTGCGGGTCGTCCGCCCGCGCGCGTTCACCCTCGGCGAGCTGGTAGCGGCCGGCACCGTACCGCCCGGCGGGGACCGGATCCTGCGCGCGCTGCTGGCCGCCCGGCTCTCCTTCCTGATCAGCGGCGGCACCGGCAGCGGCAAGACCACGCTGCTCAGCGCCCTGCTCGGGCTGGTCGGACCCGGCGAACGGATCGTGCTGGCCGAGGACTCCGCGGAACTGCGCCCGGACCACCCCCATGTCGTACGGCTGGAGGGCAGACCCGCCAACCAGGAGGGCGCCGGCCTGGTCACCCTGGAGGACCTGGTGCGCCAGGCCCTGCGGATGCGGCCGGACCGGCTGGTCGTCGGCGAGGTGCGCGGACCCGAGGTGGTGCATCTGCTGGCCGCCCTCAACACGGGCCACGAGGGCGGCTGCGGGACCGTCCACGCCAATGCCGCCGCCGATGTCCCCGCCCGGCTGGAGGCCCTCGGCACGGCGGCGGGCCTGGACCGCGCGGCCCTGCACAGCCAACTGGCCGCGGCGCTGTCCGTCGTCCTCCACCTGGTCCGCGACCGCGACGGGCGGCGCCGGATCGACGAGGTACGGGTGCTGGAACGGGACCCGGCCGACCCGTCCGGCCTGGTGCGCACGGTCCCGGCGCTGCGCTGGGGAACCGGGGCCTTCGCGCGCGAGCGGGGCTGGGAGCGGCTGGAGGCGCTGCTGAGGGGGGCCTCGGGTGACGGGGAGGAGGTCGGCGGTGATGGCCGGGCGACGGGAGGGGGATCGGCAGTGGTGACCGGGCGACGGGGGCGAGAGGAAGGCAATGGGTGAGATGGGAGTGAACGGGATGGGAGCGAGCGGGATGGGTGAGGTCTGGATGGGGGCGGCCCTGGGGTGTGTCGGGGTCGCGGTCCTGCTGATGGGCGGCGGGCCGTTCGGGGCGCGGCGGACGCGGTTGCTGTTCGCCGGTGGGGGTGGCGTGGGGCACGGCCCGCCGCTGTGGCCCCGGTGGGCGCGGGTACGGGCGCGGGCGCGCGTGCAAGTCGAGTGGTGGGTGCCGGTGGCCGGGCTGGCGCTGGGCATCCTGGGCGGTTCGGTGCTGCCGGTCGTCGCGGGGGCGGCCGGAATGCCGGTGGTCCGGCGGATGCGGCTCGCGTGGGAGGCGCGACGGGACCGGGAGCGCCGGACGGCCGAAGTGATCGCGCTGTGCGGGGCACTGGCCGGGGAAGTACGGGCGGGACGGCAGCCGGGCGACGCGCTCACACGGGCCGCGCGGGAGTCCGACGGGCTCGGCGCGGCGCAGCCGGCGGTGCTGGCGGCGGCCCGGTTCGGCGGGGACGTACCCGGGGAACTGGCCGGGGCGGCACGGCAGCCGGGCGCCGAAGGGCTGCTGGGGCTGTCGGCGTGCTGGCGGGTGGCCGTCGACCAGGGGGCGGGACTCGCGGCCGGGCTCGACCGGCTGGACGCCGCCCTGCGCGCCCAGCGGGACCGACGGGCCGACCTGCGCGCCCAGTTGGCGGGCGCCCGCGCCACCGCGCTGATGCTCGCCGGGCTGCCTGCGGCGGGCCTGCTGCTGGGCACCGCCCTCGGCGCCGACCCGCTCCGTGTCCTGCTGCACACCGGCCCCGGCCTCGTCTGCCTGGCCGTCGGCCTGGTGCTGGAGGCCGCCGGGCTCTGGTGGGCCCTGCGCATCGTCCGCCGGGCGGAGGCGGCATGAACGGCGTCAGCGGCGAGGTTGTCCACAGTCTGGGGGCGGCCCTGGGGACGGCGCTGGCCCTCACCTGGGCGGCACGGCGGGTGCGGGTCGCCCGCCGGGAGCGGCGGGTACGACGCCGGGTGGCCCGACTGCTCACGCCGGACGCGGTGGTGCCGGAGCCGCGGCTCTCGGCGGGGGCCGCGCGGGCGGTGGTCCTGCGCTGGGCGCCCTGGGGCGGTGTCGTGGGCGCCGGGTGGGTGCTGATCGGCGGGGTCGCGGGCGTGGCGCTCGGCGCCGCCGGGGCGGTCGGCCTGTGGTGGTGGCGTCGGCGGCAACGCGCGGAGAGCGCGGCGGACTCGGCGGCCCACCTCGCGGAGGCCGGACGGCAACTCCCGCTCGCCGCGGATCTCCTGGCCGCCTGCATCGCGGCCGGCGCGGGTCCGGTGACCGCCGCGCACGCGGTGGGCGAGGCGCTCGGCGGCCCGGTGGGTGACGCGCTGGCCCGGGGTGCGGCCGAGGTCCGGCTCGGCGCCGAACCGGCCACGGCGTGGCACGCGCTGGCCGCACTGCCCGGCGCCCAGGCACTGGCCCGGCTGCTCGCGCGGGCCGACGAGTCGGGGCTCCCCGCCGCGGCGCCGGTCGCCCGGCTCGCCGAGGACACCCGCGCGGAATGGACCCAGGAGGCGACGGCACGGGCCAGAAGGGCGGCCGTACTGATCAGCGCCCCCGTGGGGCTGTGCTTCCTGCCCGCGTTCATCGCGGTGGGCGTGCTGCCGGTGGTGCTGGGGATGGCGGGCGAACTGCTGGGAGGGGGGTGAGGTCAAGGGGCGGCGAATGACGGACTGGGCGTGATCGGCAATCGGTCGATCGGCAGGCGAACGACAAGTGAGTGCGGACCTACGGGGGTTGAGATGTACGGACTGGTACGCGCGCGGGTGCGCGCTTGGGCGGGGCGGGTACGGGCGCGGGTGCTGCGCCGGGCGCGGAGTGACGCCGGAATGGCGACGTCCGAGTATGCCCTCGGCGTGGTGGCGGCGGCCGGTTTCGCTGTCGTCCTCTACCGGGTGCTGACCAGCGGAACGGTCGCCGCAAAGCTTCAGTCGATGGTGGAGAGTGCCCTCGATGCGGGCATGTGAGCCGCTGGGGGCGGCGGACGAGCGGCGGAACGAGGGGCGGGCGGGGCGGCGGATCGACGAGGTACGGGTGCTGGAACGGGACCCGGCCGACCCGTCCGGCCTGGTGCGCACGGTCCCGGCGCTGCGCTGGGGAACCGGGGCCTTCGCGCGCGAGCGGGGCTGGGAGCGGCGGTCGGACGGCGGCTTCGTGACCGTGGAGGCGGCGGTGACGCTCCCGGTGCTGGTGATGTTCGCGATGGCGCTGGTCTGGGCGCTGTTCGTCGCGGCGGCGCAGATCCAGTGCGTGGACGCGGCCAGGACCGGCGCCCGCGCGGCGGCCCGCCAGGACCCCGACACGGCGGTCGTCGAACTGGCCCGAGCCGCCGCCCCGCGCGGAGCGGAGGTCACGCTCGGCCGGGAGGGGGACCGTGTCCGGGTGGTGGTCGTGGCCCGGCCACCGATGCTGGGAGGGTTCGCCTTCGAGCTGAGGGAGGAGGCCGTCGCGGTGGTGGAGGGGACGGTCGGGGACCGGGCACCCGGGACGGTGGAGGCCGTGCCGTGACGGGGAGGTTCCGGGCCTGGCGGGCGCCGCTCAGTGTGGACGGAGCGGCGGCGTCGGACAGGTCGGCCGGCACGCCCCGCGCGGCCTCGGGCCTGGGGTTGGAGAGGGTCGCCGAGGCGCTCAGAGCGGCGGGCGCGGCTCACGAGGGCGAGGGCGATGGCGACCGGTGCCAGCGCCGGGCCGACCGGGACCGGGGTTCCGCCACCGTCCTCAGCCTCGCCGTCGTCGCCGCGCTCTGTGTGGTCTTCGGCATGGTGCTCGCCCTGGGGCAGGCCGCCGTGGTCCGGCACAGGGCGGCGACCGGGGCCGATCTCGCGGCGCTGGCGGCGGCCGAGTACTGGGCCCAGGGCCCCGGCGCGGCCTGTGCTCGGGGCAGGGAGGCCGCTGCGGCGCACGGCGTGCGGCTGGTGCGGTGTGCTGTCGCCGGGGAGATCTCGGACGTGACGGCGGCTTCGGGGTGGGGCCCGTTCGAGGCGGAGGTACGGGCGAGGGCGGGACCGCCGACGGCGGCGGCACCCGGCCCTGGAGGGCTGCCGTGAGCGACCTGATGGAGGGTGGACGGATACCTGTACCGCCCCTATGAGCCGCCCCGGCAGGCGCACAGCCCTGGAACCTGGACCCTGGACCCGGACCCCGAAGCCACCCCGCCAGGCGTCCAGCCACGCGCTACCCCCGGAGGCCGAAGCGCCCGCGCCCCGCCCTCGCGGTCCAACGCTGTCCAAAGCGCCCGCGCCACGCCCCCCAGCGTCCAGGCGACCGCCGCCGCCCCGTCCAGACGGCCCCACCCCTGACCCCGCCATACGGCCCCCGCCTGAGGGCACCTCGGCCGATGCCTAGGAGCCCTCCTGCCCCTGCCCCTGCCCCTGCCCCGCACCCTCCGCATCCTGAGCCGCCCCCTCGGCCCCCACCCGCCCCGACTCCCCCACCCGTCCCGACGCCGCCTCCCTCTCCGCTCCCTCCGCCCCCTCCCCCTCCGGCACCCCCCGAAGCAGCTCCCCAAGGAGGCGTACGGCGCCCCGCTTGTGCAGGGGATCGTTGCCGTTGCCGCACTTGGGGGACTGGATGCAGGACGGGCAGCCGGCGTCGCACTCGCAGGACGCGATGGCCTCGCGGGTCGCCGTGAGCCACGCGCGGGCGGTGTGGAACGCGCGCTCGGCGAAGCCCGCGCCGCCCGGGTGGCCGTCGTAGACGAAGACGGTCGGGAGGAGCGTGTCGGGGTGCAGGGGGACCGAGACGCCGCCGATGTCCCAGCGGTCGCAGGTGGCGAAGAGCGGGAGCATGCCGATGGAGGCGTGTTCGGCGGCGTGCAGGGCGCCGCCAAGGATCTCGGGGGTGACGCGGGCGGCGTCGAGCTGGTCCTCGGTCACGGTCCACCACACCGCGCGGGTGCGCAGGGTGCGGGGCGGGAGGTCGAGCTTGGTCTCGCCCAGGACCTCGCCGGTGATCAGGCGGCGGCGCAGGAAGGAGACGACCTGATGGGTGACCTCGACCGAGCCGAAGCAGAGCCGGCCGGCGCCCCAGGGGATCTCGGTGTCGGTGTCCAGGACGGAGATGGCGGTGGTGTCGCGGGCGACCGTGGAGTACGGGGGGCTCGCCTGTTCGACCAGGGCGACGTTCTCGTCCAGGTCCAGGGAGCGGACCAGATAGGTGCGGCCCTGGTGGAGGTGGACCGCGCCCTCGTGGACGGTGGTGTGGGCGGCGCCCGCGTCGACCGTGCCGAGCAGCCGCCCCGTACCCGACTCCACGATCTGCACGGGGCTGCCGCCCTCGCCGCGGATGTCGGTGAGGTCGGCGGCGCGTTCCCGGCGGGTCCAGTGCCAGGCGGTGGCGCGGCGGCGCAACAGCTTCGCGGCCTCCAGTTGCGGCAGCAGCGCGGCGCTGCCGGGGCCGAAGAGGTCGAGGTCGGCCTCGGTCAGGGGAAGCTCCGCCGCCGCGGCGCACAGATGCGGGGCGAGGACGTACGGGTTGTCGGGGTCGAGGACGGTGGACTCGACAGGCTGGTCGAACAGGGCTTCGGGGTGATGCACGAGGAAGGTGTCCAGCGGGTCGTCGCGGGCGACCAGGACGGCGAGGGCGCCCTGTCCGGCGCGCCCCGCCCGGCCCGCCTGCTGCCAGAGGGAGGCGCGGGTGCCCGGGTAGCCGGCGATGACGACGGCGTCCAGGCCGGAGACGTCGATCCCCAGTTCGAGGGCGGTGGTGGCGGCGAGGCCGAGCAGTTCGCCGGAGTGCAGGGCCTGCTCCAGGGCGCGGCGCTCCTCGGGGAGGTATCCGCCCCGGTAGGCGGCGACACGCCGGGACAGGGACCGATCGATCTCGGCCAGGCGTTCCTGGGCGATGACCGAGATCAGCTCGGCGCCGCGCCGGGAGCGGACGAAGGCGACCGAGCGCACGCCCTGGACGGTGAGATCGGTGAGCAGGTCGGCGGTCTCGGCGACGGCGGTGCGGCGGACCGGGGCGCCCCGCTCGCCCTCCAGGTCGGTCAGCGGGGGCTCCCAGAGGGCGAAGACCAGCTCTCCGCGCGGGGAGGCGTCGTCGGCGACCTCGACCACCGGCAGCCCGGTCAGCCGCCGGGCGGCGACGGCGGGCTCGGCGGCGGTGGCGGAGGCCAGCAGGAACACCGGGGAGGAGCCGTAGCGGGCGCACAGCCGGCGCAGCCGCCGCAGCACCTGGGCGACGTGCGAGCCGAAGACGCCCCGGTAGGTGTGGCACTCGTCGATCACGACGTACTTGAGGGCCTTGAGGAAGGAGGACCAGCGGGCGTGGGAGGGCAGGATCCCGCGGTGCAGCATGTCCGGATTGGTGAGGACGTAGGTGCCGTACTGGCGGATCCACTCGCGTTCCTCGAACGGCGTGTCGCCGTCGTAGACGGCGGGGCGCACGGCGGTGCCCAGGGGGCGTGAGAGTTCTTTCACGGACCGGTGCTGATCGGCCGCCAGGGCCTTGGTGGGGGCCAGGTACAGGGCGGTGGCGCCGCGGCCGTTCGGGGCCTCGGAGCCGTCCAGGAGGGTGGAGAGCACGGGCACCAGATAGGCCAGGGACTTGCCGGAGGCGGTGCCGGTGGCGACGACCACCGACTCGCCGTCCAGCGCGTGCTCGGCGGCCCGTGCCTGGTGGGCCCAGGGGTGCTCGATGCCCGCGGCCTGCACGGCGGCGACCACCTCGGAACGGATCCGGTCCGGCCAGACGGCATGGCGGCCCGCGCGCGGGGGCAAGTGCTCCGTATGAGTGATGCGCGCGGCCCGGCTCGGGCCCGAGGCGAGCCGGTCCAGGACCTCGCCCGGGGCCGGGCGGCGCGCGGAGTCCGTCGGGAGTCGATCGGAACGGTGATTCTTGGCCATCGGCACCGAGTGTGTCATTGGAGTGACGGACAATGGGCTCAAGGCGTCGTGCACGCCTGCCGGTAAGTGATTGAATGCCATCGCGGCTGGCGAACCGTCCCGGGGGCTCCGCCGAGGTGCCCAAGGGCGACCGCTCGATAGCAAGGTGCTGGAGGATCCGTGGACCTGTCTCTGTCGACCGAGACCATCGGCGATCGCACGATCGTCAGGGTCGGTGGCGAAATCGACGTATATACCGCGCCCAAGCTGCGCGAGCAGTTGGTCGAGCTGGTGAACGACGGGAATTTCCACCTCGTCGTCGACATGGAGGGCGTGGACTTCCTCGACTCCACCGGTCTCGGCGTGCTGGTCGGCGGCCTGAAGCGCGTGCGCGCCCATGAGGGCTCCCTGCGCCTGGTGTGCAACCAGGAGCGCATTCTGAAGATCTTCCGGATCACCGGCCTCACCAAGGTGTTCCCCATTCACACCACGGTCGACGAAGCGGTAGCGGCCACCGACTGACCATCCGGTCCGGGTCGCCCCGCGCGGCCCGGACCGGCCCTGTTTCACTGGGGGACCGGGGCGTTCGACGGCCCGGCCCCCGCTCGCACGCCCGTAGCTCCGAGGGGGATGCATGGCCACCGTCGAACTCCGTTTCAGCGCGCTTCCCGGGCATGTCCGTACCGCCCGGCTGGTGGCGGCTGCGGTGGCGCGCAGGGCCGGGGTGGACGAGGCCGTCCTCGACGAGGTGCGGCTCGCCGTCGGAGAGGCGTGCAGCCGGGCCGTGGGCCTGCACCAGAGCGCCGGGATCACCGCGCCGGTGCGGGTGGCGCTGATCGAGGAGGAGAAGCAGTTCTCCATCGAGGTCGGCGATGAGGCCCCCCGTTCGGGGCCCGGTGGCGCCGCCTCGGGCGACGCGGCGGACGCCGAGGCCGAGGAGGACGAGATGGGCCTTGCGGTCATCAGCGGCCTCGTGGACGACGTCGAGGTCACCTCCGACGCGCACGGCGGGCTGATCCGGATGACCTGGCAGACGACTCCGCCGGAGGCGGCTGTTCCGGCGTAGACGCAGGTGCGGGTGGCAGTGCGGGTGCCGGTACCGGCGTAGGTGCCGGTGGCGGTTCCGGTGAAGGTCCTGGTGCCGGTTCCGGTGAAGGTGCCGGTTTCGGTGCAGGTTTCGGTGTGCAGATCCACGTGCAGCACCGGTGCAGGCCCGGTGTCGCGGCGCCCCTTCGGGTCGCGTACACGCGTTCGCCGCAGTTTTTCGAGGGTCCCGCGGAGCGGGGCCCTTGATTGTTTTCCGGACCCCAACAGGGCCCCACAATTCGTGAATGAATTCACGATCAAGCTTTAATTCCTTCGATGCATTACGACTTTCCAGATCATGGTTTCTGGGCGATCATTTGCTGAAGGTCATGCGAGGTGTGCGTGAAAGTGCGTGTGAAGGCGAATTCCGCTTACCGCGCACTGTTTTGATCAGAGTAAGATCCCTACAATCCGTCCACATCTTGAGCTCAGCCCAAGCGTCAAGGAGGACGAATGGCGGGGCTTTCTTCCCCTCATCAACTGGATCATCCCTGGGATCATCCATCAACCTTCGCCGCCGCAGTGCTGACGGACGACAACCGCGTCATGGTGATGGTCATCGCGGCCGTCGCGTTGGCCGCGCTCGTGGTCGCCGGTGTGCTGCTGCGCCAGGTGCTCGCCGCGGGCGAGGGCACCGACGGCATGAAGAAGATCGCGGCGGCCGTACAGGAAGGCGCGAACGCCTATCTGGCGCGGCAGTTGCGCACGCTCGGTGTATTCGCGGTGATCGTTTTCTTCCTGCTCCTGCTGCTGCCGGCCGACGACTGGAATCAGCGCATCGGGCGATCGGTGTTCTTCTTGATCGGCGCGCTGTTCTCGGCGGGCACCGGCTATATCGGCATGTGGCTGGCCGTACGGAGCAATGTGCGGGTCGCCGCGGCGGCCCGGGAGGCGACTCCGGCCGAGGGCGAGCCGGAAAAGGATCTCACCGAGGTCTCGCACAAGGCGATGAAGATCGCATTCCGTACGGGCGGTGTCGTCGGCATGTTCACGGTGGGGCTCGGGCTGTTCGGGGCCTCCCTCGTGGTGCTGGTGTACGCGGCCGACGCGCCGAAGGTGCTGGAGGGTTTCGGCCTCGGGGCCGCCCTGATCGCCATGTTCATGAGGGTCGGCGGCGGCATCTTCACCAAGGCCGCCGATGTGGGCGCCGACCTGGTCGGCAAGGTCGAGCAGGGCATCCCGGAGGACGATCCGCGCAACGCCGCGACCATCGCCGACAACGTGGGCGACAACGTCGGCGACTGCGCCGGAATGGCCGCCGACCTGTTCGAGTCGTACGCCGTGACGCTGGTGGCCGCGCTGATCCTGGGCAAGGTCGCCTTCGGGGACGCGGGGCTCGCCTTCCCGCTGCTGGTGCCCGCCATCGGAGTGATCACGGCCATGATCGGGATCTTCGCGGTCGCTCCCCGCCGCAGCGACCGCAGCGGCATGACCGCGATCAACCGGGGCTTCTTCATCTCCGCGGTGATCTCGCTCGCCCTGGTCGCCCTCGCCGTCTTCACCTATCTGCCGTCGTCGTACGCCGACCTGGACGGCGTCACCGACGCGGCGATCGCGGGCAAGGACGGCGATCCGCGGATCCTCGCCCTGGTCGCGGTGGGGATCGGCATCCTGCTGGCCGCCGTCATCCAGCAGTTGACCGGCTACTTCACCGAGACCAACCGGCGCCCGGTCAGGGACATCGGCAAGACCTCGCTGACCGGCCCCGCGACCGTCGTCCTGGCCGGTATCTCGGTCGGCCTGGAGTCGGCCGTCTACACCGCGCTGCTGATCGGGCTCGGCGTGTACGGGGCCTTTCTGCTCGGCGGCGCGTCGATCATGCTGGCGCTGTTCGCCGTCGCGCTGGCCGGCACCGGGCTGCTCACGACGGTCGGTGTGATCGTCGCCATGGACACCTTCGGTCCGGTCTCCGACAACGCCCAGGGCATCGCCGAGATGTCCGGCGACGTCGAGGGTGCGGGCGCGCAGGTGCTCACCAACCTGGACGCCGTCGGCAACACCACCAAGGCCATCACCAAGGGCATCGCCATCGCCACCGCCGTTCTCGCGGCGGCGGCGCTCTTCGGGTCGTACCGCGACGCGATCACGACAGGGGCGCAGGACGTCGGGGAGCGGCTCAGCGGCGAGGGCGCGCCGATGACCCTGATCATGGACATCTCGCAGCCCAACAACCTCGTCGGGCTGATCGCCGGCGCCGCGGTCGTCTTCCTCTTCTCGGGGCTGGCGATCAACGCGGTGTCCCGGTCGGCGGGGTCGGTGGTCTACGAGGTGCGGCGGCAGTTCCGCGAGCGGCCCGGGATCATGGACTACACCGAGAAACCCGAGTACGGAAGGGTGGTGGACATCTGTACGAGGGATGCCCTGCGGGAGCTGGCCACGCCGGGTCTGCTGGCGGTCCTGGCGCCGATCTTCATCGGGTTCACGCTGGGGGTCGGCGCGCTCGGCGCGTTCCTGGCGGGCGCGATCGGCGCGGGCACGCTGATGGCGGTGTTCCTCGCCAACTCCGGTGGTGCCTGGGACAACGCGAAGAAGCTGGTCGAGGACGGTCACCACGGCGGCAAGGGCAGTGAGGCGCACGCCGCGACGGTGATCGGCGACACGGTCGGCGACCCGTTCAAGGACACCGCCGGGCCCGCGATCAACCCCCTGCTGAAGGTGATGAACCTCGTGGCGCTGCTGATCGCCCCCGCGGTGATCAAGTTCTCCTACGGCGCCGACGAGAACCTCACGGTCCGCATCCTGGTCGCCGTACTGGCGTTCGTCGTGATCGCCGGGGCGGTGTACGTGTCCAAGCGGCGCGGGATCGCCGTGGACGATGACGACGGCGGGGACGCGGGGGACTCGGGGAAGTCGTCGACGCCGGTGGATCCGGCTGTGGTGCCGTAGAGGGCCGTAGGGGGAGCGGCTGGTGGCGGCTGGGCCGTTTGGGGCGCCGGGCTCCCGGGCGGGCTGAAGGGCTGCCGGGCTGCTGGGTCACTGAGTGGGATTGGGTGGCCGGGCTGCCCGGGTCGCTGAAGGGCCGGGGGTGGGCGGAGGGCGTGCGTTGTGTCGGTGCGCTGTCCGCCCGCCTCGTGCCGGTCACGCCGATCGCGCTCGGCTGCTGCCACGCGTTACCCCGGGTTGCGCTCTCCCAGGTGCCTGTGTCGCTTCCAGCCGCTGCTGGTGAGCCTTCTCTCGCGAGGCCGAACTCTGGTAAAAGTATGTTTAACAGACGTACCTCTCCATGGTGTCGTGCGCGTCCCGTGTATGTTCCGGGGCCGAGGGCCACGGAAGGGACCGATCCGGTGAACAAGAAGCTCGGCGCCGCGCTGTCCGGCGGCGCGGTACTGGTACTGGCGCTGACCGGGTGCAGCGGTGACGACAGCAACGAGAAGCTGAACGCCTGGGCCAAGCAGGTGTGCGACGCGTTGCAACCGCAGGCGAAGAAGATCGAGGGCGCCAACACCGCGATCCAGAAGGAGACCTCCGACAACAGCACACCGGCAGAGGTCCAGAAGACCGACGCCGCCGCCTTCCAGGACATGTCGGATGCCTACAAGGCGATCGGCGATGCCGTCAGCAAGGCCGGGCCCCCGGACGTCGAGAACGGCGAGAAGAAGCAGCAGGACGCCGTCAAGGAACTCAACGGCATCGCCACCTCCTACGCGTCCCTGAAGGCGAAGGTCGACGAACTCGACACCGAGGACCAGGCCAAGTTCGCCGACGGCCTCAAGGACATCGCCACCGAGCTGGACAAGCTCGGCCAGAGCGGCAGCGACGCCCTCAGGACGCTGGAGGAGGGCGAGGTCGGCCAGGCGATGGCGGCGCAGGAGAGCTGCAAGAGCGCTTCGGTGGAGGCGTCGCCTTCGGCGGAGTGAGCTGTGCGCCTCGGGGGCGGGTCATCGCAGAACACGGATCACAGGGACCGGGTTCCCCGCTGTGCCCCACCCGGGGGCGGGTCATCGACGTCCGTCGGGCCGGGGCACGGGTGAGGCGGAGCGAAGGCAAGGCGGGGCGAGGGTAAGGCGGGGCGGGGCAGAGCGCGGGTAGCGCGGGGCAAGGCCTGGGTGCGACCGGTGCGCGGCCAGGGGCCAAGTGGCGGGTCCGCGCGGGCCCGTGTGAGCGCCCTGGCGGGCCGAGCGGCCACAATGGGGGCGTGAGTGACACGAGCCTGCCGCCCCTGCCCTCCGCCGATCGTCCCGATGCCGCCGCCCGGCTGCGCGAGGCCCTCCTGGGGGCCGCCTTCACCGCCGACGGCCTGCTCGACCTGCTCGGCGCCCCCGCGTACGCGGCACTCGCGCGCAGCGAGACCGTGCCCGCGCTCCGGGCGACCCGCGGCGACACGCCGCTGGAGACCCTCGTACGGCTCTTCCTTCTCCAGCAACCGGTGCCCCGCGCGCGGGTGGCCGATGTGCTGCCGCTGGCCGACTGCCTGGACAGCGGCTGGCTGACGGTCGCCGGGGCGCCGGACGAGGTGGCCGCGACCGTCGACGTACGGCCGTACGGCGGGTCGGACGGCGAGGACTGGTTCATCGTGTCCGACCTCGGCTGCGCGGTCGGCGGGGCCGGCGGTATCGGGCGCCGCGCGGAGGGCGTCGTCCTGGGCGTCGGCGGCGCGTCGACCACACTGGCCGGGATCACCGTCCGTACGCCCGTCTCGACCGCGCTGGACCTCGGCACCGGCTCCGGCATCCAGGCACTGCACGCCGCGCAGCACGCCACGCGCGTGACGGCCACCGATCTCAACCCGCGGGCGCTGCACATCGCCGCCCTCACCCTCGCCCTGTCCGGCGCCCCGGCCGCGGACCTGCGCGAGGGCTCGCTGTACGAGCCGCTCGGGAGCGGGGAGAAGTTCGACCTCATCGTGTCCAACCCGCCGTTCGTGATCTCACCCGGCGCGCGCCTCACCTACCGCGACGGCGGGATGGGCGGGGACGATCTGTGCCGCTCGCTCGTTCAAGGGGCGGGGGAACGGCTGACGACGGGCGGGTTCGCGCAGTTCCTCGCCAACTGGCAGCACGTGGAGGGGGAGGACTGGCAGGACCGGCTGCGCTCCTGGGTGCCGCGCGGGTGCGACGCCTGGATCGTGCAGCGCGAGGTGCAGGACATCACGCAGTACGCCGAGCTGTGGCTGCGCGACGCCGGGGACCACCGGGGGGACGTGGCCGAGTACGAGGCGCGGTACGACGCCTGGCTGGACGAGTTCGAGGCGCGCAAGGTGAGGGCGGTCGGCTTCGGCTGGATCACGCTGCGGCGGACGGAGGCGGCCGTGCCCTCGGTGACCGTCGAGGAGTGGCCGCACCCGGTCGAACAGCCGCTCGGCGACACCGTGCGCGCGCACTTCGAGCGGCTCGACTATCTCCGCTCCCGCGATGACGCGGCCCTGCTGGAGGAGCGGTTCCGGCTGGTCACCGAGGTGGTCCAGGAGCAGGTCGGGCTGCCCGGCGCCGAGGACCCCGAGCATGTCGTCCTGCGGCAGAACCGGGGCATGCGCCGGGCCACGCGCGTGGACACCGTCGGCGCGGGCTTCGCGGGCGTCTGCGACGGCTCCCTGACCGCCGGCCGGATCCTCGACGCCATCGCCCAACTCGTCGGCGAGGACCCGGTCCTGCTGCGCGACCGGACGCCCGCGCAGATCCGGCTGCTGGTGGAGCAGGGGTTCCTGGAGCCGGCGAAGTAGCGGGGGAGCGGTCCGGGGTTCGGGACCGCCGCTCCCCGTCCCTCCCTCGCCGCCACCGCCCGCCCCGCGTTCACCTCAGGTTCGCCTGGCTGCCGTGCGCGCGTGCCAGTCTTCCCGGGCTTGGTACGCGCGGACGGCACGAGAGAAGGGCGCGGTGGCACATGGAGAGCGGGCCGGCGATCTTCACCGGAGTGGTCTTCGCCCTGTTCGGGGGCGGACTGCTGCTGTGGACAGCGGTGCGGGTACGGCGCCGGGAACCGGTCGCCGCAGGAGTGCGCCAGGGGACCTCCGCGGCGGTCACGACAGTCGCCTCCGTGGCCGCGCTGGTGATCGCCGTCTGGTGCTTCGCACGGCTGTGACGGCGTCCCGGGCCGACGAATCGCCCACCATGTGACGTACGCCTCCGGACGCACCTTCGGGACCGACCTGATCCCGGCCGCGCCGCACAGAATCTCGGCCATCCCGCACGGCCGAAAGCCGCCCATGGCCGCCCATGCGAGCGCGCCCCTCACACCGCGCACCCCGCTCCCGCGCACAGCGACCCACCCATGGAGCCCTGCCCCGCGCCGACGGCCCCCTGCGCCCAGCCCTGCACCGGCACCGGCCTCGCACTCCGCGCCACCACCCCTCCCCCCAGCGGCCTTCCGCCGACCTCCAACCGACCTCCCACCGGGCCTCCGCCCGCGCTGGTTCCGACCTGGGCTGGCACCAGGGTCGGAACCAGCACGGGACCACCCGCACCAGCCGGGACCGGCGTGGAAGCGCCCCTCCCCCGCCTCCCCGGCACCCCCCTTCCCGGCCCCCACCCGGACTCCCCCTGGCCCCCACCCGGACTCCCCGGGGCCCCGCCCCGGCCCTCCCCACCCCCCTCCCCCTGTCCATGATCACCAACAACCGATAAGCCCCCCTCCGCTTCCTTCCGAACGGCCCGGTCGGCACTCCGGGCGGCAGGAAAGGCGGTAGTCGGGTTACCGTTCGAGTGGCCGTTGCGGGCTTTTCCCGTTTGACACGGGGGCGGGATGTACCGTCACACTCCGCAGCGTCACCACCACCCGACCCCGGGAACAAGCCCCTGGGAAGGCCCTCAGCGTCGACCGGAGAGAAGAGCGAAGTTGTCCCCGACCAGCGAGACCGCGCAAGGCGGTCGCCGACTCGTCATCGTCGAGTCGCCCGCCAAGGCGAAGACGATCAAGGGCTACCTCGGCCCCGGATACGTCGTCGAGGCGAGCGTCGGGCACATCCGCGACCTCCCCAACGGCGCCGCGGAGGTGCCCGAGAAGTACACCGGCGAGGTCCGCCGCCTCGGTGTGGACGTCGAACACGACTTCGAGCCGATCTATGTGGTGAACGCGGACAAGCGGGCGCAGGTCAAGAAGCTCAAGGACCTGCTCAAGGAGTCCGACGAGCTGTACCTCGCCACCGATGAGGACCGCGAGGGCGAGGCCATCGCCTGGCACCTCCAGGAGGTGCTCAAGCCCAAGGTCCCGGTCAAGCGGATGGTCTTCCACGAGATCACCAAGGCCGCGATCCAGGCCGCCGTCGCCAACCCGCGCCAGCTCAACCAGAAGCTGGTCGACGCCCAGGAGACCCGCCGCATCCTCGACCGGCTCTACGGCTACGAGGTCTCCCCGGTGCTGTGGAAGAAGGTCATGCCGCGGCTGTCGGCGGGCCGGGTCCAGTCCGTCGCCACCCGGCTCGTCGTGGAGCGGGAACGCGAGCGGATCGCCTTTCGTTCGGCTGAGTACTGGGACCTGACCGGGACCTTCGCGACCGGCCGCGCGGGGGACCCGTCGGATCCGTCGTCGCTGGTCGCCCGCCTCCAGAGCGTCGACGGCAGGCGGGTCGCGCAGGGCCGCGACTTCGACTCCCTCGGACAACTCAAGAGCGCGAACATCCTGCACCTCGACGAGGCCAACGCGCGCGCCCTCGCCGCCGCCCTGGAGCAGACCCGCTTCGCGGTCCGCTCCGTCGAGTCCAAGCCGTACCGCCGCTCGCCGTACGCCCCCTTCCGTACGACGACGCTCCAGCAGGAGGCCAGCCGCAAGCTGGGCTTCGGCGCGAAGGCGACGATGCAGGTCGCCCAGAAGCTGTACGAGAACGGCTACATCACGTACATGCGTACGGACTCCACGACGCTGAGCGACACGGCCGTGTCCGCCGCCCGCGCGCAGGTCACCCAGCTCTACGGCGCCGACTACCTGCCGGACCGGCCGCGCACCTACGCCGGGAAGGTCAAGAACGCGCAGGAGGCGCACGAGGCGATCCGCCCCTCGGGTGATCGTTTCCGCACCCCCGCCGAGACCGGGCTGACCGGCGACCAGTTCAAGCTCTACGAGCTGATCTGGAAGCGGACCGTCGCCTCCCAGATGAAGGACGCCACGGGCAACAGCGTCACCGTCAAGATCGGCGGCACGGCGGCCGACGGACGCGATGTCGAGTTCAGCGCCTCCGGCAAGACGATCACCTTCCACGGCTTCCTGAAGGCGTACGTCGAGGGCGCCGACGACCCGAACGCGGAGCTGGACGACCGCGAGCGCCGGCTGCCGCAGGTCACCGAGGGCGACCCGCTGGCCGCCGAGCAGATCACGGTCGACGGCCACGCCACCAAGCCGCCCGCCCGCTACACCGAGGCCAGCCTGGTCAAGGAGCTGGAGGAGCGCGAGATCGGCCGCCCGTCGACGTACGCGTCGATCATCGGCACGATCCTGGACCGCGGCTATGTCTTCAAGAAGGGCACGGCACTCGTCCCGTCCTTCCTGTCGTTCGCGGTGGTCAACCTCCTGGAGAAGCACTTCGGCCGCCTCGTCGACTACGACTTCACCGCCAAGATGGAGGACGACCTCGACCGCATCGCGCGCGGTGAGGCGCAGTCCGTGCCGTGGCTGAAGCGGTTCTACTTCGGCGAGGGCACCGGCAACAGCAGCGCCGCCGACGCGGGCAACGGCGACGGCGACCACCTGGGCGGTCTCAAGGAGCTGGTGACCGACCTGGGCGCGATCGACGCACGCGAGGTCTCCTCGTTCCCGGTCGGCAACGACATCGTGCTGCGCGTCGGGCGCTACGGCCCGTACATCGAGCGCGGCGAGAAGGACACCGAGCAGCACCAGCGCGCCGACATCCCGGACGATCTGCCGCCGGACGAGCTGTCCGTCGAACTGGCCGAGGAACTCCTCGCCAAGCCGAGCGGCGACTTCGAGCTGGGCAACGACCCCACCACCGGGCACGCCATCGTCGCCAAGGACGGCCGCTACGGGCCGTACGTCACCGAGGTGCTGCCCGAGGGCACGCCCAAGACCGGCAAGAACGCGGTCAAGCCGCGCACGGCCTCGCTGTTCAGGTCGATGTCCCTGGACACGGTCACGCTGGACGACGCCCTGCGCCTGATGTCCCTCCCGCGGGTCGTCGGCGCGGATGCCGAGGGCCAGGAGATCACCGCGCAGAACGGGCGCTACGGGCCGTATCTGAAGAAGGGCACGGACTCGCGGTCGCTCCAGAGCGAGGACCAGCTCTTCACGATCACCCTGGACGAGGCGCTGGCGATCTACGCCCAGCCCAAGCAGCGGGGCCGCGCCGCGGCCAAGCCGCCGCTGAAGGAACTGGGCCAGGACCCGGTCAGCGCCAAGCCGGTGGTGGTCAAGGACGGCCGCTTCGGACCGTATGTCACCGATGGTGAGACCAACGCCACACTGCGCTCCGGCGACAGTGTGGAGACGATCACACCGGAGCGGGGCTTCGAACTGCTCGCCGAGAAGCGGGCCAAGGGCCCCGCCAAGAAGACGGCGAAGAAGGCGCCCGCCAAGAAGGCCCCGGCGAAGAAGGCTCCGGCCAAGAAGACCGCCGCGGCGAAGACGACGGCCGCCAAGAAGACGACGGCGAAGAAGACGGCGACGGCCAAGAAGACCACGACGAAGGCCGCAGCCGCGAAGAAGGCGGCGGCCGAGCAGGCGGACTGAGCGGACGACCGGACACAGACCGGGGCCCGTGAGGCACCCCGGTCGGTGGACGGGGGGCGGGTACGTCCGGCCGGGCATATCCCTCGTGGACGGGGACGGGGACGGGGACGGGGACGGGGGCAGGGTGTCGTTTCGCGTGACGTACACGGTCGAGACCAAGGCGACCGCGGACACCATGTCCCCCGAGCGGCGCGGGCTGCTGGAACGCGGGCTCGCCAAGCTGGCGCTCGACCCGTATCACAAGGCGAGCACGCATATCGGCACCCACGAGGACGACCGGAAGGCGCAGGTCGCGCCGGGTCTGCTGATCGAGTACGTGGTTGCGCACGGACTGCTCGTGGTGGTCGTGATCGAGATCTTCGACGAGGCGCTGATCGTCGGGGACTGAGGGCGGACGCGATGGCCCCCCGGGCAAGGCTCGCCGGAGGCGATCTCCGGGTCGTCCCGGAGATGTACCGGATGCCGGTCGCGGCGACCGATCAGGGACCGATGAGAGGCCGATCAGGGATCGGTGAGGGGCCGACCGGGAACTATCGGCGAATCCCCCGGGAATCCCGGCACGACCGGGGCCGTGGCCCCGCCTGGGGGGTGCGGATCGTCCGTGGAGGGGGTGCGGGTGTTCGGGTGAGCGCCGTGGAGTGTCGGTGCGGGCCGATAGGCTGAACGCATGACGCGAGCCGAGCAGCCAACGGCCCACCAACCAGCCACCGACGACGCCCTCGTGGCGGACTCCCGCGAGCGCGCGGTGCGCGCCCTGCTGCGCCGACCGCAGCTCAAGCGGCTGTGGAGCGCACAGCTCGTCGGCGGGATCGGTGACACGCTGGCACTGCTGGTGCTGGTCCTGCTGGCGCTCCAGGCGGCGATCACGACCGCCCCGTTCGGCGGCGGCTACCGGGGTGTGGCCCTCACGGTCGCGACCGTCTTCGCCGCGCGGATCCTGGCGACCCTGCTGTTCGGCGCGGTGCTGCTGGGGCCGCTGTCCACGCTCACCTCCCAGGACGGCCCGCTGGACCGCCGCTGGACCATGGTCGGTGCCGACGGTGTGCGCGCCGCGCTGCTGATCGTGGCGCCGCTGTGGATCGACTGGACGCCGGACAACGCGCTGGCGATCCTCCTGGTCACCGCATTCGTCACCGGCGTCGCCGAGCGGTTCTGGACGGTGAGCCGGGAGAGCGCCGCGCCCGCCCTGCTGCCCGCCCCGCCGCCGGAGGGCGCGACGGTCCGGCCGCTGCCGGACCACATGGACGCGCTGCGGCGCCTGTCCCTGCGGACGGCCTTCGTGGCGGTCCCGCTGGCCGGTGCCGTCCTGGTCGCCGCCTCGCTGCTGAACAATCTGCTGGGCGCCGGTATCGACTGGTTCGCCCAGCACCAGGCCGCGCTGGCCTCCTATGTGGCCGCCGGGCTCTTCGCCGCGTCGCTGTCGGTGCTGACGTTCCTGGAGGTGCCCGGTACGCGCACGCCCCGCGCGCGGTCGCCGCTGGAGGGCCTGCGCCGCCCCAGGACGGGCACGAGCGCCGACAAGGGCCGTACCGGCGCCATCACGCTGCTGGTGCTCGCCTGCGCGTCGGTCGCGGGCGCGGTCGCCGCCGCGGTCGCGGTGTCGGTGCTGCACGCCAAGGACCTGGGCGGCGGGCCGGTGACGTACGGCCTGCTGGTGCTGGTGCTGACCGGTGGCGTGGCGATCGGGATCCGTACGGCGCCCAGGCTGCTGGTGTCGCTGTCGCGGCGGCGGCTGCTGGCGCTGGCCATCGCCTTCACCGGGATCGCGCTGCTCGCCGCCGGGCTGGTCCCGGACGTCGCCACCGTGCTGCTGATCATGGCCCTCGCGGGCGTGGGCGCGGGCGTGGCGGCCAACACCGGGCATGCGCTTCTGGACCAGGAGACCGAGGAGTTCCGCCGCGCCCGGACCACCGAGCATCTGCACGCGGTCGTACGGGTGTTCGTGGCGCTGGGCGCGCTGCTCGCGCCCGTCGCGGCGGCGCTGATCGGGCCGCACCGGGTGGAGAACGGCAGGTTCGTGTTCGCGCACGGGGGTGCCGCGTTCACGCTGATGCTGGTCGGGGCGCTGCTGCTGCCGGTGGCGGCGCTGGTGCTGGCCAAGCTGGACGACCGCGCGGGAGTGCCGCTGCGGCACGACGTACGGGACGCGCTGCTGCGCGGGGACGACCCCGTGCAGGCCCCCGCCGCCTCCGGTTTCTTCATCGCCCTGGAGGGCGGCGACGGCGCCGGGAAGTCCACGCAGGCGGAGGCGCTCGCCGAGTGGATCCGGGAGAAGGGCCACGAGGTCGTGCTCACGCGCGAGCCGGGCGCCACGCCGGTCGGCAAGCGGCTGCGGTCCATCCTGCTGGACGTGTCGAGCGCCGGTCTGTCGCACCGCGCGGAGGCGCTGCTGTACGCCGCCGACCGCGCGGAGCACGTCGACACGGTCGTACGGCCCGCCCTGGAGCGGGGCGCGGTGGTCATCACGGACCGGTACATCGACTCCTCGGTGGCCTACCAGGGCGCCGGGCGGGATCTGTCCCCGACCGAGATCGCCCGCATCTCGCGCTGGGCGACCGCCGGGCTCGTACCGCATCTGACGGTGCTGCTGGACGTCTCCCCGGAGGCCGCGCGGGAGCGGTTCACGGAGGCGCCGGACCGGCTGGAGTCGGAGCCGGCCGAGTTCCACGAGCGGGTGCGCTCCGGCTTCCTCACGCTGGCCGCCGCCGACCCCGGCCGGTACCTGGTGGTGGACGCCGGACAGGAGCCGGAGGCCGTCACGACGGTGATCCGCGCCCGGCTCGACCAGACGCTGCCGCTGTCCGAGGCCGAGATCAGGGCCCAGGAGGAGGCGCGGCGCAAGGCCGAGGAGGAGGCGCGCCGGAAGGCCGAGGAAGAGGCCGCGCGCAAGGCCGAGGAGGAGCGGCTGGAGCGCGAGCGCGAGGCTCAGTTGGAGCGGCTGCGCGCGGAGGAGGCCGAACGCAAGCAGCGTGAGCTGGAGGAGGCGCAGCGGCGCGAGGCCGAACGGCAGGCGGAGGAGGCCCGGCAGCGCGCCGAGGAGGCCCGCCGCCGGGCGGAGGAGGAGCGCGTCCGGCTGCTCGCCGAGGAGAAGGCGCGCGCCGAGGAGGAGGCGCGGCGCGAGGCCGAGCGGGCGGCGGAGGAGGCCCGGCGCGAGAAGGCGCGGGCCGAGGAGGAAGCCCGGCACAAGGCCGAGCAGGAGCGCCTGCGGCGGAAGGCCCAGGAAGAGGCCCGGCAGCGCGCGGAGGCCGAGGCACGGCGCCGGGAGAAGCAGCAGAAGGCCGAGGCGGCGCTGCTCCGCGCCGAGCAGGCCCGCCGGGCTGCGGAGGAGGCCGCGGCGGCGGCAGCGGCGGGCCCGCGCCGCCCCAGCGCGCCCCCGCGCGGGCCGGAGGCGGCGACCGTGCCGACGCCGGTGGTGTCGCTGCCCGGGGAGGGCACCGGAGCCGGCGGCGTGGCGGGCGGCGGCGCGGGCTCAAGGCCCGGGAGTTCCTCCAGCGGCCGTTCCGGTTCCGGCGACGACACGGCGGTACTGCGCCCGATCCGGGACGACGGACCGCAGGACGAGCGGCCTTCGGGTTCGCCCGGGGCATCGGGGTCGTCGTCGTGGTCGCTGGCGAAGGACGACGCCGGGGAGGGCACCGCGCGCGGGTCCGGCACCTCCGGCGAGAACGACGTGACCGCCGAACTGCCCCAGCCGCCGGTGCCGGGCGGGGCCGCGGAGGAGACGGCGGTACTGCCACCGGTCCCTGCCGGAGCCGCCGAGGAGACGGCG
Organism: Streptomyces sp. NPDC093252; assembly: GCF_040683675.1. Lineage (NCBI taxonomy): Bacteria > Bacillati > Actinomycetota > Actinomycetes > Kitasatosporales > Streptomycetaceae > Streptomyces > Streptomyces sp. NPDC093252. The sequence goes on along the minus strand of NZ_JBFBEM010000009.1, from coordinate 118,961 downwards.
GTGCTGCCACCGGTGCCGTCGGGTCCGGCGGACGGGACCGCGGTACTGCCGCCGGTCGCTCCGGGCGCCGCCGACGAGACGGCCGTACTGCCGCCCGTACGGGACGCCGATCCCGTGGACCGGGTACCGCCCGGTTTCTTCCGGGACGAGCCCGCACGGGGCGGGGCACGACCCGACGACGGACAGGACCGTACGCGGGAGATTCCGCAGATCGCCGAGGACGGAACGTCCGGAGCGGGCAGAGCGGACGAGGCCCCTCGGCGCCGGGCGCGGTCGGACTGGGCGGAGGAGACCCCGCTCGACGACCTCCCGACGCTGGCGGACGAACTGCTCGGGCGGCGCGACGACGAATACCGTGACGACGAGTACGAGGACGGGTACGACGACGGGTCGGGGAACGGCGGCGGCACCACCGGCGGCCGGGGGAGGGGCCGGGGCCGCCGCGGCTGAGCATGGCGGCGGGCGGCGCTCTGCTGAACGCTCCCCGACATCCACCTGTGGGGGCACGCGCGCACGGCCATGTCCGTCACCTATGGCGGACGGGCTGCCATGACCAGCCATGACTGTCGTGACCGCCGTGGCGGATTGCCCGGCAGATCGGCAGATCGGCAGACGGGTAGATCGGTGGATCGACGGACCACGCGCCATGGCCGTCGCGCCGGCGCCTCCTCCTCCGCACCGGATTGTCAGTGCCGGGCCGCACAATGGAATCCGCACAGTGACGCAGGACCGGCGGCGCGGAGTGAGGCCGCGCGGCCGGGGGTACGGAAGGGTGGGGTGACCATGACCGTGTGGGACGACCTGGTGGGGCAGGAGCGGGTGAGCGCGCAGCTCGGCGCCGCCGCCCGGGACGCCGACGCGCTGGTCACCGCGGCGGCCACGGACGCGCCACCGCCGGAGGCGTCGAAGATGACGCACGCCTGGCTGTTCACGGGCCCGCCGGGCGCGGGCCGGACCCAGACCGCGCGGGCCTTCGCCGCGGCACTGCAATGCGTGAGCCCCGACCGGGCACTCGGCGGCTCGCCCGGCTGCGGCTTCTGCGACGGCTGCCACACGGCGCTGGTGGGGACGCACGCGGATGTGACGACGGTCGCGGCGGTCGGTACGCAGATCCTGGCCGACGACATGCGCGATACGGTCCGCAAGTCGTTCACCTCACCGGCGAACGGCCGCTGGCAGGTCATCCTCGTCGAGGACGCCGAGCGGCTGAACGAGAAGTCGGCGAACGCGGTCCTGAAGGCGGTCGAGGAACCGGCGCCGCGCACGGTCTGGCTGCTGTGCGCCCCGTCGCTGGAGGATGTGCTGCCGACGATCCGCTCCCGTTGCCGACATCTGAATCTGAGTACGCCGTCGGTGGCCGCGGTGGCCGACATGCTGGTCCGGCGCGAGGGCGTCGAGCCGGAGGTGGCCGCGGCGGCGGCGCGTGCCACGCAGGGCCATGTCGACCGGGCGCGGCGGCTGGCGACCGACCCGGCCGCGCGGGCACGCCGGGCCACCGTCCTCAAGCTCCCGCTCCGCGTCCAGGACATCGGCGGCTGCCTCAAGGCGGCGCAGGAACTGGTGGACGCGGCGGGCGAGGACGCCAAGCAGCTCGCCGAGGAGAGGGACGGCAAGGAGACGGAGGAGCTGAAGGCGGCGCTGGGCGCGGTCCAGGGCGGACGGCTGCCGCGCGGCACGGCGGGCGTGGTCAAGGACCTGGAGGACATGCAGAAGCGCCGGAGAACGCGCACGCAGCGCGACAGCCTCGATGTGGCGCTGACGGACCTGACCAGCTTCTACCGCGATGTCCTGGCCCTTCAGCTCGGCTCGCGGGTGGCGATTGCCAACGTGGAGGTGGAGGACAGCCTGGACAAGCTGGCGCGGGCGGGCACCCCCGAGGCGACGCTCCGCCGTATCGAGGCGATCGGCGCGTGCCGGGACGCCCTCGACCGCAATGTGGCGCCGTTGCTGGCGGTGGAGGCGATGACCATGGCACTGAGAGCGGGCTGAGGCCAAGGGTTGATGACCCATGACCCATGACCCATGACCGATAACCGATGGGCTGATGGCTAATGGCTATGGCCAAGGACTGATGGCCGAGAGACTCCTCGCGGGGCTGCCTGCGTACTGCCTTCCGTACCACCCTTCGTACCACCCACCCTCCGCACAGCCCCTCGTACCGCCCTCCGCGCAGCCCGCTGCGTACCGCCGCCTGACGCGTTGACCCTGTACCTCATCCGTGGCGCATCGCGTGCGTACGGTGCTCGGCGCGTCGCGCACAGTTACCCTCGCGGGATGCACACAAGGCGCACCCCCCACACCGCCCACACCCTGCACGCCCCCCTCCACGCCCTCCGCACCCATCGCACCTCCCGGACCGCCATCACGCTCCTTGCCTCCGCCGCGCTGCTGGTCTCGGCGTGTTCGTCGGGGAGTGCGACGGGATCGGCGACGGCGGGGGCGGACGCGCCCCTGGCAGCGCTGCCGCAAGCCACGCCGACGGCCCTGACCTCTTACTACAGGCAGAAGCCGGCCTGGCGGGCGTGCGGTGCGACGGGGTTCCAGTGCGCCACGCTGCGGGCGCCGCTGAACTACGGCGACCCGGGGGCGGGCGATGTCCGCCTCGCCGTGGCCCGCAAGAAGGCGACGGGCCCGGGGAAGCGGCTGGGGTCGCTGCTGGTGAACCCGGGCGGGCCGGGCGGTTCGGCGGTGGACTTCCTCCAGTCGTACGCCGGGATCGGCTATCCGGCGCAGGTGCGGGCCCGGTACGACATGGTGGCGGTCGATCCGCGCGGGGTCGCCCGCAGCGAGCCGGTGAAGTGTCTCGACGGCCCTGCCATGGACCGTTACACGCAGACGGATGTGACACCGGACGACGGGAGGGAGCGGGATGCGCTGGTCGCCGCGTACCAGAAGTACGCGGAGGGCTGCGGCGCGCGTTCGGCGCGGGTGCTGCGCCATGTCTCCACGGTGGAGACGGCACGGGACATGGACATCGTGCGGGCGGCGCTGGGCGACAAGAAGCTGAACTATGTGGGGGCGTCCTACGGGACGTTCCTCGGGGCGACGTACGCCGGGCTCTTCCCGGCGCGGGCGGGGCGGCTGGTCCTGGACGGGGCGATGGACCCGTCGCTCACCGCGCGACGGCTGAACCTGGACCAGACGGCGGGCTTCGAGACGGCGTTCCGGGCGTTCGCGAAGGACTGTGCGCGCCGGTCGGACTGCCCGCTCGGCAAGAAGAAGACGAGTCCCGACCGGGTCGGCCGCAACCTCAAGGCGTTCTTCGGCAAGCTCGACGCCCGCCCCGCGCCCACCGGCGACGCGGACGGCCGCCGGCTGACCGAGTCGCTCGCGACGACCGGCGTGATCGCGGCGATGTACGACGAGACCGCCTGGCCACTCCTGCGCGAGTCGCTGACCTCGGCGATGAAGGAGAACGACGGCGCCGGACTGCTGATGCTCTCCGACAGCTACTACGAGCGTGAGCCGGACGGCCGGTACACCAACCTGATGTTCGCCAACTCGGCCGTGAACTGCCTGGACCTGCCGCCCGCCTTCGAGCACCCCGACCAGGTCAGGTCGGCCCTGCCCGAGTTCGAGAAGGCGTCCCCGGTCTTCGGCGAGGGCTTCGCCTGGTCGGCGCTGAACTGCGCGTACTGGCCGGTGGCGCCGACCGGGGAACCGCACCGCATCGAGGCGAGGGGCGCCGCCCCGATCGTCGTCGTCGGTACGACGCGCGACCCCGCGACCCCGTACCGCTGGGCCCAGTCCCTCTCCCGCCAGCTCACCTCGGCCCGCCTCCTCACCTACGACGGCGACGGCCACACCGCGTACGGGCGGGGGAGCGCGTGCGTCGACCGGACGATCAACGACTATCTGGTGCGGGGGGCGGCACCGAAGAAGGGGAAGCGCTGCTCGTAGGGTGGGTAGGAAGAACCCCGCAACGACGCCCTTCCCGGCCCCCTCCGAGGCTCCCCTCAGGGCGACTCCGAGCAGCCCGGAGGGGCCTCCCGGGCCGGTGCGGAGCACCCTGCGAAACTGTGTAGACTTACCGACGTTGCTGATCGCACCATAGGTGTGAGCAGCGTGCCGCCTTAGCTCAGATGGCCAGAGCAACGCACTCGTAATGCGTAGGTCTCGGGTTCGAATCCCGAAGGCGGCTCCATGGTGAACCCCAGGTCAAGTCTCTGACCTGGGGTTCTTGTTGTCATTGACCTTGGAATCTCGCCAAATCGACGCGATAAACCCTGGTGGGCAACCGTGCGTAAACGGCCTTGGGACTGCTCGCCGAGCATGTCGGCGACTGTGTCGAGCCGGGCGAGGACCGCGTTGGCGGTGGGCTGGGCGAAGATCGCGCGGATCGTTGCGGCGACCGTCTCCGCCGCGTCTTTTCTTGAGCACGCTGAAATGCGCTGCCCAGGAGGTGAACTCCGCAGCTCCTCGACGCGCGCAAGGGAAGCCTCGAACAGCGGGTACGGGATAGTGGCCAGCAGCATCGCCACCAGCAGCCGACCTCCGGGCATCAGCCAGTTGGCCAGGCCACGAAGCGAGTGCGCTGGATCGGCCACGCGATGCACCGACTGCTTCAGCCACATCGCGTCGACTTGCTCGTGCGACAGTCGCGTACGTCCGTCGGCGATGGCGTCGGCGGAAGCAACAACTGGCGTCAGGCCGACTGGAGGCGGCGCCCCGAGCTGACCGAGCGTTGCCTCGGAAGGCTCGACACACAGAATGGGATGGCGCGGCTGGAACTGCGGCCACTTCCCGGGCGAACAGGCCCGCGCGAAGAAGTGCCACGAACGCGCTCGTCCCGGCCGGTTCGCCCGTCGCGAGCACTCTGTGCCGCCCACAACCCAGCAGCCTCAAGATTCCGCCGAATGCTTTGCTTCCGGACGCGTGCGTCAGCTCGAAAGGGGCTCGTCGCTCGACCAGAACGTCGACTTCACGTTCGGCGCCGGCAGCTCCTGCTTCGAGTAGTCGGGGCCGTTCGGCTCGCTGGTCGGCTGAGCAACGTCGGACTTTTCCACACACGGGGTGGTGACGCTCAGGTGGGCCTGACCATTGGGTGCGATCAGGACTTCGAGCTGGAAGCCGTCCTGTGTCTCGAAGTTGGCCGCCAGCCCATTCTCGCTCGTGGCGACGAGCTTGTAGCCCCTTCCCTTCCAATAACGTTCCAGCACACCAAGAAAACTGCCCCGCCGTTCGGTCGAGATGATCGTCATAACGGAACGATCGCGGTCCACATAGCAGTCGCCCGGCATGGAGTAGATGTGCGTCCATTGGACGGGAGGCTTGATGGTCGCAAATGTCTCGTCCAGAATCAGATCCGCCCGGTCAGCCGCCTCTTGAAGGTTCATCTTCGATTTACTTTCCTTGCTTGAGGATGTGCTACCTGTCGTACCGCATCCGGAAGTGAGCAGAGCCAGTACCGCGATCGACGCAACCTTTGTTCTCATCGCGGTGTCTCCCTCGTGACGTACCCTGGCTGTCCTGCGACAATGGCAGCGATGTTTCGCGCAGAAACCTTGTCCTTCCCTTCCTCTGGGTTGAAGTAATTACTATGGGCTTCCATATCTATCTTAGAATCCAACATGTTGGGGTAGGAAGGCTGAATCAGCTCCGGTCCGGGCAGGGTCTCGAATCTGTTGGCGCCGAACGCTTTACTTGCCGGATCCTTGCCGAACCAGATGTCGTCATCACCCTGGTCAGCGACTTCCCCTCCCAGGTACGTGCCAACCGGCCCTCCCGCGAAGAATCCCACGGTTCCCGCCACAGCTTCCTTTGACGAAGGGAGCTTGGTGACAATGTCATTCTCGGCCGCGCCCACCCAGACGTGCTCCTTGCCCACTCCCAAGTCCTCCGCCTTGTCGACTCCGACGCCGGGACTTCCGACGAGAATGATGTCATCAGCCCCCGGGACCCCTCCTGCCTCCTGCGTGGCAGCCCCTACCAGTCGAGAACCATAGGAATGTCCGATAGCAGTGACATGAGGATCAACATTCTCATTGGTTGCCGAAATTCCACTCATGAAGCTGTTGTATGCCGGGGCACCGCGCTTGGCGTCAGTGGCAGTCATCACGTCGATCGATTGAGGGGCATCGTAGCCGAGCCATACGATTGAGGATGAGGACGGATCAATTTTCTGGGCGCCTTTAGCCGTATGAAAGGCACGCGTCACTGTGCCGTCGGCGAATTCAGGGTTGAGTTTGGTACCAAGGCCGGGCACATAAGCCGAGACATTCTTCGAAGTATCCGGGTTTCCGTAGGCAACGATCGCCCTTCCGTTTCCTTCAACGCCGATACCCAGAAGGTACATGGGTGGCTGGCTACCCGCGTTGAGCTTCGTCTGGATACCTTTCAGTCCTTCGAGCTTTTCTTTGGATGCCGGGTCGCGCTCGCCCTCCAGTTGTGCGATGAGGAGGCGGATGCTCTCCCGGTTCACCTCGTCCCGAACGGTTGACGGGATCCCGTCCAAGTTGCCGATGATTCCAGGGAAGGCCGTCCTGTACTCCTCGCGCTCCTCATCACTGAGGCTCTCCCACCACTCCTTGCGGTCGGCGGGTGACTTGTCCAGCGGGATATGGTCCTGAAGGTATGCACTGGCTGCTGAGCTGACCGCATCGACATCTGATGCCACGTCCGCCCATGTCCGTGCGTCGACGTTCAGCCCCGGCGCCGCCTTGAGCTTGTTCAGCGCCCTGCTGTACCGATCGTCGATCTCCCGCGCTTCCCGTACGGCGTGGGCGATGCGGTCGGCGATATCCACGGCCTTGGCGTGGTGCGGGTTCGGGTTCTTGAACTGAGGATTGCTCGGGGTCAGCCCCGGTGACCGAAACCCTGTGCCGTCGCCCGTCATCAGGCCGTTGCTGCCCAGGACGGTGCCACCGGGAACCGGCTCACCGGTCAGCTCGTTCTCACCGCCGGCGGGATACGTGATGGTGCCGTCCGTGTTGACGGTGTACGCCAGCGCTGCCGCATCGTCCAGTGCCTCGGTCAGGCGCCGCTTGGGAGCGGTGATCTCGGACGAGAAGCCGTCGAGAGCACCAGTGATCAGGCCGCACTCGACCTGGGTGTAGTGGAAGTTCTCCGACAGCTTCCGCAACTGCTTGAGTGCCGCGTCCGCGGCCTCACCCTCGTTGGCCTTCTGCATGGCCGCGGTGATCTGCTTGTCGACGCGGTCCTTGGCCTCATCGGCCATACCGCTGATCGCGCGGTACCCGTTCGCTGCCTCCGCATACTCGGTCGGCTTGAGGGCCCTGAGCGTCAGGTGGTCCATGTGTCCGGGTCACCGACCCATGGCCAGGCCGTCGGCGGGCTCGTCCCCGTAGTAGTCGGTCCTGAGCTTGGCGATCTCGGTTTTGATGGCCTCGTCGGTCCGTAGCTGGTCGTTGCCCGCCTTCTCCAGCACGTCGGCAAGCCCGTCGCACACCCCGCCCACGTCCTTGACGTAGCGCTTCCAGGAGTCATGGACATCCTGCTGGGCCGCCGCGGTCAGGCACCCGGTTCCCTTCTCGAGTCCCGTCTGGCCCAACTCCATCTCCCCCCAGGCCTTGTCGAGGTCCCCCCGTAACAACCCGACGGATTCCCCTGCCTTGGTCCACGCCGCTCTGTCGGACCTCAGCTTGAGGACACCGTGGCCACCAGCGCCGGAACCGGTGGGTCCCTGGTCGGCGGGCAGTTGGTTGAGCTGCATGTGCGTGGTGTGCCGATCGGCGGCTGCGGCCTTGAGCTGCTCCCATTCCTCCCACGCCATGCGTGGTCCCTCCCCGTGTCCTGGTCGCGCGCCGCCGAGTGAATGTCTACCTGCGAATGCAGCGCTGTCGTGGTCGAGACGTACCGTAGCGCCCTGCACAACGTGCCCCATCCGTATCGGCCACCATGACCTCTGAGTATCCGTACTCAGGTGGAGCCCGGCCCTCGATCGGACGGTGTGGCACCGTCCGATGTTCCCGCATACATGTGCGAATGCGGTGTGGAACCCAAGGGCACACAGGCCAGCTGATCGGCGACGGGCGTGGAGGTCAGGAAGGCAGCCGAACGTGCCCGATGCCCGCGGACGACAGCAAGGAGCGCGATCGGCGGCTCCAAGGAGTACGACAACTCCGGTACCCACCGCGACCCAGAGGGCGCTGCCCTCCGTTGACGCGGCTGCCGCGGAACTCGACCGACTCGGCATCGAGTCTGCGGCGTACCCACCTGGCACCGATCCCGCTTCGCGCGCCGAACTCCTCAGCGGTGCCCACAGCCTGTGGTACGAGTACGCCCGCCCGGAACTTCATCAGGCGCTCGCCGATTTGGACGAAGCCCTTACCGCGGTGCCGGAGCCCATCCGAATCGCGATCGGCTCGGAACTGGAGACTGAGGCACGGCAATTGGCTGAGGCATCCGCCGAGTATGCGGAGGGGACTTCCGTACCCGAGGTCGAGGGCCGGCGTTCCTGGGAGTTCGGGCAGCCGTTCGTGACGTATGACGGCGGGGTCGACATGCTGAGTCATGAGGCTCGTGAGCGGCTGGATCGCCTGGAGGAGGGGATCACTCCGGCGGAGCGTGCGACGGCCGTCGCGAATCTGCGCGTGCTGGTCACCGCCTGCTCCCGGTTCCCTGACATGCTGGGAGGGCTGGAAGAGGCCAACCTTGAGATCTTCGCCGAACCGTACGGTTCGGACGGGTACTTCCTCACTGTCCAGGCACCGAACCCCGGTGACGACGGCACCGATCTCTGGAACGTCGAGGTCGGTCGCTGGGTACCCGATGACCCCGACGAGGACTACGAGGAGTGCGGCGGCAGCGCTACCGGCAATGCGGTGGTCGGCTGTGTGCTTCCCGCGTCGCCGGGCGCCGATGAGATCGCCGATCTGCTGAACCGGATCGAAGGACAGCCGGACCTGCTTGCCCAGTGGGCCACGGCGCCTGTCGGGGGAGTGCTCGCGGGGACAGGGTTCGTCGTCACTGAGCGCTACGACCACTGAGTCGGTCGCGCGGCATGCTCGATCCGTCGGATTTCGTCTCAGAGCGGTGAGCGGTGAGCGATCCTGCGCCGGTATGTCTCATTCACCAGCCACCAGCCACCAGCCACCAGCCACCACCGGCGACAACGTTCTTCAGTCATCACTCCCACCCCCGCACCTGACGGGCCAGCGCAACACACCACCGGCCCGTCAGATACCTCGCAAAAGCCTCCCTCCTCGGCGGTCAGCGATCAGCGGTCAGTCACCGATGACTAGCCCGCCGTTGCCGGCTGGCGAACACCACTGCCGCTCCCGCCCCCAGCAGTACGGCCACGAGGGCGACGGCGCCCACCAGGCCGGACATGCCGGTTTCGGCGAGGCCGCCGTCCGGTCCCGGGGCGTTGGGCGCGGGGCCCGTCGGCTTCGGGGCCGAGGAGTCGGACTCGGTCGGGGTCGGGGTCGGAGAGGGGGACGGGGATTCCGAAGAGGTCGGCGTCGGTGTCGGGGTCGGAGACTCCGGCTCCGGGATGTGCACCCCGGCGTCGATCGTGTGATCCACCCCTCCCGGTGAGGCCGGTGCGGTGACCGGGGCGTAGCCGTTGCAGAGCCGGCCCGAGGTCGGCGGGGTGACGTTGGAGTCGTGGACCGTGTCGTCACCGGCGCGCGGCAGGGTGAACCGCAGGTCGGTGGCGGCCGGCTGCCCCGGCACCTCGCTGGTGTCCGCCGTGCACACATCGAACTGCACCGTGTACTCGGCGCCCGGCGTCAGCTCGTACTCCGCGCCGACCCCGCCGAAGTAGTACTCACCGGCGGCGTCGGTCGTGGTCGTCGCGACCTGTTCGCCCTCGGCGTCCAGGAGGTTGATCGTGGCGCCCGGCAGCAGTACGTGCCCCGGATCCTGGATGCCGTTGCGGTCGCCGTCGTACCAGACCACGTTGCCGATCTGGATCGGGGCGTTGGCCGCCGCGTAGGCGATGTCGCCGAGGCCGCCGGCCTTGCCGAAGCCGTTCTGGTTCGGGCCGATGAACTCGTACGCGTTGTTGACCGGGTCGTTGCCGGGGCCGAGGCCGGTGGCGACGTCGTAGTACCCCGTTCCGTTGGTGATGACCCGGCCGGTCGGGTCCATCTGGGTGCTGACGACCCACTGCTGCTGCGGGATGTAGGCGACCGAGCCCAGCGCCGACTCCTGATGCGGTCCCGGCGAGGTCGAGGAGCCGCCGTTCGGGAAGTAGTCACCCGGGAAGTACTCGACGACGCTGGCGGGCTGGACGCCGTCCAGGCCCGGGGCCGTCGCGTGGTCCGGGCAGATCCCGGTGCCTTCCCAGTCGTAGCCGCCGTCCGGCCGGGCGCAGGCCATGTTGATGTCACCGCCGGACATGCCGTTCTGCGGTGTGTTGTTGCCCGGTCTCGGGTCCAGGCCGCCCCAGCTCACGACGTCCATGAACCGGTCGCGGAAGCCGAGGATCAGCGAACCGTCACGGGCGAACGCCATGCTCGCCAGCGACGGCTGCGGGTTGATCATCGGACCGTCCACATTGAAGCTGTCCCAGTCCGCCAGATCGGTGTTCCAGGGGTTCCAGTGCGAGACCTGGTCGTACTGGGCCCGGCCGGTGAGGACGGCCCCGCGCTCGAAGTCGAGCGGCTGGGACAGGACGGTGGTGAAGTCCTCGCCGTCATAGGTGGCGACGACGGCCTTCAGGTCCGCGCGGTTCTGTGTGCTCTCGGCGCTGCACACACCCCCGACGTACACGCTGCCGTCGTGCGCCGCCACGCTGAACGGACGCCAGTCGCCGTCCGCCGCGCAGCCCGGGTCGGGGATCCGCACGGTGTCCTCGGGCGCCGAGGCCGTGGCCCCGGTCGCGTCGAAGCTGACCAGGCTACGGGTGAGCAGATTCACTGCGTACAGGGTCGAACCGTCCTCCGACAGGGCCAGCCCGCCGATGCTCTCCTTGCCCGGAGCGTCGGTGAAACCGGCGTCCTTGATCAGGTTGGCGGTGTCGTGCGGGGTCTCGGAGGCGCCCGGCACCTTCGCGAAGAGGGTGGGGGTGCCGCCGTCGGCGGGCTGGATGTAGATCGCGTTGCCGCCGTCCGGCCCGTACTCGGTGTACCGGCGGGCGAACGCCGACTGGAACAGCCGGTCCCGGAACCGGTCGAAGGCCAGCCCGTACGTCGTGCCCACCTGGTCCTGGGTGTTGAGGATCTCCGGGCAGGTCTCGTCGGCGGGACAGGTGCCCCGGGCGTCCGTCCCGAACGCCACCAGCGCCCGGGTGTCCGTCCCGCCCGCACCGCTCTGGATCGGGACGAAGTAGCGGGACTCGGGCAGGGAGTAGTCGGCCGGGTTCCAGACCCCGGTGGTCACCGAGTCGTCCTTGCCGTCCGAGACGTCCACGAACGACGTGAAGCTGTCGAAGTGGTTCTCTGCGGTCGACGCGGGCGCCGCCCGCAGATAGTCGCTGTAGGGCGCCGGGACGGTGACATCGACCCGGTACCGGCCGCCGGTCAGCTCGCTCGACGACGGTACGACGACCCGTCCGGTGGCGTCCGTGACACCGGTGACCCGGTTGCCCTCCAGGTCGATGACATCGACCCGCATGCCGCGTTGGGGCACGTCCATGGTTGTGTTGATCACGCCGGTACCGAAGAAGTCCCGCAGTACCTCGACGGTCAGGGTGCCGTCAGGGGCAGCAGCTCCGGCCTGCCCGGCGCCGGTCAGAACCGTCCCCGCGCCGCCCCCAACGAGCAGCAGACCGGACAGCCCCATCCGTAGCAGTGCACGTAATCGCATAGCTCACCTTTACCTCGTCCTAAGCTAACGCAAATGCAGCAACTTCCGGGCAGAGACTACAGTTGACGGGCCGTCATGTCTGGCAACCTCGGAGTTTGAGGGTGCTTCGGAGAGAGCTGTTACGATCGCGCCGCGTGCGGAGCATGTGGAGCAGACAGACCAAGTCGGGTGGCGGCGCGCGCGGCGCCGAGGCGCGGGGGGCCGGAACCGAGCGGCGACCCCCAGTGGGCGGGACGGCGGAACGACGGCGCCGATGGCCGCGATTACGGTGGGCAGCAGCCGCGGCGCTCTGCCTCGTAGCCGCCGCGACCAGCGCTTTCGTCCTCCTCGGCGACGGCGACGACCCCGCCGGACAACGGGCGTTGACCCCGGACGAGGTGAACCGGCTGGCGGTCACCCGCTTCCTCAACTACCAGGCGGGTGGCCGGGCGGTGACCATCACCGTCCCGAACGTCACGGGCGGGCTGGTCGTCACCGGCTCCATCGACTACCGCACCCACACCGGGTACGGCGTGGTGCGCGGCAGCGGACGCGACACCTCCAGCAACGGGCTGATCCAGTGGACGGCCGGTACCGTCCTCGTCCATCCCCTGGCGGATCCTCCGGCCACCGCACCGGCGTCGCCGCCCGCGGCCGGCTGGTACAGCCGTCCGATGCAGGCGTCCGGCATGACCCTCGACAGTGCCCTCGCCATCGCCCTCGACCTCGGCAGCGACCGGCCGGACAACTCCGCGCTGCTGCCGCAGAACGGGGCGGCGTGGGTGGGGCGGGAGGTGGTGCGGGGGCATCGGACGGACATCATGAAGGGGCCGGAGGCCGAAGGGGGTTCCGGGGCCGCTTCTGATTCCGGGGGAGGTGCCGGGGGTGGCGCCGGGGCTGATTCCGGGGGAGGCGCCGGTTCCGAGGGTGGTGCCGACCTCGATTCCCGTGACGGTGAATCCGGCGACCCCACCCCCCGTACCCCGTCCCAGACCGTCCGCTACTGGATCGGGCCGGACGGCACCATGTACCGAGTCGAGGCCGCCATCGCCTCCGCGCCCGAACCCGTGCTCTTCGACTTCGACACCCAGCCCTACGTCCCCGTCCAGCCGCTGCCCGGAGCCACCCCGGCGTCATAGTCGCCGCTCAGCCGGAGCCAGCCCGGCGTCATAGCCGCCGCTCAGGAACCCGTCCCTACCCGGGCGTCGGTGGCGAGCAGGGACGGGGACGGGAGCGTGATGTCCGCGACGACCGGCAGTTCCGGAACCTCCGGGACGACGGTGGCCCCGGCCGTCGCCGCCCCCGGGAACTCCGGCTGCGCGGCGGGCGCGGCCACCTCGGTGAACGGGATGCCCGCGGGCGGCGCCGGATTGCGCCAACTGCCGGAGGGCGTGGGGGAGGTGGCGGCGACCGGGCAGGCGGCGCTCGACGCGAGCCCGTCCGGCACGGTCGTCCGGAGCTCGTTGCCCTCCAGGCAGTTGCCCTGCCCCTGGGTGGCGGTGGGGAAGGTCCAGCCGATGTCGATGCCGTTGGCGGTGAAGGTGTTGTCGGTGATCCGGTTGCGGTCCGCCGTCAGATCGGCGGTCGCGGTGATCACGAGCCCCGCGTTGACATTGCCGGTGACCAGATTGCGGACGAACCGGTTGTCGCTGCCGCCGTCGACACCGATGCCGATGCCCCAGCCGCCGTCGGCCTGTTCGGGGGTCTGCTTCTGCTGGTTGTCCGCGATCAGGTTGCCCGCGATGACGGCGTCGCGCTGCGGGAGCAGCTTCTCCTGGTGGTCGGAGTTGGTGGTCAGCCCCACCCGATTGCCCACCAGGCGGTTGCCGACCACATACATGTCACCGCTGGCGTTGGTGCCCTCGTAGCCGACCGCGTTGAGTTCGGAGATGTTGTTCCGCACCACGATCCGGCACGGCCGGCACTGGCCGACGTAGATCCCGGAGTCCGCCCCGCCGGAGGCGTAGGAGTCCTCGATGACGCCGTTCTGCGCGGAGAACGCGTAGATGCCGTAGAGCCCGTTGCGGGTCGCGGTCACATGCGAGACGAGGAACGACTTGAGGAGGCTGACGGGTTCGTCGCCGGTGTCGTAGCCGCCGCTCCCCGGCAGGCTGTTGACCGCCGCCGCCGAGCCGGTGACCAGGACGCCGTTGTGCGTGTTGTTGCGCACGGTCAGGTTCTCGACGGCCACTCCGGGCGCCGCGACGACCACTCCGTTCGGCCTCCGCACCTGCCCGTCGATGATCACCCCGGCCCGGGACTCGCCGCGCAGGGTGACGCGCTCGGTGTCGATCTGCACCGACTCGCGGTACACACCCGGAGCCACCAGGACCAGATCGCCGGGCCGGGCCAGGGACACCGCGTCCGAGATCGTCGGGGCGTCGCCGGGCACCCGGATCGTCACCCGCGTACCGTCCGGGCGCCGGCCCTCCCCCGATCCGTCGTCGCCGTTTCCGCCACCGCCGCCGCCATCACCGCCACCGCCGCAGCCGGTCACCAGGGTCAGGGCGCCCAGGGCAGCCGCCGCCCACGCGCGAAGAGCTAATCGAGACATGATCCCAGTCTGGCACGGCCCCGAACCGCTCGCCTGGCTCTCGAACTCCCGGCCGGGGTGGGGCGGTTGAGCCGCGGGGCCCGGGGCGGGTGTGGCACTGTACGCATCATGCATCGCCGCCCGGACCATCGCCCCCCGTCCCGCCGCGCGTTCCTCGACGCCGCGGGCGTGGCGGTGGCGGGGGGTGTTCTTGCCGGGTGTTCGGTGGGGTCGGGAGGACCGGGGGGATCAGGGGATGCGGAGGGCTCGGGTGGCTCCGGGGATTCCGGTCAGCCGGGTCAGCCCGGTCGGCCGGGATCTTCCGCATCGGGGGGTTCCGCGCCCGCGCCGGTCGCGGTGACGGGCCGGTATCAGGCGGGCGTGACGCTTCCCCGTACGGCCCAGACCCATTTGCTGGCCCTGGTGGTGGACCTCGACGCCGGGGTGGCGCCCGGCCCGCTCCTGGCCGAACTGGGCGAGACCGTCCGCACCATCGCCGCCGGATCCGACCCACGCCTGCTGGGCCTGTCCCCGGGCGATGTGACGGTGACCGTGGGCGTGGGGCCACGGCTGGTACGGATGGCGGGCGGGGCGGGCGTTGACGGCGGGGCACCACCCTCCGGCACGGCATCTCCGGGTACGGCATCTCCCGGTACAGCGCCCTCCGGTACAGCGCCCTCCGGAACGGCACCCTCCCGAACGCCCCAGCCCGGCACGGCTCAGTCCGGCACCGCACAGTCCGACACCGCACAGCCCGGAACGCCACAACCCGGCACCCCTCGCCCCGGCACCTCTCACCCCGGCACCTCTCACCCCGGAACACCCCTCCCCGGCGCCACCGACCTCCCGCGCTTCTCCCGCGAGCGGATCGCCGCAGGCGCGCGCGGCGGTGATCTGCTGCTCCAGATCTGCGCCGGTGACGCCCTGCTCGTACCGGTCGTCGCCGCCGCCCTCCTGGACCAGGCCGGCGACCGCGTCCGGGAACGCTGGCGGCAGTTCGGACGCCGAGGTACGGAGGTGCCGGTGGCCGAGGGCCGCTCCGCACCGCGCAACCTGCTCGGTTTCATCGACGGCATCGTGGGCCCGAACACCGCCGCCGAGCAGGAACGCGACCTGTGGCTGGCCGGACCCTCCGCGGTCGCCGGGGGCACCCTGGCCGTACTGCGGCGCATGGAACTCGACCTGACGCGGTTCGCCGCCCTGTCCGTCGCCGAGCAGGAGGCCGTCTTCGGGCGGCGCCGGGCCAGCGGCGTCCCCCTCTCCGGCGGCGACATCGCCTCGGCCCCCGGACTCGGTGCCAAGACACCCGACGGGCGCTATCTGGTCCCCGTGGACGCCCATGTCCGCAGGGCGAACCCCAACGTCGTCGGCGTCGGCCATATGCTCCGCCGCTCCTACAGCATCGACGACCCCGCCCCCGGTCTGCTCTTCATCAG
This sequence comes from Streptomyces sp. NPDC093252, assembly GCF_040683675.1. Taxonomy (NCBI): domain Bacteria; kingdom Bacillati; phylum Actinomycetota; class Actinomycetes; order Kitasatosporales; family Streptomycetaceae; genus Streptomyces; species Streptomyces sp. NPDC093252. The sequence goes on along the minus strand of NZ_JBFBEM010000009.1, from coordinate 103,301 downwards.
CTTCCAGAACGATCTGCGCACCTTCACCGCCACCCTCTCCCGCATGGACGCCTCCGACGCCCTACTGCCGTTCACGACCACGACGGCCAGCGCGTCCTTCCTGATCCTCCCCGGCTACGACGAGGGACGCCCACTCGGGGCTTCGCTGTTCGGCTGAGCCGGAGCCCACCGCATCCGCCTCCCTCCGCCGATACGCCGTCCCGCCGATGCGCCGATCGCCCGTCCCGATGATCGGCCGACCCGCACCCGCGGCACCTCCGCCACCCCACCACCGCCACCCCACCCGTCATCACCACACCGATGTCCTGCACCACCCCACCCCTACTTCGCCTCCGCGTAACACTCCACCACCGCCGTACTGAACGGAAACCGCACCGGCGTCTCCCCGAACGTCAGCCGGGCCGCCACCCGCGCCGACTCGTGGATCGCCGCGACCACCGCCTCCGTCTCCTCCTCCGGGCAGTGCACGATGACCTCGTCGTGCTGGAAGAAGACCAGCTCCGCCGAGAGGCCGACACAGGAGCGGCGCAGGGCGGCGAGCAGGAGGAGGGTCCAGTCGGCGCCGCTGCCCTGGACGACGAAGTTGCGGGTGAAGCGGCCCCGCGCGCGGGAGTTGCGGGACGCGTAACCGGGAACCCACTCCTGCGCGCCGCCCTCGTCTCCCTCTCCCCGTCCCCCGGCGGCCGTGTCCTCGCCGTCGTCCATCGGGATGCCCGCCTCGTCGCCGATGTCGTCCCGCGAGGAACCGGCCGCCGGTGGGCAGGTCCGGCCCAGCCAGGTGCGGACCAGGCGGCCTTCCTCCCCGGCACGGGCGGCGTCGTCGACATAGGCCACCGCCCGCGGGAAGCGGCGTCTGAGCGCGGCGAGGTTCTTGAGGCCGTCGCCGCTGGTCTGGCCGTAGATCGCGCCCAGCACCGCCAGCTTGGCCTGGTCGCGGTCGCCGGAGAAGGCGCGGTCGGAGACCGACTGGTACAGGTCGCTCTCGCGGGCCGCGACCTCCATGAGGCCGGGGTCGCGGGAGATCGCGGCCAGCACCCTCGGCTCCATCTGGCTCGCGTCCGCCACCACCAGCCGCCAGCCCGGGTCCGCGACCACGGCCCGCCGGATCACCTTCGGGATCTGGAGCCCGCCCCCGCCATTGGTGACCCAGCGCCCCGTCACCGTGCCGCCCGCGAGGAACTCCGGCCGGAAGCGCCCCTCCCGCACCCAGTCGTGCAGCCACGACCAGCCGTGCGCGACCCAGATCCGGTACAGCTTCTTGTACTCCACCAGCGGCTTCACCGCCGGATGGTCGATGTTCTCGATCTCCCAGCGGCGGGTCGAGCCGATCTTGATGCCCGCCCGCGCGAACGCCTTGATCACATCGGCCGGCAGATCCGGCCGCACCCGCCGCCCGAACGCCGCCGACACCTCCTCCGCCAGCTCCGCGAGGCGCCGCGGCTCGCCCCCGCCCGCGTACCGCTCGCCCAGCAGCTCGTGCAGCACCTCCCGGTGGACGTCCGCCCGCCAGGGCAGCCCCGACGCGTTCATCTCCGCCGCCACCAGCGTCCCCGCCGACTCCGACGCCGTCAGCAGCCGCATCCGGTCGGGGTGCTCCGCCCGCTCGTGGCGGTGCTGCTGCTCGGCGTACACCGCGAGCAGGTCGGCCAGCGGTACATGCGCCGACGGCGGCTCGAACAGCGGTGACTGCGCGCCCGGTTCCGCCGGGCGCAGCGGTGGATCCGCCGGGACCGGGCCGCCGCGCAGCCGGGCCAGGGCCGCGGCGGCGGAACGGGGCTCCCCGTACCGCCCCTCATGGCCGAGCAGCAGCGTCTCGGCCGCCTCGATGTCGTAGCACCGCTCCACGCGCACCCCCGCGGCGAGCAGAGCGGGATACATCTCCCCGGTGGACCGCCACACCCACCGCGTCACATCGGGCCGCCCCCGCACGGCCTCGGCCGCGTCCGCCTCCCGGCGCACCGGCCCGCCGGGCAGCCCGTCCGGGCCGAGGGGGGCGACCTCCACGCCACCACCCTCGACCGCGGCGAGTGCCCAGCGATCGACCATGCTGCCGAGTGTGCCACCCGGGTCTGACAATGCCCGGGATGGCCTTCTTTGCGGCATTGGGGATGGTAGATGCCTCCGTGGCCCGACGCCCGCCCTCGGCCTCGTCGCGCAGGGCGGGCAGCGGCTGAAGCCCCGGCCCGGACCGAGGTCCGTGGACTCCTTGGGCGCGCAGCATCCGGGAGATGAGGGCGGAGCCGGAGACGGGGTCGGTGACGGGGTCCGTGACAGGGGCGGTGACGGGTCGGCGGTGCTGGGGCGGCGACGGGGCGGCGGTGCCGGGACGGCGCTGGCGCTCGGCGGGAGCACCCCCTCCCGCGTGGCACGATCGAGCACGTGAGTACGACCCCGCCCACCACCGTCGACCGCGCCCTCGCCGCCCTCTACGCCCCCGACGGCGACGGCACCGCCCTCGACACCGCCGCCTCCCTCCTCGCCGCCGACCCCTCCGCCGACGCGGAGCTGGACCGGCGCGGCCGGGAGTTCGTCGCGGCGGCCTGGCGGCGCGGCTGGCAACCCGCCGACGTCCTCCGCCTGGTACGCCGCGAACTGGACGACGTCCACGCGCGCCTCGCCGCCGCTCTCATCCGCGCGCAGGCGCCCGACGACCGTCCGCGCGGACCCCGCTGGGCCGGTCAGCTCGACGCCCTGCCCGCGGGTACGCCGCCCCGCGCGGACCGCTTCTCCCACGCCGGGGCGGTACTGGAGCTGTACCGGCTGCTGCTGCGGCTGCCCGCCCTGGAGCCGCTCGACGACCACCCCGACAGCGGCGGATCCGGTGCCTCCGGCGGCTCCCCGTCCCGCACCCTGGTGCGGATCCGCGCCCTGCTCGCCAAAGCCGAGGCCACCGGCTTTCCCGACGAGGCCGAGGCGCTCACCGCCAAGGCGCAGGAGCTGATGGCCCGGTACAGCGTGGACGAGGCGCTGCTCGCCGCGCGGGCGCCCGCCCCCGACGCGCCCGGCGCCTGCCGGATCGGTGTCGAGCCGCCCTATGAACAGGCCAAGGCCGTCCTCCTGGACGCGGTCGCCACCGCCAACCACTGCCGCGCGGTGTGGAACGAACCCTTCGGCTTCTCCACGGTCGTCGGGTTCGAGGCCGATCTCACCGCCGTCGAACTGCTCTACACCTCGCTGCTGGTCCAGGCCGACACCGCCATGACCCGGGCCGAGGCCGCCCAGCGCAAGGGCGGTCGCAAGCGCACCAAGACCTTCCGGCAGTCCTTCCTCGCCGCCTACGCCCACCGCATAGGGGCCCGGCTCGCCGAGGCCGCCGAGACCCAGGTCAGCGACGATCTGCTGCCCGTGCTCGCCACCCGCGCGGTGGCCGTCACCGACGCCACCGACCGGATGTTCCCCGAGACCACCACCACCCGGCTCCGCGGTGTCACCGACGCGGCCGGCTGGGCCCAGGGCTCCGCAGCCGCCGACCGCGCGGAGGTCGCCTCCCGCCGACGGCTGCCACCTCGCTGAAACCCGGCCCCAGGGGAGCCCGCCCGAGCCTCAGTCCCCCGCCTGCTGGAACGCGCTCACCGAAGCCTCCGGTACCCCGCCCTCCGCTGCCACCGGGCCGTACGACCACGGAAGCCCCGCCCCTTGGTCGCCGCCGGGAAGGCTGACCCGCAGTTGCTCGGCGTCGACACCGCCCGTACCGCGCACATAGGTGACGGTGAAGGTCGCGGTGACGTCCTTGGCGAGCGTCAGTTGCTGAGCGGTGGCGGCCTCGTCGGCCGGGATGTCCACGGCGGCGTCGCCGCCCTCCAGCTTGACGCCGGGGAAGCCGTCCAGGACGCAGTCCTCGCCCTGGTTGGTGAGGGTGACCGGCACATTGCCGGTGTCCCCGTCGGCCGGTGCCTCGGCGGCCGGACCGGCCTCCACCGTCAGGTCCCCGATCGCACACGCGCCGGGCGCCGCCGAGGCCGCCGACGCCTTGCCGTCGGCAGCGCCGCCGTCGCCGCTGTCGTCGCCGCTGTCGTCACCCCCACAGGCACCGAGCAGCAGAGCGCCCGCAAGGGCGAGGACGGTGAGCGAAAGCGGACGCGCGCGCATGTACAAGATCCCCACGGGTGGCAGAGCAGATGACGGAAGAAGAAGACCACCGGACGACAGCCAATGGCCGGCAGAAGCCGATGATCTGGCAGGAGCTTACGCTGGCCGGACGAGTCGGCTCCGGAAGAAAATCTCGGCGGACCGGGAACTCGGCGCCGCCCCCGGCCCGTTGATCCATCAGCCGGACGGCGAACGCCCGCCCGGCGAAGGCCGGGAAGCCCAGGACGGACGGGTCACTGCCCCGGACCCGGCGTCGGCAGCCCCGACGGCAGTCGTCCGCCCTCGGCCTTGGTGTACGTCTCCGTCCCGAGCGTGCCGCCCCAGGTCACCTCAAGCATGGTGGCCGACACGGAGCCGACCGTGCCCGCGGCCCGGTCGTCGCCGTCGGTGCACTTGAGGCTGATCACGCGCTCGCCGTCCGCCTCCGCGACCGTCCCGCCGCACACATTCCCGCCGGTCGCGAAGAGCCCCGCGTCCGTGCCCGTGACGATCAGGGCGACCACCTTCCCGTCCTCGGAGGTGGTGACCCAACTGCCCTCCAGCTCCCCCGCAGCGGAAGGCGAACCACCGGACACATCTCCGGTACCCGCCGAGGCAGCGGCGGTGGGGGAGGGGGAAGGGGAAGAAGGGGAAGCCGAAGGGGGCACGGAGCCGCCGTCCGAGCCACCCCCACCACCCCCGCTACCCCCTCCTTCACCCCCTCCACCACCGCTGCACCCGCTCACCGCGAGTACGCCCGTCGCCCCGGCGACCACGGCAACCCACCGCGCCCACCGGACCCCCCGCCCCCACCGACCCGTACCAGCACCAATGCCCGTACCAGCACGACTACCAGCACGTTCACCAAGCCCACTCGACACCGAAGCCACGGAAGCCCCCACAACGAACCGATCGGACGTCATGACCCATGACGCATGTTTCACGACCCATGACTCACGACCCAAGACCCACAGCAAGCTACTACCAGCCCCCGACCCCACCGCCCCGAACTCGGCAAGCCCCGCCCGCGCGCAGCCCTCCCCTTCACCAGGACGCCTACCAGGACGCCTTGCGCACCCCCGGCAGATACCCCGCGTGCGCCTGCCCCCGCAGCCTCACCCGGGACAGGCCGAACGCGCGGAAGTACCCCCGCGGGCGCCCGTCCACCGCGTCCCGGTTGCGCACGCGGGTGGCGCTGGCGTCGCGTGGCTGGGCGCGCAGTTCGCGCTGAGCGGCCAGCCGTTCGGCGTCGGTCGAGGCGGGGCGGCGGATGATCTCCTTCAGTTCGGCCCGCCGCTCCGCGTACCGGGCGACGATCGCCCCGCGCCGCTCGTTCTTCGCGATCTTGCTCTTCTTCGCCATGGACCCGCCCCCTCAGACCTTGACCCCGCGCGCCCGGATGCGCGCGACGGCCGCCTCGACGCCGATCGTGTCGACCGTCCTGATCCCGCGGGCGCTCAGCCGCAGCCGTACGTACCGCCCTTCGCTCGGCAGCCAGTAGCGCTTGGACTGGACATTGGGGTCGAACCGGCGGGGAGTGCGCCGATGGGAGTGGGAGATGCGGTTGCCGAAGCCCGGCCGGGCGCCGGTGAGCATGCAGTGCGCGGACATGGGGTGGTGACGTACCTCTCTGCCAGGGAAGGTGTTAATGGGAATCGTTTTCAGTAAGATAGCAGCATGGCACGCAACGAACTCCGTCCGGTGGTGAGGCTCCGGTCCACCGCCGGTACCGGCTACACCTACGTCACCCGCAAGAACCGCCGCAGCGACCCGGACCGTATGACCCTGCGCAAGTACGACCCGGTGGCCGGGCGGCACGTCGACTTCCGAGAGGAGCGCTGAGGCACCGCATGCGCCAGGGAATCCATCCCGCCTACGGCCCCGTCGTCTTCCGCGACCGGGCCGCGAACCACGCCTTCCTCACCCGTTCGACCATGACGAGCGAGAAGACGATCGTCTGGGAGGACGGCCGCACCTACCCGGTGGTGGATGTGGAGATCTCCCATGTGAGCCACCCCTTCTACACGGGCACCGCGCGCGTCCTGGACACCGCGGGCCGCGTCGAGCGCTTCGAGCGCCGGTACGGAAAGCAGGGCTAGGCCGGTGCCCGACCTCCCCGTGGTGATCGTCGGCGGGCTGCACGCCGATGCCCGCCGGGCCGCGGTGGCCCGGCTGCTCGCCGACGTACCCGGCAGTGTCGTACTCCACCACGACCTCGCGACGGCCCCGGCCGGCACCGTCGTACGGACCGTCTCCGACGCCGGCGGCGTCCTCGCCACCGGTGAGGCGCCGCTGGTCGACGACTGCGCGTGCTGCGCGCTGCGCGAGGACCTGGTGCCCGAGCTGGCGCGGCTCGCCCGGGGCGGGGTCACCCCGCTCGCGATCGTCGAGTTGTGGGACTCCGTCGAGCCCAGGGCGATGGCGGAGGTGATCGTCTCCGGCGGGCTGCGGCTCACCGCCGTGATCACCGCCGTCGATCCGGCGCTGCTGCTGCCGTATCTCGCCAACGGCGACGATCTCGCCGAGCGCGGCCTCGCCGCCGCCCCCACCGACCGGCGCACGGTCGCCGACACCTTCGCCCGCCAACTCGAGTACGCGCCGGTCCTCGCGATCACCGACTCCCCGGAGGCCGACGACGAGGACCGCGAGCTGCTGACCCAACTCCACCCGACGGCCCACCGCATCCCGGTCGAACCGCCGATCCCCACACCGTCCCCAGAATCGCCAAAACCACCCCAGCCGCCACAGAACACCCAACAACCACCCCCACCCACCCCCAGCCTCCACACCCCCCGAACCCCTCTGACCCCCCAAACCCCCTGCACCCCCCTCACCCCCCTCACCGAAACCGCCATCGCCCCCACCGCCCGCTTCGACGTGGACGCCGCCGCGGCAGCCCAGCACCCCGCCTGTGCGCTGCTGCCCGCCGAGGCCGACGCGCACGGGGTCGGCACCCTGGTCTGGCACCGCAGAAGACCGTTCCACCCCGAGCGCCTCTACGCCGCGCTGGAGGACCTGACCTGCGCCGCCGTGCGCAGCAGAGGGCGGTTCTGGCTCGCCGACCGGCCGGACACGCTGCTGCACTGGGACGCGGCGGGCGGCGCGCTCTGCGTCGAGACGGCCGGTCCGTGGCTGGCCTCGCTGCCGGACGCGGCCTGGGACCTGGTGCCGCCGACGCGCCGGGCCGCCGCCGCGCTGGACTGGCACCCCGAGCACGGCGACCGCTGCCAGCACCTGGTGCCCCACCACCAGACAGGTAGGAGATCCCCTACGTTTGACGCGTAGGGAATCTCCTACCTATAGTCACCTGTATGACGAACCCCACCGCAACCACTCCCGCCCCCACTCCCAACCCCACCCACATCACCCACACCTCCTTCATCACCCTCCCCGTCACCGACCAGGACCGAGCCCTGCGCTTCTACCGGGACGTCCTCGGTTTCGAGGTCACCGCCGACCTCCAGATGCCGCCCGGCCGCTGGCTCCAGGTCGCCCCGCGCGGCGCACAGACCGTGTTCACGCTCTCCGGGCCCGGCATGGGCGGTTTCGAGCCCGGCTCGACCCGGGGGATCATGTTGGTCACGACCGATGTCGACACCGACTGCGCGCGCCTCACCGAGGCGGGCGTCGCCGTGGAGGGCCCCGAGGAACAGCCGTGGGGCCGGATGGCCTCCTTCCGCGACCCCGACGGCAACGCGCTGATGCTCCTGACGGAGAAGGAAGGTCTCTGATCACGCCATGACCGCAACCGGGACCGGGACGGACACACCCCCACCGCACGGAACTGCGGCACCCCCCGGACCGACCCCCGCCCCCCAGACAACCACCCCCACCGACCGCCTCTTCGCCGCCCTGGCCAACAGCACCCGGCGTGAAGTGCTGCGGCTGCTGCGGGACGGCGGCCCGCAGTCCGTCCAGGCGCTGGCCGATCACTTCGCCATGCGGCGCCCGAGCCTCTCCGAGCATCTGAAGGTGCTCAGAGAGGCCGGTCTGGTCTCCGAGCAGCGCTCCGGCAGGCAGCGTATCTACCGCCTGGAGGCGTCCCCGCTGGCCGATGTACAGGACTGGCTGCACCCGTACGAGCGCTTCTGGCGCGAACGGCTGACCGGCCTCGGCGCGCTGCTGGACCGGATGCCCGACGATGGGGCGACATGAGCACCGCCTCCCCGGACCAGCCGAACCGGCCCCACGAACCCGCCGACGACGACCTGACGGCCATCCATGTCGACCACTTCTTCCCCCATCCACCCGCCAAGGTCTGGCGCGCGCTGACCGAGCCCGAGCTGCTCGTGCAGTGGCAGATGCCAGGTGCGGAGCACTTCCGGCTGGAGGTCGGTCATCACTACCGGATGACTTCGGTGCCAAGGCCGAACACGGGATTCTCCGGCACGGTGGAAGTACGTGTGCTGGCCTACGACATTGAACGGATGCTTCGAGTCCGCTGGGCCGACACCGATCCGACCAACTCCGCCGACTGGACGCTCACGTGGACATTGGAACAGGAAGGGCGGGGAACGCGTCTGTTCCTAGTGCACGAGGGATTCGACCCCGACGATCCTGCGCAGTTGATGGCGCGGAGGATCATGGGCGGAGGGTGGAGATCGCATGTCATGCGGTCTCTGGGGCAGACGCTCGACCGGATGGAAGCACCGGATGGAAGCAGATGGAACCACATCCGTGAAACGTCCGTGAAAACGAATGGATCACCCTGGGGGAATGGGTAAAGCTGGGGCGGCGGAGGTAAAGCGGTCGTCAAAGCTGTAATCACAGGAACACCCCGCGTGCACGTGCATCTGCGCATGCATTCGCCCATGCATCCGCAGGTGAACAAGGTTATGATCCGGCACAGTTGACCGATGCATCAATGGCCACACCAGCCAGTGCACCACCGGGGAGCGACCTGTGGACCACGACGTGTACGACGGTGATGTGTACGACGGTGACCCCTATGGCGGTGACCTCTACGGCGGAGTCCCCGCCCCCGGCGTCTACAACGGCATGGCCGCCGCCAAGCTGGGCTCAGTGGCCTGGCAGAAGAGCCGGCACAGCAATTCCCAGGGATCCTGCGTGGAGTTCGCGAGACTGCCCGGCGGCGCGGTCGCCGTACGCAACTCGAACTTCCCGGACGGTCCCGCGCTCGTCTACACCCGCGCCGAGATCGAGGCCATGCTGCTCGGTGTCAAGGACGGGGAGTTCGACCATCTGATCGCCGGCTGAGGCGCGGCCCGTCCGGCGCGCCCACGGACGTGTCGCGCGACGGGTCGCGGGGCCTGGTCCGTACCAGCCGGTAACGCGCGTAGAACCGGGGCACCATGAAGTGCTCCGGTCCATCAACATCCATCGCCGGGCCGAAGGCCCCCTCTCAGCCGGGCCTCACCCCGCACCCGGACCCCCTCCACCCCCTGGACCCCTTCCATCCCCCGGGCATCCTCCCCGGGTATCAGCCCGCCCCTCTCGCCGCCACCGATCTCCCCACCGCGGTCCACCCCACCGCGGTCCACCCCACCGCGGTCCACCCCACCACGATCCACCCCACCACGATCCTTCTCACCGCGGTCCAACTCGCCGCGCTCCTCCCCGAGGCCGAACATCGCCCAGACGACCTTCCCGGGCAGTGATCCGGCCAGCGGGTGCCAGCCCCAGCTATCGCTGAAGGAGTCCACCAGGAACAGCCCCCGGCCGGACTCCGCCGAGAAGTCCTCGGTCTCCCGGGCGACCGGTGTATCGGCGCTGGGATCGCGTACGGCGCACACCAGGCGGCCGGTCCAGCGCATCAACTGGAGCCGCACCAACTGCTCATGGCCCAGCGGCCCCACCGGACAGGGGTCGGGGTGCGGCAGGGCGTGGCGCAGCGCGTTGGTGACGAGTTCGGAGACCACCAGGCAGATGTCGTCGAAGCGGTCGCCCACGTCCCAGCCGCCCAGGGTGGCGCGCGCGAACCGGCGGGCCTCGCGCACCGCTTCGTAGCGGGCGGGCAGGGCGCAGGAGGCGGCGTCGGACGCGGCCGAGGGGTCCAGTGGCGGAAGGCCCTGCCGTAACGGCTTGAGCATGGTCGATCCATTCGTCCCCATGCGAGGCACTCCCGGGAATTCGCGGTCGTTGCGATGCAGCGGTGGCGCGAGTCCATGGTTTCGGATGCGTACATCAGATGCAAGGGCAGATGCACGTGCACGCGACCGAATTGGACCCTCCCGTACCGCTTGTTGGTCATTTTTTCCGTCACCTTTGCGCCACCTGTGGGCAGTGAGCGGCCCGGAGCGGATGCGGAATGTTTGGCTTCTTTCCGTCTCTGTAACCGGACGAGTACTGCTCGAAGTGCTTTAGTGGCAGACTGCGGGCCCTGAAGACGGTTGGGAGGCGGCGAACGTGAGCGCGGGAGAGCCCGGATCGGTGGTGCGACGCATGCTGCTCGGCTCGCAACTCAGGCGACTGCGCGAGGCGCGCGGCATCACGCGCGAAGCGGCGGGGTACCACATCCGCGCCTCCGAGTCGAAGATCAGCCGGATGGAACTGGGCCGGGTGAGCTTCAAGACGAGGGACGTGGAGGACTTGCTGACGCTGTACGGCATCACGGACGAGACCGAACGCGCCTCCCTGGTCTCCCTGGCCCGTGAGGCCAATGTGGCTGGCTGGTGGCACAGCTACTCGGACGTCCTGCCGACCTGGTTCCCCACCTATGTCGGCCTGGAGGGCGCGGCCTCCCTCATCCGCGCCTACGAGGTGCAGTTCGTGCACGGTCTGCTCCAGACCGAGGCGTACGCCCGCGCGGTGGTGCGGCGCGGGATGAAGGGCGCCGGTGAGGCGGATGTCGAGCGGCGGGTGGCGCTGCGGCTGGAGCGGCAGAAGCATCTGGTCGCCGAGGACGCCCCCGACTTCCACATCGTCCTGGACGAGGCCGCGCTGCGCCGCCCCTACGGCGACCGCGAGGTGATGCGGGGACAGCTCCAGCATCTGATCGAGATCTCCGAGCGGCCCAACGTACGGCTCCAGGTCATGCCGTTCGGCTTCGGCGGGCACTCCGGCGAGTCCGGTGCCTTCACCCTGCTCAGTTTCCCGGAGTCCGATCTGTCCGACGTGGTCTATCTGGAGCAGCTCACCAGCGCCCTCTATCTGGACAAGCCCGAGGACGTCGCCCAGTACGAGACCGCCCTCAAGGAACTCCAGACGGACAGCCCCGGTCCCGCGGAGAGCCGGGATCTTCTCCGCGGACTGCTTCAACTCTCCTGAAACACAAGTACGATGACGTGCGATCAGAGCGTCAGGTTTTCCGGGTGGGTTCCGGGCGGCTCTCGGTGGCCGGCCGCGCGGTGTCCGTTCGGCGGGCCGGACTCTCATGGATTCCGCCGCTTTCCACGGCTTTGACCGCTTTGGCTTCCACGGCTTTGACCGCTCCCGCTGCGTGACCGGCAGCCGGGGCGGCGGGGATTGAGGGATCACATGTCGTCGTCGTACTTCACCGACCTGGCCCAGCAGTACATCGACGGTGAGTGGCGCCCGGGTACCGGCGCCTGGGACATCATCGATGTCAATCCGTACGACGGCGAGAAGCTCGCCTCCATCACCATAGCCGCGGCCGATGAGATAGATCTGGCCTACCGCGCGGCCGAGCGCGTCCAGCGCGACTGGGCCGAAACCAACGCCTTCACCCGGCGGGCGGTGATCGAGCGGGCCCTGCGCCTGGTCGAGGAGCGCGAGGACGAGATAGCCGAGGCGATCATCGCCGAACTCGGCGGCACGCGCGTGAAGGCCGGTTTCGAACTCCATCTCGCCAAGGAGTTCCTGCGCGAGTCCATCGGCCTGGCCACCACCGAGCAGGGCCGGCTGATCCCCTCCCCGGTCGAGGGCAAGGAGAACCGGCTCTTCCGGGTCCCGGTCGGGGTCGTCGGGGTCATCAGCCCCTTCAACTTCCCTTTCCTGCTCTCCCTCAAGTCCGTCGCCCCCGCTCTCGCCCTCGGCAACGGCGTGGTCCTCAAGCCCCACCAGGACACTCCGGTCTGCGGTGGCACCCTGATCGCGAAGATCTTCGAGGACGCGGGACTGCCGCCGGGCCTGCTCAATGTCGTCATCACCGACATCGCCGAGATCGGCGACGCCTTCATCGAGCACCCGGTGCCCAAGGTGATCTCCTTCACCGGCTCCGACAAGATCGGCCGCCATGTGGCCGTCGTCTGCGCGGGCGGGTTCAAGCGCGCCCTTCTGGAACTCGGCGGCAACAGCGCCCTGGTGGTCCTGGAGGACGCCGACCTCGACTACGCCGTCGACGCGGCGGTCTTCAGCCGGTACGTCCATCAGGGCCAGGTCTGCATGGCCGCCAACCGGATCCTGGTGGACCGCTCGGTCGCCGCCGAGTTCACCGAGAAGTTCGTCGCCAAGGTCAGGTCCCTCAAGACGGGCGACCCGCGGGACCCGGATACGGTGATCGGCCCGGTGATCAACGCCTCCCAGGCGGAGATGATCTCGGCGTCCGTCGAGCAGGCACTGGCCGAGGGCGCCACCGCGCTGCTGCGGGGCGAGACCCGCGACAACCTGATCGAGCCATCGGTCCTGACCGACATACCCGCCGATTCCCCGCTGCTGCGGGAGGAGATCTTCGGCCCGGTGGCCCTCCTCATCCCCTTCGACGGCGAGGAGGAGGCGGTCCGGCTGGTCAACGACACGCCGTACGGCCTCAGCGGAGCGGTGCACACGGGCGACCCGGAGCGGGGCGTGCGCTTCGCGCGGCGCGTCGACACGGGGATGTTCCATGTCAACGACGGGACCGTGCACGACGAGCCGCTCGTGCCCTTCGGGGGCGAGAAGAACTCCGGGGTGGGGCGGCTGAACGGCGAGTCGACGGTGGACGCGTTCACCTCGCTGAAGTGGGTCTCGGTGCAGACGGGGCGCAGCGGGTTCCCGTTCTGAGGCACCCTTGGTCCGCCTTTCTCTGCTTCTCTCCGCTTCCCCTCCCGGCACGGGCGGCATTGGGTCAGGGTCTGACCTCATTGCCCCCTAGCGTCATCGGTGTCAGCAGGGCAAGGGACATCCGATCAGGGAAGCGGGGCCAGTCATGGTCACTCACGTGCGGGCCGAGGCGGCGGGCGACGAGCGCGGGGCGCTGCTCGCCTTCATCGAGGAGCAGCGCGGCGGCATCCGCCGTTCCGTGCTGGGGCTCACCGAGGAGCAGGCGGCGGCCCGGCCGAGCGCCAGCGAACTGACCCTCGGCGGGCTGCTCAAGCATGTCGCCGAGGTCGAGCAGAGCTGGATCGCCCGCGCCAAGGGCGAGCCGCCGGCGGTGGCGCGGGACGAGTCGAACTGGCACGAGTGCTTCACGCTGGTCGACGGCGAGAGCGTGGAGTCCCAGCTCGCGTACGGGGAGAAGGTCGCCGCAGAGACGGAGGCGTACGTCCGCTCGGTGCCGAGCCTGGACGACACCTTCCCGCTGCCGGACCAGCCCTGGTTCCCGCCCGAGGGGCGGGTCTCGGTGCGCTGGGTGTGTCTGCATCTGATCCGCGAGATCGGGCGGCACGCGGGGCACGCGGACATCATCCGCGAGTCGCTGGACGGGAAGACGGCGTTCGAGCTGGTGGCGCTGGAGCGCGGGGAGACCTGGGGCTGACCGCCGCCCCCCGGTGCTTGACGCCTACCCTGAACCCATGTCAGCGATCCGTCTCCTGGTGCTGGGGGCCATCCGTCAGCACGGGCGGGCCCATGGGTACCAGGTCCGCAACGACCTGGAGTTCTGGGGCGCGCACGAGTGGTCCAACGCCAAGCCCGGCTCGATCTACCACGCGCTGAAGCAGATGGCCAAACAGGGCCTCCTGGTCGTGCACGAGGTGGCGCCGTCCACGGCGGGCGGTCCGCCGCGCACCGAGTACGAGGTCACCGGGAAGGGCACGGAGGAGTACTTCTCCCTGGTCCGCTCCTCCCTCACCGCCTACGACCAGCACCCCGACGTACTCACCGCCGCTCTCGGCTTCATGGTCGACCTGCCGCGCGCGGAGGTGCTCGACCTGCTGGAGGAGCGGGTGCGGGCGATCGGGGCGTGGCGGAAGGCCGTCACCGAGTACTACACCCCGGAGGGCGGCCCGGCCCAGCTCGGCCATATCGGCGAGATCATGAACCTCTGGGTGTATACCGCCGACACCGGCGCCGAGTGGACCCGCGGGCTGATCGACCGGATCCGCGCCGGGGCGTACACCTTCGCCGGGGAGGGCGAGCCGTTCGTCGGGGTGCTGGGGGAGGGCGAGGAGAACCCGTACGCGACGGGCGAGCGACACGCCGGGGACGACCGCTGAGCGGGGTCCCCTGGGGCCCGCTCTCACTGAGGAAGCGCTCATGCGCCCACGAAGCCCAGTAATCAAGTTTGACTAACAAGAGTCCGGGGAATTACTCTCCGGCGGTTGTTGTTAGTCAAGTTTGACTAGACGGGCTGGACTGAGCGAGGGAGTGGGTGGCGCAGTGTCCGATACGGCCATCGCCGTCGAAGGCGCGCACAAGACGTACGGCGACAAACACGCACTGGACGGGCTCGACCTCACCGTCGGCCGCGGCACCGTGCACGGAGTGCTCGGCCCCAACGGGGCGGGCAAGACCACCCTCGTCCGGATCCTGGCCACCCTGCTGCGCCCGGACTCCGGACGGATCACCGTGGCCGGGTACGACGTCCGGAGCCAGGCCCAGCAGGTCCGTCACCGCATCGGTCTGCTCGGCCAGCACGCGGCACTGGACGAGGAACTGGGCGGCCACCAGAACCTGGAGATGTTCGGCCGCCTCTACCACCTGGGCGCCCGGCACGCGCGCGGGAGGGCGACAGAGCTCCTGGAGCGCTTCGGCCTCCAGGACACCGGCCGCAAGGCGGTCAAGCAGTACAGCGGCGGCATGCGGCGGCGGCTCGACCTCGCCGCGTCCCTGATCGTGGAACCGGAGGTGCTCTTCCTGGACGAACCGACGACCGGCCTCGATCCGCGCGGACGCACCGAGGTGTGGTCCGCCGTCCGCTCCCTGACCGGCGGCGGTACGACGGTCCTGCTGACCACGCAGTACCTGGAGGAGGCCGATCAGCTCGCCGACCGGATCTCGGTGGTCGACCGGGGCCGGGTCGTCGCGGACGGCACGGCCGACGCCCTGAAGAACCTCATCGGCGGCGACCGGATCGACGTCGTGCTGCACGACGAGGGGCAGCTCGACACGGCCGTGGCGCTGCTGCCGATACCCCGGGACGAGGTGACGGTCGACCGGGACCGGCGGCTGATCAGCGCCCCGGTCACCGACCGGATGACCGCCCTCTCCGAGGTCGTACGGGCCCTGGAGACGGCCGGGCTCCGGGCGGAGGACGTGGCCCTGCGGCGGCCCACGCTGGACGAGGTGTTCCTGCATCTGACCGGGCGGGACGAGAAGACGAAGGAGAGGGTGGGATGAGTACGGACGTACGGATGAACGCGCGGGCGAACGCAGGGGTGAACACCGGTGGATCCGCTGTGGCGCACGCCCTGGCCGACGCGTGGACCATGACCCGGCGGGAACTCGCCCACTGGGCGCGGCAGCCGGTCGGGATCGTGGTGAACCTGGTCTTCCCGGTGATGCTGCTGGTGATGTTCGGCTATCTGGTCGGCGGCGGGCGCGGGATCACCGGTGACTACGTCGACTTCCTGGTGCCCGGCATGCTGGCGCTCACCATGGCCTTCGGGCTGGAGTCCACCATGGTCGCGGTCACCCAGGACCTCAACAAGGGCGTGATCGACCGCTTCCGCTCCATGCCGATGGCCAACGGGGCGGTGCTGGTGGGCCGGTCCGTCGCCGACATGCTCCAGTCCGCGCTGATGCTGCTGGTGCTGGTCGGTGTGGGGTTCGCCCTGGGCTGGCGGGCGACCGGCGGGGTCGGTGGCTTCCTGGCCGCGCTCGGACTGCTGCTGCTCTTCCGGTTCGCGATGCTGTGGATCGGTATCCATCTGGCCCTGGTGGCGGGCAAGCCGGAACTGGTGACGGCGGTGCAGATCCTGGTCTGGCCGGTGGGCTTCCTCTCCAACGCCTTCGCGAGCCCGGACTCCATGCCGGACTGGCTGGGCACGGTGGTGCAGTGGAACCCGATGTCCCATACGGCGACGGCGGTCCGCGATCTGTTCGGCAACCCCGGCGGGGAGCCCGGCCATGTCTGGGCGGCGGTGGTGTGGCCGCTGGCCCTGCTGGCGCTGTTCTTCCCGCTGGCGGTACGGAGGTTCGGGCGGTTGAGCAAGTAGCGGGGTGAGGGGGATGGACGGAGAAGGGGTGAGGTGGCGGGAGGGGAGAGGTGGCGAGAGGGGTGAGGTGGTGGGAGAGATGAGTGGCGGGCTCGGGGAAGAAAGTTCCGCCGGGGTGGGAACCCCGGGGCGTCGGGCGGTGTACCAGAAATAGCTGCCGGCTCGCCTGCCGGTGACACCGCCTGCTGCGGGGGATGCCCGCCCGATGTGGGAGATGCCTGCCCGCTGCGGGTGGCGCCGCGCACCCCGGTGCCTCCCGCGCGGGCGTCGGCATCGTGAATCGGCATCCGGATCGGCGTCAGCCTCGGTGTCGGTGTCGGTGTCGGTGTCGGTGTCAGCGTACGGAGGAGCCGTCCTTCTTGAGCTGCATCTGGGGGCGGCCGGTGACCAGCAGCCAGGCCGGAAGGGAGGCGATACAGAGGAGGGAGAGGATGGCGGGGGAGGAGACGAGGACCGCGGCGGTGAAGAGGCTGACCCAGCCCTGCCGGGTGATCGCCAGCAGCATGCCGAGGACGCCCGCCGAGACACCGACGGCCGGGTCCACGGCGGGGACCAGGGCATGGGCGGCGAGACCGAACGCGGAGCCGACGAAGACGGCCGGGAAGATCCGCCCGCCCCGGAAACCGCTGGACGCGGCGACCAGCAGCGCGGCCAGCTTCACCACGGCCATCACCGTGAACTGCCCGGCCGACCAGCCGTCCGGGTCATGGGCGAGTTCCGCCGTCTCGTCCAGCCCTTTGAACAGCGTCAGCGGGCCGCCCAGCGCACCGAGCAGACCCAGCACCAGCCCACCCGCGGGCAGGATCAGCAGGGGATGGCGCAGTTGGGAGAACGCGCCATGGACATACGGAAAGGCGTACACCGCACACATGCCGAGCAGCGCGGCGAGAGAGGCGACGACCAGACAGGACAGCAGATCGGCCCAGCCGGGGCGGTCGAACGGCGGCAGATGCAGATCGAAGCTGGGGTGGGCGACCAGGGTGGTCGTCAGGGCGCCCGCGGCGGCGGCGACCAGGGGCGCGAAGACGCTGTCCCACAGCTTGCCCCGGGTCTGACGGCCGGCGAGGGCCTCGGAGATGACCAGCGCGGCGGCGACCGGGGTGCCGAACAGCGCGCCGATCGTCGCGGCCTCCGCCAGTACCGGCCAGATGGCGCCGGGCACGGCGGGCAGCAGCCGGTTGCCCAGCCAGAAGGCGAGGCCGACATTGACGGCGATGATCGGGTTCTCCGGGCCCAGGCTGGGGCCGCCGGCCAGGGTCAGGGCGGTGGCGATCAGCAGGCCGGGCAGCACGACCGGCGGCATCACGGGCGCGTCCAGCCCGGTCAGGGCCGGGTCGGGCCCCGCGTGTCCGGGGACCTTCCACACCACCAGACCGGCGAGGATGCCGGTCCCGGTGAGGACGACCAGTATCCAGAGCACGGAGTAGCGGCCCACGCCGAGTGCGTCGGGGAGGTTGTTCCAGAGCACGTGCTGGAGTTGCTCGGCCAGCCCGCTGACGCCGAGGAAGAGCAGGCTCGCGCCCACACCCACGACCAGCGCGGGAAGGATCAGGGGCAGCAGCGCGCGGGCCGGGGTCGCCGGAGTGCTCGGCGCCGGCGACGAGGTGTCGTGAGCCACCCGGGCCACGATAGACGGGCGAACCATGCATATCGGGCGCAATGGCTGCCATTCCTCCCGGAAACATCCTCCAAGACCGGGCTTGCACCTCACGTGGCGTGAGGCAGGAAGGTGAAGGGCGTACGAGGAAGGAGCGGAAGTGGGCTACTCCGTGGGACAGGTCGCCGGTTTCGCCGGGGTCACGGTGCGCACCCTGCACCACTACGACGACATCGGTCTGCTCGCCCCCGGCGAGCGCAGCCACGCGGGGCACCGGCGGTACAGCGACGCCGACCTCGACCGGTTGCAGCAGATCCTGTTCTACCGGGAGCTGGGCTTCCCGCTCGACGAGGTCGCCGCCCTGCTCGACGACCCGGACGCGGACCCGCAGGCGCATCTGCGCCGCCAGCACGAGTTGCTGACCGCCCGGATCGACAAGCTGAGAAAGATGGCGGCGGCCGTGGAGCACGCCATGGAGGCACGCAGCATGGGCATCAACCTCACACCCGAGGAGAAGTTCGAGGTGTTCGGGGACTTCGACCCGGACCAGTACGAGGAGGAGGTACAGCAGCGCTGGGGCGACACCGACGCCTACCGCGAGTCGCAGCGCCGCGCCGCCGGCTACACCAAGGAGGACTGGAAGCGGCTCACCGAGGAGTTCGACGCGATCCACCGCCGGATGGCCGACCTGATGGCGTCCGGCACCCCGGCGGACGCACCGGAGGCGATGGACACCGCGGAGGAGCACCGCCGCTTCATCTCGGGCGCGCACTACGAGTGCTCGTACGAGATGCATGTCTGCCTGGGCGAGATGTATGTCTCCGACCAGCGCTTCACGGCGAACTACGACAAGATCCGCACCGGCCTGGCGACGTACCTGAGGGACGCGATCGTGGCGAATGCCGGGCGGCAGGGGGGTGAGGGCTGAGGGCTGAGGGGGGTGAGGTGTGGGGGTGTGCGGGGTGCGGGGGCCGGTCCCCGGCGCTGGCGCTGGTCCTGGGGTTGGCTTCGGGTGCGGGGGTGCGGGGGTGCGGGGGTGCGGGGGTGCCGGGCATCGGGCATCGAGTGTTGGGCGCTGGGTGCTCGGCGTTGCGGGCTGGGTGTCGGGGTACTGGGCGCTCCGCGTCGAGGCTGGCTTCGGGTGCCGGGTGCCGGGTGCCGGGTGCCGGGCGTGGGGGTGCTGGTGTCGGGTGTCGGTTTCGGGGGTGGGCTGGGGCGATGCTGCTGCCGGTCGCGGTGCCGGGGTGGCGGTTCCGGCAGGGGTGGTCGTCCCGTACCGCTCCCGGCCGACGGTCTTCTGAGCCGCTCTGCCCATCGAGCCGCCGTTCCTGTCCGCCGAAGCCGCCCTCGCCCACTGGGTTCCCGGCTTTCCGGGTCGCCCTCGCCCACCGGGTCGCCCGGCCACCGGGTCGCCCTCGCCCACCGGTTCTCCCGGCCACCGGGTCCCCGGGTCGCCCTCGCCCGCCAGGTCCCCCGAGCCGACGGTGTAGCCACCGCCCACGCCGGGGCGGGTTCCCTGGCTGCCCGAGGCGCCACCCCGGTTTCCCCTGCACCCCGTGGACGCCACCCCACGCCCCTACCCGACGGAGTCCCCCTACCCCCGCCCGAGTCACCCCCCTCGCCCCTGACGGAGCCGCGCCCCGCCCCCGACGGAGTCACTCCCCCGTGGTGTGCGTCACGTCCCCGAGGGCGTCAGTCCTTGACCAGGACGACCGCCGTGCCGTAGGCGCACACCTCTGTGCCGACGTCCGCGGCCTCGGTGACGTCGAAGCGGAACATCAGGACACCGTTGGCGCCGCGGGCGCGGGCCTGTTCGACCAGGCGCTCCATGGCCTGGTTCCGGGTCTGCACCAGCGTCTTGGTCAGCCCGCGCAGCTCCCCGCCGACCAGGGACTTCAGCCCGGCGCCGAGCTGGCTGCCGATGTGCCGGGACCGCACGGTGAGTCCGAAGACCTCGCCGATCACCCGGTCCACGCGATAGCCCGGTACGTCGTTCGTCGTCACGACCAGTACCTCGGGCTCGGGTCCCTGTCCGCCGCCGTAGTCGTCCATGCCCATGACTCACAGCTTGGTCCCCCTCGGCGCACAGTGCATCCTGGAGGCACGGGTGGAACCTGGGACGGACACACAGCGTTGATAGCTTTGTCCGGCCGTACGGACGCCGAAGTTCTCAACACCCTTTCAGGAGCAAGGAATCGTGACGACGCTTGCCCTCGGACCGAGCTGGCTCGATCCGAACAACCTGCTCGACGACTTCGGCATCTGGGGCCTGCTCCTGATCGTCTTCGCGGAGTCCGGTCTGCTGATCGGGTTCTTCCTGCCGGGTGACTCCCTGCTGTTCACGGCCGGTCTGCTGATCACCTCCGGGCAGCTCGACTTCCCGCTGTGGGGCGCGGTCGTGCTCATCGTGATCGCCGCGATCGTGGGCGACCAGGTGGGCTACATGTTCGGCAAGAAAGTCGGCCCCTCGCTGTTCACCCGGCCGGACTCGCGGTTCTTCAAACAGGAGAATGTGCACAAGGCGCACGAGTTCTTCGAGAAGCACGGCCCGAAGTCCCTGGTCCTGGCCCGCTTCGTGCCGATCGTGCGGACGTTCACCCCGATCATCGCGGGCGTCAGCGGGATGCGGTACCGCTCGTTCCTGATCTTCAACGTCGTCGGTGGTGTCCTCTGGGGCGCCGGTGTCACCCTGCTGGGCTCCTGGCTGGGCAATATCGCCTTCGTCAAGGAGAACATCGAGGCGATCCTGATCCTGATCGTCTTCATCTCCGTGCTGCCGATCGTCTTCGAGGTGCTGCGCGCCCGCCGGCAGAAGAAGAACAACCCCCAGCCGGCCACCCAGCAGCAGGACCAGTTCCAGCACCAGAACCAGCAGTCCCCGCAGCAGCCCTACCCCTACGCCCAGCAGCAGCCGCCGGCCATGGACGACGCCACGACCCAGCTCCGCCGCATCCCCCCGGGCCCCGGCACCCACCAGCCCCAGGCCCTCCACACCCCCCACGCACCGCAGGGCAACCAGAGCCCTCAGGGTCACCCGAACAACCAGGGGCATCAGGGGCACCCCGGCAACCAGGGCTACCCGCAGCAACAGCAGTACCCGCAGCATCAGCCGGGCTACGGCCAGCCGCAGGACCCGTACTACGCGGCACCCCAGCCCCAGCCGCAGCCCCACGCTCAGCCCCAGCCCCAGCAGCCGTACCCCCACCAGCAGTACCCGCCGCAGCAGTATCCCCAGAACCAGCAGCCGCACCAGCCCCAGCAGCCCCAGCAGCCCCAGCCGGGGCAGTACCCCTACAACCAGGGCTGACCTCTGACCGCTGATCACACAGGCGCCCGCCCTGCTCCTCCGCCCCACCCGGCGGGGCAGGGCTCAGAACCCCCGGGTCCGCTTCGCCGCCCGGCGGCCCGCGGTCGCCGCGCCCGGTACCCGCAGCATCAGCCGGGAGAGTTCCGCGCCCAGATTGACGCCGATGGCGATGGCCATGGCGAGGGCCGCCGCTTTCGTCAGGGACGCCAGTCCGCTACTGATCTCGTTCTGGGCGATCGACAGCACACCGAAGTAGGTCGCGGAACCGGGCAGCAGGGGCCCGATCGCGGCGGTGGTGTACGGCAGGGCGGAGGCGTACCGGTACCGGGACAGCAACTGGCCGAACAGCCCGACCAGGCCCGCCGCGACCGCCGTGGACGCGACCGGTGAGAGATTCCCGGCGTAGTGCAGGGCGCCGTAGACGCACCAGGCGACCCCGCCGTTCAGGGTGACGGCGAGGACGGTGGACCGTTCCTGCTGGAGCAGGACCGCGAAGGTGAGGGAGAGCAGCATCGACGCGGCGATCTGGAGCCCCGGCCGCTCGGCGATGGTCAGCGCCGCGTCCGGGTTCAGTTCGGCGCCGAGCTGGACGCCGAAGTACAGCACCACCAGCACCCCGACCACGATCCCGACGAACAGGTACATGACCTCCAGGAGCCGGGCCGCGGCGGTGATGTAGAAGCCGGTCAGCCCGTCCTGCACCCCCGCTACCAGCGCCCGCCCCGGCAGCAGCGCGAACAGCCCACCGGTGATCACCGCGGAGGCCCCGACGTCGATGTGCGCCACGGTCAGCGCGATCCCGACGGCGGCCGGGGGCATCGCCGCGACCACGAACTGATAGAACTCCGGCAGCCCGCGCCCGGCGCACCACCAGGCCAGCCGGTCGCCCAGCATCGCGCCGAGCGCCGCCGCGAAGAACACCAGGACATCACCGCCGACCAGCACCGAGGCGGCCCCCGCCAGCAGCCCGCTGGCGCCGGTCAGGACCCAGGTCGGATAGGGGTGCCGGTTGCGGCGGATCTCGGCGAGGCGCCGGTACGCCTCCTCCAGCGAGAGATGGTTCTCGGGATCGCTGAGGTCGTCCACCAGCCGGAACACGGCCGCCAGCCGCGTGTAGTCGGTCGCCCGGCGCCGCACGGTCCGCGAGGCGGTCACCGGGTCGTCGACCAGGGACGGCTGGTGGGAGATGGAGAGCAAGGTGAAGGTGACGGTCGGCTCGCAGCGGTCCAGCCCGTAGGAGCGGCACACGGCGAACATCGCCGCCTCCACATCCTCCGCGCCCTCGCCGCCCGCGAGCAGCAGCTCACCGATGCGCAGGGTCAGGTCGAGCACACGGGGGACGGCCGGACCGGCGTCGTCCGCCTTCTGCACGGCCTCCGGAGCGGGGCGTTCCGCGACCGGCATCCGGAGCATGGTCCGCATCCGGTCCTGCCAGGGCGCGTCCTTCGTCAGACTCACCCTCGGCAGCCCGCCGGGCGGGGTGAACGCGGGCGGCGCCTGCCCGGCGACATAGGTGCTCGGCGTGGTGAAGGCCGACCCCTCCGCCTCGGCCGTCGGCGCCGGTACGTCCAGCCCTTCCGGCACGGCGAACTCGGAGGTGGTCTCCGGCTCCCCGCCCGCCCGCGCCACGTCCAGGCCCGCCGGAACCGAGAACTCGGAGGTCACCTCCGGATCGAAAACGCCCCGTGCCTCGTCCGAATGCGGCTTACGGTGCTCCGCGTCCGTCACTTAAAGCAGCGCTCCCTGTACGACTGCGTCCCAACGGCCTCAGTATGCGCACAGACAAGCGAAAGGCCGCACGCGGGATGCGTACGGCCGTTCGCCGATGGTCCTCTGACAACCCGAAGGGCTCAGTGGCCGCCCTGCTCCTTGAAGCGCTTGTACGACCGCTCGATCTCGGCCTCGGCGTCGGTGCGGCCCACCCAGTTGGCGCCCTCGACGGACTTGCCGGGCTCCAGGTCCTTGTAGACCTCGAAGAAGTGCTGGATCTCCAGGCGGTCGAACTCCGACACGTGGTGGATGTCGCGCAGGTGCTCCACCCGGGGGTCGGACGCCGGGACACACAGCAGCTTGTCGTCGCCGCCGGCCTCGTCGGTCATGCGGAACATGCCGATCGCACGGCAGGTGATGAGACAGCCGGGGAAGGTCGGCTCCTCCAGGATGACGAGCGCGTCCAGCGGGTCGCCGTCCTCGCCGAGGGTGTTCTCGACGAAGCCGTAGTCGGCCGGGTAGCTGGTCGAGGTGAAGAGTCGGCGGTCCAGGCGGATACGACCGGTCTCGTGGTCCACCTCGTACTTGTTGCGCGAACCCTTCGGGATCTCGATCGTTACGTCGAACTCCACCGGTGGCTCCTCCATGATCAGCACGCAGTTGTGGTGGTTAAGTGTCCCTCACGCAGGTGTGTGATCGCGAAAGGGGCTGGTGGTCGTGCCCGAACAGGGTCGCTGGCGGGCGGGAGAGCGGGTGACACGGCTCACACGAGCCGTACGGCCGCGGCTCACGCGGGCGGCGGAGGCCGCGAGGCCCCACGCCACGCGCTGGGCCCGCGCAATGAAACCGCAGGTCAAACGGGTGACCACGGTGAAGACCTGGCAGTACACGACCGGCGCGGCGGCCATCGGGCTCGCGCTGGCGGCCGGAGTGGTGACCGCCGCGGGGCCCTTCGACGCCACGGGCCAGCGCACGGCGGAGCGCGATACGGCCGCCGCGCAGCGGAATTCGGGTGGCGCAGATCACGGTCGTAATTCCGGTACGTCCGCCGGAGCACCCCGTCCGGCCCCCAGCGCGGCCTCCGTGCTGGAGGCTCTCGGGGTCTCCGCGGGCCCGGCCGGAGGGGTGAAGGCACCCCCGAACGGCGGCAGGACCCTTGCCGAGGTGCTGGACCCGCTGTTCAAGGACGCCGGTCTGGGCGACCGCCGGGCCGCCTCGGTCGTCGACGTCACCACCGGCGAGCGGCTCTACGGCGTCAGCTCCGGGGCCTCGCTCACCCCGGCCTCCACCACGAAGATCGCCACCGCCGTCGCCGCGCTGGACGCCCTCGGCCCGGACCACCGCCTGACCACCCGGGTTGCCTTCGAGCCCGGCACCGGCGAGGTCGTCCTCGTCGGCGGCGGCGACCCCACGCTCACCGCCCGCGAGGACAGCGGCGGCTCGGCCGACCTGCGCGCCCTCGCCGAGCGCACCGCGAGGGAACTGAAGAAACGCGGCACCACCGAGGTCACGCTCTCCTACGACACCACCCTCTATGCCGGGGACGCACGCCACCCGATCGGGGTCAACGACAACCTCGCCGAGGTCACCCCGCTCATGGCCGACCAGGCCCGCACCGACGACTCCACCAGCGGCCCCGCCCCCCGCCACACCGACCCGGCGGCCGAGGCCACCCGCTCCTTCGCGGGCTTCCTCAAGAGCCACGGCATCACCTCCGAGCCCCCGGGCCCCTCCAAGGCCACCGCCCGCGCCGAGACCCTGGCGACCGTGACCTCGCCCCCGCTGTCCACGCTGGTCGAGCGGATGCTGACCCACAGCGACAACGACATCGCCGAGGCCCTCGCCCGCCACACCGCCCTCGCCTCGGACCAGCGCGCCGACTTCAAGGGCGCCGGTACGGCGATCAAGTCCCGCCTGAAGAACCTGGGGCTGCCGGTCGCGGGCGCCTCCTTCAAGGACGGCAGCGGCCTGGCCCGCGCCGACCGGCTCACCGCCGATCTGCTCACCGCCCTGCTCGCCAAGGCTGCCGACCCCGCCCTCCCCGCCCTGCGCCCCGCCCTCACGGGCCTGCCGGTGGCCGGTTTCACCGGCACGCTGAGCACCCGTTACACCGACGGCGCCGCCGGCGTCGTCCGCGCCAAGACCGGCACCCTGACCGGCGTCAACACCCTCGCCGGCACCGCCGTCACCCCGACCGGCCAGGTCCTGGCCTTCGCCTTCCTGGCCACGGACACCACCGATCCCACAGCCGCCCAAACGGCCCTGGACACCACAGCAACAGCCCTGGCCACCTGCACATGCCACTAACGGCAACCCCCCAAGACGCGCAGCCCCCCGCCACCCCCTGAAGGGGCGCGGGGAACTGCGCGCCCAGCCACCCCCACCACCAGCCGAACGACAACCCGCCCCCGCATCCCGTATCCGCCCCCGCACTGACCAAGAAACGCCGCATCCCACCCCCTGAAGGGGCGCGGGGAACTGCGCGCCCAGCCCCACCCCAGCCCCACCCCACCGCCACCCGAACCGCCCGCCCAGCCACCCCCCCACCACCCCCCGGACGACAACCCCCCGCCCCCCAAACCCCCACAGCCTGCCCCCAGCGGCAGCGCTCACGTACCGTTGAGCGCATGACGCGCATCGGTGGTGCCGAGATGGTCGACTGGAATCTCGCGGTGGCGACCGCGACCCGGCTGGTGCGGCCGGGCCCGGAAGTGAGCCGTGACGAGGCCCGCGCGGTCGTCGCGGAGCTTCGCCGCCATGCCAGAGCCTCCGAGGAACACGTCCGGGGCTTCACCCGGATGGGGACCGGCGAGATCCATGACACCCCCGTCCTGGTGGTCGACCGCCCCGGCTGGGTGCGGGCGAACGTCGCCGGGTTCCGGGAGATCCTGAAACCCCTCCTGGAGAAGATGCAGGAACGTCGCGGCAGCACCCCCGGCGGTGCCGTGCTCGGCGCGGTCGGCGGCAAGGTGACCGGCGTCGAGCTGGGCATGCTGCTGTCCTTCCTGTCGTCCCGGGTGCTGGGCCAGTACGAGACCTTCGCCCCGGCGACCAGGGAACTCCCGGCCGGCGAGAAGAACGGCGGCCGGCTGCTCCTCGTCGCCCCGAACATCGTCCACGTGGAGCGCGAACTCGACGTCCAGCCGCATGACTTCCGGCTGTGGGTGTGTCTGCACGAGGAGACCCACCGGACCCAGTTCTCGGCCGTGCCCTGGCTGCGGGACCATCTGGAGGGCGAAATCCAGTCGTTCCTGGCGGAGACCGAGGTCGATCCCATGACCGTGCTGGAGCGGATCCGGGAGGCCGCGCAGTCGCTGGCGGGCGGGCGTCCGGAGGGCGAGGAGGACGACGGCGGGCGGTCCCTCGTCGAGATCGTGCAGACGCCGGGGCAGCGGGAGATCCTCGGCCGGCTGACCGCCGTGATGTCCCTCCTGGAGGGGCACGCCGACTTCGTGATGGACGGCGTCGGCCCGGCCGTCGTCCCGACCGTCGGGGAGATCCGGGAGAAGTTCCAGCAGCGCCGCGCCAAGGGCGCCTCCCGCCTCGACCTGGCCCTGCGCAAGCTGCTCGGCCTGGACGCCAAGCTGCGCCAGTACCGCGACGGCGAGCGGTTCGTGCGCGCGGTCGTCGAGGAGGTCGGTATGGACGGCTTCAACCGGGTGTGGACCTCGCCCAACACCCTGCCCACGAAGACGGAGATCGCCAAACCGGCGGACTGGATCGCGCGGGTGCACCGCAAGGCGGAGTCGTGAACCGCGGGGGTGCGTCGTGAATCCCGAGTGACGTGGTGAACCGGATCCGGCCGACGGCAGTCGAACGCCCCTCCAATCACCCGTCCGAGGGACCGTGGGCCCTGGGCAGGCGTGCAATGCTCGGGGAACCGCTCGGTTCTGTCACCATCTACACACTCTGAGTGACCGGACTCGGGCTCTCCCCCCGAAATATTCATGAAGGGAACCGGACATGGGTCCCCATCCTGCGGTCGCGGCGATACGCCTGGCGGTCCGCCGCGTCCTCCACGACATCCTCACCGAACACAGCCGCGTCCCCGACCCCACCGGCAGCGCGGCCGTCCCCCTGGCCGCCGGCTGCGTCGGCGCGGCCCCCGGGGGGCCCGCGGGCCGCACCGGTCTCGCGCCCGCCTGCGACCGCCCGTACGAGCGACCGCCGTCCCCGCTCGTACTCGTCGCCTGTTCCGGTGGCGCCGACTCCATGGCGCTCGCCTCCGCCCTCGCCTTCGAAGCCCCCCGCCTCGGTCTCCGCGCCGGCGGCATCACCGTCGACCACGGACTCCAGCAGGGCTCCGCCGCGCGCGCCGAGGACGTCGTCCAGCGGCTGCGCGGGCTCGGCCTGGACCCGGTCGAGGCCAGCGCCGTCACCATCGGCAGCGAGTCCGACACCCCCGCCCACGGCTCCGGCTACACCGGAGGCGGCGGACGCCGGGTGGGCCCCGAGGCCGCCGCCCGCGACGCCCGCTACACCGCCCTCGACGCCGCCGCCGAACGCCATGGCGCCGCCGCCGTCCTGCTCGGGCACACCCGTGACGACCAGGCCGAGACCGTCCTGCTGGGCCTCGCCCGGGGGTCCGGCATCCGCTCCCTGTCCGGGATGGCCGCGGTCTCGGGGGCCGACGGCCGTTACCGGCGTCCCTTCCTCCAGCTCGACCGGCAGACGGTCCGCAAGGCGTGCATGGTCCAGTCCCTGCCCGTCTGGGACGACCCGCACAACGCGGACCCCGCCTACACCCGCTCCCGGCTGCGCCACGAGGGCCTACCGGCCCTGGAGAAGGCGCTCGGCAAGGGCGTCGTCGAAGCGCTCGCCCGGACGGCACAACTGTCCCGGGACGACGCCGACGCCCTCGACGCCTGGGCCCGCCAGGCCGAGAGCGCCGTACGGGACTCCGCGGGGCTGCTGGAGTGCGCCAAGCTCTACGCGCTGCCCCCCGCCGTCCGCCGCCGGGTGCTGCGGCGCGCGGCGATCGAGGCGGGTGCTCCCGCGGGTTCGCTGTTCGCGCGCCACATCGAGGAAGTGGACCGGCTGATCACCGGCTGGCGGGGCCAGGGGGCCATCAACCTGCCGGGCAGAGTCGTCGCCCAGCGGCAGGGTGGCAGACTGGTGATTCGGCAAGGCTGAATCGACACCCCTCCGGACCCTCTCCGGCGAGGGTCCCGGTCAGCCGGTGGGACGACCGAAAGTGATGCGGGTGGACGCGAAAGACATGGGTGCCGACCTCCAGCAGGTGCTCATCACCAAGGAAGAGATCGACGCCAAGCTCGCCGAGCTGGCCGCCAAGATCGATGCCGAGTACGCGGGCAAGGACCTGCTCCTCGTCGGTGTGCTCAAGGGCGCGGTGATGGTCATGGCCGACCTCGCGCGGGCGCTGTCCACCCCCGTCACCATGGACTGGATGGCGGTGTCCTCCTACGGGGCGGGCACCCAGTCCTCCGGTGTGGTGCGGATCCTCAAGGACCTCGACACCGACATCAAGGGCAAGCACGTCCTGATCGTCGAGGACATCATCGACTCCGGACTGACCCTGTCCTGGCTGCTGTCCAACCTCGGCTCGCGCGAGCCGGAGTCGCTGAAGGTGTGCACCCTGCTGCGCAAGCCGGACGCGGCGAAGGTCGCCATCGACGTCGAGTGGGTGGGCTTCGACATCCCCAACGAGTTCGTCGTCGGCTACGGCCTCGACTTCGCGGAGAAGTACCGCAACCTGCCGTTCGTCGGCACGCTCGCGCCCCACGTCTACGGCGGCTGAGGCCCCCGCGGCGAGGGCCGCCGCCCCCCGGACCGTACGGACAGCCGGTGCCGCTGATCCGTACGGACCAAGCCGGACCAGGATGGACCAAGGGGGACGAGGAGATCGGGAACCCCAGCGGGTTCCGCGCCGTTGGAGCATGCGTAGACGGGAATGCCAGCCGTCCCATGCGTCGTCGGGCGACAATGCTGGGGTACCGTCAGAAGAACTGTCTTATCAAACTCACTATGGCAGGAGGGACGGGGCGGCACCGCTCCGTGTGGATGGACGTGAAGCGATACTTCCGTGGGCCGGTCATGTGGATCGTGCTGGCCGTCCTTGCCGTGGTCGTGTTGATGCAGGTCGTCGGCTCGTCCGGTGGCTACAAGACGGTGGACACCGGCCAGGTGGTCCAGGCGATCAACGAGAACCGGGTCGATGCGGCCCAGCTCACCACCGGTGACGAGCAGACCATCAAGGTCACGCTCAAGGACGGCCAGAAGATCGAGGGCAGCTCCAAGATCCAGGCCAGCTACATTGGCGACCAGGGCGTCACCATCGCCAATACGCTGCAGACGAAGTACCAGGACAACCAGATTCCGGACGGCTACACCGTTTCGCCGTCCAAGCAGAACCCGTTCGTCGGCATTCTGCTCTCCCTGCTCCCCTTCGTGCTCATCGTCGTCGTCTTCCTGTTCCTGATGAATCAGATGCAGGGCGGCGGCTCCCGGGTGATGAACTTCGGGAAGTCGAAGGCCAAGCTCATCACCAAGGACACGCCGAAGACGACCTTCGCGGACGTCGCCGGTTCGGACGAGGCGGTCGAGGAGCTCCACGAGATCAAGGAGTTCCTCCAGGAGCCCGCCAAGTTCCAGGCCGTGGGCGCCAAGATCCCCAAGGGTGTCCTGCTCTACGGGCCTCCCGGAACCGGCAAGACGCTTCTCGCGCGCGCCGTGGCCGGCGAGGCGGGTGTGCCCTTCTACTCGATCTCCGGATCCGACTTCGTCGAGATGTTCGTCGGTGTCGGTGCCTCCCGGGTCCGTGACCTCTTCGAGCAGGCCAAGGCGAACGCCCCGGCGATCGTCTTCGTCGACGAGATCGACGCGGTCGGCCGCCACCGCGGCGCCGGCCTCGGCGGTGGTCACGACGAGCGCGAGCAGACCCTCAACCAGCTCCTGGTCGAGATGGACGGCTTCGACGTCAAGGGCGGTGTGATCCTGATCGCCGCCACCAACCGGCCCGACATCCTGGACCCGGCGCTGCTGCGTCCCGGCCGCTTCGACCGCCAGATCGCGGTCGACCGCCCGGACATGCAGGGCCGTCTGGAGATCCTCAAGGTCCACCAGAAGGGCAAGCCGGTCGCCCCGGACGTCGATCTGTCCGCCGTCGCCCGCCGCACGCCGGGCTTCACGGGCGCCGACCTGTCGAACGTGCTGAACGAAGCGGCGCTCCTGACGGCGCGCAGCGACAAGAAGCTGATCGACAACCAGATGCTGGACGAGGCGATCGACCGGGTGGTCGCGGGCCCGCAGAAGCGGACCCGGATCATGTCGGACAAGGAGAAGAAGATCACCGCGTACCACGAGGGCGGTCACGCCCTGGTCGCGGCGGCCTCACCGAACTCCGACCCGGTCCACAAGATCACCATTCTGTCCCGCGGCCGGGCCCTGGGCTACACCATGGTCCTGCCCGACGAGGACAAGTACTCCACCACCCGCAACGAGATGCTCGACCAGCTCGCCTACATGCTGGGCGGTCGCGCGGCCGAGGAACTGGTCTTCCACGACCCGACCACGGGCGCCGCGAACGACATCGAGAAGGCCACCACCACGGCCCGCGCGATGGTCACCCAGTACGGCATGACCGAGCGGCTCGGCGCCATCAAGTTCGGCGGCGACAACACCGAGCCCTTCCTCGGCCGTGAGATGGCTCACCAGCGCGACTACTCGGAAGAGGTCGCCGCGCTGGTGGACGAGGAAGTCAAGAAGCTGATCGAGAACGCGCACAACGAGGCGTGGGAGATCCTGGTCGAGAACCGGGACGTCCTCGACAACCTCGTGCTGGCGCTGCTGGAGAAGGAGACGCTGGGCAAGGAGGAGATCGCCGAGGTCTTCGCCACCATCGTCAAGCGTCCCCCGCGGCCGGCCTGGACCGGCTCCTCCCGTCGCACCCCGTCGACCCGTCCGCCGGTCCTCTCCCCCAAGGAGCTGGCCCTGACGAACGGTGCCAACGGCGCGACTCCGGCGATCACCACGGCCAAGTCCACCACGGCCGAGCCCTCGGCCCCGGTGGCCGAACCGGCACCCGAGGAGCGTCCGGAGAGCTAGCGCCGACGGGCACCGCGGAGAGACCGAGCGCGGAGAGACCGAGCGGAGGGCACGGGTCGACCCCTTGAGGGGGGTGGGCCGGTGCCCTCCGGCTTTTTTGTTTGGGTGCGGCTTGGCGGGGAGCGGAGGGGGTGGGGGTGGTATCGGGGGCGCGGGGGCGCGGGGTGGTACTGGGGGAGTAGGGCGGTAGCGGGGCGTGGGGCGGTGCCGGGGAGTGGGGTGGTACTGAGGGAGTCGGGCGATAGCGGGGTGTGGGGCGGTGCCGCTTCGCTGCCCCGGTTGGGTTGCGCTGGGCCCTTAGGGGTCCTTCGGCCCCATCCGGCCCGGAATGGATACCGCGCCCCCCTGGTTCTAGCCTGGGGTGCGGAATTTCCGTAGGCCCGCAGATGAGGCGCGCGCCGCGCGACCCGTACAGGAACGAGGCACCCCATGACCGACGCCGTGACGCTGGACGGCGAGCGCCCCATAGGTGAGTTCGACGAGAAGCGTGCCGAGAACGCGGTGCGCGAACTCCTCATCGCGGTCGGCGAGGACCCGGACCGCGAGGGCCTCAGGGAGACCCCGGCGCGGGTGGCGCGGGCGTACAAGGAGATCTTCGCGGGGCTGTGGCAGCAGCCGCAGGATGTGCTGACCACGACGTTCGACCTCGGGCACGACGAGATGGTGCTCGTGAAGGACATCGAGGTGTACTCGACCTGTGAGCACCATCTGGTGCCGTTCCGGGGCGTCGCGCATGTCGGGTACATCCCGTCGACCAGCGGCAAGATCACGGGACTGTCCAAGCTGGCCCGGCTGGTGGATGTCTACGCCCGCCGGCCGCAGGTGCAGGAGCGCCTCACCACGCAGATCGCGGACTCGCTGATGGAGATCCTGGAGCCGCGCGGGGTGATCGTGGTCGTGGAGTGCGAGCACATGTGCATGTCGATGCGGGGGATCCGCAAGCCGGGCGCGAAGACCCTCACCTCGGCGGTGCGGGGTCAGTTGCGGGATGCGGCGACCCGGAACGAGGCGATGAGTCTGATCATGGCGCGGTGAGAGTCTGATCATGGCGCGGTGAGGCGGTACCGTACCTGCGGCCGAGGGGAGTTGTCGCGCGCTGGTGGTGAGGGCGGGGGCGCCTCGTTGGTGGTGGGGCGGGTGGTGCCGATAGCGGCCCCTGGAGGAGTCGGGGTGGCCTGTCTGGCGGGCCGCGACGTGCGAGGTGGCCTGCCCCCGGTCTGCCCGGTCTGCCGATGGTGTGTGACGTGGCCGGTCTGGCTGTCCGGCTGTCCGGTGTGTTGCCGGGGGTGTCAGGTCGTGGGGGCGGTGCCGGTCGTGTCGTGGTCGTCGTCGTCCGGGAGCTTGCAGACGTGCTCCAGGAACAGGGCCGCCGCTATCACCGCGATGCCCGCCACGACCGAGAAACCGGCGTAGATCGCCTGGTCGCGGCGGGCCGGGACATCGAGAAGCTCCAGCAGGAAGACGCCCGTGCCGCCGTACATACCGGCGACCAGGGCGGCCACCAGGGCGCTGGCCTGGCCGAAGACGACGGCTCGTGCGGCCATCAGCGGATCGACGCCCTTGGCGCCCGGCTCGCGCTCGCGCTGGGCCTTGAGACGGGCGCGCAGCGAGAGCGCCGTGGACAGCAGGACGACCGCGATCAGCGCGAGGACGATGGGGGCGGCCAGGGGCACACTGGGCAGGGTGCCCACCGAGTTCCACAGGCGGGCGGCTGCCCAGGACAGCACTCCGGCGACGACGAAAACGCCGATCAGCAGCCTGACGCGCAGCTCTCTCACGGTGTCCCTTCAGCTCCCGGGTCGATGGGCGGTCCGTCGACGCACGACCGCGCCCGGCGGGCCCTGCGGTCGTGTCGACCTTAACGACTATTCGGGCAGCCGTAGTTCCAGGTCGCCGCGGGCCGCCACGCCGTCCCGGCCCACACCGGCGAGGAGGGCGGCGACCGGACCCCGGCCGGGCAGCAGGGCCGACGGGTCCACGTCGTGCCAGGGGGCGAGCACGAAGGCCCGTTCGTGGGCGCGCGGGTGAGGGAGGGTGAGCTGCGGGTCGTCGGACACCACATCGGCGTACGACACGATGTCGACGTCGAGGGTGCGCGGGCCCCAGCGCTGGTCGCGGACCCGGTGGAACGCCTCCTCGACCGCGTGCGCCCGCTCCAGCAGGGAGGAGGGCGGGAGGGTGGTCCTTAGGACGATGACCGCGTTGAAGTAGGAGGGCTGGCTGCCGGGGTCGACGCCCCAGGGCTCGGTCTCGTACACCGGGGAGACCGCCTTGACGCGGACGCCCGGGGTGTCCTCCAGCGCGTCGATGGCGCCCTGGAGGGTCTCCAGGCGGTTGCCCAGGTTGGAGCCGAGGGCGACGACGGCTCTTCGCGGGTTCTGGAGGGTGGTGTCGGCGGCGTCGACCCGCTCGACGACGGAGGCGGGCACCGGCTGGACGGTCGGGTCGCTGTGGCCCTCGGTGAAGGCGGTCATACTCGGCTCCGGCTGATGGTGACGGTCACGTCGTCGAAGGGGACCGTGATCGGCGCGTCCGGTTTGTGGACACAGACCTCGACCTCCTGGACCTCCGGGTGCTTCAGACAGACCTGCGCGATGCGCTCGGCGAGCGTCTCGATGAGGTTGACGGGTTCGCCCTCGACGACGGCGACGACCTCCTCGGCGACGATGCCGTAGTGGACGGTCTTCTCCAGGTCGTCGTCGGCTGCCGCCGGGCGCGTGTCCAGCCCCAGGACCAGGTCCACGAGGAAGGTCTGGCCCTCCTCGCGCTCCTTGGGGAACACCCCGTGGTGCCCGCGGGCCTTGAGGCCGCGCAGCGCGACACGATCCACGCGAATCACTCCTGCAATCGTCGGTGGGGGCCGGTCCGTACCGCGTGCGGGCGAACGGTCGGCCACGAACGAATCTACCTGCGGGCACTGACAGTCCCGGGCCACGGGGGTCCGGGGGCGGGCCGGGGCCGGGCGGATTCACCGGGTGTTTCCCCCGGGGAACCCGGCCGGTCGGGGTCGGAAACCGCGCCTACCCCGGGGTAGGTGATTCCAACCACCTTTCGGGCCGGGGTCGTCTTGTTCGTTTGCCCTGTCCGTTTGTCCTATTCATTGATCTTGTTCGTTTGCCCTGCTCTGTTCCGCTCTGTTCCGATCTATTCGCTCTATTCGCGCTGGTCTGATCCGTTCTGTCAGGAGAGGGTTTCGTCCGGGGCGGGTGGTTCGTCCGTGTCGTCCTCGTCGTTCTCCGCCAGGACCGGGGAGGCGTGGTGGGACCAGAGCTTCCAGCCGTCGTCGGTGCGCCGGAACACATTCGTGGCCACCACGAGCTGACCCACCAGCGGGCCCAGCTCGCCGCCCTCCTCGGGGGCGGGGCCGCCGCTGAGGATGTTCTCGGTGCAGGTCACCAGCGCGGTGTCGCCGGTGACGGACACATGCACATCCGTCAGGAAGAACTGGATGTAGTCCGTGTTGGCCA
Organism: Streptomyces sp. NPDC093252; assembly: GCF_040683675.1. Classification (NCBI taxonomy): domain Bacteria; kingdom Bacillati; phylum Actinomycetota; class Actinomycetes; order Kitasatosporales; family Streptomycetaceae; genus Streptomyces; species Streptomyces sp. NPDC093252. The sequence continues at coordinate 68,873 of NZ_JBFBEM010000009.1, read as the reverse complement.
TGATCAGCGCGTAGGAGCGCAGCACCTCGCCGCGTCCGGTGAGCGCATGCCAGCCCGGGTGCACGCAGGAGATCACCCCGGTGTCGGCCGGGTCGTGGTACTCCTCGTCGACGCCGAGGTCGGACGGGCTGAGCCACTGCGCGGACACCGCCTCGAAATCGCCGCGCTCCAGCGCCTCGTAGTAGGCGGTGTTGGCGGCTTCCACCTGCTCGACGTCGATGTGGGGGGCGCTCACCTGTCTCCTTCGGTCGGCCGGGGGGTTGATCCGGGGGTGCGGGCCTCTTCTTCGGTGCGGGCCCGCTCCACCGCGTGGGCGACGCGTACGGCGTCGGCGGTGGCGCGTACCTCGTGGACGCGTACCGCCCACGCGCCCGCGTACGCGGCGAGCGCGGAGACGGCGGCCGTGGCCGCGTCGCGCTCGCGCGCGGGTGGGGGCGCGTGGCCCGGCCCGGCCAGGACCCGTCCCAGGAACCGTTTGCGGGAGGCGGCGACGAGGACCGGGTGGCCGAGGGCGTTCAGCCGGTCCAGCCGGGCGAGCAGCGCGAGATCGTGCTCGGCCTGCTTGGAGAAGCCGAGACCGGGGTCGACGACGATCCGGTCGGCGGCGATACCGCCCTCCCGTACGGCCCGCACGCGCGCGTGCAGCTCGTCGACGACCTCGGTGACGACATCGTCGTAGGAGCCCTGGACGTTGCCGCCCGCCAGGAAGCCGCGCCAGTGCATGACGACGAAGGGCGCGCCCGCCGCGGCGACGGCCGGGATCATGGCGGGGTCGGCGAGGCCGCCGCTGACGTCGTTGACGAGGGCGGCGCCGGCCGCGAGGGCCTGCTCGGCGACCGACGCGCGCATGGTGTCGACGGAGACCACAGCGCCCTCGGCGGCGAGGCCGCGGACCACCGGGACGACCCGGCGCAGCTCTTCCTCCTCGTCGACGCGGGTGGCGCCCGGCCGGGTGGACTCGCCGCCCACGTCGATCAGGTCGGCGCCCTCGGAGACCAGGTCGAGGCCGTGCTTGACGGCGGCCGTCGTGTCGAACCAGCGGCCTCCGTCGGAGAAGGAATCCGGGGTCACGTTCACGACCCCCATCACCGCGCAGCGGTCCCATGTGGGGAGTCCCGCGACGCTCCGGCGTCCGATCTGCTTGCTCATACGTTCAGCGTAGGCCCCTGGGTGGGGCGGATCGTCTGGTCGTCGTCCGCCCGCCGCCCGGCCGTCGCCCGGCCGTCGCTCGGGATCCGACGGCGGGGTGTGGGGGCGGGGTCCGACGGTGGGGTCCGGGGGCGGGTGCCTGGAGGGTGCGGGGCGGGTGCTGGTGGGGGCGGCACGGAGGCGGGGTGCGGCTGGGGTGTTATGCCGTCCGCACGTCCCGTTCCGGTAGGCCGTGGGCGCGGGGGCGGGCCGGGGTGGTGCGGCGGCGCAGGGGGAGCGGCGGGGCGGTCAGGAAGCCCTCGGCCCGCAGCGCGGCGACACCGATGCGGGGCAGGTCGGCGGAGGCACGGTAGACCACGAAACGGGGCTCCCAGCGGGGCCGGAACGTGGCGTTGAAGCGGTACAGCGACTCGATCCGGAACCAGCGCGAGAGACACAGCAGCAGCCCCCGCCAGGCCCGCAGCACCGGACCGGCGCCGATCCGCCCGCCACGGGTCGGCGCCGAGCGGACCATCGCGAAATTCAGCGACACGCGCGAGATCCCGAACCTCGGCGCGGCGCGCAGGGCCGCCACGGTCAGCAGCTCGTTCAGCTTGGGGTCGGCGGCGCGGTCGCGGCGCATCAGATCCAGGGACACGCCGTCCCCGCCCCAGGGAACGAAGTGCAGGACGGCCCTGAGGTCGCCATAGGGGCCCGGTTCCGCCTCGGCGCGGTGGGCGGTGGCGATCAGGCAGTCCCCGACCGCGGGGTCGCCGACACGGCCCAGCGCCATGGAGAAGCCGCGCTCGGTGGCGGTGCCCCGCCAGTCGTCCGCCGCCCGGCGGATCCGGTCCAGCCCGGCCGCGCCGAGGTCACGCACGCGTCGTACCCGGGTCTCGTAACCGGCGCGCTCGATGCGGGTGACCATCCGGCGCACGTTGCGCATCGCGCGGCCGGCGAGCGAGAAATCCGGGACGTCCACCACCGCCTCGTCGCCCGGTTCGAGCGCGTCCAGGCCGGTCTCGCGGGTCCACACCTCGCCGCCGGTCTCGGAGCAGCCCATGACGGCGGGCGTCCAGGAGTGGGCGCGGGCCACGTCCATGAAGCGCTCCATGGCGCCGGGCCACGCCTCCATGTCCCCGATCGGATCGCCGTCGGCGAGCATCACACCGGAGACCACGCGATAGGTGACGGCCGCCTTGCCGCTGGGCGAGAACACCACCGCCCTGTCGCGGCGCAGGGCGAAGTGGCCGAGCAGGTCCCGGCCGCCGTGCCGTTCCAGCAGGGCGCGCAGCCGCTGCTCGTCGTCCTCGCTGAGCCGCGCGGCCGGGTGCTCGGGGCGGAAGGCGAGGTAGACGGTGGTGACGGCGGTCAGCAGGCCCAGGGCGCCCAGGGAGGCGGCCACCGTCCAGGAGGTGCTGCCCTTGTAGTCGACCGGGCCCTGGACGCCGAGCAGGCCGTACAGGACGTGGGTCAGGCGGGCCGCCCAGCTCGGGTCGCCCACCATGGGGCCCTGGTGGACGCTGACGATCACCAGGCCCAGCGCGAGCGAACCGGCGCCCATGAGCACGAAGTTGGCCAGCGCGCGCCAGCGGCTGCGCGGGTCGGGCAGGGCGGCGAACTGGCCCCGGTGGCGCAGCAGCACCCACAGCAGGGCAAGCGCGAGAAGGACGCCGGCGAGCGAGTGGCGGTAGGCGAACTGGGCGACGGCGCCCACCGGGAGCAGGGCCACCGCCGCTCGCCAGGCCCGCCGCTTGCGGCGCCGCAGGCCGCGCGCGAGGAGCAGCAGCAGGACGCCCGCGCTGAGCGAGAGGGCCGCCGCGAACGGGCCCAGCGCGCCGGGCAGCACCTCCGCGAGGGCGTGCGCACGGCTGTGCCGGAAGCGTGGGAACACGCCCGCGGCGATGTCCAGCAGGCCCACCAGCGCGCAGGCCCCGGCGACGAGGACGGGCACCGACCGGGGGTGCGGACCGCGCAGCCGCCGCCGCACCCTTCCCGCCCGTGCCGGTGCTGTGCCCGACATTTCCCCACCTTCCGTGACAGCCATCGCATCCCGCTGTTCCGAGAGAGACCCCGTGGCCGTCCCGATTCGGGCATCCGGCCACATTGCGCCCTCTAGGACGACGAGTCGGGGGATGAGGTTCACTCCGCCGTTCAAAGGTGGTTCAAAGCCCGTGAAAAGTCGGGGCATGCCCTAGGGGGGGCGGTCTGCCGGGGGCAGGGGCGCGTGCGGTGATCGCGCGCGGGAGGGGGCCGGTAATGGGGAATGCGGGGTCTCTTCCGGGAAGCGTCGGCACCTCTCCGGGGGATCTTCCGGGGTTCTCCGGAGGTTCTCGCGGGGTTCTATGGGGCAACTGCCGGGCATCTCCCGGGTGCATCTCCGGGGGCATCGGCGGGTGGCATCCGCCGGGTATCCCGGGGTGGCATCCGTGCGCGATCTCCGGGGGCCTTGAGAGCCATCTCGGGCTCTCTTGCTCTCTTGAGGTCGACTTCGCGCCGACTTCGCCCGGACTCCGCGCCCACTTCGCGCCCACATCGCACCCACTTCGCGGTGCTCTTCGCCGGGCGTCTTCGTCCTGGCCTTCGGCGTGGTCTTCGTCGCGCTGTTCTCGACAGGGGACGGGAGAGGGCAGGGGAATGCGCCATGGAGGGGGGAACTCCGGCGCTGCGTGGGGCGATGGGCGGTGGACAGGGGGCCGTCCCCGGGGGGCGTTCGGCGTGCGTGCCCGGCGTGTCGCGGTAGGCGGGAGGGTGGTGGAGGGTGGTGGGGGAGAGGAGTGAGGGGTGCGGGGTGCGGGGGCGGCAGGGAGGTCGGGGCCGGGGCGGTAAGAGGGACGGTCCGGGATCGGGGGCGGGGTCAAATGGCCTTCGGATCAAGAGGATTCGTATTCCCGTGACGGGAATTGCGGCATCAACCGGAAGTTGATCATGCGGAGATCGCGCGGAACTCCGGTACGGCTCCGCACGCCGATACCGAATCGAAACCGAGTGAACGGTTCGGGGTGGCTGTGTTTTTGCGGCCCGGCGCACCACGATTCCCCTACGCGCGGTAAGTTTCTGGCCATGCCACGTGGACGTCACCGCCATTCCCCGCCCCTGCACCGGCTGCTGCCCCCGTCCGCAATCGCAGGCGTCGCCGTGGTCTGCGCGGTCGGCCCCTGGGTGTTCTCCGAGACCGCGGTGCTCCGCGCGCTGGCCGGAGTCGCCGCACTGACCGCTGTCGCCGGGGCGATCGTCATGCGCCGCTGGGACACACAGGCGGGCAAGCAGGTGGCCGACCTCGCGCGCGTGCGGGTGAGCGAGGAGTGGCGGCACGAGGAACGGGTCGCCGAACTGGAGGCCGACCTCGACGAGTCGCGCGAGCTGCGCGGCAAGCTGGAGCAGCGGCTGCGCGCCAAGCGCGCCGAACTGGCGGGCCTGCGCAATGAACACGCGGCCCTGCTGCGGCGGTACGCCACCGCGGAGACCGAGCGCGCGACCGCCCTGGAGGGGCGCCGCCTGCTGGAGATAGAGGCCGGGGAACCGGCGAACGCGCTGCCGCCGGGGGAATCGGCGGAGTCTGCGGCGGAGGCTGCCGAGGGGGCCGGGGACGCCGGGAGCGGTGGGAGCGGTGGGAGCGGCGGGTCCACCGTCTCTGTGTCCGACACACCGGCGCTGTTCTCGCCCGAGGGCTCGCAGTTGTTCCTCCGCGCGCGGGAGGCCCTCGTGCGGTTGGAGAAGCGGGGGCGGGAGAAGGGTCCTCAGAGTTCCGAGGGTTCCGAGAGCTCAGAGGGATCAGAGGGTTCCGAGGGGGCGCTGGAGGAGTCCGTGGCGACCGGCGGGGAGGCGGTTGCCGAGGGGGACACGCCGGAGCGGGCCGACATCGCCGTGGAGCAGGGTGACCCGGACCGGGAACGGGCCGACACCGCCCCGGAGAACGTCGGCACCGATCCGGAGCAGGGCGGTACCGCCCCGGAGAGCGTCGACACCGTCTTGGAGGAGGCCGCCACCCGCTCGGAGAGGGCCGCCAACCCCGGCGCCTCCGATTCCGCTGACCCCGACTCCGACCCTGACCCCGATTCCACGGACCCCGATCCCGACCCGAACGGCAGGGGTCCCGGTGAACCCGAGGACGCGGCCGACGAGGCCCCGGAGGCCGGGGCCGGGTCCCAGGGCGCCGGTACGGACAGCTCCGTGGCCGTTCCGGCGGGCGCGGACCTGCCGGCCGTGAGTACGCCGGAGCCCGCGCGGGCCGCCGTACCCGCCCAGGGCCGGGGCCCCGCCGGGCCGTCGCCCGCTGGGGCCGCCGAGGGCGGGGCGGGGGCGGCTCAGGAGGACGAGGCACAGGGGGAGCCCGGTGCGGCCGACGCGCGCGGGCACGCGGTCGCCGCGCCGACGACCCACACGCAGAGCGACGCCGCCGGGGCCGCCGAGACCCGGCCCGCCGGACCCGTACCGGTGCACCAGCCGACCGGGCACTTCACCGTCCCGACCGCCGTGGCCGTCGTCCCGCCCGCTCCGGCCCGGCGGCCGGCCGTGGAGGGCGGTTTCGACTTCTTCGGCACGCAGCAGCCGGAGGCCGCGGAGGGTGCGACGAGCGCCGTGCAGGACGAGGATCTGGCCGATGTCGTCGGCCAGGAGGCGCTGGACGCGCAGCGGCGGCGGGCACAGGCCGAGGACGGGCCGGGGCCGCTTCGGGAGCGCGCGGATGCTGGCGAGGACGGTCCCGTCATCGATCTGACCGCGCACGACGAGACCGAGCAGATCGACGTCCAGGGGCTGCGCAGCGCGGTCTCCTGACCTCCGGTCCGGGGCGGAGAGCCCGGTGCGCCGTGCGCGCGCCGGGCTCTCGGCGTTCCGGGTGCCGGTGAGCCGCCCGAGTGACTCAGGCCATCCAGCGGTCGGGGCGGGCGTCGCGGCGGCCGGTGCGGGAGCGTTCCGCCTGGGCGTGCAGCAGCAGCGCGGCCTCCTCGGCGTCCCTCAGACGCGCTGTCTCGACCTGGTTGGCCCCCGTGTCCACATGGACGTCCGCGACGCCCCACAGGCGCGCCCAGGGGCCTTGCGTGAGGCGCACGCTCTGGACCTTCGCGTGGGGGACGAGGGCGAGCCGGCGGCTCACCAGGCCCTGGCGGGTGGCGAAGACGGTGTCGGTGATCGCCAGCCCGTGGCCGCGCCACCACACCGGCACGCACCAGCGGGCCCGGCGCGGCGGACGGCTGAGCGCGTCCGGCGCGGGGACCGCCACCCCCGGCAGCACCCGCGCGATGACCGACTCCGCGACCTCGCGCGGCGCCACCGGCAGCAGCAGCGAGTTGTCCGAACCGGCCACGGCCAGTTCCACCTTGACCCAGCCGCGCCGCCGCCACAGCCACGGCTCGACGATCCGCACGGTCTGCACCCGCCCCGGCGGCACCGTCTCGTGCGCCCGGTCGAGCAACCCGTGGTCGATGCGCAGTCCGTCCGGCGACTCGGCGAGCGTCCAGTCGTACTCGCTCACGAACCGTCCCACGCTGCTCGCGCCCGCCGCGCCGATCAGCGGCAGACCGGTCGCGATCACCGTCCACAGGCTGTGGGTGAAGTACCACAGCACCGGCGGTACGACGGCCGCGGCGACCAGCGTGCCCCAGGTGGCGCCGGTCAGGACCAGGGAGATCGCCAGGTCCCGCGCGGGCACCCGCAGCAGTTGCCGCGCCGGTGCCTCGCCGACCTCGTGCGCGGTCTCCGGCGCGAAACCGGCCGCGCGGGCCAGCAGTTCGGCCCGCAGCGCGCGGGCCTCGCCCTCGCCGAGGAAGGCGAGTTCGTCCTTCTTGTCGGCCCCTATGACATCGAGCCGCAGCTTGGAGACGCCCGCCACGCGCGCGAGGAGCGGCTGGGTGATGTCGATCGCCTGGATGCGTTCCAGCCGGATGTGCGCGGTACGCCGGAACAACAGGCCGGTACGGATGCGCAGTTCCGAGTCGGTCACCGCGAAGTGGGTGAACCACCAGGTGAGGAAGCCGTACAGGGCGGCGGCCGGGATCAGCACCGCGAGGGCGATCACCAGGGTGGTCGTCGTCAGCCGGGTCAACTGGCGCTGTGCCTGGTCCGGGTCGTGCAGCGCCCAGCCGATGATCACGGCGATCGGCGCCCAGGCGCGGCGTAGGGGCGTGATGGGGTGCAGGCGGCGTTCGGGGAGGGGGGTTCCTGGTGCCGTTGCCGTTGCCGTTGCCGTTGTCGGGGGTTTGGGGGTGTGGGTGGCCGGGTCTGGTGTGGTCCTGGTCTCGCGGTCGGTCGGGTCGGCCGTGGCTCGGGTCTGCGGGTCGGTTCCGTCCGCCGCGACGCCGGTCTGCGGGTCCGTCCCGACCCTCGCAGTGCCGGTCTGCTGGTCCGTCCCGTCCGTCGCAGTGCCGGGCACCCGGTCCGTTGCGTATGGCGTGCCGGGCACCCGGTCCGTGGCATCCGTCGTGCCCGTCCCGCGCGCGGGCGCCGCCCCCGGAAACCCGGTCCCCATCACCTCCGGAGCCTCAACCGCCTCCAGAGCCTCAAGCGCCCCCGGAAACCCCTCCGCCCCTTCCGCCCCCTCCGCCCTCGCCGTCTTCCCGGCGGGCCCCACAGGGCCGCCGTCCGCCCCCGGCGTCCTCACAGCCCCGCCGATCGGGCCTCGCCCAGTTCGGTGAGGCGGTCGCGCAGGCGTTCGGCCTCGGCCGGGTCCAGGCCGGGGATCCGGGCGTCGGACGCCGCGGCGGCCGTGTGGAGCTGCACGCTCGCCAGCCCGAAATGCCGCTCCACGGGCCCGGAGGTGACCTCCACGAGCTGCATCCGCCCGTACGGCACCACGGTCGTCTCGCGCCACAGCACGCCCCGGCTGATCAGCAGGTCGTCGGAGCGCTCCGTGTACCGCCAGGACCGCCAGTTGCGCTCCAGCATGACCCAGCCCCCTGCCATCAGCGCCAGTGGCAGCAGGGCGAAGGCCGCCCACGCGGGGCCCGCCAGCAGCCCCGGCAGCAGTCCGGCCGCCAGCGTCAGCAGGCCCAGCCAGACCACCAGCAGCAGCCGCCGCATCCGCAGCAGGCCGGGCGGCAGCCCTGTCCACACCGGTTCGGCCCGTGCCGTGCCCGCGCTCGGCGGGCTCCCCGTCTCCATGCCGCCAGCCTACGTAGGCCAGACTGGGGCCATGACTCCCACGACGGAGACCATGGTCGGGATCGGCGGCGCCGCGGAGAGCACCGACATGGTGCTCAACATCGGACCGCAGCATCCGTCCACCCACGGAGTGCTCCGGCTGAAGCTGGTCCTCGACGGTGAGCGCATCCAGCGCGCGGAGCCGGTGATCGGCTACATGCACCGGGGCGCGGAGAAGCTCTTCGAGGCCCGCGACTACCGCCAGATCATCATGCTGGCCAACCGCCACGACTGGCTCTCGGCGTTCTCCAACGAGCTGGGCGTGGTCCTCGCCGTCGAACGGATGCTCGGCATGGAGGTGCCCGTCCGCGCGGTGTGGACCCGCACCCTGCTCGCCGAGCTGAACCGGGTCCTCAACCATCTGATGTTCCTCGGCTCCTACCCCCTGGAGCTGGGCGGCATCACCCCGGTCTTCTACGCGTTCCGCGAACGCGAGGTCCTCCAGAACGTCATGGAGGAGGTCTCGGGCGGCCGGATGCACTACATGTTCAACCGGGTGGGCGGCCTCAAGGAGGACCTGCCCGCCGGATGGGCCTCCCGCGCGCGGGCCGCCGTCGCCGGGGTGCGTTCGCGCATGGACCGCTTCGACGACCTGGTCCTGGGCAACGAGATCTTCCGGGGCCGCACCCGCGGGGTCGGGACGCTTGCCCCGGACACCGCGCAGGCGTACGGCGTGAGCGGGCCCATCGCGCGGGCCTCGGGCGTCGACCTCGATCTGCGCCGCGACGAGCCGTATCTCGCCTACGGCGACCTCCAGGACGTTCTCCGGGTCGTGACCCGGACGGAGGGCGACTGCCTCGCCCGCTTCGAGTGCCTGCTCGACCAGACGCACAACGCCCTCGACCTCGCCGACGCCTGCCTGGACCGTCTCGCCGACCTCCCGCCCGGCCCGGTGAACCAGCGGCTGCCGAAGGTCCTCAAGGCGCCCGAGGGGCACACCTACGCCTGGACCGAGAACCCGCTCGGCATCAACGGCTACTACCTCGTCAGCAAGGGCGAGAAGACCCCGTACCGGCTCAAGCTGCGCTCGGCGTCGTACAACAACATCCAGGCCCTCACCGAACTGCTGCCGGGCACCCTGGTGGCGGACATGGTGGCCATCCTGGGGTCGATGTTCTTCGTCGTCGGGGACATCGACAAATAGGGCCCGGTTTCGGCAACGGCGCCGGTCCGGGGAGCAGCGCCCGCTCCGGAAGCAGTGCCCGTCCCGGAAGCAGTGCCGGTCCCGGCGGCAGGCGGGGCGCCCGTTCCGGAGGTCGGCGGCGCGCCCGTCCCGGTGGCCGGTGAGGCGCCCGCCCTGGGTGCTATCCGGCCGCCTCCCCCAGCGGGTCCGCGACACCACCCAGCGGGTCCGCGACACCACCCAACGGGTCCCCGACATGCCCCACCGGCGTCACCAGCCAGCCGAAGTCCCCGAGACCGCCCCCGGCGGTCAGCTCCGCGGCCTCTCCGGCGCTCGCCAGGGCCCGTACGTAGGCCGCGGGGTCCGTGGTCGCCAGGGTGAGCGGGGGACGCTCCCCGGTGACGCCCAGCGCCCGCAGGGCGGCGCGCTGGCTCAGGACCCGCCCCTGGTGCCCGGCGGCGTCCCGCGCGTGCGCCGCGCACGCGTCCAGCGCGACATGGGCCGTCACATCGCACGACCCGTCCGGTACCGGCGCCGTCCCGCGGCCCGCGCGGAAGCCGGTGAGGGTGCCGTAGGGCGGGCGGGAGTCCGCGGTGTGCGCGTAGTCCACCGCTACCGCGGCCCCGCGCGCGAGGCTCGCCACGGCGTCCGCCCAGGCCGTGTCCCGGGGCCGCCCGATCTCGGCGCGCAGCCCCTCGTCGGCCGGCAGCGGCCACCACCGCGCCAGCCATGCGGCGTCCGCCCCGCCCACCGGCCCGCCGAGCCGCTCGGTCCCGTCGTCGGCCACGAGGACCAGCCGGGCCACGCCCGAGCCGTCGACCTCGGCGACATCCACGGGCACGTTGTCCAGCCACTCGTTGGCGAACAGCAGCCCCGTCACCCCGCGCGGCGGCTCGGTGCGCCACTCGATCCGGGGGTCGAGGCCCCGGGGCCGGTCGGCGATGTCCACGCCGTACGCGCGCGTACGGGCGGCCACGTCCGGGGGGAGCGCGGCCAGCACCCCGGTGACCAGCTCGCCGCGGCCCGCCCCCATGTCGACGAAGTCCAGCACCTCGGGACGGCCCAGGGCCACGTCCAGGCGGCCCAGGAGCCGTGCCACCGCGCCCGCGAACAGCGGCGAGGCGTGCACGGACGTACGGAAGTGCCCGGCGGGACCGGGGCCCCCTGGGCGACGGTAGAAGCCGTGCGGGCCGTACAGGGCCTCCTGGGCGGCCTCCCGCCAGCCGCGCGGAGACGGTGGCGCCCCCGGAACCGGAGCGTGGAGGCCGCGGCGGCCGGAGCGGGGTACGGAATCGGCCGTATCGGCGCCCCTGGTGTCGTCCGTCACGTCGTCAGGCTATGCGCACCGGTGAGTGTGGCCTCCACCTTGGGGAGTATGCGGACGCGGTACGGATCGACCCTTCGGTTGACCCGGGCACACATCTCGTTTCCCTACGCTGGGTTACGTGCAGCGTCTCTACGACTTCATCCGCAGACACCCGACATGGGTCGACGGCTTCTGGGCCTTCGTACTGGTCGGTATCTCCGTGATGAGTTCGGTGGCCACCCAGGCCGAGACGGGGACAGACGCCCCCTGGCTGATCATTCCCGTCGCGCTGCTGCTGGGCGTCGTGGTCACCCTGCGCCGACGGCTGCCGGAGCAGATGCTGATCCTCGCCGTGGTCGTCGGCGTGGTGCAGCTCGTGCTGGATGTGTCGACCTCGGTCGCCGACTTCGCGATGCTGGTGATCGTCTACACGGTCGCGGCCAACGGCGCGCGCTGGGCGTCCCGGTTCGCGCTGGTCGGCGGTCTGTGCGCGGCGCCGATCGCGCAGGCCCGCTGGCCGATGGCCGAGACCAGCCCGGCGGGGAACGTGGCGGTGGCGGTGCTCCAGACGGTGCCGTTCGCGCTGGCCTGGGTGCTCGGCGACTCGCTGCGCACCCGCCGCGCCTACTTCGCCCAGTTGGAGGAGCGCGCCGCCCGGCTGGAGAAGGAGCGCGAGGCCCAGGCCAAGGTCGCCGTCGCCGCCGAGCGGGCCCGTATCGCGCGCGAGCTGCACGACGTGGTGGCGCACAACGTGTCGGTGATGGTGGTCCAGGCCGACGGCGCCGCCTATGTCCTGGACGCCGCGCCCGACCAGGCCAAGAAGGCCCTGGAGACCATCTCCTCCACCGGCCGCCAGGCCCTCGCCGAGATGCGCCGCCTGCTCGGCGTGCTGCGCACCGGAGAGCACCAGGAGAGCGGCGAGTACGTGCCCCAGCCGGACGTCCAGCAGATCGAGGACCTGGTGGAGCAGTGCCGTACGGCGGGACTGCCCGTCGACTTCAAGATCGAGGGCACGCCCCGCCCGCTGCCCAGCGGCGTCGAGCTGACCGCGTACCGGATCGTCCAGGAGGCGCTGACCAACACGCGCAAGCACGGCGGGCCCAACACGGGCGCGAGCGTCCGGCTGGTCTACTTCGACGACGGCCTCGGCCTGCTCGTCGAGGACGACGGCAAGGGCGCCCCGCACGAGCTGTACGAGGAGGGCGGCGTCGACGGGCAGGGGCACGGCCTGATCGGTATGCGCGAGCGCATCGGCATGGTCGGCGGCACCCTGGACGCCGGTCCCCGCCCTGGCGGAGGATTCCGCATCAGCGCCCTGCTCCCGCTCAAACCGGCGCACTGACGCCGCCGCCCGCCCGACGGTGCGTACGCACGACCCGACTGCGAGACCGATATGCAAGTCCGCTTGACGAATCCCATGGCAGTACCGCCCCACCCGGTCGAAGGAAACGGAAGAAGAGCCCGATGACGATCCGTGTGATGCTCGTCGACGATCAGGTGCTGCTGCGCACCGGATTCCGGATGGTGCTCGCCGCGCAGCCGGACATGTCGGTCGTCGCGGAGGCGGGGGACGGCGTCGAGGCGCTCCAGGTGCTGAGCGACACGGAGGTGGACGTCGTCCTCATGGACGTCCGGATGCCGAAGCTGGACGGTGTGGAGACGACCCGCCGGATCTGCTCCGACCCCCATCCGCCCAAGGTGCTCATCCTGACCACCTTCGACCTCGACGAGTACGCCTTCTCCGGCCTCAAGGCGGGCGCCTCCGGCTTCATGCTCAAGGATGTGCCGCCGGGCGAGCTGCTGGCCGCGATCCGCTCCGTGCACAGCGGGGACGCCGTGGTGGCCCCGTCGACCACGCGCCGCCTCCTGGACCGGTTCGCCCCCATGCTGCCCAGCACCGGCGCCCAGCCCGAGCACAAGGAACTGGAGCGCCTCACCGGCCGGGAGCGCGAGGTGATGGTGCTGGTCGCGCAGGGGCTGTCCAACGGGGAGATCGCGGCGCGGCTGGTCCTGTCCGAGGCGACCGTGAAGACCCATGTCGGGCGCATCCTCACCAAGCTGGGGCTGCGGGACCGGGTGCAGGTGGTGGTCCTGGCGTACGAGACGGGGCTGGTGCGGGCCGGCGGGCAGGGGTGATCCGGCGCCGGGCGGGTCCGGGGACCGGGGCCCACCGTGGGGAGCGGGCGGGCCAGCCTGTCGGGGACATGGCTGACTGCCGCCCGGCGCGCCGGTAGGGTCTGCGCATGCTCCTGTGGATCAACGGCCCCTTCGGGGGCGGCAAGACACAGACCGCACACGAGATACGGCGCCGCCTGCCCGGCAGCGTGATCTGCGATCCCGAACTCCCCGGCTTCGGCCTGCGCCGGATGCTCCCGCCCGAACTGCGCGGCGACTTCCAGGACCTCGCCGCCTGGCGGCAGGGTGTCGTCGAGGTCCTCGACCTCGCCCTCACCAAGCACGACGGCGTGGTGATCGCGCCCATGACGATCACCGACTCCGGCTACTTCACCGAGACCGTCGGACGGCTGCGCGACCTCGGTCACGACGTCCAGCACTTCACACTGCTGGCCCGGCGCGAGACCGTGCTGAAGCGGCTGCGCGAACGCGGGCTCGGGCAGGTGATCCGGTTCGTCGCCGGGAAGAAGGCGACGCCCGGGCGGGAGAGCTGGGCCGAGCGGCAGGTGGATCACTGTCTGGAACGCCTGGCGGAGCCGGAGTTCGCCGAGCACTTGTGGACGGACGACACGACCGTCCCCAAGACCGCGGACCGGATCGCCGTCCTCGCGGGGCTGAAGCTGCGCCCCAACACGGAGGGCGCCCTGCGGACCAGGCTGCGTCAGGCGGGGGTCGGGGTGAGGCACATCCGGCTGGACTGAGGGGCGGGTCGTGCCGGGCGGGGCTTCGGGGGGTGGGGCTGAGTCGGCCTGGTGGCCTCGGGCCGGGCCTGGGTTGGTCCTGAGCGGGGTATCGGAGGCTCGGTGCGTTGCGCGGGGGCCCGGAGGGACTGGGGTGTCCTGCGTGGGGCGAGTGGGGCCACTGACCGGCTCGGGGCGCCTTGCACGGGGCCTCACAGGGCGGTGCGTGTCATCCGGGCGCCGCTCCCGGCTCCCTCCCGGCGCCGCTCCAGATATCCATCCCGGCACCGCTTCCGACACCCCTCCCGGTCTCAGCGCCCGTCGCGGGGGGAGGCCCAGGAGGTGGCGTCAGGGGCTTCCCCCTGGGCCTCGTCAGCGGAGCACCCCCTCCAGGAAGTCGCTCCCCAGCCGGGCCACCACCGCCACATCGAGCTGGTGCAGCACATAGCGCCCGCGGCGCCGGGTCGTCACCAGCCCCGCCTTCTTGAGCACGCCCAGATGCCGGGATATCTCCGGCGCGGTCATGCCGTGGGTCTGCGCCAGCTCCGTCGTCGTGTACGCGCTGCGGGCCAGATGACGGCAGATGCGCATCCGCACGGGGTGCGACAGCGCCGTCATCCGCAGGGCCAGCTCCTCCACCGAGGGCGGGCGGACCGGCTCCGGGGCGCTGACCGGGTAGTGCAGCAGGGGCTGCCAGCCCTGGCGGTGCAGCACATTCAGATGCGGTCGGCCCAGGCTGGTCGGGACGAGCAGCAGCCGTCCGCTGGCGGCGATCCGGCCCTCGATCAGCTTGTCCACCACCACCTCCCCGGCCCGCTCGTCGAACCGCACCGCGGGGGACACCGCCGCCAGCGCCTCGGCGAGGCCCTTGCGCCGCAGCAGCTCCGTCTTGTGCCGGGCGTCGGCCGCGAGCTGCGGGCGCAGCTTGCCCCAGATCCCGGCGAAGAACGCCTCGTCGCAGTCCTCCAGGAAGCGGCGCAGCCAGGCCCGGACACTGGGCGGGTCGTCCAGCAGCCGCTCGGTGAAGCGGAGCTGGCGCTGCCCGCGCGAGGCGGCCACCCCGAGCGCCCGCGCGTGTCCCTCGCGGCTCGCCAGGTAGTTCGGCGGCTGGAGGTCGTACTGGAGGGTGCAGGTGAACTCCAGGGCCGCGTCCACGAACTGCTCGTCCGTCAGCTTGTCCAGGAGGTCCAGCTCCTCGGCGAGCGTCCCGCCCGGCAGCACCTCGCCCGGGAGCCCGGCGGACGGCATGAACACATCGGAGTACGTCGACCGCCACAGGAAGTCCGCCTCGCACATACGGTCGGCCACATGCGGGTCCAGCCCCGCCGTCACGCCCGTGGCCCAGCCGCGCAGGCCCGGGTGGTGGCCCGGCTCCGCCAGCACATGCAGCGCCATGCACAGCTCGGCCAGGGGGGAGGGCACGACGGAGATCCCCTCCGGCCGCAGCCCCGTCATGTCGATGCGCACGCTCATTCCCCCATGGTGCACCCGCCCACTGACAACGCCCCCGACCAGCGGGTTTACCGATGAACGAGAGATGTCGCCCGATTGACGAGGCTGGTCAATCGGGGCGACTTCCGGCGCGCGGGGAAGCAGCCTGGGAGGCCCTGAGGCCCTGAGGCCCTGAGGCCCTGAGGCCCTGAGGCCCTGCGGCGGTCGCGGCGGAGGTCGGCACGGTGGCCCCGCGGGAACCGACCCCTCACGGAACGGAAGGCGAACCAACGGCCATGAGCAGCACGCAGCAGTACCTCCTCGACACCTACCGCGCCGCCCAGCACGGCGAGCCCGTGCCGCCCGCGCCCGGCACGCACGACGCGCGCGTGGTCCGCGAGATCCGCACCTACCGGCGGTTCCGCGCGGTCCTCGCCGGGCGCCCGGCGGACGGCCTGCTGCGCCGACTCCTCACCGCCGCCGTCACCACGCCCTCGCGGCGCCGCCGCGACGCCCACTCCGCGTGCTGAGCGCGCGGGCGCGATGCCACCCTCACCGGCCGTAGCCGAGCCGCCGACCCTGACCGCGCCGCACCAGCCCTGACACCGCGACCAGCCCTGACACCGCGCCGCACCAGCCCCCACCGCGCCGCCCCGGCCCCGCCGCGCCCCACCGGCCCTAACCCCGCCCGGCGGTCTCCTCCCGCAGGATCGCCACGAACCCGGCGACCGCCGTCCGCACATCCGCCGGCGTCCACTCCAGCCCCTCCGCGCGGACCTCGATCTCGGTGACGGCCAGACCGGGGCCGGGCGCGTCCCAGGACCGGCCGAACAGCAAGGTGCGGGTCTCCTCGGCATGGCGCAGGGCGGCCTCCGCGACGAGGTCGGCGTCATGGGGCAGCCAGAGCTGGAACTCGTGGGTGTGCGGCACCTCGGGGTGCACCCGGAACCAGGGCAGCCCCGCCGCCGTGAACCCCTCGCGCAGTGCGGCGGCGACCACGCGCGCGTGCCGGACGTACTCCGGCAGCCGGGGCAGCTCGCGCTCCAGCCCGGCCAGCGCCGTGAGCACCGTCGGGAACTGCTGGAAGACCAGCCCGCCGTACCGGTGCCGCCAGCTCCTGGCCTGCTCCACGAACGGCTCCGGACCGGCCATCGCGGCGCCGCCGAGGCCGTTGAGGGACTTGTAGAACGACACGTAGACGCTGTCCGCGAGGCCCGCGATCTCCGGCAGCGGGCGGCCGAAGTGCTCGGTCGTCTCCCACAGGCGCGCGCCGTCGAAATGCACCACCGCCTCGCGCTCCCGCGCCGCCCCGACGATCTCCGTCAGCTCGTCGAACGTGGGCAGGACGAAACCGGCGTCCCGGAGCGGCAGCTCCAGCATCAGCGCCCCGAAGGGCTCCTCGAAGTCCCGCACCTCGGCGGCGGTCGGCAGCCGTGGCTCACGGGTCAGCCGGACCGGACGCAATCCGCTGACCTCGCTGAAGGCGTTGCGCTCATGCACCTCGGGATGGGCCAGCGCGTGCAGGGCGACGGTCCGGTCGCCGGTGCGCGACGCCCAGCAGCGCAGCGCGATCTGCTGCGCCATCGTGCCGGTCGGGAAGAACGCGGCGGCCTCCGTGCCGAGCAGCCCGGCGACCTTCTCCTCCAGGGCGGCCACGATGCCGTTGCCGTACAGGTCGACGGGCTGGTCGAGGTCGTACAGGTCCCCGACGTCGTCCAGGACCGCGAGCCGGTCGCGGAGCGAGCTGAGCAGGGTGGAGCGCCCGAGGCGGCGCCGGGCGCCCCGGTGGGCGTGCCTGCGGCGCTCGAAGCGGCGGAGACGGCGGGCTTCGGCGGAGTCGGAGTCGGGGACGGAGCCGGGGTCCGGGTCCTGGTCGCCGTCCGGGGCCGGGGGAGCTGTCGGGTCCAGGTCGGCTGTCGGGGCCGGCCCCTGCCCTGACGCCGGCTCCGGCCCAGCCCCTGGTTCCGACTCAGGCCCTCGCCCCGGTCCGTCGGGGTCGGGATCCGGTCCGTCGGGATCGACCGGATCCCCATCCCCAGGGGCCCGCACCCCCTGCGCCTCCCGCCCGGCGCCCCTGGCCCTTTCCGCTGCGTCCCGCTCCCCATCACTCATGCCCGGGATCATCTCCCGCCCCCCGCGCGCGGGCACCCGCTTTTGCCGCGCGCCCCTCCAGCGCGGCCACCCTCCCCGCGGGGAGCGCCCACCCTTCGGCCCCCGCTTCGCGGGCAGCGCCCTACTTTGCGGGCACCCTCCCCGCAGGCAGCGCCCCACCCTTCGAGCACCCTCCCCGCGGGTGCCGCTGCCGCCTTCCCCACTCCCACCCACACCCTGTGGACAACCGGAACCGGACACCCCCGGAACCAATCGCGTTAACATGACGAGAAATCGTCCGGTACCCGGAGCGGACTGGAACGGGAAGGCCGCAGTCGCGTGAGTACAGTTCACCAGCCAGATCCCAGGGACCGCCCCGCGCGGCTCGCCGTGGGGGTGGTCGGCGCCGGGCGGGTGGGGCCCGCGCTCGCCCTGTCGCTGCAACTCGCCGGGCACCGCCCCGTCGCCGTCTCCGGGGTCTCCGACGCCTCCCGGCGACGCGCCGCCGAACTGCTGCCGGACGTGCCGGTGGTAGCGCCCGCCGAGGTGCTCGGGCGGTCCGACCTGGTGCTGCTGACGGTGCCCGACGACGCGCTGCCCGGCCTGGTCTCCGGCCTCGCCGAGACCGGCGCCGTACGCCCCGGGCAGCTCCTCGTGCACACCTCCGGCCGGTACGGGGCGCGGGTACTGGACCCCGCCCTGCGCGCGGGCGCGCTGCCCATCGCCCTGCACCCCGCGATGACCTTCACGGGCACCCGGGTGGACGTCCAGCGCCTGGCGGGCTGCTCGTTCGGCGTCACCGCGCCCGAGGAACTGCGGATGGCCGCCGAGGCCCTCGTCATCGAGATGGGCGGCGAACCGGAGTGGATCACCGAGGAGAGCCGCCCGCTCTACCACGCGGCGCTCGCGCTGGGCGCCAATCACCTGGTCACCCTGGTCGCGCAGTCCATGGAGCTGCTGCGCGCGGCCGGGGTCGGCGCGCCCGACCGGATGCTCGGCCCGCTCCTGGGCGCCGCCCTGGACAACGCCCTGCGCTCCGGTGACGCGGCGCTGACCGGGCCGGTCGCGCGCGGGGACGCGGGCACGGTCGCCGCCCACATCGGGGAACTGCGCCGGCACTCCCCGGCGACGGTCGCCGGGTATCTGGCGATGGCGCGGGCCACCGCCGACCGGGCGCTCGCCCAAGGGCTGCTGAAGCCGGAGCTGGCCGAGGACCTGCTCGGCGTGCTCGCCGAGGGGACCCCCGGCGCCGAGGGCACCCGCGGTGCCGAAGGAGACGCCCGATGACCACCACCCTGCTGCGGACCGCCGCCGAACTCCACGCCCGCGCGCGTGGAGGGCACCGGGCGGTTGTGATGACCATGGGTGCCCTGCACGAGGGCCACGCCACCCTGATCCGGTCCGCGCGGACGGCGGCCGGACCGGACGGCGAGGTCGTGGTGACCGTCTTCGTCAATCCGCTCCAGTTCGGCGCGGGCGAGGACCTGGAGCGCTATCCGCGCACCCTGGAGGCCGATCTCAAGGTCGCCGAGCAGGCGGGCGCGGACGTGGTCCTCGCGCCGGCCGTGGACGAGGTCTACCCGGGCGGCGAGCCGCAGGTGCGGATCAGCGCGGGCCCCATGGGGGAGCGCCTGGAGGGCGCCGCGCGTCCCGGGCACTTCGACGGGATGCTCACCGTCGTCGCCAAACTGCTCCACCTCACCCGCCCGGACACGGCGCTGTTCGGGCAGAAGGACGCCCAGCAGCTCGCCCTGATCCGCCGCATGGTGCGGGACCTGAACTTCGGGGTGGACATCCGCGCGGTGCCCACCGTCCGCGAGGACGACGGGCTCGCCCTGTCCAGCCGCAACCGGTTCCTGTCGGACCGGGAGCGGCGTACGGCGCTGGCGCTGTCCCAGGCGCTGTTCGCGGGCGGCGACCGGCACGCGGCGCAGGAGGCGCTGCGCGCGCGGGCCCGCGAGGTACCCGCCACCCGCGCGCGGGCGGAGGCGCTCAGCGCGCTCGGCGAGTCCCGCGCGGCGGCCGACGCGCACGCCGTCGCCAAGGCGGCCCCCGGCTCACCGGCCGCCGTCCGCGCGGCGGCCCGCCTGGTGCTGGACGAGGCCGCCCGGCTGACCCCGCCCCTGGAGCTGGACTACCTGGCGCTGGTCGACCCGGCCGACTTCACCGAGATCGGGGACGGCTTCACGGGCGAGGCCGTGCTCGCCGTCGCCGCGCGCGTGGGCGCGACCCGGCTGATCGACAACCTGCCCCTGACCTTCGGAGCCGCCCCGTGACCAGCGCCAGCACGGACACCGACACCCCCACCGGCATACGGCTGCACGCGCCCGCCCCGGGCTGGTCGATCGCCGCGGACGTCGTGGTCGTCGGCTCCGGCGTCGCCGGGCTCACCGCCGCCCTGCGCTGTGAGGCTGAGGGCCTGAGGACCGTCGTCGTCACCAAGGCACGGCTCGACGACGGCTCCACCCGCTGGGCCCAGGGCGGTATCGCGGCGGCCCTGGGCGACGGCGACACGCCCGAGCAGCATCTGGAGGACACCCTGGTCGCGGGCGCGGGCCTGTGCGACGAGGACGCCGTCCGCATCCTCGTCACCGAGGGCCCCGACGCCGTACGGCGGCTGATCGCGACCGGCGCGCACTTCGACGAGTCGGCCGAGGGCGGTCTGGAACTGACCCGGGAGGGCGGCCACCACCGCCGCCGGATCGCGCACGCGGGCGGCGACGCCACCGGCGCGGAGATCTCCCGCGCCCTGGTGGAGGCGGCCCGCGCGCGGGGCGTCCGCACGATCGAGAACGCGCTCGTCCTGGACCTTCTGACGGACGCGGAGGGCCGTACGGCGGGTGTCACCCTCCACGTCATGGGCGAGGGCCAGCACGACGGCGTGGGAGCCGTGCACGCGCCCGCGGTGGTGCTCGCCACCGGCGGCATGGGCCAGGTCTTCTCCGCCACCACCAACCCGTCCGTGTCCACCGGCGACGGTGTCGCCCTCGCCCTGCGCGCGGGAGCCGAGGTCAGCGATCTGGAGTTCGTCCAGTTCCACCCCACCGTGCTCTTCCTCGGCGCGGACGCGGAGGGCCAGCAGCCGCTGGTCTCCGAGGCGGTACGGGGCGAGGGCGCCCACTTGGTGGACGCCGACGGGGTGCGCTTCATGGTCGGGCAGCACGAGCTGGCCGAGCTGGCGCCCCGGGACATCGTGGCCAAGGGCATCATGCGGCGGATGCAGGAGCAGGATGCCGAGCACATGTTCCTCGACGCCACACATTTCGGCGCCGCCATGTGGGAGCACCGCTTCCCGACCATCCTGGCCGCCTGCCGGGCGCACGGCATCGACCCGGTGCACCGCCCCATCCCGATCGCCCCGGCCGCCCACTACGCCTCCGGCGGCGTCCGCACCGACGCGCGGGGCCGGACGACCGTGAGCGGGCTCTACGCGTGTGGGGAGGTCGCCTGCACGGGCGTGCACGGCGCGAACCGGCTCGCCTCCAACTCGCTCCTGGAGGGCCTGGTCTACGCCGAGCGCATCGCCGCCGACATCGCCGCCCGCCGCGACCGCGACCGGCTGCCCGCGCGCGTGCCGCGCCCGCTGCCGTACCCC
Organism: Streptomyces sp. NPDC093252; assembly: GCF_040683675.1. NCBI lineage: Bacteria > Bacillati > Actinomycetota > Actinomycetes > Kitasatosporales > Streptomycetaceae > Streptomyces > Streptomyces sp. NPDC093252. Next base: position 48,204 of record NZ_JBFBEM010000009.1, on the reverse strand, counting down.
GAGGTTCCCGAGCATCCGCTGCTCGCCCCGGAGGACCGTTTCGCCATCCAGCGGATCATGACCGACGGCGCGGGTGTGCTGCGCTCCGCCGCCTCCCTGGAGCGGGCCGCCGGACAGCTCCGGCGGCTGCACCGGGACGCGCGCGAGGCCCTCGCCGAGAACGGCAAGACCGCCGAGCCCGGCGTCGACACCTGGGAGGCCACCAACCTGCTGTGCGTGGCCCGTGTCCTGGCCGCCGCCGCCCGGCTGCGCGAGGAAACCCGGGGCTGCCACTGGCGCGAGGACCGCGCCGACCGCGACGACCCGGCGTGGCGCCGCCACATCGTCGTACGGCTGAATCCTGACCGCACGCTCGCGGTGCGCACCACCGATACCGCAGACTTCCCCCCGACCCGCCAGCACCGGCCTTCCCAGGAGCAGTGAGCCCAGTGAGCACCCCCGACCTCCCCCTCGCCCAAGCAGGCGGCTGCGGCGACGGCTGCGCCTGCGGCGCCGACGAGGAATACCCCGAGTGCGGTCTGGACCCCGCGCTCGCCGAGCTGCTGGCCGCCGCCGGGCTCGACCCGCTGGAGGTCGAGGACATCGCCCATGTGGCCGTCCAGGAGGACCTGGCGGGCGGTGTGGACGTCACCACGGTCGCGACCATCCCCGAGGAGGCCGTCGCCACCGCCGACTTCGTCGCGCGCGAGGCGGGCGTCGTGGCGGGCCTCAGGGTCGCCGAGGCGGTGATCTCGGTGGTCTGCGCCGACGAGTTCGAGGTCGAGCGGCACGCCGAGGACGGCGACCGGGTCGAGGCCGGGCAGCCGCTGCTGTCGGTCACCACCCGCACCCGCGACCTGCTGACCGCCGAGCGCAGCGCGCTCAACCTGCTGTGCCGCCTGTCCGGCATCGCCACCGCCACGCGCGCGTGGGCCGACGTTCTGGACGGAACCCGCGCCAAGGTCCGCGACACGCGCAAGACGACCCCCGGGCTGCGCTCCCTGGAGAAGTTCGCGGTGCGCTGCGGCGGGGGCGTCAACCACCGTATGTCGCTCTCGGACGCGGCCCTGGTCAAGGACAACCACGTGGTCGCCGCCGGGGGCGTGGAGCAGGCCTTCAAGGCCGTCCGGGAGGCGTTCCCGGACGTGGCGGTCGAGGTGGAGGTCGACACCCTGCACCAACTGCGCGAGGTGCTCGACGCGGGCGCCGACCTGATCCTGCTGGACAACTTCACGCCCGGCGAGTGCGAGGAGGCCGTGGCCCTGGTCGACGGCCGCGCCGCCCTGGAGGCGTCCGGCCGGCTCACCCTGGACAACGCCAGGGCCTACGCGGACACCGGCGTCGACTACCTGGCCGTGGGGGCGCTCACGCACTCCGCCCCGATCCTGGACATCGGCCTCGACCTGCGCGCGGCGCAGTAGGGGGCGGGACGGCCATGCTGCTGACGATCGACGTAGGCAACACGCACACGGTGCTCGGCCTGTTCGACGGCGAGGACATCGTCGAGCACTGGCGCATCTCCACGGACGCCCGCCGCACCGCGGACGAGCTGGCGGTGCTCCTCCAGGGCCTGATGGGCATGCACCCGCTGCTCGGCGACGAACTGGGCGACGGCATCGACGGCATCGCCATCTGCGCCACGGTCCCCTCCGTGCTGCACGAACTGCGCGAGGTGACCCGCCGCTACTACGGCGACGTACCGGCCGTCCTGGTCGAACCCGGTGTCAAGACCGGTGTCCCGATTCTCACCGACAACCCCAAGGAGGTCGGCGCCGACCGGATCATCAACGCGGTCGCCGCGGTCGAGCTGTACGGCGGCCCGGCGATCGTCGTGGACTTCGGCACGGCGACGACGTTCGACGCGGTCAGCGCGCGCGGGGAGTACATCGGCGGGGTCATCGCGCCCGGCATCGAGATCTCCGTCGAGGCGCTCGGGGTGCGCGGCGCGCAGCTCCGCAAGATCGAGGTGGCCCGCCCGCGGAGCGTGATCGGCAAGAACACGGTCGAGGCCATGCAGGCGGGCATCATCTTCGGCTTCGCCGGCCAGGTCGACGGCGTGGTCAACCGCATGGCCCGCGAACTGGCCGACGACCCCGAGGACGTCACCGTCATCGCCACCGGCGGACTGGCCCCCTTGGTCCTCGGCGAGTCCTCGGTCATCGACGAGCACGAGCCCTGGCTGACCCTGATCGGCCTGCGCATGGTCTACGAACGCAACGTCTCGCGGATGTAGGAACGGGGTGCCCCGCGCGGGGCGCTCACCGGGCGAGGGCCCGGTCGCTCGGCGGGCACCGGCCCCTGTGCGCGTGGTGGGGTGCTCGTTCGCTCGGAGGCAGGGGCGGGTCCTTGCCACGTAGCGGACCCCCCGCGGGCGGCGGGGGCGCTCATTCCACCGGGGACCTGGGCGGTGCCCGCGGCGCAGTCGGCCCCGCGAGGGTGTCGCCCCTCCCGTGCGCGGCAAGGGTGCTCGCTCCTTCCCTCGGGCGTCCCGGGTGGGTCGCTGTCGCACAAGGGGCCAGCGCGGGGCAGGGGTGGCTTGCCCAAAGGGTGCCCAGCCTGGGTCGCTGTCGTGCGTGCGGGCCCGTGCGGGGGCCATTCCTCTGTGGCCGGGGCGGGTGCCCGCGCCAACGGGCCTCTCGCAGGGGTTCCCGCTGGGCAGTGGGCCCCGCGTGGGTGACTTCCTCTCCGGGTCCGTCCTCCCCGGTGCTCCCCAGGGGTGGGCTTGGTTCGGGTCCCCGCCGTAGCGGGGTCCCGGCGCCCGTTCAGCCCCTCCGGCGCGTGGCGCGTGTGCGCGCCTCCGACGGGCGCCCCGTGCGGGTCCTTGCCCACGCGCAGCCCGTGCGTGCGTCCACTGCTCGTGCCTCGCGCAGCGACTGACCCGGCGGGCGCCCCACGCGGGTCCCGCCCCGCCCAGGGTCGGCACAAACGCCCCCCGCCGACGCCCCCGCGGGTGCCTGCCCCGCATCGATCGGGGCGCCCGGTAGCGCGGCGCGCTCAGGGGCAGGCCCAGGGGCCACCCCACCCCACCCCACCCCACCCCACCCCACCCCTCCGCACCCCCTGTGGGTGCCTCCCGGCGAACCGCCCGGCACAGGTGTCCACGCCAGCGGACGCCCCGCACAGGCGCCCACAGCCGAGGATGCCCCGCGAGGGCCCCTACCCCCCAAAGTTCTCCACCCCAAAGCCCCCACCTCCACACCAAAGCCCCCCCACCCCCCTACCCCCACCCGGGTATCTCGCCCACGCCACACCCACCCCCTGTGTCGAGTTTGTCTGATTAGTGCGTATCTTTGGGATATGCCCACGCCTTACGGATCCCGTGGCGGCATGGCGTTCGGCGGGGAGGAGTTGCGCGTGATCCGGCGCGCGCTCGCCCTCGCCCTGGAACCCGGCCGCGCCTCGGACGAGGACGTTCAGGACTGTCTCCGGCTCGCCGAGTCGCTCGACGAGGCGACGCGTGAGGCCGCGCGGCTGAGAGCCTTCCTCGTGGCCGACCTCGCGCGCTACCGAGCCGCGCTCCCCGGCACCGCCGGCGGCTATCTGACGCTCCTGGAGGAGGTCCTGGCCGCCGGGTACCGCCCGGTCGCCGACGATCTCGCCGCCCTGCGCGCCCTGCGCGGCAACCCGGCCGCCGCAGCCCTCCTCGACCGCTGCCAGACCCTCGCGGAACGGGATGTCCGCACCCGCCTGGCACGCCGTACGGCGCTGCGCACGGGCCGCCCGGACCTCCCGGCCGTCCCGGTCTCCCGGGTCCGTCTGACGGCCCTTCCCGGCGGTCTGGCGGACGACGGCGGACAGCTCGCCGAGCCCGGCCGCAAGCCCGCCGAGAAGCAGCCCGCCGACAAACCGGCCCGACCGCCCGCGAAGCGCCCCGAGCAGCCCGCCCCGCAGCCCGCGCGGCGCCCCATCCCCACCCCGGGCGAGGTCTTCCCGCGCCGCAAGCCCCCGCAGCCGCCCTCGGGCCCGCCCCAGCAGTTGGCCGCCGGCTGACACAGCCCCCGCAGTGCCCCGCGCGCGAGGGGCACGCCCGAATGCGCAATGTGTGCCGGATGGCCGTCCGTACAGCGCCCCCGCGCGTGGGGCGCGCCCCGGCCCCGGCGTCCCCCTGCCCCCGCCCCGGGCGCCCGGCGGCCCACGTCTACCCTTGAGCCATGGACTACGTCTCCGCGCTGCTGCCCCCGGCCGTGATGGCCGTCTTCTTCATCGGTGTGATCCGCGTGATCGTGAAGACGCAGGGCGGCACCCAGAAGGCCAAGGAGGACGCGGCCGTCGACGCCGCCTTCGCGCGCGCGAGGGGCGTTCAGCAGCCGTCGTCCACCGCGCGGGCCACGGCCGACGACTGACCGGCGCCCGGCACGGACGACTGATCGGCGTCTCACACACCGGTACCCCGCGCCCGGAGGGCCGTCCGCCCGACCTTGGTCCGATTTGCCCACGTTTTTTGTAAAGACGCACGTCCAGCACGTCATCACCGAGATCTCCCACTATTGTGCTGAGTTGTGCCTCGCCCATTGGGAGAACTCGAAGACGCCGTCATGACCCGGGTGTGGAAGTGGAACCGCCCGGTGACCGTTCGAGAAGTCCTGGAAGACCTTCAGCAGGGGCGGTCCATCGCCTACACCACGGTGATGACCGTTTTGGACAATCTCCATCAGAAGGGCTGGGTCCGCCGCGAGGCGGAAGGCCGGGCCTATCGATATGAGGCGGTCTCCACCAGGGCCGCCTACGCCGCCGCCCTGATGAACGACGCATGGGCGCAGAGCGACAACCCGGCCGCGGCTCTCGTCGCCTTCTTCGGCATGATGAGCGAGGAACAGCGCCACGCCCTCGCCGATGCCGTACGCATCGTCCAGGGACCGGAATCACCGCAAGAACCGGAACCCGGGCAAGTCGCCACCGAGAACACCGGGGAGAAGCCCGCCGAGAACCCGGCCGAGAAGCCCGGTGAGAACCCCGGCGCGGCGCCGCAGGACGGCGGGCGATAGCGTCCGTTCATGTCCGCACAGAGCGCAGAGAGCCCCGAAGTCACCGCTAAAGCCATCACCGTCCGGCGGGCCCGGACCAGCGATGTGCCCTCGGTGCGCGCACTACTGGACGCGTACGCCCGCGACCGCATCCTCCTCGACAAAGCGACGGTGACCCTTTACGAGGACATCCAGGAGTTCTGGGTCGCGGAACGCGACGACAACGCCGAGGTCGTCGGCTGCGGCGCGCTGCACGTGATGTGGGAAGACCTCGCGGAAGTCCGCACTCTCGCGGTGAAGCCCGGACTCAAGGGCGCCGGTGTCGGCCATCAGTTGCTGGAGAAGTTGGTGGACACCGCGCGCTGGCTGGGCGTTCGGCGCGTTTTCTGTCTCACCTTCGAAGTGGACTTCTTCAGCGCCCACGGCTTCGTGGAGATCGGTGAGACACCGGTCGACACCGATGTCTACGCGGAGCTGTTGCGTTCTTACGACGAGGGCGTCGCGGAGTTCCTCGGTCTCGAACGAGTGAAACCGAACACCTTGGGCAACAGCCGGATGCTGCTGCATCTGTGATCGGCGCGGCATATTCCGCCGGAGCCCCATGCCCAGGTTCCCTATGTCCGAAACGCGCACGTTTCATGGCCGCCGCCGCCCTGTGGGTCTCTCCCAGGGGTTTGTGTTTTTCCAGCAAAAGCGGTTTGCTTTCCGACGTACTGCGTAGTGCATATAACAGGGGAGCGGCGAAACGGCGGACGCCGCAGACCCCGGCCCTCACGTTATCGATGAAAGGAAATCCGGTGGCACAGAAGGTTCAGGTCCTTCTTGTCGACGACCTCGACGGCGGCGAGGCGGACGAGACCGTGACGTTCGCTCTGGACGGCAAGACCTACGAGATCGATCTCACGACGGCCAATGCGGACAAGCTGCGCGGCCTTCTTGATCCGTATGTGAAGGGCGGTCGGCGTACCGGTGGCCGTGCTTCGGGTGGACGTGGAAAGGCGCGCGCCGCTTCCGGTGGCAGCCAGGACACCGCGGCCATCCGCGCCTGGGCGAAGGAGAACGGTTACGAGGTCAACGACCGCGGCCGTGTCCCGGCGACCATTCGCGAGGCTTACGAGAAGGCCAACGCCTGAGCGCACGGGCGCCGCAATCGGATGCGGTGGCAGTGAGCGGCCACCGTGTCCACGACGCGCACGAGATCGGGGGCGCCCCCACCGCCCCCCATGGCCGACAGGGTCGGCAGCGAGGACTCGACCTCGCCCCCCGGCTCGGGGGGCCGCAGCCATACGGCGGCCCCCTGCAAGGGCTCGGGACCGCACGGGGACTCCGTATCGCACGCGGACACCGCCCCGCAGAGGGACTCTGCACCGCACCGGGCTACCGCACCGCATCCGGGCCCCGGCCCGCCCCGACCCTCCCCGCGTGAGCACCCTGGCCCGCACCGGCGGCCCGCGCCCCGCGAGGACCCCGATCCCCACCGGCTGTCCTCCCCGCGCGAAGGCCCCGGCCCGCACCCGGACCCCGATCCCCACCGGCAGTCCTCCCCCCGCGAAGGCCCCGGCCCGCACCCGGACCCCGGTTCACACCGGCAGTCCTCCCACCGCGAAAGCCCCGGCCCGGACCCCGATCCGCACCGGCAGCGCTCGCCCCCCGGGGCACCCTCACCGCCGACACACCTCCGCCCGGCCGGCAGCGGTACCAGCGCCGACACCGGTTCAGACACCGGCACCGGCACCGGAGCCGTCATCACCCCACCCGCCCCGATCGCCACCAGATCCAGCCCCGCGGCCAGCGCCCCCCACTCCAGCCAGTCCAGCACCCCCGGCAGCTCCTCCGCGGACCCCGCGGCCACCAGCAGCCGCATCCGGACCCCCCGCGCGGCACACCCCCGGCCGTCGACGGGACACCCCCGTCCGTCGACAAGGCCCCCCTCCATCTCAGCCCCACCCCGCCCGCCCCCGGTATTCGCCAGGGCCACCGGCGAACCGGGCGCGAGATGACGCAGCGCCGCCCGCCCCGCCTCGGCCGGCACATCCAGGACGTCGAACCGCTGGCCCACCCGAAGTCGGGGCGGGGATCCGGGCACGGTCGGCCAGCCCAGTTCGTTCTCATACCAGCGCCGCACATCCCGGCAGGAGGCCGCGTCCCACCGCCGTACATCCCGGCAGGCCGCGCCGAGCGGGCTGCGGGGGCCGCGGGGGCCGGGGACTGTGGCGTACGGGGGAGGGGCGCCAGCCATGCCAGCAGCAACCGGTTCCCGGACGGTGGAGTTACGCTGAGTGTGTGTACGAATGCGGAGAGTGGTGAAAGTGAAGGTGTGCGGGGGTGCGGGGTGGCGCAAGGTTGTTCGCCCGTAGCGGAGGGAACCAGGGGGTGCGGCATGGACTGTCAGTGGCGGAGGGTAAGACATGCCTAGTGGGAGGGGGCGACACGCAGAAAAGGCCGTCTCGCGTTCGCCATGGGCGTACAGATGGCAGGGGTAACTGCCTGGCCTGCGGGAACATCGTCTCGCACCATCAGGTTGGAGCAGTTGTCGTCATTCGGGGTCAGGAGGCAGACGTGGTTCTCGGTCCGGTGTCGGCAGTTGGAATGAGCGGTCCCCGCTTGCGGGACTAAGCTGCGGAAGGACAGGGAGGGGAAGTTCCCCCCACTGCCTGACCGCTCTGAGGAGCGATTAACGATGTTCGAGAGGTTCACCGACCGCGCGCGGCGGGTTGTCGTCCTGGCTCAGGAAGAAGCCCGGATGCTCAACCACAACTACATCGGCACCGAGCACATCCTCCTGGGCCTGATCCACGAGGGTGAGGGTGTCGCCGCAAAGGCCCTGGAGAGCCTCGGCATTTCGCTTGAGGCGGTCCGTCAGCAGGTGGAGGAGATCATCGGTCAGGGCCAGCAGGCCCCGTCCGGGCACATCCCCTTCACTCCTCGTGCCAAGAAGGTCCTGGAGCTGTCGCTCCGCGAGGCCCTTCAGTTGGGCCACAACTACATCGGCACGGAGCACATCCTGCTCGGCCTGATCCGCGAGGGCGAGGGCGTCGCCGCCCAGGTCCTGGTCAAGCTGGGTGCCGATCTCAACCGTGTCCGCCAGCAGGTCATCCAACTGCTGTCGGGCTACCAGGGCAAGGAGACCGCCACCGCCGGCGGCCCGGCGGAGGGCACGCCCTCCACGTCCCTGGTCCTCGACCAGTTCGGCCGGAACCTCACCCAGGCCGCCCGCGAATCCAAGCTCGACCCGGTCATCGGGCGCGAGAAGGAGATCGAGCGGGTCATGCAGGTGCTGTCCCGCCGTACCAAGAACAACCCGGTCCTGATCGGTGAGCCCGGCGTCGGCAAGACCGCCGTCGTCGAGGGCCTCGCCCAGGCCATCGTCAAGGGCGAGGTGCCCGAGACCCTCAAGGACAAGCACCTCTACACCCTGGACCTCGGCGCCCTGGTCGCCGGCTCCCGCTACCGCGGTGACTTCGAGGAGCGCCTGAAGAAGGTCCTCAAGGAGATCCGCACCCGCGGGGACATCATCCTGTTCATCGACGAGCTGCACACGCTGGTCGGTGCGGGTGCCGCCGAGGGCGCCATCGACGCCGCCTCCATCCTGAAGCCGATGCTGGCCCGCGGTGAGCTCCAGACCATCGGCGCCACCACCCTGGACGAGTACCGCAAGCACCTGGAGAAGGACGCGGCCCTGGAGCGCCGCTTCCAGCCCATCCAGGTCGCCGAGCCGTCCCTGTCGCACACCATCGAGATCCTCAAGGGCCTGCGCGACCGCTACGAGGCCCACCACCGGGTCTCCATCACGGACGAGGCGCTGGTCCAGGCCGCCACCCTGGCCGACCGGTACATCTCGGACCGCTTCCTGCCGGACAAGGCGATCGACCTGATCGACGAGGCCGGTTCCCGGATGCGCATCCGCCGGATGACCGCGCCGCCGGACCTGCGCGAGTTCGACGAGAAGATCGCCGGCGTCCGCCGCGACAAGGAGTCCGCGATCGACTCGCAGGACTTCGAGAAGGCCGCCTCCCTGCGCGACAAGGAGAAGCAGCTCCTCGCCGCGAAGGCCAAGCGCGAGAAGGAGTGGAAGGCCGGCGACATGGACGTCGTGGCCGAGGTCGACGGCGAGCTGATCGCCGAGGTCCTCTCCACGGCCACCGGCATCCCGGTCTTCGAGCTGACCGAGGAGGAGTCCAGCCGCCTGCTCCGCATGGAGGAGGAGCTGCACAAGCGGGTCATCGGCCAGGTCGACGCCGTCAAGGCGCTGTCGAAGGCGATCCGCCGTACGCGCGCGGGCCTCAAGGACCCGAAGCGCCCCGGTGGCTCGTTCATCTTCGCGGGCCCGTCCGGTGTCGGTAAGACCGAGCTGTCCAAGGCGCTCGCCGAGTTCCTCTTCGGCGACGAGGACGCGCTGATCTCCCTCGACATGTCCGAGTTCAGCGAGAAGCACACGGTCTCGCGGCTCTTCGGTTCGCCCCCCGGCTACGTGGGCTACGAAGAGGGCGGCCAGCTCACCGAGAAGGTCCGCCGCAAGCCGTTCTCCGTCGTCCTCTTCGACGAGGTGGAGAAGGCCCACCCGGACATCTTCAACTCGCTGCTCCAGATCCTGGAGGACGGTCGCCTGACCGACTCCCAGGGCCGGGTCGTGGACTTCAAGAACACGGTCATCATCATGACGACCAACCTCGGCACCCGGGACATCTCCAAGGGCTTCAACCTGGGCTTCGCCGCCCAGGGCGACACGAAGACCAACTACGAGCGCATGAAGAACAAGGTCCAGGACGAGCTGAAGCAGCACTTCCGGCCCGAGTTCCTCAACCGCGTCGACGACGTCGTCGTCTTCCCGCAGCTCACCCAGGAGAACATCCTCCAGATCGTCGACCTGATGATCGGCAAGGTGGACGAGCGCCTCAAGGACCGGGACATGGGCCTGGAGCTGTCCCAGTCCGCGAAGGAACTGCTGTCGCAGAAGGGGTACGACCCCGTGCTGGGCGCCCGGCCGCTGCGCCGGACCATCCAGCGCGAGATCGAGGACTCCCTGTCGGAGAAGATCCTCTTCGGCGAGCTGCGCCCCGGCCACATCGTGGTCGTGGACACGGAGGGCGAGGGCGAGAGCAAGACCTTCACCTTCCGCGGCGAGGAGAAGTCCGCGCTCCCCGACGCCCCGCCCATCGAGCAGGCGGCCGGCGGCGCCGGACCGAATCTGAGCAAGGAGGCGTGACGATCACGCCGTGAGAGAGGGGAAAGGGCCGGTGCCTTCGGGCACCGGCCCTTTCCTTGTGCGCGGGCGCGGGAGGGCTACTGGCCCCTTGTGCGTGGGTGGGCCAGTGGCTTGGTGCGCGGGAGAGGAGGGCCACCGCTCGTCGCCCCTCGTTTCCGCCCGACTGCCCGACTGCCCGACTGCCCGACTGCCCGACTGCCCGACTGCCCGACTGCCCGACTGCCCGACTGCCCGACTGCCCGACTGCCCGACTG
>NZ_JBFBEM010000009.1:0-37704 GCF_040683675.1 Streptomyces sp. NPDC093252 | reverse complement strand
CGCCCGACTGCCCGACTGCCCGACTGCCCGACTGCCCGACTGCCCGACTGCCCGACTGCCCGACTGCCCGACTGCCCGACTGCCCGACTGCCCGACTGCCCGACCGCCCGACCGCCCGACGTCTGCCCCCCGACGCCTGACCGCCTGACCGTCCGACCGGCGCCTGACGCGCGACGCGGCGAAAGGGAAATCCGTTCGATTACGGCGTCCTGAGCGGAGCGAGGTCGCGGCCACTCCGTCACGTCATCAGTTCGTCGTCCGGGCCCCATCCCGTTCCTCGGCGGGCTCAGGAGAGCTGGCCGTCGTAGTCCGGCAGTTTGTACGCCGTCTCCGCGTGGCCGCCGGACAGATCGGTCGAGCTGTTGCCGATGTTGGCGATGATCGTGAACCCCTTCGACTCGATGTCGGCCCGCTGGGCGGTCTTGTACGCGGCCACGTTCCTGAAGAGATCGAAGAAGCCGCGGACATGCAGACCGGAGATCTCATAGCCCGCGTGGTCGAGGTTGTACTCGGTGGGCAGAGAGATGATCCCGGGGCGGGCGGTCACGAAGAACAGGGCCACGCCCCGCGCCTGTGCGTACCGGGCGACCTCCAGGACCGGCCGGTTGGCGGGCTGCGGGTAGGTGAAGCCGAAGTCGGTCTCCAGGGTGGTGTTGTCGATGTCCAGGACGATCGCCTGCTTCTCGCCCGGCCGGGAGTCCGCGATGCGCTCCTTGACCCGGGGCAGTGCCTGCTCCATCACGAGCCGGCAGTCGCGCTGCCAGGTGGCGTAGTCGACGGCAGCGGCGACAGCGGGGGTGGAGGCGGTCCGCTGTGCGCCGGTCGGGGTGGTGGCCGTGGCCTGCGCCGGGGCGGCTAGTGCCACGAGGGCCGCTGCGGCGACGGCGGTGGCGGCCGTACGGCGGGTACGACGGTTCCGGGAGCGTCGGCTGGTCATGGGGGGCCTCCTGCCTGGGCCCACGGCACGAAACCGCAGGCAGCGATGTGTCGTGTGCATGCTCAGGCAGCAGGATGGCGGCAAGGGAACCGTTGAGTTACTGGACGGTAGGTAACGAAGTAGCGCCGGTCACATCACGGAGTTGCTCGACCCCGGAGTGCGGTGACATGGCGCACAGGCGTTTTGTCCCTTACTAGAGGGAATAGTGGAGATCATGAAACGGGCAAAAGGGACGTATGTCTCTGAATCGCATGCGGGCATCGGCCGCAGTACCCGGATTCACCCGGGATGCGGGCTCTGTCAAGACCCATTGGGTTTGCCGCGTACGTACTAGATTCCTTCGTAGGTCACACATTTGGGGGCTTCTGGGGGGCGGGGGTACCAAGGGATGGCCCATCCGGCCGATGCCTGTGCGCCGGGTGGTTTTCCTGTCCCCGTCCCCATGAGGTTGAAATGTTCCAGCGCGTCACGTCCCGTTCCTCCCGTTCCCCCCGTACGTCCCTGCTTCGCACCCGTGCCGCCGTGCTGGCCGCGGGTCTCGGGACCACGGCCGTACTGGGCGCCGGGGTCGCGGTCGCCGCCGAACTGCAGTCTTCGCCCGCCAAGGCCCCGGCCGCCGCGCCCGCCGTGAAGCCCGAGGCTCCGGCGAAGGCCCCGGCCGCCAAGCCCAAGGCCCCCGCTACGAAGCCCGAGGCCCCGGCCGCGAAACCCAAGGCCCCCGCGAAGGCGCCCGCCGCCAAGCCCAAGGCCGCCGCGGCTCCCTCCTGGGTCAAGCCGGTGAAGCAGTACACCAAGACCGCCAGCTTCGCCCAGAACGGTGCGCGCTGGGCCGCCACCCACAGTGGCCAGGACTTCGCCGTGCCGACCGGCACCCAGGTCTACGCCGCCAACGGCGGCACCGTCGTCAAGGCGGGCGGCAACGGCGGCGGCGACGGCCCCGCGTACGGCAACGCCGTGGTGATCAAGCACGGGAACGGCATGTTCTCGCAGTACGCCCACCTGTCCCAGGTGAACGTCAAGGTCGGTCAGATAGTCAAGACCGGTCAGAAGATCGCCCTGTCCGGCAACACCGGAAACTCCAGCGGGCCGCACCTGCACTTCGAGATCCGCAAGACCGCGAACTACGGCTCCGCCGTGGACCCGGTGTCCTTCCTGCGGGCCAAGGGTCTGAGCATCTGACCTGACGGGACTGTCTCTGCCTCCGGCTCGGGCTCGGACTTCGGGGGGTCCGGGTCCGGCACTGCCTCCGGCTCGGGCTCCGGCACTGCCTCCGGGTCTAGGTCGGGGCGTGGGGCTGGGGGTCCGGGTGGTCCGGGTGTGGGGTGACCTCTGGCTCGGTCGGCCCGGTGTGGTCTGGCCCGGTAGCCCGGTAGCCCGGTAGCCCGGTAGCCCGGTAGCCCGGTGGCCTTGCGGTCGCCGGGCTTCGGCCGGGTGGGTTTCTGCCCCCTGGCCTTTGGAGGGGCGGGCGGCTCTGCGAATGCGCCTTCGCGTGGGCTTTGGCCCGGTGGTGCTGGGGTCGCCGGCCTCCGGCCGGGTGGGTTCTCCACCGGTGGCCCTTGATGGGCGGGCGGCTCTCCGAGAGGGCCTCCGAGCGGGCCTTGCCCGGCGGCCCTGCGATGGCTGGTCCCCGGCCCGGTGGCCCTCCCGCCAGCCGCTCCCGACGAGCCGCCCTCCGATGGACAACTCTCCGGCAGGCACCCCGCTGCTCGCTGGTCGGCAGCACCTGGCCGCTAACCCCTTGCCGGTGGCCCTGGTCGGTCGGTTTTCGACCGGTGGCCCCAGCCTGGCAGCTCATCGGCCGAACGCCCCGAGCCCGGCAACCCACCAGCCGACCGTCCCTGGCCTGGTACTCCTCCAGCCGGTAGCGCGCCCGGCTGGGCTTCTCCGGCGCGGACCCCTCCAGCGGGCGGCTCCCGGCCCGGCAGCCCAGCGGTCGGCAGCCCGCCTGCGCCGCTGGCCGACCCCTTGCCCACCAGCCCTACGGCCTACAGCCCGGCAGCGCTCACCTCCGAGCGCCCACCCGGTAGCCCCGAACACCCGCGCCTCCCGCTCGGTAGCCCCGAGCCCTGCGCCCTCATCCGGGTAGCCCCGAGAACCGGCACCTCCCGCTCCGTACCTCTGCGCCCTGCGCCCTGCGCCCACCCGAGCCGGTATCTCTGAGCCCCGACGCCCCCACTCAGCAGCCCCGCGGCCCAGCGCCCCCCATGGGCCCCCCGGCCAAGCTCACGCCCCCCTCACCTCACACCTCCCCACACCTCGCCCCTCGGCTCACACCTTCAGCCGCGGGCCCCGCCCCTCACCCCCCCCAAGCGCGGGCCCCTGGCCCCTCCCCCTAGCGCGAGCCCCCTCACCCCACACCCCCATGCGCCTGCACCACCAGGTCAATGGCGACTTCGAGAACGGCCGCCCTCTTGTCCTCGGGGTCGCCCTCCAGGTCGCGCACGGCGAACATCCCGGCGTGGAGGGTGAACAGCGCGCTGATGCAGCGCACCTGATCGGTGAGGGCGGCGTCCGGGTCGATGATGATCCGGCGCATGCCCAGCATCCGGTTCTTGAAGATCTCGCCGATGCTGAGGTCCCGTACCGTCGCCTGGTTCTCCTGCATGAAGCGGAACAGCGGTTCCGCTTCCCAGAGCGCGGCGCCGTAGCGGCGCAGGATCTCGCGCTTGGTCTCCACGGTGTGCGGCTGCCGGCCGCCCCATTCGATCAGGTCCTCGATCGGCTTCGTCAGATCCTCGAAGAGGCTGACGATGATCTCTTCCTTGGTCTTGAAGTGGTAGTAGAGCGCCGCCTTGGTGACATCGAGGCGCTCGGCGATCTCACGGAGGGACGTCTTCTCGTACCCCTGCTCGGCGAACAGCTCCAGCGCGACGTCCTGGATGCGCTGGCGGGTGTCCCCGCGGCGCCGCTGCCTTGTGTTCTCCGTGCTCCCGGTCATACCGCCCATCCTTGTCCTGCGCGACGCTCCCGCGCGACTTTCCATAAAACTTACTTGACGCCCGGCTAGTAACGCCAGTAGCTTCTCGGTCGTACCAGGGACTAGCCGGTCGGCAAGTAAGCGACGCGACGCGACACGGCGCGAGTGATCGACACGCACAGGGGATGGGGGCGCCGGGACGATGGCGGAGAAGACGACGGCGATGGAGGCGGGGGAACCCGCCGCGATACCGGATTCGGCGACAGGGAGCGGAAAGCAGCCCAGAAGTGTCCGGGTCGTCCTGCTCGCCCTGATGATCGCGATGATGCTCGCGATGCTGGACAACATGATCGTGGGCACCGCCATGCCGACGATCGTCGGCGAACTGGGCGGGCTCGAACATCTGTCCTGGGTAGTCACCGCCTACACCCTGGCCACCGCCGCGGCCACCCCGATCTGGGGCAAGCTCGGCGATCTCTACGGCCGCAAGAACACCTTCCTCATCTCCATCGTGATCTTCCTGATCGGCTCCGCGCTCAGCGGTATGGCCCAGGACATGGGCCAGTTGATCGGGTTCCGCGCGGTGCAGGGCCTGGGTGCCGGCGGTCTGATGGTCGGGGTGATGGCGATCATCGGCGATCTGATCCCGCCGCGTGAGCGGGGCAGGTACCAGGGCATGATGGCGGCCGTCATGGCGCTCGCGATGATCGGCGGACCGCTGGTCGGCGGCACCATCACCGACAACTGGGGCTGGCGCTGGTCCTTCTACATTAATCTGCCGCTCGGTCTGGTCGCCCTGGCCCTGATCACCGTCGTACTGCACCTGCCTCGCAAGCGGCAGCAGGCGCGGATCGACTATCCGGGCGCGCTGCTGCTGACCGTCGGCATCACCGCGATCGTGCTGGTCACCACCTGGGGCGGCACCGAGTACGCCTGGACCTCCGCGCGGATCATGGAGCTGACCGGGATCGGCGTGGCCGCGCTGGTGGGCTTCGTGTTCTGGCAGACCAAGGCCGCCGAACCGATTCTGCCGCTGCACATCTTCCGCAGCCGCAACTTCACCCTCATGTCGGTCATCGGCTTCGTCACCGGCTTCGTGATGTTCGGCGCGACGCTCTTCCTGCCGCTCTACCAGCAGTCCGTGCAGGGCGCGTCCGCGACCAACTCCGGGCTGCTGCTCCTGCCGATGCTGGGCGCGATGCTGGTCACCTCGATGGTCGCCGGCCGGGTCACCACCAACACCGGCCGCTACAAGGTGTTCCCGCTGGCCGGTGGGGTGCTGATGGTCGCCGGGCTGTTCCTGCTGGCCCAGATGGACACGGGTACGTCGCGGCTGACGTCCGGTGTCTACATGGCCGTCCTCGGTCTCGGCATGGGCTGTCTGATGCAGATCACCATGCTGGTCGCGCAGAACAGCGTGGAGATGAAGGACATGGGCGTCGCCTCCTCCTCCGCCACCCTGTTCCGCACCCTGGGGTCGTCCTTCGGTGTCGCGATCATGGGCGCGCTGTTCAACAACCGGGTGCTGGACGAGATGTCCGCGCGGGCGGGCGCCCTCGGCTCCCAGGCCACCGAACAGTCCGCCCAGCTCGACGCCGCCAGCCTCGCCAAGCTCCCGGAAGCGGCCCGCGAGGCGTACCAGTACGCGGTGTCGGCGGGCACCCACTCCGCCTTCCTGCTGGGCGCGGGGGTGGCCGTGGTGGTGCTGATCGCGGCGTTCTTCGTGAAGGAGGTGCCGCTGCGGGGGGCCTCCGGCCCCAAGGAGGAGGACACGGATCCGGGTTCGGGTGGGGGTACGGCGGTGAAGGCGCCGGTGGCGGAGTCCGTCTGAGGCGCGCGGCTCGCCCGGCCCGCCCGGCCCTCCGTCTGGCCGTCGGCTTCGGCACCTCCTCGACGCGCCTCACGGCATGGACAAGCCGGGCCCTGAGCGCCGACCGAGCCGGTCGCGTCGGGCGCGTTGGCTGCGGGCGTCCCTGATCCCAGGCTGCTGCGCGATGCAGTGGGCCTGAGCCTGGGTCTGGGCCTGGGCCGACGGCTCCCCGCGCCGCGGCCACCCGCCAGAGAAGGAGCACGATGCCCACGCCGCGCCCCTCCGACGGGCAAGCAGCACGATGCCCGCGCCACGCCCACCCCGCAGTGGCGCAGCACCGCGACCGCACCACGCCCACCTGCCGGGGAAGCAGCACCGCGCCGCCCTCACCCGTCGGGGAAGCAGCCCCATGCCCGCCCCGCCCCCACCCGGCGAGGGCGCGGCACCGCGACCCACCGCGACCCACCACGCCCACCCCGCAGTGGCCCAGCACCACGACCCCACCGCACCCACCTCTCGGGAAAGCAGCACCGCCCCGCCCCCACCCGTCGGGAAAGCAGCCCCATACCCGCCCCGCACCCACCCGGCGAGGGCTCAGCACCACGACCGCGCCGAGCGCTCCCACCGTCCACCCATCCACCCATCCACCCGTCCACCCATCCACCCGTCCACCCCCGGATGGACTCACCCCTTCTCCCCCGAAACCGGCAGCACCCGATGGCTCCCCGTGTTCGTCGGCGCGTGTTCCGGCAGCCAGAGCACCGCGACCGCGCCCTCCGCCGGTATGTGGTCGGGGGCGCCGGGCCGACGGACATTGCGGAAGGTCAGCCGCGCCCCGAGGACCCGCGCCTGACCGGCCGCGATGGTCAGACCCAGGCCATGACCGACCCCCGCCCGGTCCTCACTGCCGGTGCGGAACCGGCTCGGCCCCTCAGCGAGCAGCTCCTCGGGGAACCCGGGTCCATGGTCACGGACTCTTATCACCCGGCCCTCGACAATGACCTCTATGGGCGGACGGCCGTGCCGGGCGGCGTTGGCGAGCAGATTGAACAGCACCCGTTCCAGGCGCCGGGGATCGGTGGTGACCTCCGACTCGTGCACCACGGACACCCCCACCTCCGGATCCTTGGCCGCCACCCGGCGCGCCACGAACTCCCCGAGCATGATGTCCTGCAACTCGGCCCGCTCCGAGGCCCCGTCCAGCCGGGCGACCTCCAGCACATCCTCCACGAGGGTGCGCATGGCCTTGGCCCGGTCCAGCACCAACTCGGTGGGGCGACCCGGGGGCAGCAGTTCGGCGGCGGTGAGCAGCCCGGTCACCGGGGTGCGCAGTTCGTGCGCGATGTCCGCGGTGACCCGGCGTTCGGCCTCCAGCCGCTGGCGCAGCGCGTCCGCCATGGCGTCCACGGCCCGCGCGAGATCGTCGGTCTCGTCCCGCACCACCCCGCCGATGGCCTCCCGGACCTGCACCTCCGTATCGCCCTTGGCGACCCGGTTCGCCGCGTAGGCCGCTTTGCGCAGCCGCCGTGACAACTGCGCCCCGATCAGCACCCCGATCGCGCTGCCGCCCAGCACCACCGCGATCGAACCGATGATCAGCGCCTGGTCGAGATCGTTGAGGATGTCCGTACTGCGGTCGGTGAACCCGGTGTGCAGGGACATCACATGGCCGTCCTTGAGCGGCACGGCCGCCCAGATGTCCGGCGCCCCGCCCGGTCCGTCGGCCACGAACGTCGCCCGCCGCCCCCGCTCGACCTTCTCGCGCAACTCGGCCGGCAGCAGCGGGTCGTCGATCTTGATGCCCGGGAAATTGGGCCGCCCGGAGAGTTCGTAGTTGCGCTGCGCGATCTGCACCCGTTCGTCGGCCAGATCGCGCGCGTTGTCGAGCATCGACACCCGGGCCGCGTTGTGCACCACCAGGCTGAGCGCTATCGCCACCAGCGCGCCGACCAGCGCGATGGCCGCGCTGAGCTTCCATCTGAGCCCCGTACGGAGCCCGCTGCGGTCCACCCGCAGCGGCACCATACAGCGGAGCGTCCCCCTCATCACCCGTCCCGTCCGTCCCGTCCCGTCTAGGCGCGCAGCTTGTAGCCGAAGCCGCGGACGGTCTCGATCCGGTCCTGCCCGATCTTCGTCCGCAGCCGCTGCACATGCACATCGACGACCCGGGTGTCACCGCCCCAGCCGTAGTCCCACACCCGCTCCAGCAGCTTGTCCCGCGACAGCACCGTGCCCGGCGCGGCCGAGAACTCCAGCAGCAGCCGCATCTCGGTCGGGGTCAGCGCGACCGGCGCGCCACCGCGCCGCACCTCCATGCCCTCGGTGTCGATCTCCAGATCGCCGAAGGTCAGCACGCCCCCGCCGGCCCCCGAGGTCCGCTCCTCGGCCTGCCCGGCCGCCCCGCCCGCATGGCCGAACCGGCGCAGCACCGCCCGGATCCGCGCCACCAGCACCGCCCCGTCGAACGGCTTGGTGACATAGTCGTCCGCCCCGGCCTCCAGACCGAGCACCACATCGATGGAGTCGGCGCGCGCGGACAGCATGATCACCGGGACCGTGGACTCGTCCCGGATCCGGCGGCACAGACTGACCCCGTCCAGCCCCGGCAGCATCACATCCAGCAGGGCGATGTCCGGCCGGTCGGCGCGGAACGCCTTCAGCCCGGCCAGCCCGTCGGGCATCGCCGTGACCGCGAAGCCGTCCCGCTCCAGCGCGAGCTGTGTGGCCTCGCGGATGACGTCGTCGTCCTCCACGAACAGGACGTGGGTCTGCTCAGCCATCCGGTGCTCTCTGTCGTCTGCGTCGTCGTCTGTGTGATCTACGTTGTCTGCGTCTGCGTCTGCGTTCGTGCCGTTCGCGGCGTGGTCCTCGTAGCTTTCGCTTTCGCCGTCGCCCTCGTCGCCCTCGGCGGGCTTGTCCCTCACGTCGGGCGGGTCAACCGGCGCCCGCCGCGCGTCACTGCACATCACCGCTGTACGTCACCGCGCGGGGCCCGCCCGGCCGTGGTGGCGATCAGTTGATCTCGGGAGCCGGTATCAGCTCGCCCCCGGTGGTGTCGCCGTAGTCGTTGTGCGTGCGGTACTTCTCGGCGAACTCCCCGGCCGTCCACCGGTAGGTGATCACGTTCTCCCCGGAGGGGTTCGACACCGGGTCGCCGCGTTCGTAGACCTGCTTGGTGACGACCAGATCGCCCCGGTCTATCTCCGCGTAGACGGGCGGCTCCTCGGTGAGGAACACATTCTTGTAGTCACCCCCCTCGTCCCGGTACACGTACGACCCCACACCCACCGCGTCTCCGCAGGTCAGCACGTTGATCACGACATCGTCCGCAGTCCCGCCGGTCAGATCGCCGTACGACACGTCGACCGGATACTCGTCCGCCACACATGGCTGAAGCCCCCGCTTGACCGCGGGGGAGACCTTGGGGTCCTCCTGGACCAGCCGTACCGCCTCCCGCGGACTCGGGGTCGCGGACTCCGGGGCGCTGGGGGCGGTGGTGGCGCCGCCGGTCAGCGCCTCCGCGTTGGCCGGGCCCTCGTCCCGGGCGCCGGTGCCCCCGGCCCCGCAGGCCGCGACCAACAGGGCGAGGGCGGCGCACGCGGCCGTCGCCGCCATCGCCGTCTGCAAAGGGGTACGGGTCCGGGTGGACCCCGCGCCGGTCAGGCCGCGCAACGCTCCCGCTCCTCACGCTCCAGCGCGCGTGCGCCCAGATCACGCGCCTCCAGCTCCTCGCGGAGCCGGGCGAGCGCCCGGTGCAGCGTGCTCTTGACCGTACCGGCCGACATGCCGAGGGCGGCGGCGGTCTCCTCCGTGGACATCTGCTCCCAGTGTCGCAGCACGACCACGCTGCGCTGCTTCGGGGCGAGCACCCTCATGACGTCCATCAGCAGGGCGCGATCCGCGTGCTGCTCGGTGGAGTCGTCCACACAGGCGTCCGGGAGCTGCTCGGTGGGCACCTCCTCCAGCTTGCGCGCCCGCCACCACTCCGTCCGCGTGTTGATCATGACCCGGCGCAGATAGGCGTCCGCGAGCCGCTTGTCCGCTATCCCCTCCCAGCGCCCGTACGTCCGCGCCAGCGCCGTCTGGAGGAGATCCTGGGCGTCGACCGGGTCCGGCACCAGCCGGCGGGCACTGCGCAGCAGCGCGTCCTGCCGCGTACGGACGTACTCCTCGAACTCCAGGATCTCGCCCTGCGCCACTCCGCCCAGCGCCACCTCGCCCTGTGCCATGCCGACCGCCTCCCCGCTTCCCCGTCACCGGCCCGCCTGTAGGCCGGTGCTTTCTTCGCCTGTGATCCGTAGTCGCCCCGTCCTGCCGGGCATGAAATGAAAGCTACGGACGCGTTGTCACGGCACTGTGCGTGGCAGCCTGCGGACAGCGCGCGGCTGTACGTCGGTTGTGTAACGAAGGGAGAAATCGGATAAAACAGCAGGTCGGAAGGTATGGCTAAAGGGTGATTTGCCGGATCTCGGGGCCCGGCCGACCGTCACAGAAGCTACGGCAGCGTCCGCGCCGGCCCCGCGAGGACCACCCTCACCGCCACTCCCCGTACCACCTTCACTGCCGCCCTCAACGCGACGGCAACCGGTACAACCCGCCCTGCAACGGCTCCACCAGCCCGTCCGACACCAGCCCGTCCAGCGCCCGCGCCCGCTGCACCGGCTCGTGCCACACCCGGTCCAGCACCGACTGCGGCACCGGCCCGTGCGCCTCGCGCAACACCGCGAGCAGCTTGCCCCGCACCTGCCGGTCCGTCCCCGCGTACGTCTGCCCGCGCCGCGGCGGTCCGCTGTGCTCCGGCTTCCCGCCGAGCCGCCAGGCGCACTGCCCGGCGATCGGGCAGCGCAGGCACGCCTCGTTCTTGGCCGTGCACACCAGCGCGCCCAGTTCCATCGAGGCCGCGGCCCAGCGCGCCGCGGTGGTCTCGTCGTCCGGCAGCAGCGCCCGCGCGAGCTTGCGCTCCGCCGCGGTCGTCGCGTTCGGCGGGTACTGCACTCCCGTCACCGCCCGCGCGAACACCCGGCGCACATTGGTGTCCAGCACCGCGTGCCGCTGCCCGTACGCGAAGGAGGCCACCGCCGCCGCCGTGTACTCCCCGATCCCGGGCAGCGCCAGCAACTGGCCGTGCTCCGCCGGTACGTCCCCGCCGTGCCGTTCCGTTATGGCCACCGCCGCGCCGTGCAGCCGCAGCGCGCGGCGCGGATACCCGAGCCGGCCCCAGGCGCGCACCGCCTCGCCGGGCGCCTCCGCGGCCAGGTCGGCCGGGCGCGGCCAGCGCGCGAGCCACTGCTCGTACACCGGCAGAACCCGGTTCACCGGTGTCTGCTGGAGCATGAACTCACTGACCATCACCCCCCATGGCCCGGCCTCGGGGCGCCGCCAGGGCAGGTCGCGCGCGTGCTCGTCGAACCAGTCGATGACGGGGGAGTGCAGATCCCGTCCCCGGGACGGGCGGTGCCCCTCTTCGGACACCTGTTCTTCCAGGGGGGTCCAGTCCTGGGGGGAGAGGGATCCGCCTGGCCGGGGGGATTCGGCGGACGCGTCGGCGAGTGGGCTGTGGGGGAGCTTCGTGGGCGCAGTCATGGCGATTCCGATCCTGCCATGCCAAGCCCCCGAGTCGGGCGAACCGCCACCCTTGGGGACGACCCCACCTGACGATCGACAGGGGCGACCCCCACCGGCCGACTTGTAGCGTCGTACGGATGGACGGCACGAACGGCGACGAGACCAGCACCAGCACAGGCACCAGCACGGCCATGCCCACGCCCACGCCCATGCCCACGAGCACCCGCACCCGCACCCGTCCCCGCACGTGCCTCCACGACGCCGCCCTCTGGACCGCCCTCACCACCCCCACCCTCCTCACCGAACTGCTCGGGCTGAACGAACCGCGCCCCCTGTGGCAGCGACTCGCCGGCGCGGCCGTGCTCGGCGTGGCGGTCGCCGTCTCGCGGCGCAGCCCGCTGACCGCGTTCGCCCTGACCGCCGCGCTGAGCCTGGCCACCGCCCCCGCCCTGTTCACCCTCGCGTACGCCCCCGCGCTGGCCACCCTGGCGCTGCTGCTCGGACTGCGGGAACGCCCGATGCGCCCGGCCGCCCTCTGCTTCACCGCCGTCGGCTGTGCCGGAACCGCGCGGATCGCGCTCCTGGGAGTCGACCCGGCGCCGGAATGGCTCGTCCTGATGTGCACCCTCCTCTTCTGCTGTGTCTTTCCGTGGCTCGCCGGACGGCACCGGCGCCAGGGCCGGGAACTCGCCGAGGCCGGCTGGCTGCGCGCCGCCCGCCTGGAGGACGAGCAGCGCCACGCCGAGGAACGCGCCCGCCTGCGCGAACGGGCCCGGATCGCCCAGGACATGCATGACTCCCTGGGCCATGACCTCAGCCTGATCGCCCTGCGCGCGGGAGCCCTCCAGGTCGCCACCGACCTGCCGACCCACCATCGCGCCGCCGTCGCCGACCTGCGCGCGGCAGCGGCCGACGCCACCGACCGGCTGCACGGTGTGATCGGCGTCCTGCGCGAGGACGACGACGAACCGGCACCGCTCGCCCCGGCGGGCGAGACCCTCGAACAACTCGTCGCCCGCACGGCCGAGTCCGGCCTGCCCGTACGCCTGGAGCGGGCCGGTACCGAGCCCGCCCCCACCCCCGAGCCGGGCGGGGTCACCGGGCGGCTGCTGCACCGCGTGGTGAGGGAGGCGCTCACCAACGCGGCCCGGCACGCGCCCGGCGCGACGGTAGTGGTGACGGTGACCGGTGAGGACCGGGGCATCGCCGTCACAGTGTCCAACGGCCCGGCCACGCAGAGTAGTTCCCGCCCGGCGCGAGGAGGTTCAGGACTTCTGGGTCTGCGGGCGGCGGTGACGGCGATCGGCGGCACCTTCGAGGCGGGCCCCTGCGGCGAAGGGCCGGGGCCGTACGGAGGCGACGGCTTCCGGGTGCGGGCGTGGGCGCCGGAACGGGCGGCCGAGCGAGCGGGAGGACCTACCGCCGGACCTACCGCCGGGCAGACGGCCGGGCCGACCGCCGGAGCGACCGCCGAGCGGCCCCCGGAGCGCACCCATCGCCGACCCGCTCAGGCCGGACCGCAGTCCCGACCACTGCCGTGGGCACAGTCCCGGCCGCACCCCCGACCGCACCCCCGATCACAGTTCAGGCCGCTCTCCCGATCACAGCGCCGTTCGCAGCCCCGACCACCATCCCCCTCCACGTCCGGCACCGGGGCAGGCCGCACCACCCGCTCCACCCGTTCCCCCTCCTCCACCGCCCCCACCCCCACCCGTTCCACCCCCACCCCCCACGCCCGAAAGCGCACAGCACTGCCCCTGTGGGCCGCCGGCGGCACCGGACTCCTCCTCCTCGGCGTCGCCTTCGCCTGGTACGCCTACACCGAGACCCACTCCGTACTCCACCCCGACACCTACGCCCGACTGCACCTCGGTATGACCGCCGCAGAGATCGAACCCCTGCTGCCGGACCGCGCGGTCACCGACCCGCCCGCCGACCGCGCCCCCGTGCCCCCACCCGGCGCCAACTGCGCCTACTACCGCTCCAGCGGCGAACTCCTCGTCTCCGTGGACCACTTCCGGCTCTGCTACGACGACGGGGAGCGACTGATCGTCAAGGACGTGGTCCCGGGCGTCGGACGCCCCGGTGACGCATACGAGGAAGGAACCGCCCGATGATCCGCGTACTGCTGGCCGACGACGAGGCGATGGTCCGCGCGGGAGTGCGGGCCATCCTCGCGGGCGGCGGCGAGACCGAGGTGGTCGCCGAGGCGGGCGACGGCCGCGCGGCGGTCGAACTCGCCCGCGCCCACCGCCCCGATGTGGCGCTCCTGGACATCCGTATGCCGCGCATGGACGGACTGGCCGCCGCCGAGGAGATCGTCCGCACCCTGCCCGGGACGGCGGTCGCGATGCTGACCACCTTCTCCGAGCGCGCGTACGTGGCCCGCGCGCTGGGCGGTGGCGCCACCGGGTTCCTGCTGAAGTCCGGCGATCCCTATGAGCTGATCGCCGGGGTGCGCGCGGTCGCGGGCGGTGCCGCGTTTCTGTCGCCGAAGGTGGCGAGGGGGATCATCGACGACCTGGGCGGCGGTACGGGCACGCCGGACAGGCCCCCCGGTGGCGGACGGCTCGGCCGGGAGGCCGCCGCGCGGGCGCGGGTCACGGAACTCTCGCCCCGTGAGCGCGAGGTGCTCGGACTGGTCGGCCGGGGACTCTCCAACCCGGAGATCGCCGCCCGACTGCATCTGGTCGAGGGCACGGTGAAGGCGTACGTCAGCGCCGTACTGGAGCGGCTCGGGGTCCGCAACCGGGTCCAGGCGGCGATCGTGGCGTACGAGGCCGGGTTGGTGTGACCTGCCGTCAACTGTCCTCGGTGCACGGTGGATCGGTGGATCGATGGACCGGCGGGTCGGTCGGCGTCCCGGGCAGCGGACCCGACATCACGAAATCTCACGGAACGTAATGCTCAAGTGACTCTGATGTGAAGCAAGCCGTGGCCAACGGTGCTTCCGGGATGATGATCCGGAAAAGTTGCGCTTCAGGCGGCGGGTGGCGCGAGTGGCGGCGCGGATCTCTCGTACAGTTTGCGCCGTGGGATCTCTGCGCAATCCGGTCGGGCCGCTTCCCTCCTCCATCTACTGGCGACGGAGGGTCGTCATCGTGTCCGTGGTCGCCCTGCTGGCGCTGCTGACCACCTGGATCGTGCTCTCGCGCGGCGGAGGCGACGAGAACGCCGCCGAGGGGTCCAACAGCAAGAACCCCGCGCCCTCCATCACCCCCGGCCCATCCGGGTCCGGACCCGCGATCAGCCAGGCCCCGGGCGGACGCGACGAGTCCGGCGACGGCAGTGACGACGGAAGCGGCACTGGGAACGGCAGCGGAAGCGGAGGCGGAGATACCGGCGGCAATGCGGGTGCCGGGGGATCCGAGGGCTCGGGTGACGGGGAGACGGGCGGCAGCGCCAGTTCCGGCGGCTCCGCTACGGGCGGCGCCACCGGGGGCGGTACGGCCGTCGGGGCGGGGGACGCGCTTCCCGCGGGTTCGCCGCTGCCCGACTGCGCGCCCGGCTCCGTGACCCTGACCGTGCGCAGCGTCCGCAACTCGTACTCACCCGACCAGAAGCCCCAGTTGCAGCTCATCGCCCGGAACTCCGGCTCCAGCGACTGCAAGGCGGATCTCGGCCCCAAGGGCGCGGTGGTGACCATCACCCAGGCCGGGGAGGACGACGCGTTCTGGTCGTCGGGGGACTGCCCCTCGGGCGCGGCCAGCCTCCTGTACCGGGTGCCCGCCGGAAGCGGGGTCACGTACACCCTCGACTGGAACCGTCAGCGCAGCGCCCCCGAGTGCGCCACCCCCGCTCCGGGGCGGGCCGGGGCCGGGACGTATCTGGTGGAGGCCCGGGCCGAGGGCTTCAGCAAGGTGCAGACGTCGTTCGTCCTGACGGCGGACTGACCCGGAACGCAGGGGCCTGAGTGGCGTGGCCTGAGTGCGGGTCCTGAGTACGGGCCCCGACTGCGGGTCCTGAGCGCAGGGGCCGCCTCCTTCGGAGGAACCGGCCTCCGGGAGATTCCTGCCTCCGGAGGAAGCGGCCTCCGGAGATTCCGGCTTCCGGAGGAACCGGCCTCGGCCTCCAGGCGACTCCGGTCTCCGGGGATCCGGCGAGGGCGACCGGAGAACAGGCCCTAGACGTACCGTTCCAGGATCGACGACTCCGCCAGCCGCGACAGCCCTTCGCGGACGCTCCGCGCCCGCGCCTCGCCGACCCCGTCCACCGTCTGGAGGTCGTCGACGCTCGCCGCCAGCAGCTTCTGGAGCCCGCCGAAGTGCTCCACCAGCCGGTCGATGATGGCGCCCGGCAGCCGCGGGACCTTGGCCAGCAGCCGGAACCCGCGCGGCGACACCGCCGTGTCGAGGGTCTCGGGGGACCCGGTGTAGCCGAGCGCCCGCGCGACCGTGCCCAGCTCCAGCAGCTCGGCGTGGCTGAGCGCGTCCAGTTCGGAGAGCGCCTCCTCGACCGTGCGGGAACGCTTCACCGTGGGCTCGGGGACGTAGTCCCGTACGACCAGCTCCCGGTCGGGCTCGACCCCGGCGATCAGCTCCTCCAACTGGAGCGCCAGCAGCCGCCCGTCGGTGCCCAGTTCGACCACGTACTCGGCGATCTCGGTGGCGATCCGGCGGACCATCTCCAGCCGCTGCGCGACCGCCGACACGTCCCGGACCGTCACCAGGTCCTCGATCTCCAGCGCCGACAGGGTGCCCGCGACCTCGTCCAGGCGGAGCTTGTAGCGCTCCAGGGTGGCGAGGGCCTGGTTGGCGCGGGACAGGATCGCCGCCGAGTCCTCCAGGACCCGGCGCTGACCGTCGACATAGAGGGCGATCAGCCGCATGGACTGCGATACGGAGACCACCGGGAAACCGACCTGCTTGGAGACCCGGTCCGCCGTGCGGTGCCGGGTGCCCGTCTCCTCGGTGGGGATCGTCGGGTCCGGTACGAGCTGGACGCCGGCGCGCAGGATCTTCGACAGGTCGGAGGAGATGACGATGCCGCCGTCGAGCTTGCACAGCTCGCGCAGCCGCGTCGCCGAGAACTCGACGTCCAGCACGAAGCCGCCGGTGCACATCGCCTCGACCGTCTTGTCACAGCCCAGCACGATGAGACCGCCGGTGTTGCCCCGCAGGATCCGCTCCAGGCCGTCGCGCAGTGCCGTACCCGGCGCCACGGCGCTCAGCGAGGCGCGCATCAGGCCCTCTGAACCGGCACTCCCACCGGACTTTCCGGGAGCTGCTGCCCGGTCGTTGGCTGCCACTGCACTCCTCCGGTCGCAGGTTCTCGGGCGTCCCGTACGGCGTCCCGTTTCGCGCACTCGGTTCGTACGGACGGGCGAGACCTGGGCAAAGTCTACCGGCGGTCCTCCTCGTCCCGGGGGGCCTCCCGGCGACGGGAGCGCGGCAGCACCCGCAGCGCGTCCCCTATGTCCGCGACTTCCAGGACCTTCATACCGGGTGGGATCTTGCCCGGATCACCCGGTACGAGGGCATGGGTGAAGCCCAGCCGGTGCGCCTCGGAGAGTCTGCGCTGGACGCCCGTGACCCGTCTGACCTCCCCCGCGAGACCCACCTCGCCGATCGCCACGAGGTTCTTCGGCAGCGGAGTGTCGCTGGCCGCGCTGGCCAGGGCCAGGGCCACGGCGAGGTCCGCGGCGGGCTCGGAGAGCTTCACCCCGCCGACCGTCGCCGAGTAGATGTCCCGCTTGCCCAGGGCGCTGATCCGGCCGCGCTGCTCCAGCACCGCGAGCATCATCGACACCCGCGAGGTCTCCAGCCCGGAGGTGGTCCGGCGCGGGGAGGGGATCTGCGAGTCCACGGTGAGCGCCTGCACCTCGGCCACCAGCGGGCGGCGGCCCTCCAGGGTGACGGTCAGACAGGTGCCGGGCACCGGCTCGGCGCGGCGGGTCAGGAACAGGCCGCTGGGGTCGGCCAGGCCCGTGATGCCCTCGTCGTGCAGCTCGAAGCAGCCGACCTCGTCGGTGGCGCCGTAGCGGTTCTTGACGCCCCGGACCAGGCGCAGGCGCGCGTGCCGGTCGCCCTCGAAGTGCAGGACGACATCCACCAGGTGCTCCAGCAGGCGCGGGCCCGCGATGGCGCCGTCCTTGGTGACATGGCCCACCAGGAGCGTCGACATGCCGCGCTCCTTGGAGGCCCGGATCAGCGCGCCGGCCACCTCGCGCACCTGCGCCATGCCGCCGGGCGCGCCGTCGATCTCCGGGGACGCCACCGTCTGCACCGAGTCCAGGATCAGCAGGGACGGCTTCACCGCGTCCAAGTGGCCCAGGACGGCCGCGAGATCCGTCTCCGCGGCGAGGTAGAGATGGTCGGCGAGGGCCTTGATGCGGTCCGCGCGCAGCCGCACCTGGCTCGCCGACTCCTCGCCGGTCACATAGAGCGTGCGGTGCTCGTCGCTGGCCGACTTGGCCGCCACGTCCAGCAGCAGGGTCGACTTGCCGACGCCGGGCTCGCCCGCGAGGAGCACCACCGCGCCGGGCACGAGACCGCCGCCCAGGACCCGGTCCAGCTCGGGCACGCCGGTGGTGCGGGCGGTGGCCTGACGGCCGTCGACCTGGCCGATGGGGAGCGCGGAGGTGGTGACCCGGCCCGGGGTCGTCGTACGGACGGCGGGCGTGCCGTACTCCTCGATCGTGCCCCACGCCTGGCACTCGGGGCAGCGGCCGAGCCACTTGGCCGTCTGCCAGCCGCATTCGGTGCAGCGGTAGGACGGTCGGTCCTTCGTGGATTTGGTACGGGCAGCCATGCGGCGACCCTAGCCGCTGGCACTGACAACGGCGTCGGCGCTCGCGCCGCCCCCGGCGCACCCGGGCCCGCCCGGACCCGCCCGGACCGGTCGGACCGACCGGGAGAGCACGACGCGGCCCGCTCCCGACTGCCCCTCACCACCCTCAAACTCGGCCATCCCGTCGAGAACCAGCCAGGGAATGAATCGTTCCTGTCCCCCATTGAGGGATCGTTTCACCCGTACGGATTAAATGTGCTCAAGGTGGGAGAAGGGGCCGTCGCGCGCCCCCTACGGTCCACGAGTGACGACCAGCAGCCAGCAGACAGCGACCCGCACCACCGGCGCACACCGGGCGCGCAGGGAGGCACGTGACCGCGCTGCGGCGCGCACGCTGGCGCAGCGCCCACCCGCGCGCTACGAGCCGTATCTGGACGGCCTGTTCACCTACTGCCTCTCCGTCCTGTGCGACCACGACACGGCGACCGCCGCCCTCGGCGACGCCCTCGCGCTGGCCGAGCGCCGGGGCACCCGCGCCCCGGAGGACCCCGGTGACCGGCGCGCCTGGCTGTACGCGCTGGCCCGCTGGACCTGTCTGCGGAAGCTGGCCGAGGCCAAGCAGAAACGTCAGGGCACGCACGCCTCCGGCCGAGCGCACCCCCGCGCACAGTTCCCCGCGCCCCACGCCTCCGCGCCGTACGGCGCCCACCCCCCGACGCACCCCGGCGCGCACGCCCCCGCGCACCCGCCCCTCGCCGAGGAGGTGCAGGCACTGCGGCGGCGCGAACTGGCTCTGCTGGCCTGGCCCGAGGCCGCCGGGACCTCCCCGGAGCAGCGCGAGGCCCTCGAACTGGCCGTGCGCCACCATCTGGCCGCCCATGAGGTCGCCGCCGTGCTCGGCATGGACCCGGCCACCGCCCGCGAACTGCTCGCCTCCGCCGCCTGCGAGGTGGAACGCACCCGCGCGGCGCTCGCCGTGGTCGAGACCGGCGGCTGCCCCGGCGTCGCCCGCCTCACCGGCGACCACCGGCTGGTGCTCAGCACGGCCCTGCGCCGGGAACTCGTCCGCCATGTCGACGACTGCCCCCGCTGCCGCCGCACCGCCCAGCGCGCGGTGCCCGGCCGCTGGCCCGGCGCCACCGTCACCCCCGCCGAACTGCCCGTCCTGGAGGCGCCCCGCGCCGCCCTCCACCGGGCGCTCACCCACCACACCCGCGCGCGGGGGGCCGCCGTACCGCGCTACGACCGGCGTGGCTTCCCGATGGACCCCAAGGACCGCGCCGCCCGCAGGGACCGCATCCGCGCGCGGGCCGTCACCACGACCGTCGTCGCCACGGTTGTCGCCGCGCCCGTGATCGCCCTGTGGTCGGCCTACCGCGGCGCCCCCGCGGTCACCGACGGACAGGGCGGTCCCGGCGCGACCGCCACCCAGGAGGACGGTTCCGCCGGACTCGATGGCACCGGCTCCGGCTACCAGAACGCGGGCAGCGCCGGCGACCGCCCCGACCGCTTCGGCACCGGCGACCGCCCCGATGTCTCCGTCCAGGTGCTCAGCGTGTCCGGTGCCGGGCACCAGGGGGCCGCCCGGATGGACGTCACCGCGGCCAACAGCGGTGACACCACCCTCATCACCCTCACCGCCACCGGCGACACGCCGGTGAGCTGGTCCGCGTCCACCGGCGCCGCCTGGCTCTACCTCAGCCGCTCCTCGGGAACCCTCCAGCCCGGCGAGTCGTTGACGATCAAGGTGTACGTGGACCATCTGCGCGAGCCGTCCGGCCACTGGAGCGCGCGGGTGGCGGTCTCCCCGGCCGGGGCGGTCGTCTCCATCGAGGGCTACGGCACCGCGCCCACGCCGACCGCGCCCCGTCCCACACCCACCCGCACCCCGCCGCCGACCGACCCGGAACCCACCCCACCCGAGCCGACCCCGACGGCCACCACCCCGACCGGCCCGCCCAGCAGCCCCCCACCGACCCCGACGGACCCCGAGCCCACCCCGACGGACCCGTCCCCGACGGACCCCGGTTCGACCCCACCGCCGAGCGAGCCGGGGCAGCCCGGTCCGGGGTGAGCGACCCGGAGGGTGAGTGACCCGCAGGGTGAGCGATCCAGGGGCTTGGTCTACCCGGGGGCTGATTCACCCGGGGGAGCCGACGGGCTCGGGCTGAGCAGCGGGGGTCGGCTGACGCCGGGCTGGATGCTGTGAGGCCGGTGGGCGCTGGGCTGGATCCTGTGGGGTTGGCTGGCCCCCGGTTGGATGCTGCGCGGTCGATGGGCGTCGGACTGGATGCCATGGGGTCGGTGGGCCCCGGGCTGGACGGTGCGGGGCCGGCTGGCCTTGGGCTGGACGGTGTGGCGTCGGTCGGCGCCCGCCCGGACGGTGTGGCGCCGGGCCGGGCAGTCGGGCTCAAGCCATGCCGACACGCCGCCCACGGTGAGGGCCGCTCCCGCCCGGCGACATGCCCTCCCCAAGCCCCGCCCTCAGCCCGTTCCCCGAGCTCGCCCTCCAGCCCGTCCCAGGCCCCTCAGCCACCCCCGCAGGACCCGAACCGGCGGAACCGGTGGAGCCCCGGCGGAACCGGCGGAATCGGCCGCCGGCTCCCCCTGAGGCACCCCTCACCTCTCACCCCTCCGCGTCCCCCGAACCCGCCAGACCCACCGGGCGCGCCAGACCCTCTGAGTCCCCTGAACCCTCCGCGTCCCCCGACCCCCCCGGCCGCGCCAACTCCACCGGATCCGCAGGATGCGCAGCCAGCAGCGGCAACCCCGACGCCAGCCGCTCCTCGCACAGCTCGACCAGCCGGTCGTAGCCCGCCTTGCCCATCAGCTCGGTCAGCTCGGGCCGGTAGGACACGTACACCGGGTCGCCCGCGCCGTGCGCCGAGGTCGCGGACGTGCACCACCAGTGCAGATCGTGGCCGCCCGGACCCCAGCCCCGGCGGTCGTACTCGCCGATGGACACCTGGAGCACGCGCGTGTCGTCGGGACGGTCGATCCAGTCGAAGGTGCGCCGCACCGGTAGCTGCCAGCAGACGTCCGGCTTGGTCTCCAGCGGTTCCCGGCCCTCCCGGACGGCCAGGATGTGCAGCGAGCAGCCCGCGCCCCCGGCGGAACCGGGCCGGTTCTGGAAGATGCAGGAGCCCTGGAAGGGGCGGGTCTGGCGGTCGCCGTCCTCGTCCTCGGAGACCCAGCCGCGCGCGTGGCCCTCGTCGTGGTGCTGCCAGATGTCCGGCGTGAGCCGTGCCACGAACCCGGCGACGCGCTGCTCGTCGTCCTCGTCGGAGAAGTGCGCGCCCAGCGTGCAGCACCCGTCGTCCGCGCGGCCCGCCTGGATGCCCTGGCAGCCGCTTCCGAAGACGCAGTTCCAGCGGGAGGTCAGCCAGGTCAGATCGCAGCGGAAGACCTGCTCGTCGTCCGCCGGGTCCGGGAACTCGACCCACGCGCGCGGGAAGTCCAGCCCCTGCTCGTCGGCGGGCGCGGCCTCCGCGGCGGCCTGCCCTTTGACCTTCTTGCCGACTTTCACCGCTTTATCGATCATGTCGACCTTGTCGGCTTTGCCGGTCTTACCGACTTTGTCGGCCTTACCGGTCTTGCCGCTCTTCGCCTTTTTCGTCTTTGGCACGGGTCCAGGGTAAGTCGCGGAACCCCCTCCACGGGACTGCTCGGGAACCGGCCTCCGGGGCAAAGGATCGCGCCACTGGCAGTAGCGTTCCGGGTATGAGACTCGGTGTCCTCGACGTGGGAAGCAACACGGTGCATCTGCTGGTGGTGGACGCGCACCCGGGCGCGCGCCCGCTGCCCGCGCACTCGCACAAGGCGGATCTGCGCCTCGCCCAACTGCTGGAGGACGACGGGTCCATCGGCACCGCCGGTGTCGACCAGTTGATCACCATCGTGCACGAGGCCCTCCAGGCCGCCGAGGACAAGGGCGTCGAGGAGATCCTGCCGTTCGCCACCTCCGCCGTGCGCGAGGCCACCAACGCGGACGACGTCCTCGCGCGCGTACGCGCCGAGACCGGCGTCGAGCTGCGGGTGCTGACCGGCGAGCAGGAGGCCCGGCTGACCTTCCTCGCGGTACGCCGCTGGTTCGGCTGGTCGGCCGGAAAGCTGCTGGTCCTGGACATCGGCGGCGGCTCCCTGGAGATCGCCTTCGGTATCGACGAGGAACCCGACGCCGCCGTCTCCCTCCCGCTGGGCGCCGGCCGCCTCACCGCCGCCTGGCTGCCCGGCGACCCGCCCGGACCGGACGCCATAAGGGCCCTGCGCCGCCATGTGCGGGCCCGGATCGCCCGCACGGTGGGGGAGTTCAGCCGGTTCGGTGCCCCCGACCATGTGGTCGCCACGTCCAAGACGTTCAAGCAGCTCGCCCGGATCGGCGGCGCCGCCCGCAGCGCCGACGGCCTCTATGTGCAGCGCGACCTCAAGCGCGAGTCCCTGGAGGCATGGGTGCCGAGGCTCGCCTCGATGACCATCGCCGAGCGCTCCGAACTCCCCGGCGTCTCCGACGGCCGCGCGGGCCAGCTCCTCGCCGGTGCCCTGGTGGCCGAGGGGGCGATGGACCTGTTCGGCGTGGAGACCGTGGAGGTCTGCCCCTGGGCCCTGCGCGAGGGCATCATCCTGCGCAAACTGGACCGCATGGGCACCACCATGACCCCGGCGATGCCGACGGACCTGGCGGACCTGTAGCCGAACGGACGGGGCGGGCCGGGGACAGAACCGCAGCAGGCCGAGCGGCAGCGCCTGCCCCCGTCCCGCGGGAGCCGCACAGCCCCCGCCCCCGCCCCCCGCCCCGGATCCCCCCAAGCACCGCCCCACCCCCTCCTCCCCCTCCTCCCCCTCGTCCACCCAGCTCCCCAGCCCCCCAGCTCCCCATCCACCCGGACCCACCGCCAATCCCACGTACGCTGTGCTTCGTGGCACCCCCTGTCGTACGCATTCCGGACGCGAAGGTCGCCCTCTCGACGGCCTCGGTCTACCCGGAGTCGACGGCGACGGCCTTCGAGATCGCCGCGCGCCTGGGCTACGACGGCGTCGAGGTCATGGTCTGGAACGACCCGGTCAGCCAGGACATCGACGCCCTGCGCCGGCTCGCCGACTACCACCGGGTCCCGATCCTCGCCGTGCACGCCCCCTGCCTGCTCATCACGCAGCGCGTCTGGTCGACCGACCCCTGGACCAAGCTCCAGCGCGCCCGCGCCGCCGCCGAGCGGCTCGGCGCGAGCACGGTCGTGGTCCATCCGCCGTTCCGCTGGCAGCGCCAGTACGCGCGGGACTTCGTCACCGGGATCTGGCGCATGGCCGACGAGACCGACGTCCGGTTCGCCGTCGAGAACATGTATCCCTGGCGCTACCGCGACCGCGAGATGCTCGCGTACGCCCCCGACTGGGACGTCACCAAGGACGACCACCGGCACTACACGATCGACCTCAGCCATACGGCGACCGCCCGCACCGACGCCCTGGACATGGTCGACCGGATGGGCGACCGCCTCGGCCATGTCCATCTCGCCGACGGCCGGGGTTCGGCCAAGGACGAGCACCTGGTGCCCGGCCGCGGCACCCAGCCCTGCGCCGAACTGCTGAACCGGCTCGCCGTGACCGGCTTCGACGGCCATGTGGTGATCGAGGTCAACACGCGCAGGGCGATGTCCAGCGCCGAGCGCGAGGCGGACCTCGCGGAGGCCCTCGCCTTCACCCGCCTCCATCTGGCCTCACCGACAAAGGTGACCCGGTCATGACCGACCCGAAGCACGACCCCAAGAGCACCCCCGGAACCCCGGCCCGGACGGGCACCCCCGAAACCCCCGCCCGTACCGGCACCCCTAAGACCCCCGTCCGGTCCAGCCCGCCCGGGACCCCCGTCCAGACCAGCCCCCCAAGGGCCCCCGCCCGAACCAGCCCCCCTGGGGCCCCCGCCCGATCCAACACCCCAGAGCCCCCCGCCCAGCCCGACACCCCTACGCCCCCCACAGCACCCCCCACCCCCCCCTCACCCCCCCGCCGCCGAGGCCGCCCCTCCCGTACCGACTCCGCCGACGGCCCCGCCACCCGCGACCGGATCCTGATCGCGGCCCGGGACAAGTTCGCCGAGCGCGGGTACGACAAGACCTCCGTGCGGGGGATCGCGACATCGGCCGGGGTGGACCCGGCCCTCGTCCACCACTACTTCGGCACCAAGGAGCAGGTCTTCGCCGCTGCCGTCGCCGCAGCCGCCGCCCCGGCGCTCCGCGCCCCCGACGTGGTGATCGACGGCCCTCTGGAGGCCGCCGGAGAGCGACTGACCCGCCATTTCTTCGCCGTCTGGGAGAACCCGGCCACCCGTAAGCCACTGCTGGCCATCGTCCGCTCCGCCGTGAACAACGAGGCCGCGCGGACCGTCTTCAGCAACATCATCGCCAGCACCCTGCTGAGCCGGATCGCCGACCAGGTCGATCTGCCCGACCCGAGACTCCGGACCGAGCTGGCGGCGTCCCAGTTGGTGGGGATCGCCATGATCCGCTATGTGATCAAGATCGAGCCACTGGCCTCGGTCGACGTCGAACGGATCATCGAACGGGTCGCCCCCGTGGTCCAGAGCCACCTGACCGCCCCCTGACCAGCCGTCCCCAACCGACCCCCTGACCAACCGACCACCAGCCACCCCTGACCAGCCGCCCCCACGCCACCCCACCCCCTGACCAGCCGGCCCCCAGCCACCCGGAACCTCCCGACCCACCCCCATGAGACATTCATCCCGAATCCCGGACAGGATGTCCATCCCTTGGAGCACGGGCGTACGCTCGTAACAGCCAGAACTCCGACGGCTCGGTTCCCGACCGCCGGAGCCCCCGGAACTCCCGGAACTCTCCGAAGGAGCGAGCGACGATGCCCGAGCTGAGGTCCCGCACAGTCACCCACGGTCGCAACATGGCGGGCGCCCGCGCCCTTATGCGCGCCTCCGGTGTACCCGGTGCGGACATCGGCCGGAAGCCGATCATCGCGGTCGCCAACAGCTTCACCGAGTTCGTGCCCGGTCACACCCACCTCGCGCCGGTCGGCCGGATCGTCAGCGAGGCGATCGTCGCGGCCGGCGGCATCCCGCGCGAGTTCAACACCATCGCGGTGGACGACGGCATCGCCATGGGCCACGGCGGCATGCTCTACTCCCTGCCCTCCCGCGATCTGATCGCGGACAGCGTGGAGTACATGGTCGAGGCGCACTGCGCCGACGCCCTGGTCTGCATCTCCAACTGCGACAAGATCACCCCGGGCATGCTCAACGCGGCCCTGCGGCTGAACATCCCCACGGTCTTCGTCTCCGGCGGCCCCATGGAGGCCGGCCGCGCCACCCTGGTCGATGGCACGGTCCGCACGCTCGACCTGATCGACGCCATGGTCGAGGCCGCGAACGAGAACGTGTCGGACGAGGACGTCCTCCGTATCGAGGAGAACGCCTGTCCGACCTGCGGCTCCTGCTCCGGCATGTTCACGGCCAACTCCATGAACTGCCTGACCGAGGCCATCGGCCTCTCCCTCCCCGGCAACGGCTCGGTCCTGGCGACCCACACGGCCCGCAAGCAGCTCTACGTGGACGCCGCGCGCACGGTCATGGAGGTGACCCGCCGCTACTACGAGCAGGACGACGCCACGGTCCTGCCGCGCAACGTCGCCACCTTCGCCGCGTTCGAGAACGCCATGGCGCTGGACATCGCCATGGGGGGCTCCACCAACACGATCCTGCACCTGCTGGCCGCCGCCCAGGAGGCCGAGGTCCCCTTCGGGCTGGCGGAGATCGACGCCGTGTCGCGGCGCGTGCCCTGCCTCGCGAAGGTCGCGCCGAACGTCGCCAAGGACCGCACGTACTACATGGAGGACGTGCACCGCGCGGGCGGCATCCCCGCGCTGCTCGGCGAACTGCACCGCGCGGGCCTGCTCAACGAGGACGTGCACGCCGTGCACAGCCCGTCCCTCGCCGACTGGCTGAAGACCTGGGACGTGCGCGGCGGCTCCCCGTCCCCCGAGGCGGTCGAGCTGTGGCACGCGGCGCCCGGCTGCGTCCGTTCCGCCGAGGCGTTCTCCCAGTCCGAGCGCTGGGACGCGCTGGACGAGGACGCCGAGGGCGGCTGCATCCGCTCCGCCGAGCACGCCTACTCCAAGGACGGCGGACTCGCTGTGCTCAAGGGGAACTTGGCGGTGGACGGGGCCGTTGTGAAGACAGCGGGTGTCGATGCGTCGATCTGGACCTTCGAGGGCCCCGCGGTCGTCTGCGAGTCCCAGGAGGAAGCCGTTGAGAAGATCCTGACCAAGCAGGTCAAGGAGGGTGACGTGGTGGTCATCCGCTACGAGGGCCCCAAGGGCGGCCCGGGTATGCAGGAGATGCTGTACCCGACCTCGTACCTCAAGGGCCGCGGCCTGGGCAAGGCGTGCGCGCTGGTCACCGACGGCCGCTTCTCCGGCGGCACCTCCGGCCTGTCCATCGGCCACGCCTCCCCCGAAGCGGCCTCCGGGGGCACGATCGCCCTGGTCGAGGACGGCGACCGCATCCGTATCGACATCCCCAACCGCTCGATGGAGCTGCTGGTCGACGACGCCGAACTCGCCCGCCGCGAGCAGGCGCTGGGCGGGGTCTACGCCCCGAAGAACCGCGAGCGCAAGGTCTCCGCCGCCCTGCGCGCCTACGCGGCGATGGCCACCAGCGCCGACCGGGGCGCGGTCCGCGACGTCAGCAAGCTGGGCTGAGCCGCATCCGACGGAGGGCGTGGGCCGAGCCCGCACCTGACCGAGGGCCGGCCGCCCGAAGAGAGGCAGGGACCGGCCACCACGAGGGGCCGCACGTGACGGGTGCGGCCCCTCCACCACCCCGGCCCACCGCCACCCCCGTCAAGGCCCTGCCACCCCCCTTACCTCTCCTCCACCGCGAACAGCGTCCCGTCCGGCGCCGCCCCGAACACCTTCCCGTCACCCACCACCGGTACCGGCAACCCCGACACCACCGACTCGCGCGCCGCCCCCGGCCGCGCCTCCGACTGCCCGAGCTGCTCGCCCTTCGCCGCGTCCACGGCGACGACCCGCCCGTCCCCGGCCCCGAAGTACAGCCGCCCCCCGGCCACCACCGGCGCCGACGGAAAACTCACCGACGTCTCCAGCCGCCACACCTGCGCCGCCTTCCCCGCGTCCACGGCCACCAGCGCCCCATCGGCCCCGATCACATACACCCGCTCCGCATCCCGTACGACACTCTGCGCGCCCGCGATCGGATAGCGGAGCGCGATCCGCCGCAGATCCCGCCGCTCCACGTCGTAGCGCACCACGGCATCCGTGTCGGCGTACGCCGCCGTCGTCGAGGTGAACCACAGCACCCCGTCCCGCGCGCCCACCAGGGTGAGCGTCCCGGTCAGCCGCCGCTGCCAACGGACGTCGCCGGTCTCCGGGTCGACAGCGCTGACCCGCGTCCC
This sequence comes from Streptomyces sp. NPDC093252, assembly GCF_040683675.1. Classification (NCBI taxonomy): domain Bacteria; kingdom Bacillati; phylum Actinomycetota; class Actinomycetes; order Kitasatosporales; family Streptomycetaceae; genus Streptomyces; species Streptomyces sp. NPDC093252. Next base: position 10,309 of record NZ_JBFBEM010000009.1, on the reverse strand, counting down.
GTCCGCCCCGCCGGCGCCCACCGCGTACGCGTTCCCGTCGCCGTACGACTGGAACACCGGCTGGGTCAGCCCGTCCACCGTCCGCCGCCACTTCCGCTCCCCGGTGGCCGCGTCCAGCGCGGTGACCTCGGAGTCGTCGGCGGTGAGCAGGACGACCCCGCCGGCATGCGCGATCCGGCCGCCGAAGCCGGTCAGATCATGGGTCCAGCGGGTACGGCCGGTGTCCGGGTCCAGCGCGGCCAGCCGCCGCCCCCCGTCCGTGACCACATGCAGCAGCCCACCCGCCAGCACCGGCGGCTCGACGACCCCGTCCCCACCGACACCACCACCCGCCCCACCACCAGTCCCCGAGCCCGAGCCCGGGTCGGCCCGAATCCACCGCACCGACCCGTCCGCCGGATCCACCGCCGCGGCGAGCACCCCGGGCCGGGTGCAGAACAGCACGTCGGGCGCGTACACACAGCGCGGCATCCCCCCGGCCTCGGCCCCCTTCGCGCTCAGCGTCACCTCCCACGGCCGGAACGCCTCCCCCTGCCCCGATGCCCCCTGCCCGGCCGGCGGCGCGGCCGACTCACCCCCGGCCAGCACGAACACCCCGGCCCCGAGCGCCACGGCAACGGCCGCGGCACCCACCCCCGTCCACAGCCGCCGCCCGCGCGGCACCCGCACCCACCCCGGCCGCCCCTGCTGCTCCCCCTCCCCGCCGCCCGGCACTGCGCGCCGCCGATGGGTGGGCACCTCGGCCCGGCCCCCGGAGCGCTTCCCGCCACCCCCGCCACCCTCGCTGCCGCCTGCGCTCCCGCCCTCCCCGGACCCCTCGGTCGCCGCCCGCTGCTCCGGTATGAACGCCTGTGTGTCGTACGACGCCGACACCGACCGCAGCTCGGTCATCAGCTCATCGGGCGTCGGCCGGTCCTCGGGATCCTTGGCCAGACAGCGTGCGACCAGTTCCGTGAGGTCCTCCGGCACCCCTGTCAAGTCCGGCTCCTCGTGCACGACTTGATAGGCCACCAGATATGGACTGTCCGAATCGAACGGCCCGCTGCCGGTCGCCGCGTGCACGATGACCGACCCGAGGGCGAAGACATCGGCGGCGGGCCCGACATCACGCGGCCGACGGAACTGTTCCGGCGCCATGAAGGGCGGCGTGCCGATCAGTTTGCCGGTCTCGGTGCGCAGTTCACTGTCCGAGGGCCGGGAGATCCCGAAGTCGATGACTTTCGGCCCATCCTCGGCGAGCAGCACATTGCTGGGTTTGAGATCCCGGTGGACCACTCCGGCCCGGTGGATGTCCCGCAGCGCCTCCGCCAGCCCGGCCATCAACTGCCGTAGCCGAGCGGCCGGTAGCGCCCCGTTCCGCTTCACATACTCCGCGAGGGTCGGCCCGGGGATGAACAGGGTCGCCATCCAGGGCCGCCCGGCATGGGGATCGGCGTCCACGACCGGCGCGGTGAACGCCCCGCTGACCTTCCGCGCGGCCCCGACCTCCTGCCGGAACCGCCCCCTGAACTCGGGATCCTGCGCGAAATCGGCATGCACGACCTTCACCGCGAGCTTCAACCCGGAGGCCGACCGCGCCAGATGGACGACGCCCATCCCGCCGGAGCCCAACTCGGCCTCCAGCAGATACTGCCCGGCATACTGCGGAGATTCCGCTTCCGCGTCCGCGCCGGTGCTGCGCCATGGCGGCATCGCTCACCCCCGGATGCTCCTCCGCACGCACGACGCGCTGAGCCTAGTCGATGCTTCGTACGAAACCCCGGGCGCCTTGCTAGCCTCGGTGCGCCGCGCGATTTTGGCGTGAAGCGTTCATCACGCGGTTCATCACGCGGTTCATCGTGAAGGTTCATCCAGGGGGGAGAACGACATGGCCACGGAGAACACCGAGCAGGCGGTGCCACAGGGGGCGGACGAGGTCGAGGTCGAGGTCGAGGTCGAGACCGACGGTCAGGTGGCACAGTCGGCCGGCACGGACGCGGCGGCGGCACGGGTACGCGCGTACCCGGTGGCCCCCGGCGTCCGGCTGAACGTCCGCAGCGGCCCCGGTACCCACTACCGGATCGTCCGCGTCCTCCCCGAGGGCGCCACGGTCCCGATCTACTGCCAGCGCCCCGGCGACTCCGTCACCGGCCCGTACGGCACCTCGACCATCTGGGACTGCATCGCCAACGCCCAGTACGTCTCCGACGCCTATGTGAACACGGGCAGCGACGGCTACGTCGCCCCGCGCTGCTCCTGACCCACCCGCATTCCGGCCCACCAGGCCCCTGGGCCACTGCCTTGCGGGCCACCCCGGACCACCTGGTACCCAGGCCACCTGCAATCCGGCCCACCAGGCCCCCGGCCCACCCGAAACCCGGGCCACCAGGCATCCGACCCACCAAGGCACCCCGGCCCACCCCGACCCACCAGGGCCCAAGGCTCCCGGCGATCCCATCCCGATCACCGGGAGCCGCACCATGCCACCCATTCCCCGCTCCCTCCGGGCATACCCCACTCCCTCCGGGACCCCCGAGGGGGAACCCCTTCCTCCACCCCCCCCGGAAAACCCGCTCCGCACCACCCGCAGCCCCCACACCCCCACCCAGTGATAATCGACGGGTGAGTGAGAACCCGAAGGGCAAGCCCGGCAGACCCGCGAAGGCCAAGACCGGCGAGACCGACACGGACGGGACAACCCCCGCCCCCACCCCCGCCCGTCAAACGCCCCGCACCGAAACCCCGGCCCCCACTGCCGACGCCCCCCACCCCGACACGATCCGCTTCTTCGGCACGACCTGGGTCGACCACACCGACGGCTACCTCCTGCGCCGCATCGGTGTCGCCGTCGGCTCCCTCGCCGCGGCCGTCGCCGCCTGCCTGGTGCTGCGCTTCGCCTACCAGGGCCTCCAACTCGCCAACACCGGCAGCTTCGTCACGCTCCTGGTCGTCGTGATGTTCGCGGTGTGCAGCGCGCTGGCCTTCCGCACCACCTGGGACACCTTCTCCCGGCGCCCCGAACCGGACCGCCAGTCCTCCCTGCGCGGCCTCCTCGCCATCGGCTTCGTGGGCTCCCTCCTCGCCTACTTCTTCCGCTCCCTGACCGAGGCCCCCGGCGAGAAGCTCCACCGCCAGGAGTACGAGGAGGCCCGCCGCACCCACGCGAAGCGCACCTCCCGCCGCACGGGCAACCCGGCGAAGAAGCGCCGCCGCCAATAACCCCACCCACCCCAAACCCTCACTCCTCGCCCCACTCCTCCCGTCCCCCTCCCTCCCCTTCTCTCCCCTTCCTCTCCCCCTCCGCCCACCATGGCCGTTATGACGACACCTCCACCGGCCTCACCGACCACCCGGGACCGCGCCCGCTCCTTCGACTCCGCCGCCGCCCAGTACGCCGCCAACCGCCCCTCCTACCCGCCCGCCCTCCTGGACGCCGTCGAGGAACTCTCCGGCCGCCCCCTGGCCGGCGCCCGGGTGGCGGACATCGGCGCCGGTACGGGCATGGCGACGGCACTGCTGCGGGACCGCGGCGCCGAGGTGATCGCCGTCGAGCCCGGCGCGGGCATGGCCGCCGAGTTCCGCCGGACCCTCCCCGACGCCCCCGTCGTCCGGGGCGACGGCGACCGTCTCCCGCTGGCCGACGCCTCCGTCGACCTCGTCACCTACGCCCAGTCCTGGCACTGGACCGACCAGGCCCGTTCGCTCCCGGAGGCCCTGCGCGTCCTGCGTCCGGGCGGCGCCCTCGCCCTGTGGTGGAACACCGACGCCCTGGACATCGACTGGATCGCCGAGCAGTCCCGCCGCGTCCACCGCACCTTCGCCCGCGACGCCGCAGGCGAGGTCCGCCGGATCACCGGCCACGCCATCGACGCCCCGAACGGCCCCGACTTCGCCCACCGCCGCATCCGCTGGAGCCGCCGGGTCCCACTGGACGTCCATCTGGCCAACCTCGGCAGCCACTCGATCTTCCTCGTCGCCGACGAACACACCCGCACCACCTTCCTCACCGAGGAGCGCGCCCACCTCCTGGCCCACTTCCCGACCGCCCACATCGAAGAGACCTACGACGTAGAACTCCTCGTAGCCACCCCCCACCCCTGACCAGTACCTCCTCCCCTCCCCCCCTCGTGCGGCGGCCCCTAGCAAGGGTCCGCCACACAGGCATGCCCCCACCCCGCTTGACCCCACCCCACCCCCGGAGGATTATTCACCGCATGATGAATAAACCCCCACCCCCACCCCCACCCACCTCCCTCCCCACCACCCCCACACCCCCAGCCATAAGCGCCAAGAACCTCACCGTCGTCCGCGGCCCCCGCACCGTCCTGCGCGCCCTCGACTTCACCGTCCCGCCCGGCCAGATCACCGGCCTGCTCGGCCCCTCCGGCTGCGGAAAGTCCACCCTGATGCGAGCCGTCGTCGGCACCCAGGCCAAGGTCACCGGCACCCTCGACGTCCTCGGCCGCCCCGCGGGCCACCCCACCCTGCGCACCCGCATCGGCTACGTCACCCAGGCCCCCTCCGTCTACGACGACCTCACCGTCCGGCAGAACCTCGACTACTTCGCCGCCGTCCTCCACCCCGGCCGCGCCGCCGCGGCCCACCGCCGCGCGGGCGTCACCCGCGCCATCGCCGACGTCGACCTCACCCGCCACGCCGACTCCCTCGCCGGCCGGCTCTCCGGCGGCCAGCGCAGCCGCGTCTCCCTCGCCGTCGCCCTCCTCGGCGCCCCCGAACTCCTCGTCCTCGACGAACCCACCGTCGGCCTCGACCCCGTCCTGCGCCGCGACCTCTGGAACCTCTTCCACTCCCTCGCCGCCACCCGCGGCGCCACCCTCCTCATCTCCTCCCACGTCATGGACGAGGCCGAGCGCTGCCACCGCCTCCTCCTGATGCGCGAGGGCGAGATCCTCGCCGACGACACCCCCGCCGCCCTGCGCACCCGCACCGGCCGCGACACCGTCGAAGCGGCCTTCCTCCACCTGGTCGACGAAGCCGTCACCGCCGCCCGGACAAAGGAACCCACCGCATGACCACCACCGACGCCCAGCCCCCGCCCCCCAACGAACCGACCGACACACCCACCGCCCCCTCAGCCACCACCACCCCCTCACACCCCACACCCCCCACCACTCCACCCACCCCCACCGGCATCCTCAACCCCTCCCGCACCCTGGCCACCGCCGCCCGAGTCCTCCGCCAGCTCCACCACGACCCGCGCACACTCGCCCTGCTGATCCTCATCCCCTGCCTGATGCTCCTCCTGCTGCGCTACGTCTTCGACGAAGGCGACCGCCCTGCCGCCACCTCCGCCACCGCCGACACCTTCGACACCATCGGCGCCTCACTCCTCGGCATCTTTCCGCTGATCACGATGTTCCTGGTCACCTCGATCGCCACCCTGCGCGAACGCACCTCGGGCACCCTCGAACGCCTCCTCGCCATGCCCCTGGGCAAGGGCGACCTGATCGCCGGCTACGCCCTCGCCTTCGGCCTTCTCGCGATCATCCAGTCGGCCCTGGCCACCGCCCTCGCGGTCTGGGCCCTCGGCCTCGACGTCACCGGCTCCCCCTGGCTGCTGCTCCTGGTGGCCCTGCTCGACGCCCTGCTCGGCACAGCCCTCGGTCTCTTCGTCTCGGCCTTCGCGGCCTCCGAGTTCCAGGCGGTCCAGTTCATGCCCGCGGTGATCTTTCCCCAGCTCCTCCTCTGCGGCCTCTTCGCCCCCCGCGACCAGATGCACCCCGCCCTCGAAGCCATCTCCAACGTCCTCCCCATGTCCTACGCCGTCGACGGCATGAACGAGGTCCTCCAGCACACCGACATGACCGCCACCTTCCTCCGCGATGTCCTGGTCGTCGCGGGCTGCGCCCTCCTCGTCCTGTTCCTGGGCGCCGCAACCCTCCGCCGCCGCACCCCCTGACCACCCCGCCCTCACCCCGCGCCCTCACCCCCACCCCTCACCCCGAGACGCCCCTACCTCCCCAACCCTCACCCCTACCCCTCACCCCCACCCGTCCGCCCACCGGACAGACCCCCCACCCCCCACCCCCGAGTGCAAGGATGAAACCGGACGACACACCCCCGGAGGGCCCCGCACCATGACGCAGAAAGTCGCAGTCCTAGGCACCGGAAAAATCGGCGAAGCCCTGCTCAGCGGAATGATCCGAGGCGGCTGGGCACCCGCCGACCTCCTGGTCACCGCCCGCCGCCCCGAGCGCGCCGAGGAACTCCGCGCCCGCCACGGAGTCACCCCCGTCACCAACACCGAGGCCGCCAAGACCGCCGACACCCTGATCCTCACGGTCAAACCGCAGGACATGGGCACCCTCCTGGACGAACTCGCCCCCCACGTCCCCGCCGACCGCCTGATCATCAGCGGCGCGGCCGGCATCCCCACCTCCTTCTTCGAGGAGCGCCTGACCACCGGCACCCCCGTCGTCCGCGTCATGACGAACACCCCCGCCCTCGTGGACGAGGCCATGTCCGTCATCTCGGCCGGCAGCCACGCCACCCCGGACCATCTCGCCACCGCCGAGGAGATCTTCGGCGCCGTCGGCAAGACCCTCCGCGTCCCCGAGTCCCAGCAGGACGCCTGCACCGCCCTCTCCGGCTCCGGCCCGGCCTACTTCTTCTACCTGGTCGAAGCCATGACCGACGCCGGCATCCTGCTGGGCCTCCCCCGCGACAAGGCCCATGACCTGATCGTCCAGTCAGCGATCGGCGCCGCCGTGATGCTCCGCGACAGCGGCGAACACCCGGTCAAGCTCCGCGAGAACGTCACCTCCCCGGCCGGCACCACCATCAACGCCATCCGCGAACTGGAGAACCACGGCGTACGGGCCGCCCTCATCGCCGCCCTGGAAGCCGCCCGCGACCGCAGCCGCGAACTGGCCTCCGGCAACAACTGACCGACACCAACCGACCGACACCAACTGACCGGCCACAAGTGATCGGCCACCACCGACCCCACCGGCTCGGCACAAGGCTCACCCCACCCCCCGCACCACCTCCGCCGTGGTCACCACCCGCGCGAAGCCGCCCCCGTGCAGATTCACCGCGGCGGCCCGCGCCGCCTCCTCCGCACTCAGCCGCCAGCCGAACGGCCCCTCCACATCAAAGGTGTAGGTGGCGTCATAGGCCGCCACCACATCGAACCCCAGATTGCCCCCCATCCGGGCCGTGGTCTCCACACACCAGTTGGTCTGGATCCCGACCACCACGATCTGCCTGATGCCCTCCCCCCTCAGCCAGCCCGCCAGATCCGGCGACCCGAGAAACGCGGAGTTCACCGACTTCGTCACCAGCACCTCCGCCCCGCCCCCCTTCCCCCGCCGCTCTTCCACGTACTCCTTGAAGTCATTGCCCGAGTACCCCCGCCGCAGCGGCGAGTCCTCCCGGGCCGAGTCATGCCGTACGAACACGACCGGCCGCCCCGACGCCTGCCAGACGTCGATCAACTCGGCGATCCGTTCATCTGCCTCCGGATGGTTCCGCGCCACCGACAGCGCGATCTCGTCGAACCCCCGCTGCACATCCACCACGACCAGCGCGGCGTTCCCAGCGATCTGTGTGAACTCTGCGGTCTCCATGCCCACGATCCTGTCGCCGCCCACCCCCACACCCCAGAGGTGCAGAAGACAGCGATCGATGAGTTACCGCCACCCGTGATGTACTCCCCCCATGGCCGACGACGACCCAGACGCCCCGAACCCCGAGAACACAGCCCCGGATCCCAAGAACGCCGCCCCGAGCCCCAAGAACGCCGCCTCGAACCCCTACCGGGTCGCCCTTCTCGCCTTCCCCGGCATCCGCGCCTTCGACGTCTCGATCATCACCGAGGTCTGGGGCACCGACCGCACCGCGCAGAACGCCCCCGCCTTCGACCTCCGCCGGGTCGCCACCGACACCACCCCCATCCCGATGCGCGGCGGCCTCACCCTCCACCCCGACCGCACGCTCGGCTGGCTGCCGCAGGCCGACCTGATCATCGTCCCCGGCCTCGACGACCACCTCACCCCCGCACCCGCCCCCCTCCTCCACGCCCTGCGCCGCGCCCACGCCCGAGGCACCACCCTCGCCTCCCTCTGCGGCGGCGCCTTCACCCTCGCCCAGGCCGGACTCCTCGACGACCGCCGCGCCATCACCCACTGGAACCTCGTCGACCTCCTGCGCGCCCACCACCCCCGCGTCACCGTCGTCCCCGACGCCCTCTTCCTCCAGGACGACAACATCTGGACCGCCGCCGGAACCGCCGCCGGCATCGACCTCTGCCTCCACCTCGTCCGCCGCTCCCACGGCGCCGAAGCCGCCGCCACCATCGCCCGCTCCATGGTCACGGCCCCCTTCCGCACCGGATCCCAGGCACAGTTCATCGAACACCCCACTCCCCACACCGACCGCGACGACGACACCCTCGCCGCCGTCCGCGAACACGCCCTCCGGCATCTGCACGAACCACTCACCATCGCCGACCTCGCCGCGCACGCGGGCATGTCCGAGCGCACCTTCGCCCGCCACTTCACCGCGGCCACCGGCACCACACCCCTGCGCTGGCTCCTGGACCAGCGCGTCGCCACCGCCCAGAAACTCCTGGAACGCACCGACCTCCCCATGCCCGAGGTCGCCCGCCGCGCGGGCTTCGGCAGCGAGGTCACCATGCGCCAGCACTTCGCATCGCGCCTCGCCACCAGCCCCCGCGCCTACCGAGCAGCGTTCAGCGCCCCCAACCCCCCACCCCCCTCAACCGAACCCCCACCCTCATCCCCATCCCCATCCCCCGACACTTGCGGCAACAGCCCGATCGCCCGATAAGCGGCATCCACGACCGGCCGCGCCATCCCCCGAGCCCGCGCCGCACCATCCCGCAGCACCCCCTCCACATACGCAGGATCCGCGCACAGCTCCCTGTGCCTGTCCTGTACGGGCCGCAGAACCTCCACCACCGCCTCCGCGGTGTCCTTCTTCAAGGCGCCGTACGTTTCATATACACCGCTCAGCGCCTCCGGGTTCCCACCCGTGCAGGCCGCGAGAATCTCCAGCAGATTCGCCACCCCCGGCCGCCGCTCCCGGTCGTACACGACCTCCCGCCCGCTGTCGGTCACCGCCCGCATGACCTTCCGCCGCACCACATCCGGCTCGTCCAGCAGATAGACGATGCCCGGCCCCGAGTCGTCGCTCTTCCCCATCTTCGATCTCGGGTCCTGAAGATTCATCACGCGAGCCGCCACCCCCGCCTTCGCCGCCCGAGGCACTACGAACGCCTGCCCGTACCGCTGGTTGAACCGCGCCGCCAGATCCCGCGCCAGCTCCACATGCTGCGTCTGGTCGTCCCCCACCGGCACCCGGTCCGTCCCGTACGCCAGGATGTCCGCCGCCATCAGCACCGGATACGTCAGCAGCGACAGCCGCACACTCCCGCCCCGCGCCCGCTGCCGCGCCGCCTTCTCCCTGTACTGGATCATCCGCCGCATCTCCCCGTCCGTCGCCACGCACTCCAGCAGATACGACAGCCGCGCGTGCTCATCTACATGGCTCTGCACGAACACGGTGCACAGCCGCGGATCCAGCCCCGACGCCAGCAGCAGCGTCGCCGCCTGCCGGCTCAGCCGCCGCACCCGCCCCGGATCGTGGTCCACGGTCAGCGCGTGCAGATCGACGATGCAGAACAGCGCGTCCGCCCGGTGCTGATCCACCTCGGCCCACCGCCGCACGGCCCCCAGATAGTTCCCCAGCGTCAGATGCCCGGTCGGCTTGACCCCGCTGAACACTCGCTCCATCCCTCGACCTCCCGCTCAGGACCACCGCACCCACCGGCCGCCCTCCCCAGGAGGGAGAAACAAGAACGGCCGCCAGGAGCGGCGGCCGTCGAATACATACGTGACTCAGGCCGCCGTCAGGCGGCCCACCAGAGCTGGTGGCACGTACGTGTCGTCATGTCGACCACAGTACGCCTCCAGGGTTCCGCCCGGACGAGAGTTGACACCGGACATGCCGATACGTAATGTTCTCCGGGCTGTCCGAAGTGAGCGCCGACCTGGTCGGTCCCCGGGCAGCCATTCCGCAAGTCCCACCACTCTCGGCGAACAGCCGGTCAGTTACCTGTCCGTCTGCCCGCTGTATTGCTGGCATGCGTATTTGCGAAATGAGGAATCCTCGTTCGAAAGGACGCGGACCCCGATTAGGTCGGGAGCCGGGAATCCGCTAAAGTCTCACTCGTCGGAAGGGCCGAACGGCCAGGAAGACAAACCCCGCTGACTGGGGATCAGGTCGAGAAAAGGATCTGATAGAGTCGGAGACACCGAAGGGAAGCGCCCGGAGGAAAGCCCGAGAG
>NZ_JBFBEM010000008.1:0-446306 GCF_040683675.1 Streptomyces sp. NPDC093252 | reverse complement strand
GCGTCCTCGCTGTGTTTTACTTCAAAGGAACCCTGCCACCAGAAACCCGAAGGCTCCCGATGTCGGGGTATCAACATATCTGGCGTTGATTTTTGACACGCTGTTGAGTTCTCAAGGAACGGACGCTTCCTTCGTACTCACCCTCTCGGGCTTTCCTCCGGGCGCTTCCCTTCGATGTCCCGAACTCTATCAGTGTTTTTCCGTCCCCCTGACCACCCTCCTGCAAGCATGCAGAAGGCGACCCCGGGATAGGATCTGACAAGTTGGGTGCTGCTGGGCAGAGTCGCCTGGTGCGTTGCTCGACCTCAAGCAGGAGTACGACTGTACAGGCGGCTCTGGAGCGGGGGCAAACCGATTTGTGGTCGCTCCTTGAGTCGCGAACCCGGTCCTCTCGCAAGGAACCGGGACTTCATATGACATACCCTGCTCAACAGTGCGCCGTCCGGGACAAGCAGTGACGGCCGGCCCCGATGAATCTCCACCCCTGGGAGGCTTCCCATGACCACTGTGTCGTCCCCGATCGCCGGACGCGCCATCGGACTGGCCGCAGTGCCGGATCCGGTTTTCTCCGGGGCCATGGTCGGCCCGGGTACCGCCATCGACCCCGTGCGTGAGCCCGGCGAGGCCGTTTCGCCCGTCGACGGCGTCATCGTCTCGCTGCACCCGCACGCCTTCGTCGTCGTGGACAGCGAGGGGCACGGGGTGCTCGCTCACCTCGGTATCGACACCGTGCAACTGAACGGCGAGGGATTCGAGCTGCTGGTGAACAAGGGGGACACCGTGACGCGTGGCCAGGCCATCGTGCGCTGGAACCCTGCCGCGGTCGAGGAGGCGGGCAAGTCGCCCGTGTGCCCGATCGTGGCACTGGAGGCGTCGGCCGAGGCCCTGTCCGAGCTGCGTGAGGACGGCGACGTCAAGGCGGGCGACAGCCTCTTCGTCTGGCAGTGATGTCTGCACCGTCCCAGTGGCGGCAGTAGGGCAACCATCGCGGCGGCGGGACCCGCCGCACTATCGGAGACGGGTGAGATGGACACAACGCTGCGGGGCGTCGGCGTGAGCCAGGGTGTGGCGATCGGCGAGGTGCGGCACATGGGAACGGCCGTGCTCGAACCGCCCGCCAAACAGATTCCGGCGGAGGAGGCGGAGCGTGAGCAGGGGCGCGCCCGGCAGGCCGTCGAGGCTGTGGCGGCCGACCTGACCGCGCGCGGCAATCTGGCGGGGGGCGAGGCGCAGGCCGTGCTGGAGGCGCAGGCGCTGATGGCTCAGGACCCCGAGCTGATGGCCGACGTGGACCGGCGAGTGACCGGGGGGAGCACGGCCGAGCGGGCTGTCTACGACGCGTTCGCCGCGTACCGGGAGCTGCTGGCGGGTGCCGGTGAGTACCTGGCCGGGCGGGTGGCGGACCTCGATGACGTGCGGAACCGTATCGTCGCTCGTCTGCTCGGGGTGCCGATGCCGGGTGTGCCGGACAGTGACGAGCCGTATGTGCTGGTCGCCCGTGATCTGGCGCCGGCGGACACGGCCCTGCTGGATCCGGCTCTGGTGCTCGGGTTCGTCACCGAGGAGGGCGGTCCGACCAGCCACAGCGCGATTCTGGCGCGGGCGCTGGGGGTGCCTGCCGTGGTGGCGCTGCCCGGTGCGGGTGAGCTGGCCGAGGGCACGATGATCGCGGTCGACGGTGCCAGCGGTGAGATCTTCGTGAATCCGACCGAGGAGAAGAAGGGGCAGTTGGAGGCCGCCGCGGCCGAGCGCAGGGCTGCGCTGGCCTCGTCGACCGGTCCCGGGGCCACCTCCGACGGGCACAAGGTGCCGCTGCTGGCGAACGTCGGTGGTCCGGGTGATGTGGCCGCGGCTGTCGAGGCGGGTGCAGAGGGCGTCGGTCTCTTCCGTACCGAGTTCCTGTTCCTGGATGACAGCGAGAACGCGCCGTCCGAGGAGAAGCAGGTCGAGTCGTACCGGAAGGTTCTGGAGGCGTTTCCCGAGAGCCGGGTCGTGGTGCGGGTGCTCGACGCGGGTGCCGACAAACCGCTCGACTTCCTGACGCCTGCCGATGAGCCGAACCCGGCGCTGGGTGTGCGGGGGCTGCGCTCGTTGCTCGACCACCCCGAGGTGCTGCGCACACAGTTGATCGCGCTTGCCAAGGCCGCGGAAGGGCTGCCGGTCTACCTTGAGGTCATGGCTCCCATGGTGGCCGACCGGTCCGACGCCAAGGCGTTCGCCGACGCTTGTCGGGCGGCCGGGCTGAAGGCGAAGTTCGGGGCCATGGTGGAGATCCCGTCGGCCGCTCTGCGGGCCCGGTCGGTGCTCCAGGAGGTGGAGTTCCTTTCGCTGGGGACCAATGACCTCGCGCAGTACACCTTCGCCGCCGACCGTCAGGTGGGGGCCGTGTCCCGGTTGCAGGATCCGTGGCAGCCAGCGCTGCTCGACCTCGTGGCGCTGTCCGCCGAGGCGGCGAAGGCCGAGGGCAAGAGCTGTGGTGTCTGTGGTGAGGCCGCGTCGGATCCGCTGCTGGCCTGTGTGCTGACCGGGCTGGGGGTCACCTCCCTGTCCATGGGTGCGGCGTCGATTCCGTATGTGCGGGCGACGCTGGCGAAGTACACGCTGGCGCAGTGCGAGCGGGCTGCGGCTGCCGCGCGGGCTTCGGACAGTGCCGATGAGGCGCGGGCCGCGGCGCAGGCGGTGTTGTCCGGCGCGTAGTCGTCGGGCGGCTGATGGGGCCGGTTGGCCAGGATCGTCCTGTGTGTGAGGGGCTCTCCACCGAAGGGTGGGGAGCCCCTCGTGGTGTCAGTGGTGGTGGCCGGGTGTGGTGTCGTCCATGTCCATGTCCAGGTCGGGCGGGACGCAGTAGTCGACGCCGGATTCGGGTGAGATGAGGTCGCCGGAGTCGACGTCGGTGCAGTAGGCGTCGAAGACCTCGCCTGCGGTCAGGGGGGCGAGTCCTTGGCCGCGCAGGCGCCATCCGTAGACGCGGTCGATGGTGCCGGGGGCGCTGGTGCGCATGACCAGTCCGCCGGGGTTGTGGGTGGCGAGGCCGACCGCGAGGACGGTGGTGAACTCCAGGGCTTCGGTTTCGTCGAGTTGGGTCGCCCCGGTGGGGTTCTGGTCGGCGTGGAGGGCGGCGGCGAGCATCTCGGGGGTGCCGGAGACCGTGCAGACGAGGTGCCGGTCGCCGGGGGGTGCGGTGTCGAGGATGCGGACCAGGAGGGCGGAGGCGCGGGCGAAGGCCGCGCGGCCGATGTCCTCGCCGCAGGTGGCGCAGGTGCCGAGGCGGGCGAGGAGGGTGGAGGCGTAGTCCCAGGTCGCCTGGCGGACGGCCGCATCGACGAGGGCGGGGACCAGGTCGTCCAGTGGCTGGCCCTCGTAGGGGAGGGTCGGGCCGGTGGTGGCGAGTTCCGCGGTGTAGCGGGCGCGGCTGGTGGGGATGTCCGGGTCCAGTCCGGCGCTCACACAGAATTCGGCGTATTCCTGGGGGTCGAAGAGGGCGACGGTTGTGTGGCTGCCTTGGGAGGCGCGGGTTTTGAGGAGTGCTTCGACCTGTTGGAGATAGGTCCGGTGGTCGTCGAAGACGAAGGTGCTGTAGCGGCGCATGCTGCGGAAGTCGTGTTCGTCGGTGAGCAGGCCGATGGTGCCGGCGACTTCGCGGCGCAGGACGCGTCGCATGGTCAACTGGTCGGTCTGGGCCATGGTTTCCCCCTGTGTGCAGTCGATCAATGCTCACTCACAGTAACCGGCGGCACTGACAATGGGGGTGGGGTGAGGTCGGCATCGATCGGGTGAGGGGTTGTTTTTGCAGGTCGGAGTGGGTGTGAGGGGGTGCGGCCCCGGGGCGTCCGGGGGCGCACGGTGCTGACTTCCCTGGGATCAGGCGCGTTTGCGGGCCAGGTCCTCGTAGAAGTGGAGGAGGTCGAGGTTGTCGATCGAGCCGGGGTTGACCGCTTTTTCCAGTGGGGTGCCCTGGAGGAGGCGCTTGACCGGGACTTCGATGCGTTTGCCGGTGAGGGTGTGGGGGATGCCGGGGACTTCGATGACCTCGTCGGGGACGTGGCGGGGGGAGAGTTGTGCGCGGATGGTCTGTTTGATGCGGGTCAGGAGACTTTCGTCCAGTTCTGCTCCGGGGGCAAGGTGGACGAAGAGGGGCATCCAGTAGCCGCCGTCGGGTTGTTCGACGCCGATGACCAGGGATTCCTTGATCTCGGGGAGGCGTTCGACGGCTTCGTAGATGTCGGCCGAGCCCATGCGGACGCCCTGGCGGTTGAGGGTGGAGTCGGAGCGGCCGTGGATGATCACGGAGCCGTGCGAGGTGACGGTGATCCAGTCGCCGTGGCGCCAGACGCCGGGGTAGGTGTCGAAGTAGCTGTCGTGGTAGCGGCTGCCGTCGGGGTCGTTCCAGAAGCGGATCGGCATGGAGGGCATGGGGTTGGTGACGACGAGTTCGCCGACCTCGTCGATGAGGGGGTTGCCGTCGGGGTCCCAGGACTGGAGGTCGGTGCCGAGGCAGGGAGCCTGGAGTTCGCCGATGTGGACGGGGAGGGTGGGGACGGCGCCGGCGAAGCAGGAGCAGACGTCGGTGCCGCCGCTGACGGAGGCGATCCAGAGGTCGTCGCGGACCTCGTCGTGGAGCCAGCGGAAGCCGTCGGCGGGCAGGGGGGAGCCGGTGGTGGCGACGCAGCGCACCGAGGAGAGGTCGTGGTCGCGCGCGGGGTGGACGTCGGCCTTGCGGCAGGCCATCACGTAGGCGGCGGAGGTGCCGTAGAGGGTGGCTCGGGTGCGTTCGGCGATGCGCCACTGGGCGCCGGTTTCGGGATAGCCGGGGCTGCCGTCGTGCAGGACGATCGTGGTGCCGGTCAGGAGGCCGGAGACGAGGAAGTTCCACATCATCCAGCCGGTCGACGTGTACCAGTAGAAGCGGTCGCCGGGACCGAGGTCGCAGTGCAGGCCGAGCTGCTTGAGGTGTTCGACGAGGATGCCGCCCTGGGACTGGACGATCGCCTTGGGCAGGCCGGTGGTGCCGGAGGAGTAGAGCACCCACAGGGGGTGGTCGAAGGGGACCTGCTCGTAGACCGGGGCCGTGTCCGCGGCGGTCAGGGTCTGCCATTCCAGGGTGCCCTCGGGGGCCTCGGTGCCGAGGAGGGGGATGTGGACGACCGCGCGGAGGGTGGGCAGGTCGCGGCGGAGTTCGGCGACGGTGTCGCGGCGGTCGTGCTCCTTGCCGCCGTAGCGGTATCCGTCGACGGTGAACAGGACGACGGGTTCGACCTGCTGGAAGCGGTCCAGGACGCTGCGGGCGCCGAAATCGGGGGCACAGGACGTCCATACGCCGCCGACGGCCGCCGTGGCGAGGAGGGCGACCACGGCCTGCGGGATGTTCGGGACGTAGGCGCAGACGCGGTCGCCGGGGCGTACGCCGAGGGCGCGCAGTTCGGCGGCGAGGGAGCCGACCTGGCCGCGCAGCTCGCCCCAGGTCACCGGTTGCGGTTCATGGGTCTCGTCGACGCAGAGGAGGGCTGTTTCGGCGGGGCGGTCGTCGGCGGCGCGCAGGGCGTGCTCGGCGTAGTTGAGGGTGGCTCCGGGGAACCACTGGGCGCCGGGCATGTCGCGGCTACCCAGCACGCGCGCATAGGGGGTGGTGAACCGTACGTCGAACCACTCGGTGACGGCCTTCCAGAAGTCCTCCAGGGCGGTGACGGACCACTGGTGCAGGGCCGGGTAGCCGCCCTCGGCGGGGGCTCCGTGGTGCTCGGCCGCCCATGCCTGGAACTTCGTGATCCGCGCTTCCGCGATGCGCTGCGGATCCGGCTGCCAGAGTGGCTGAGGGGTGGCGGTCGGCATGTGGTGGCTCCCGGGACTCTGCGCGTCGTTGCGTCGGTCGCTCACGGGCTGTGGTGGGCGCGCGACACGGCTCATGGGGACGATGCCACGTGATCGACGGGTGCACCAGGTTCTGCCCCACATAGTCCTGGTCCTGAAGATGTGCTCCCAGCACGGGTGAACGGGAGTTGAACGATCCCCCTGGACGGGCGGGTCAGTGGCAGGCTGAACAGCATGGATGGTCGTGACCTGGTGCGTTCGGTGAAGTCGGTCGGTGCTGCGGGGGCAGCCCACGGGTTGCGTACCGTACGCGCCGCCTGGCGCAGGAGGCGGGTGGACGCGGCCGGGCTGCCGGAGCGGGGGGCGGAACGCGCGCGGGTGCCGGGGCCTGTCACGGAGGTGGAGCCGGGTCCTGGTGGGGGGCTGATCCGGTTCGCCCGTTCGGAGCTGCGGATCATGGTCGCGGTGAACGGGACGGTGTTCTGGGGCTGGGACGGGGCGGCCCCGGAGCCGTCGTACGCACTGGCGGGGGTTTGTCCGGAGCCGGACCCGCGGGCCGTGCTGGAGCCGGACAAGGATGGCGGCTGGCGGGTGGTGGCCGAGCGGGTGACGCTGGTGATCTCACGGCACGGGGCGGTCGAGGTGCTCACGCCGGGCGGGGTCACTCTGCGCCGGGAGCAGCCGCCGCGCTGGTGGGAGCCGGTCCATGGGGGCGTGGCGCGGTGGATGCAGCGCTCGGAGGTGGCGTCGGACGCCCGGTTCTTCGGGCTCGGCGGGCGCGCTTCGGGGCCGCGGCTGCGGGACGGGACGTACCGGCTGTGGAACACCGACCCCGGGCGGCCGTTCGGGCCGGACGAGGATCCGCTGTACGTGACGATGCCGGTGCAGATGGTGGTGGCCGACGCCTCGACGCATCTGATCTTCTACGACACGTCCTGGGACGGGACGGTGAGCCTGGCGGAGGGCGAGGAAGGGGCCGGGTCGGGGCACGACCGGGCGGGGACGAGTGAGCTGCGGATGGACGGTGGTCCGCTGCGCTGCTGGGTGATGGTGGGGACGCCCGCGCGCGTGCTGCTGTGCTGGGCCTCGCTGACGGGCGCGCCCGCGCTGCCGCCGGTGTGGGCGCTGGGGCATCATCACGCGCGCTGGGGGTTCGGCGGCGAGCAGGAGGTGCGCCGGATCGTGGCCGGCTATCAGGAGCACGGGCTGCCGCTCGACGCCGTGCATTTGGACATCGACCACTTCGACGGGCACCAGGTGTTCACGGTCGACCACGAGCGCTTTCCCAAGCTGCCGGGACTCGCCGAGGATCTGCGGCGGGACGGGGTCCGGCTGGTGTCGATCGTCGATCCGGCGGTGAAGGCGGCACCGGGGGGCGCGCTGTACGACGGCGGGGCGGCCCGGGACGCGTTCGTGCGGGATGCCTCGGGGCAGGTCGTACGGGGGCTGGTGTGGCCCGGGGAGTCGGTCTTCCCCGATTTCACGGACGCGGGGGTGCGGGCCTGGTGGGGCCGGCAGTACGAGGAGCGGCTGGCGCAGGGGTTCGCGGGGTTCTGGCACGACATGAACGAGCCGACGTCGTTCGCCGCGTTCGGTGAGTCCACGCTGCCGAGGTCGGCGCGACACGCCCTGGAGGGTCGTGGAGGCGACCACAGGGAGGCGCACAACGTGTACGCCCTGGGGATGGCCAGGGCGGCGTACGAGGGGCTGCGGGAGCTGTGTCCGGAGGAGCGGCCGTTCGTGTTCTCCCGGGCGGGCTGGGCCGGGATGCAGCGCTATGGCGGGACCTGGTCGGGGGACGTGGCGACCGGCTGGCCGGGGCTGCGGGCGTCCCTGGCGCTGGTCATGGGGCTCGGGCTGTGCGGGGTGCCGTACTCGGGGCCGGACGTGGGCGGGTTCGACGGGTTTCCGTCCGCGGAGCTGTATCTGCGGTGGTTCCAGTTGGGGGCCTATCTGCCGCTGTTCCGTACGCACGCGAGCATGCGGGCGGGGCGGCGGGAGCCGTGGGAGTTCGGGCCCGATGTCCTGGGGCACGCGCGCGGGGCGCTGCTAGAGCGCAGGCGGCTGCTGCCGTACTTCGTGACGCTGGCGCATCTGGCGCGGCGGACGGGTGCCCCTTATGTGCGGCCGTTGTGGTGGGGGGCGCCGGAGGACCGTGCGCTGCGGGACTGCGAGGACGCGTTTCTGCTGGGTGACGCGCTGCTGGTGGCGCCGGTGCTCGACCCGGGGGCGGACCGGCGGGCGGTGCAACTGCCGCGCGGGCGCTGGTACGACACGACGACGGAGCGGGCTTACGAGGGTCCTGGGCAAGTGCTGGTGGACGCGCCCCTGGCACGGATTCCGGTGCTGGCGCGGGCAGGTGCCGTCCTTCCGGTGCGGGGGAAGGACGGCGGGCTGGAGTTGGAGGTGTGGGCGCCCGCGCGGGGGCGGACGGGGAGCGGGCTGGTGGTGGCGGACAGCGGCGACGGATGGGACGAGCCGGAGGTCGAGCGGTACTTCACCCGCTGGGAGGGCTCACAGGTGGTCGTCGAGCGGGAGCGGGAGGACGGCCCGGCGGAGCCGCCCCACCCGGTCCGCGTCCGCGGGCTCCCGGAGGGCCCGGCTCAGTAGCGGCCCTCGAACCAGGCTCTGGCGGCCACGGTGTGCAGCGGGAAGGCCAGTTCCTCGGGCCGGCGCAGCAGGTGCCAGCCCTCGGTCTCGTCCGTGGCCGCCGACGGGGGCAGTCCGTCGACGGGGCGTTCGGGGAGGAGGCCGAAGAGCAGCAGGTAGCCGTCGGGGGCGCTCATGGCGTCGGCGAGCCGGACGTCGCGGGCGGCGGCGTCGATGCCGGTCTCTTCCTTCAGCTCCCGGACGATGGCATGGCGCCAGTCCTCGCGGTCGTCGATGAAACCGCCGGGGAGCGCGATGCCGCCCAGGGCGGGGGCGATGGTGCGCCTGATGACGACCAGGGCGGTGCCCTGGGTGTCGTACACAGGCTGGAGGGCCACGGCGACCGGCAGCGGGTTGCGGTAGGCCACGGTGCCGCACGACGCGCAGGTGCGGGGCCAGCCGGTGATGCCCTTTCCATAGGGCGCCCCGCAGCTCGAACAGTGGGAGTCGGCTGCGGAGTTGGGGATGGGTTGTGGGTTCTCGGACACGTCGCGGACTGTATCCGATGACGTGGAGGGCGTCTCTCCGCGCGGTGCCATTCGTCCTTGTCATGTGCCTTTGGTGAGGGATTTCCAGGCCACGGGGAAGTCGAAGTAGGTGGCGGGGTAGGGCTCGGGGCGGTGGGTGAAGTGCCACCACTCCTCGGTGAGGTTCACGAATCCGAGGTCTTCGAGGGTGTCCTTCAGCAGGAGCCGATGGGCGCGCTGGGGGCCCTGGACACGTGGGTCGAGGGTGTGGGAGAGGGTGTCGAAGCAGTTGTAGCCGGTGGCCATGTCGACCGAGTTGTCGGGGAAGCGCCGCGACTGTGGCGCGTGGCAGGGCACCAGGGGCTCGCCGGGGATGCAGGGCCTGGTGGGGCGGGCCGGGAGGGGGACGAGGGTGAGGTCGACGGTCGAGCCGCGGCTGTGGCCGGACTTCTTCGCGATGTAGCCGTCCGCGAAGAGGCGGGACTTGTCGATGTCCGGGTAGAACTCGCGCTTCATGGCCTCGTCGTCGAGGTCCTCGGCCCAGCGGACGAAGTGGTCCACCGCGCGCTGAGGGCGATAGCAGTCGTACACCTTGAGGGAGTAGCCCTGGCGGAGGAGGGTGCGCTGGGCCTTGTGGAGGGCCTGGGCGGCGGGGCGGGTGAGGAGGCACAGGGGGTGGTGGTAGCCGTCGATGGGGTCGCCGACGAAGTTGTGGGGGGTGGTGTAGCGGATGTCCTCGATGATCGTCCGGTCGATGGTGCGGAGGGCCACGAAGTCCTTGGGGGCGGTGGGCTCGGCGGGCGGGTGGGGGGATGTCCGGTGGGCGGGCGCGGGGAAGGCTGATGCCGGGGTGGTGGGTGCTGGGGCGGCGGGTGCTGGAGGGACGGGCGCTGGGGTGGCGGTGAGGATCAGTAGGGCGGTGAAGGCGGCAGGGAGAGCCCGTGGGGTGGTGGGGGGTTGTGTCATGGGGTCTGCGTCTATCAGGCGGCTGTGGGGGGCGGAAGCGTGTCGGGGCGGAGGGGGTGGGGGGTGTCCGGAATGGGTCGGTCGGTGGGAGGGGCCGGCCGGGCGGGGGGCTGGTTTGGGTGGGTGCGGCCCTCTGCCGGTGTGTGGTGGGCCGTGGCAGACTCGGATTTCGGATTCTGACGGATCGTCAGCTCGGGGTCGGGGGAGGAGCCTCCTCCGTCACCCTATGTGACGAATCCGGAACTTCCGTGGGAGCCGTGCGCGTTGATCGCTTCAGAGCCGGCGGAGGACCGGATCGTGATTCTGGGGCAGGCTCCGCCGGGCGTCACCGCCGCTGATCTGGCGGTGGGCATGGAGGTGGAGGCCGTGTTCGGCGCACTGCACGATGACGCGGAGACTACGTGGCTGACCTGGTACTGGCGGCCTACGGGGGTGTTGGCATGACGGGCGATGTGGCGGTGCTGGGCGTGGGGATGCATCCATGGGGCAAGTGGGGGCGCGGCTTCGTCGAGTATGGGGTGGTAGCGGCTCGGGCGGCGCTCGCGGACGCCTCGGTGGCGTGGCGGGACGTGGAGTCGATCGTGGGCGCGGACACGGTGCGTGGCGGATATCCGGGGTATGTGGTCGGTGCCTCGTTCGCGAAGGCGCTCTGGTGGCAGGGGGCTCGGGTGGCGAGCGTGTACGCGGCCTGCGCGTCGGGGGCGCAGGCGGTGGGCGCCGCGCGGGCACAGATTCTGGCAGGGCTGGCCGATGTGGTGCTCGTGGTGGGGGCGGATGCCGCTTCCAAGGGGTTCTTCCGGCCGGTCGGCGGGGATCGGCCGGATGATCCGGACTGGCTGCGGTTCCGGCTGCTCGGGACCACGAATCCGGTGTACTTCGGGCTCTACGCGCGCAGGCGGATGGCGGATGGCGGTGCATGGGGACACCGTGGAGGACTTCGCGCAGGTCAAGGTGAAGAACTCCGCCATGGGGGCGCTGAACCCGTACGCGCGCTATCGCACGCGGGTCACGGCCGAGGAGGTGACGGCCTCGCCGCTGGTCGCCGATCCGCTGCGACTGGTCGCCGATCCGCTGCGGCTGCTCGACGTCTGCGCCACCTCCGACGGCGGGGCGGCGCTGGTGCTGTCCAGCATGGAGTGCGCTCGGCGGCACGGGGTGTCGGCGCCGGTGCGGATCCGGGCGGTCTCGACGGTGACACCGCGCTGCCCGGCCACGGTGCTGGATCTGCCGGACCTGGCGACGGACTCGGCGGTGGCGGTCGAACCGGACCCGGTGTCCTTCAGGGAGTCGATCGTGCGCGCGGCCTATGCGGGGGCGGGGATCGGGGCCGAGGAGTTGTCACTGGCGGAGGTGTACGACCTCTCCACCGCGCTGGAGTTGCAGTGGTACGAGGATCTCGGGCTGTCTGGTGCGGGTGAGGGGGTGAAGCTGCTGCGGGAGGGGGCGACGGCGGTGGGTAGGCGCATACCGGTGAACGTGAGCGGTGGGCTGGCGTCGTTCGGGGAAGCCGTGCCGGCTCAGGCCATCGCGCAGGTCTGTGAGGTGACGTGGCGGTTGAGAGGGGTGGCGGGAGACCGGCAGGTCGCGGGGGCACGGGTGGGGATCACGGTGAATCAGGGGTTGTTCGGGCATGGGTCGGCGGTGATCGCGGTGCGGTGATGGGGAGAGGAGGGGAGGGAGGGGGCGGGTGGAGTGGTTGGCAGTGGGGAGAGGTGGGGTGGGAGGCGGTGGGATCGGGGAGTTGGGTGTGGGTGGTGGGTGTGGGGTCGGGCGGCTCGGGTGGTCGTGCGACCAGGGGCGGAGCGGGAATCGTACGCGTTGTGGTCGGTACGGAATCCTGCGTGAACGTCTTATGAATTGCCCTTCGGCGTATGTCCTGGGAGTCATCATGCTCCCGTGCGCTCCTGGACGGATTCCCTCCGCTTCGCGTTCCAGCCCGTGGTCAATCTCACCACCGGGGGGATCGCCGCACTGGAGATCCTGGCCCGCCCGGAGGCCGGGGACGTCCTGGCCGAGGCGCGGCGGGATCCCGAACTCGACGGCACGCTCGCGGTGCTGGCGCTCCGCTCGGCGGTGCGCAAGGGGGCGACACTGCCGCTGCATGTGAATGTGTTCGCGGGCACGCTCGCCGATCTCGGTGGACTCACCCCGCTGCACGACGCGGTGCGGCAGGCCGGGCGGTTGCCGTGGGAGGTCACGGTGGACATCGGGCCGCCCTACACCCACGTACCGCAGCAGGCGTTGCTGGAGGCGGTGGGCGCGTTGCGGGAGCAGGGGTTCCGGATCAGTGCGGACGGGGTGGGTGATGGGGATGTGCCGCTGCGGCTGCTGACGGACCTGGCGCCGGATCTGGTGAAGCTGGACGCGTCGCTGCTGGCGCGGCCCGCGGCGGTGAGGTCGATGCGGGCGCTGTGCGAGGAGTTGGGCGCCCTGCTCGCCATCGAGGGCGTGGAGACGGAACTCCAGTGCGCGACGGCCCGTTCCGCGGGGGCGCAGCTCGCGCAGGGGCAGTTGATCGCACCGCCGAGCCGGCTGCCGGTGGCGGAGGCGTATGTGCCGTCGGGCTCCCCCGCTCCGGAGGCAGTGCGGCGGCCGGGGCCGTCGGTGCGGGAGTTCGTACGGCCTGCGGCGCTGTTGCCGGACACGGCGTCGGCGGGGCAGGTGCGGGCGCTGTTGACCGGGTCGCCGGATGTCTCCGGGGTACTGCTGGTGGACCGGGACGGGGTGCCGGTGCGGTCGGTGCACCGGTCACGGTTCCTGCTGTCGATGTCGGGGCGCTACGGACACGCTCTCTACGCGGACCGGCCCGCCGCCAAGCTCGGCGATCGGCCGCGCACGGTCGGAGTGCACGCCACGGCGTGGGAGGTGCTGGACGTCGTGGCCGACGGGGACCGGGCGCGGACGTCCGACGATGTGGCCGTGGTCGATGATCACGGCCGGTGCGTGGGGGTCGTACGGCTGGCCGATCTGGTGCGGGCGCTGTCCGAGACGCGGGTGGAAGAGGCGGTCGGGCTCAATCCGCTGACGCGGCTGCCGGGGTCCGACGCGATCACGGGGGAGGTGGACCGGCGGATCGCGGACGGGTGGACGTTCACACTGAGCTGGCTCGATGTGGATCACTTCAAGGAGGTGAACGACGGGGCGGGCTTCGCGGCCGGGGACGAACTGATCCGGTCGGTGGGGCGGATGCTGCAACGGGTGGCCACCGGGAGCATGCGGGTGGGTCATATCGGCGGGGACGACTTCCTGGTCCTGGCCGATCCGGAGGGGCTCGATCCGATGGCCGCGTCGGTGCTGGACGTGCCCTGGTCCGCGGGTGGGCTGCCAGTGACGTTGTCGCTGGCCACGGTGGTCTGTGTGCCGGGGAGCGTGGCCGATCACCGGGAGGCGGCGGCGTCTCTCGCGCCGCTCAAGAAGGCCGCCAAGGGGCTCGACGGGGCGAGTTGGGTGCTGGGGCGGGCGGGGTTGCCGGGGCATGAGGTGCGGCGGGGTGCGGGGCCCTCGGCGGGGCGGGCGGGGTTCGCGGTGGCGGAGCCGGGGCGGGGGTGAGGGGGTGGGGTGGGAGCGGGGTGGGGGTCGGTGGAGGAGGGGGGTAGGTGGGCGCCGTCCGGATCGTGGCCCGCTACGGGTGCTGAGGGGGCCTCTGTTGGCTTGGGAGGCGTGGAGGGGTGCCGGGGGGACTCCTGGGGACCCTCCGTGGCTCCAAGGGCGTCAGAAGCCGATTCAGGCGGTGTGGGGTGGGCTTCAGGAGCCTCTCGGGGCTCGGGGCTCGGGATGAGGGTCTGGGGTGTGGGTGGCGTCCCGCTGACCGGGCCCGGCGTGCACCCGGCAAGGGGGCTTGGTTCAGGTCGTCACCTTCTGGCGGCGTTCCGCGGCGACGGCCATCGCGTGCTCGACGACGCCGATGAGGACCTCCTTCACCGACTCGCGGTCGCGCGCGTCGCACAGGACGACCGGGACACCGTCGTCCAGATCGAGGGCCTGGCGGACCGTGTGGGCCGGGTAACGGGCCGCCCCCTCGAAGCAGTTGACGCCGACGACGAAAGGGATGGAGCGGCGTTCGAAGTAGTCCACGGCGGCGAAGCAGTCCTCCAGGCGCCGGGTGTCGGCGAGGACGACCGCCCCCAGGGCGCCTTCGGACAGTTCGTCCCACATGAACCAGAACCGCTCCTGGCCGGGTGTCCCGAAGAGGTACAGGACGAGGTCCTCGCGCAGGGTGATGCGGCCGAAGTCCATGGCGACGGTGGTGGTGTGCTTGCCCTCCACGCCGCTGGTGTCGTCGACCGGGCGGCCCGCCTCGGTGAGCAGTTCCTCGGTGCGCAGCGGCCTGATCTCGCTGACCGCGCCGACCAGGGTGGTCTTGCCCACGCCGAAGCCGCCTGCCACGAGGATCTTGAGCGTGACGGGCTCGACCGGGGACTTGCCGCGCTCAGATCGCCCGAACTTCATCGGTCTCTTCTCCTGCTCGATGGGGATCGGCGGGCGGGGGCCCGTAGCCTCCGCCGCCGGGGGTTTCGATGACGAGCACGTCGCCGGGGCCGACGTCCGTGGCGTCGCTGCCGCCCAGTGGGGTGACCGTACCGTCCGCACGCTCCACGCGGTTGGCGCCGAGTGCCCCGGGTTCACCGCCGTTCATGCCGTACGGGGGCACCCGGCGGTGCTGGGACAGGGTGGAGACGGTCATGGGCTCGCGGAAGCGGATCCGGCGTACGGCGCCGTCCCCGCCGCGCCAGCGGCCGGCGCCGCCGCTCCCCCGGCGCACGGTGAACTCGTCCAGGAGGACGGGCAGCCGCCACTCCAGGACCTCCGGGTCGGTGAGGCGTGAGTTGGTCATATGGGTCTGTACGACATCGGCGCCGGGGAAGCCGTCGCCCGCGCCGGATCCGGAGGCGACGGTCTCGTAGTACTGGTGGCGCGCGTTGCCGAAGGTGACGTTGTTCATGGTGCCGGAGCCCTCGGCCTGGACCCCCAGGGCGGCATAGAGGGCGCCGGTGATCGCCTGGGAGGTCTCCACGTTGCCCGCGACGACGGCGGCGGGCGGCTCGGGGGAGAGCATCGAGCCCGGCGGTACGACGATCCGCAGGGGGCGCAGACAGCCGTCGTTGAGCGGGATGTCGTCGGCGACCAGGGTGCGGAAGACGTACAGGACGGCCGCGTTGACGACGGCGTAGGGGGCGTTGAAGTTGGTGGGGAGTTGTGCGGTGGTGCCGGTGAAGTCGATGGTGGCGGAGCGGTCCGTACGGTCGACCTCGATGCGGACGCGGATGATCGCGCCGGAGTCGGTCTCATAGGCGTGGGAGCCGTCGTCGAGGGCGTCGATGACCCGGCGTACCGATTCCTCGGCGTTGTCCTGGACGTGCCGCATGTATGCCTGGACGACATCGAGACCGAAGTCGTGGATCATGCGGGCGACTTCGTCGGTGCCCTTGTGGTTGGCGGCGATCTGGGCGCGCAGGTCGGCGAGGTTGGTGGCGGGGTTGCGGGACGGGTGGGGGCCCTCGGTGAGCAGGCGGAGGGTCTCCTGCTCGCGGAAGCGGCCGTTCTCGGCGAGCAGCCAGTTGTCGAAGAGGATGCCCTCCTCGTCGATGGTGCGGCTGTCGGCGGGCATGGAGCCGGGGGCGATGCCGCCGATCTCGGCGTGGTGGCCGCGGGAGGCGACGTAGAAGAGGATCCGGTCACGCTGTGCGGTGCCGGTCGGGTCGGTGCCGAAGAGGGGGGTGATCACGGTGATGTCGGGGAGGTGGGTACCGCCGTGGTACGGGTCGTTGACGGCGTAGGTGTCGCCGGGGCGCATCGCGGAGCCGCGGCGGCGGATGACCTCCTGGACACTGGTGCCCATCGAGCCCAGGTGGACGGGGATGTGCGGGGCGTTGGCCACCAGGTTTCCGTCGGGGTCGAAGAGTGCGCAGGAGAAGTCGAGCCGTTCCTTGATGTTGACGGACTGGGCGGTCGACTCCAGCCGGGCGCCCATCTGCTCGGCGATCGACATGAAGAGGTTGTTGAAGACCTCCAGCAGGACCGGATCGATCTGTGTGTCGGGATCGGATGCCGGGTCGGTGCTGTGTGCGAGGGGCTGGGCGGCGCTCTGCGCGGTGGGCTGGGCGGTGGGGTGATCTGTGTTCCGAGCCGCGCTCTGATCTGTGTTCGGATGCGCGTTCAGATTTGTGCTCGGGTCGGAACTCTGTGTAATCGCCGCGCGTTCCATGACCAGATGCCCGTCGTGGCTCGCGGTGGCCCACCAGCCGTCGTCGACGACGGTGGTGGCGCCGGCCTCGGTGATGATCGCCGGGCCGGTGACTCTCTCGCCGGGTGGTAGTGCCGTGCGGCGGTGGAGGGGTACGTCGCGCCAGGCGCCGCCGGTGTGCAGGCGCACGGTGTCGGGTGGGGCGGGGCGGCCTTCGTACGGGGCGAGGGCCGAGAGATCGGGGGGTTGGGTGATTCCGGTGGCTTCGACGGAGAGTGCTTCGACGACGATCGGGCGGTCGAGCGTGAAGGAGTACGTGGCGCGATGACGTGCTTCGAAGTCCTGCCGCATGGCGTCCGGTGCGGCGAGGCGGACGGTGAGGGTGGTGTCGGTGCCGTCGTAGCGGAGCTGGGCGCGGCGGACGGTCCGGATGCGGTCCTCGGGGATGCCCTCCGCGCGGAGTTCGGCGCGGGCCGCTTGTTCGAGTGCGTCGGCGGTGGTGCGGATGCCGGGCATGGCGGCGGGTTCCAGTGGGGCTTCGACGGACCGCTCGCGCATGGCGGTGGTGTCGGCGAGGCCGATGCCGAGCGCGGAGAGCAGGCCCGCCATGGGTGGGACCAGCACGGTACGGATGCCGAGCGACTCGGCGACGCTGCACGCGTGCTGGCCGCCGGCGCCGCCGAAGGTGGTGAGCGTGTAGCGGGTGACGTCGTGGCCCTGCTGGACGGAGATCCGTTTCACGGCGTTGGCGATGTTGGCGACGGCGATCCGGAGGTAGCCCTCGGCGACCTGCTCGGGGGTGCGGTCGTCGCCGGTGCTCGCGCGGATCTCGTGCGCGAGGGCGGTGAAGCGCTCGTGGACCACGGTGTCGTCGAGGGGCTGGTCGCCGTCGGGGCCGAACACGCGCGGGAAGTGGGCGGGCTGGATCCGGCCGAGCAGGACATTGGCGTCGGTGACGGTGAGCGGGCCGCCGCCCCGGTAGCAGGCGGGGCCCGGGTCCGCGCCCGCCGAGTCCGGCCCTACGCGGTAGCGGGCGCCGTCGAAGTGCAGGACCGAGCCGCCGCCCGCGGCCACGGTGTGGATGTCGAGCATGGGCGAACGCAGCCGGACGCCCGCGATGCGGGTGGTGAAGACGCGTTCGTACTCGCCCGCGAAGTGGGAGACATCGGTGGAGGTGCCGCCCATGTCGAAGCCGATCACCCGGTCGAATCCAGCGAGTCGCGACATGCGCGCCATGCCGACGATGCCTCCGGCGGGGCCGGACAGGACGGCGTCCTTGCCGCGGAACTGGCCGGCCTCGGCGAGTCCTCCGTTGGACTGCATGAACATCAGCCGCACGCCGTGCAGTTGGCCGGCGACCTGGCGGACGTAGTGGCGCAGTACGGGCGAGAGGTAGGCGTCGACCACGGTGGTGTCCCCGCGGGGGACGAGCTTCATCAGGGGGCTGACCTCGCTGGAGAGCGAGATCTGCGGGAATCCGATGCGGGCGGCCAGTTCGCCGACGGCCCGCTCGTGGGCGGGGTGGAGGTGGCTGTGCAGGCAGACCACGGCGACCGCGCGGATGCCGTCCTCGTGGGCCCGGCGCAGGGGCCCTTCGAGCGCCTCCAGATCGGGCGGGCGCAGGACGGTGCCGTCGGCGGTGATGCGTTCGTCCACCTCGACGACCTGTTCGTGGAGCAGTTCGGGGAGGTCGATGCGGCGGGCGAAGATCTGGGGGCGGTTCTGGTAGGCGATGCGCAGGGCGTCGCGGAAGCCGCGGGTGATGATCAGCAGGGTGCGTTCGCCCTTGCGTTCCAGCAGGGCGTTGGTGGCGACGGTGGTGCCCATGCGGACGGCTTCCACGGGCTGGTCGGAGCCGCCCAGCAGGGCCTGCACACCGGCTACGGCGGCGTCGGTGTAGCGCGCGGGGTCGTCGGAGAGCAGTTTGTGGGTGAGGAGGGTTCCGTCGGGGCGGCGGGCGACGATGTCCGTGAAGGTGCCGCCCCGGTCGACCCAGAACTGCCAGCCCGTCGTCACCTTGGTCTCCTGGATCGCGCTGCTCGGCACCGTCCCTGTGGGCCGCCGTGCGCGGGGCCGCGGAGGGATGCCGACGATCGGTCGGATCATATCGGCCGGGGTGGGAGGGTGCCTGTCGTGGCGGGGGTGGGGGTGGGCAGTGGTTGCGGGGGTGCTCGGGGGCGGTGGGAGGTGGGGGTCGCGTCGGGGTGGTGGGGTGAGGTAGTCGGGGCGGGGTGGATGAGTGGGGGTGTAGGTGCGGGGTGGTGGGGTGACGGTGCCTGTGCGGGGTGGCGGAGCGAGGGTCCCTGCGCGGGGCGGCGGGGTGGGGGTGCGGGCGGTGGGCGGATGGGGGAGCGTGCCCGGGCTGGGTGGCTTGGTGAAGGTGACGGCGCGGGGGTGGTGCCGGCCGGGCGGGGAATGCGGGAGCTTGGTCAGGGCTGCCGGGGCCTTCGTATGCCGGGTCAGGGCTGTGGCCGGTGCCTCCGGGGGCTTGGTCAGAGCGCCCGGAGGCCGTTGATCACATCGCGGAGGACACTCTCGTCGGGGAGTTCGGCGGGCGGTACGGGGCGGTTCACATGGACGAGGTCGTTGTCCACGAGATCCCCGACGAGGACCCGTACCACGCCGATGGGCAGGTTGAGTTCGGCGGCGAGTTCCGCGACCGACTGCGGGGCCTCGCGGCACAGGGCGACGATGTCCACATGTTCGGGGGACAGCGAGCCGTCGGTGTCGGCGTCGTCCGCGCGCGGTTCCGCGACGACCACCGCGATCAGGTCCAGGCGGTGCTGGGCGGCGTGCCGGGTACGGCCACGGGTCATCGCGTACGGGCGGACGACCGGTCCCGCTTCGTCGTCGAACCAGTGGCTTCTTGCCTCACCGTCAGCGCTCATGCCATCCCACTACCCGCCTGCGGACAGATCGGTGCGCGGAGCGGCACCAAGATGTACGCCGACCCGCTTGACCAGCAGGGTCATCTCGTACGCGACCTGGCCCACGTCCGAGTCCGCGTCGGAGAACACGGCGAGACAACTGCCGTCGCCGGCCGCGGTGACGAACAGGAAGGCGTCGTCCAGCTCGACCACCGTCTGGCGTACGCTCCCGGCGTCGAAGTGGCGGCCGACCCCCTTGGCGAGGCTGTGGAAGCCGGAGGCCACGGCGGCGAGGTGCTCGCCGTCCTCCCGGGTGAGGTCCTTGGACACTCCGGTGGCGAGGCCGTCTCCGGAGAGCACGACGGCCTTGCGGATGCTCGCGACGCGGTCCACCAGATCGTCGAGGAGCCAGTTCAGCTCGCCCGACTTGTTGCTCGCGGAGTGGCCGGTCGGCTTCGGTGCGGTCATCGACCGTCCCCCTTTGTCGTTCCTTGTGGTGCTGTGCCGCTCTGGGTGTCGTCGCCCGCGGCGTTCTCCTCACGGCCCCGCTGCCAGCCGCGCTGGAGCGAGGCCATACGGCTGCGGACCTCGTCGGCGTCCCGCTCGTCAGGTGCGGCGGTGGTCTCGGTACGCCGTTCGGTGGTGCTGCGCAGTTGTGGGGCCAGGTTGGCCTGCCGTATCCGGCGGGGCAGGGCGCCCGCGTCGGGGGCGGCGGTCTCGGCAGTGCCGTCACCGGATGCACCGGACACGCCGGGTGCGTCGATGGGGCGGGGTTGTCCGGGGCCGCGCAGGGCGGCGGGGTGGTGGCCGGCGGCGTGGGTGCGGGGCTGGTCCGTCGGGTGGCCGGTGCCGATGCCTCGGAGTCCGTCCGTGCGAAGGCCCTCGCCGGGGGCGCGGAGGGGAGCGTCGGCGCGGGGTGTGCGGCCGTCGAAGATTGGGGTTCCGGTGTTGCGGGGGTTCTCGGGGCCGGTGCCGTTGGGGTCGCCGGTGTCTCGGGCGCGGTGCATGCCTCGCAGCTCTCCGGGGGGCCGGTGGGTGCCGGGTCCGTCGGGGGCCGGGCCGGAGGGGCCTGTGGTTGCCTCGCCGGGGTCGGTGGTGCCTCGGGCGCGGCGGGGCAGGGAGGAGGGTCCGGCGGGCGGGTCGAGGGTGATGGCCTCCGGGCGCTCGGGGCCGCTGCCGGGGCCGGTGGCTCCGGTCGGGCCCGGGGCTCCCTTCGGGCCGGTGGCAGGGGTCGGGCCGGGCGTCGTACGGCGTACGGGGCCCGTGTCGCGGCGGCGGGCCGGGAGCGGGGCGGCGGAGTCGTCGGGGCCGGGGCGCGCGGCGGTCGGCGCGGTGCCCTCCTGGATGCTCGGACGGCGGCCGCGCTGGTCGGTGACGGGACGGCCGTGGGAGCTGACCAGCTTGGGGGTGTGGCGGCGGGGCAGCGGGAGCGGGGCGCCGGAGTCGTCGTCGTCCGGATCGCCGGCACCGCGCGGGCCCGGTACGGCACCGGGCGTCCGGGAGACGGGGTCGGTGACGGGGTCGGCGTTGAGGAAGGTGCGGGGGCGGAAGATGCCGCCGCGTTCGCTGTCCTCGTCGCCGAGGACGCCGGAGAAGTCCCGGATGGCGTCGAGATCGACCGGGGCCTCCAGTTCGACGGGGCCGTCGAGGAGGGAGGCGGGCAGACCGGGGAGCTGGACCGGTCGCTGGGCGAGGTCGGGGTGAGGGCCCTCGCCGGCCGCGCGGGGCCGGTCGAGCCGGAAGCCCGTGCCGTTGGTGTCGGGTACCGCGTCGGTGAGCAGGGAATCAGGGATGAAGACGACGGCGGTGGTGCCACCGTAGGGGGAAGGTTGCAGGGAGACGCGCACGTTCTGGCGCTGGGCCAGACGGCTGACGACGAAGAGACCGAGACGGTCGGTGTCGGAGAGTTCGAACTCGGGGGTCTCGGCGAGCCGCAGGTTGGCGTCGAGGAGCGCTTCGGCGGCCATGCCGAGTCCGCGGTCGTGGATCTCCAGGGTGAAGCCGTTGGCCACGCGCTCGCCGATGACCTGGACGGCGGTGTGGGGCGGGGAGAAGACGGTGGCGTTCTCCAGGAGTTCGGCGACCAGGTGGGTGAGGTCGGCGACGGCCGGTCCGGTGATGGCGGTGCGGGGCAGTCGGCGGACCTCGATGCGCTCGTAGTCCTCGACCTCGGCGACGGCCGCGCGGACCACGTCCATGAGCTGGATGGGCTTGCGCCACTGCCGGGAGGGGGCGGCGCCGGAGAGGATCACCAGGCCCTCGGCGTGGCGGCGCATCCGGGTGGTGAGGTGGTCGAGGCGGAAGAGGTCGGCGAGTTCCTCGGTGTCCTCGGTGCGGCGCTCCATGGTGTCGAGCAGGGTGAGCTGCTTGTGCAGCAGGACCTGGCTGCGGCGGGCGAGGTTGACGAAGACCTCGGAGACACCGGAGCGGAGTTCGGCCTGCTTGACGGCCGCTTCGACGGCGGCGCGCTGGAGGGTGTTGAGGGCCTGGCCGACCTCGCCGATCTCGTTCCGGTCGTACTCCAGGCGCGGGACCTCGGTCTCCACGTCGACCTGCTCACCCGCGGAGAGCCTGCGCATCACGCTGGGCAGGCGGACGCCGGACGCCTCGTGGGCGTCGAGGCGCAACTGGCGCAGGTCGCGGATGAGGCCGCGGCCGATCCGCACAGAGACGAGGAGGGAGAGGAGCAGCGCGGCCAGACCGAGGGCGGCGGCGAAGGCGACGCGGACGATGACACCGGTGGCGATGGGGCGGACGCGGTCCTGATAGCGGTCGGAGGCCTCGTCGTTGAGGGTGCCGAGCTGGTCGAGGACCTTGCCCGCGGCCTCGTCCCAGTCGCCCGCGTCGACATGGCGGGGCGTGCCGGAGCCGGAGGCGAGCGCGGACTCCTCGGCGACCCGCAGCGGGGCGGAGTCGGCGTTCTTCCAGAACCGTTCGTAGCGGTTGCGTTCGGCGGTCGGCAGCAGCGGGAGGTTGACGTCATAGGTCAGGCTGCGCTGGGCGACGAGGTCGGTGATGTCGCGGACCTCGGCGGCGGAGAGACTGCCGACGACGAGGGCGGAGCCGAGCAGCGCGTCCTCGCGGGCGAGGAGTTCACGGGCGCGGGAGAGGCCGACGAGCGCGCGGTACTGCTTGTCGAGTTCGACGTCCTCGACGGCGTGGAGGTTGGTGAGCAGGGTGTAGCAGGGGTCGATCAGCCGGTTGTAGAGGTCAAGTGCCTGGCTTCGGTTGACAGTGCCGTCCTCGACGCTGCGGCGCAGGGTCCAGATGCCGTCGAAGGCTTCGAGGACGGCGGTCAGCCGTTCGCCGGTGGCACCGCCCATGGCGTCACGGATGCCGGGATCGCCCGCGTTCTTGCGGAGTTCGGCCACGGCCTCGTCGGTGGCGGCGCGGGTGCGGCGGAGCGCGGCGAGGCCGTCGGAGTCGCGGGGGTCGGCGAGGTGGACCAGGGTCTGGCGGCGCTCCTGCTGGAGCACGCGCACGGTGTCCTCGGTCGGGTAGCCGACGTCCTCGACGACCGACGAGGCGGTGAACAGACCGCTTGCCTCCTGGCCCGTGAGCACCATGCCGAAGGCCCACAGGGCGCTCATGGAGACCAAGGGCACGAGCAGCAGCGCCACGATCTTCCTGCGGATGGACTTCCCGCGAAAGCGCATGGCCTCCCCCAGCGACAACCCCCACCGGCAGGGGGTGCACAAGTGCGTCAACAAACGGCGCGAGCCTACTACCGACACACCAGTAACTCGAAGGGCCGTCCGGAGGCCGAACGTCCGCCGCTGCGACAAGCCGGGACAAGACAGGGGGAGTTGTCCGGTCATTGCGGGAGATTGTGTCCGTCACCACGGTCACCTTCGGGCGGATCGGGACGACTCTGTGACATCCGGTGTTGGCCGGAAGTTTTCGATACGGGGGAATCTTCGGGGCGTCTCGTTCGTCCTTCTCTATGGGAAATGGGGACGGAATCGGCCACACGAGCCGCATCCCGCACCCTGGCGGCGTAAATCAGCGCAAGCCGGGCAGCCACTGTGGGGTCGGGTCTTCGGGCCGGGGCAGCCGGTCGGCGAGGCGGTGGGGAGTGACACGATGATGGGCACGGCGCAGCGGCAGGAGGCGCCCCGGGACGGTTCGGGGGCCGAGGTCAAGGAGTCGCGCGACGAAGTGCGGGCGCCGGATCACGAGGTTCCGGTGAGGACGGGGGCGGACGTGGTCTCGGGCGGGCGGGGAGAGACGGTCTCGACGGCCGGAGCCGGCGGTGCGAGCGTGTACGCGCATACGGGCGTGAGCGCGGGTGAGCGGCGGATTTCGGCGCAGCCCAGGATCGAGACGCAGGTCGGCTACCGACCGCTGTGGGTGGAGGAGCCGGCGAAGCGCCGCAGGCTGCCCGACCCGGTGCGGACCTCTGCCGTGCGGGCGGTACTGATCATCTCGGTGACGCTCATACAGGCGATGGTGACGGTGCTGAGCACGCTGGCCGGGTCATGGCTGGCGTTCCCGATGCTGATCAGCAGCGTGGTCAGCACGGTCGTGGCGACCTGGAGCGTGCTGGACGTCTGGGTGACCCGCCAGGTCTGGTACCAGCGCAACGGCGTGGTCTCCGCGCCCAGCAGCACCGCGCGCAGCCTGCGCCGCGAGCGGCGGCGGGCCCGGCGCCAGGCGCGGGCGGCGGCACGTTCACAGGAGCGGATACGCCGGCCCGGGAACGCCGGGCGGCTTTCGCACCCGTGAGTGGGCGGGGCACGAGCGTGGGGCAAGTGAGGGCAGGGGCGCAACGCGGAGGAGGGAGAGGGAGAGGGAGAGGGGTGGGCGTCCGGCGAGGGTGACCTGCGGGTGATCGGGTGAGCCGAGTGAGCCGGTTGATCCAGGCGATCCGGGTGACGGTGCTCGCTTCTGAGCACCGCTCTCCTGAAGCGGGTATCAGGGGCTCTCTCGTGAAGCGGGTGTCAGGGGAGGCATCTTCTGGAGCGGGTGTCAGGGACGCTGCTCCTGGGCGCGGTGTCTGGGGACACGGGCGAGGTCGCCAGAACGGGCCGAGTCTGTGCGGTGCCCGGTGGAGCGGATCGTCGACGCTCTTGGCAGCGGGCAGAGCAGGGGCCGAGGCAGCGGTCCGGTGACTGACCAGGGTTCAATTTCGGCCGATCATGTCGACTCTTTGCCGGGTTCTGACCGCATGGACCAATGGATCAATGGATCGGTCGTCGGTTGCCGTGGGTGACCCGCTGTTCCGGGAGCGGCGGGCGAGTGGAGCGAGAAGTGAGAGGGAGGGAGGGCACCTTGGCCTCCGGGGGAACAGGAACAACGTACGACGTCATCGTCGTCGGGCTCGGTGGGATGGGGAGTGCCGCCGCGCATCATCTGTCGGCGCGCGGGGCCCGGGTGCTCGGGCTGGAGAAGTTCCGACCGGTGCACCGGCAGGGGTCGAGTCACGGGGGGTCGCGGATCACCCGGCAGTCGTACTTCGAGGATCCCGCGTATGTGCCGCTGCTGCTGCGGGCGTACGAGTTGTACGAGGATCTGGAGCGGGCGAGCGGGCGGGAGATCGCGATTCTCGGCGGGGGCCTGATGATCGGGCGGCCGGAGAGCCGTACCGTCGCGGGTTCGCTGCGGTCGGCGCGGGAGTGGGGGCTGCCGCACGAGATGCTGGACGCGAAGGAGATCCGCCGGCGGTTCCCGACGCTGACGCCGGCCGATGACGAGGTGGCGCTGTACGAACGCAGAGCCGGGCTACTCCGGCCCGAGAACACGGTCGCCGCGCATCTCCAGCTCGCCGGCCGGCAGGGCGCCGACCTGCGCTTCGAGGAGCCGGTCACGCGCTGGAAACCGTACCGCGACGGGGTGCGGGTGCGGACCGCCGGGGGCACGTACACGGCGGATCGGCTGGTGATCTGTCCGGGGGCCTGGGCGCCGGGGCTGCTCGCTGATCTGGGGGTGCCGATCAGGGTCGAGCGGCAGGTCATGTACTGGTTCCAGCCGCGGCACGGGGTCGAGCCGTTCCGTCCGGAGCGTCAGCCGATCTATGTCTGGGAGGACCGGGAGGGAGTTCAGGTCTACGGTTTTCCGGCGATCGACGGGCCCGAGCAGGGGGCCAAGGTGGCCTTCTTCCGTGCGGGGAGCGGGGGTGCCGGGGAGGTGGGTGAGGGTGCTGTGACGCCGGAGACCATCGACCGGACGGTTCACGAGGGGGAGATCCGGGGGATGGCCGCGTACATGGCCGATCGGATACCGGATCTGGCCGGGCGCTTCCTCCGGGCCGCGACCTGTATGTACGCCACGAGTCCGGATGAGCACTTCGTGATCGCACGGCATCCCGCGCATCCGGAGTCGGTGAGCGTGGCCTGCGGGTTCTCGGGGCACGGGTTCAAGTTCGTGCCGGTGGTGGGCGAGATCCTCGCCGATCTCGCACTCGACGGAGCGACTCGGCATCCGATCGGGCTGTTCGATCCGGCGCGGTTCGGGGACGTGGCGAGATGATGCCGGTGGCCGGTCGGGCTTAGGCCGGGCCGGGTCGGGGCGGGGGGCGGGGTGCTTCGCCTTGATGGCACGGTGGTGGGTCGTGGGTGTGGGGGTGGGGGTGGGGGTGGGGGTGGATGTGCGGGTCGGGTCTGCGTCGGTTGTTCGGCCGGTTCGAAACGGGGAAGCAGCCCAGCAGTCCCATCCCCTGTGCGAGCCAGGAGACTGCCATGCCTGATCTGTTCATCGACGGCGAGTGGCGGGGCGCGGTCGGTGGTCTCACCCGGGAGATCCGGTGTCCGGCGGACGGTTCCCTCGTCGCCGTGGTCGATGAGGGAGACGGTGGGGACACCGTGCTCGCGATCGAGGCGGCACGGCGGGCGTTCGATGCCGGGCCCTGGCCCCGGACGTCCGCTGCGGCGCGGGGTGAACTGCTGCTGAGGGTCGCCGGGCTGCTGGTCCGCGACAAGGACGCGCTCGCTCGCGCCGAGTCCCTCGACACCGGGAAGCGGCTGGTGGAGAGCGCGTATGACATGGATGACGTGGCGCGTTGCTTCCGGTACTTCGGACGGCTGGCCGTGCTGGACGAGGGGCGGGTGGTGGACACCGGGCGGGCGGACGTGGACAGCCGGGTGGTGTATGAGCCGGTCGGGGTGTGTGGGCTGATCACCCCGTGGAACTACCCCTTGTTGCAGACCGCCTGGAAGGTCGCCCCGGCGCTGGCGGCGGGCAATGCGTTCGTGCTGAAGCCGAGCGAGGCGACGCCGCACACGGCGATCCATCTGATGCGGCTGCTCCAGGAGGCGGGGTTGCCGCCGGGCACCGGCAATCTGGTGCTCGGCGCCGGTCCCCGGGCGGGTGCCCCGCTCGCCGAGCACCCGGACGTCGACCTGCTCTCCTTCACCGGCGGACTGCACACCGGGCGCCTGCTGATGGCCGCCGCCGCGGGCACCGTGAAGAAGGTCGCGCTCGAACTCGGCGGCAAGAACCCCAACATCGTGTTCGCCGACGCCGACTTCGAGGCGGCCGTGGACATGGCGCTGACCGCGGTGTTTCTGCACTCCGGGCAGGTCTGCTCGGCGGGCGCCCGACTGCTGGTGGCGGATTCGCTGCACGAGCGGTTCGCGACGGAGGTGGTGCGCCGGGCGCGGGGCATCCGGCTGGGCGGGCCGTTCGACGAGCGGGCACAGACCGGGCCGCTGATCTCGGCGGCGCATCGGGCCAAGGTGGAGGCGTATGTGGCGCGGGGGGTGGCGGAGGGCGCGGTACTGCGGTGCGGTGGTGCTCGGCCCGAGGATCCCGGGCTCGACCAGGGCTTCTACTATCTGCCGACGGTCCTCGACGGCTGCGCGGCCGGGATGTCCGTGGTCCAGGAGGAGTCCTTCGGGCCGGTGCTGACGGTGGAGCGGTTCGGCGACGAGGACGAGGCGGTGCGGCTCGCCAACGGCACGGTCTACGGGCTCGCCGGGGCGGTGTGGACCCGTGACGAGGCGCGGGCGGCACGGGTCGCGGCGGCGCTGCGGCTGGGCACGGTGTGGATCAACGACTACCACCCCTACGTACCGCAGGCGGAGTGGGGCGGCGTCAAGCAGTCGGGGGTCGGCCGGGAACTCGGTCCTGCGGGACTCGCGGAGTACCGGGAGCCGAAACACATCTGGCGCAACACGGCACCTTCGCCGCAGGGTTGGTTCGCCTGACGCGGGCGGGCTCTTCGGCCGGCGCTCGCCGTCCTCGCCCCGCAGCACCCGTCCCCTCCCCCGGCCTGAGTCCCGGCCCACCCCGCCCCACCTCGCCTCCCCTGACTCGACCTCTCCTCATCGCATGCTCCCGCCTCTTCCAACCCCGTCCCCGACCCCCACCCCAACCGCACCAACCACCCCTCACCGCCGAGGAGTCCGCCCTTGACACCGCCCGCCGCACATCACGACGACACCGAACTGGCCGAGTTCGGCTACCGGCCCGAACTGAAGCGCACCCTGGGCAACTTCCACACCTTCGCCGCCGGTATCAGCTACATCTCCATCCTCACCGGCACCTTCCAACTGTTCTACTTCGGCTACGGCAGCGGCGGCCCCGCCTACTGGTGGACGTGGCCGATGGTGTTCGCCGGGCAGTTCATGGTCGCCCTGTGCTTCGCCGAGCTGGCGGCCCGCCACCCCATAGCGGGGTCGGTCTACAACTGGTCAAAGCGGGTGGGCAATCCGCACCTGGGCTGGCTGGCCGGATGGCTGATGCTGGTCGCGTCCATCGTCTCCATCGCGGCCGTGGCGCTGGCCTATCAACTGACGCTGCCGCAGATATCCGACGCCTTCCAGATCATCGGGGACGGCACCGGACGGTACGACGTGGCGACCAACGCGGTGGTCCTGGCGTCGGTGCTGATCCTGTTCACCACGCTGGTGAACGCCTTCGGCGTCCGACTGATGGCCCGCATCAACACCGCCGGTGTGCTGATCGAGCTGATCGCCACCGTCGTACTGATCGTGCTGCTCGCGGTGCACATCACGCGGGGGCCGCAGGTCGTGCTGGACACCCAGGGGACGGGTGCCGGTCAGGCGGGCGGATACCTCGGGGCGTTCCTGGTGGCGTCGCTGGCGTCGGCGTATGTGATGTACGGGTTCGACACGGCGTCCTCGCTCGGGGAGGAGTGCCTCGATCCGTCCCGGAACGCGCCGCGGGCGATCATCCGGGCGATCGTCGCCTCGTTCCTGCTCGGCGGGCTGGTGCTGCTGCTGGCGCTGATGAGCGTGTCCTCGCTGGGCGGGGAGGAGTTGTCCGTCGCCGGGCTCCAGTTCATCGTGCTCGATGTGCTCGGGTCGACGGCCGGGAAGGCGATGCTGTGGTGTGTGCTGATCGCGGTCACGGTGTGCGCGCTGGCCGTGCACACGGCGGCGATCCGGCTGGCGTTCGCCATGGCCCGGGACAACAATCTGCCCGCCGCCAGGCTGCTGGCCCGGGTCAGCCCGCGGTTCCGGACGCCGGTGCTCCCGGCCGTGGTGATCGGGGTGCTGGCGCTGGCGATCCTGGTGGTCAACATCCGCCAGCCGCAGATCATCACCGTGGTGACCAGCATCGGCATCATCATGGTCTACCTGGCGTATCTGGGCGTGACGGTGCCGATGCTGGTGGCGCGGCTGCGCGGGCGCTGGCAGCCGGCCGGTGACGGGCGGTTCTCACTGGGGCGCTGGGGCCTGCCGGTGAACGCGGTCGCGGTGGTGTGGGGGCTGGCCATGACGGTCAATCTGATGTGGCCGCGGGCCGCCATCTACAACGCGAGTGCGCCGTTCCACTGGTATCTGCGCTGGGGCGCGGTGCTGTTCGTCGCGGTCATCGCGGGTGGGGGCTTCGCCTACTACTGGTTGGTGCAGCGTCATCGGACGGGGGTGCTGGCCGAGCACCGGCTGGAGAGCGCGCCGCCCGCGGAAGGGCGGTGACCGTGCCGGACGCCACGGGCAGGGTCGTCGGCCCGGCCGGTCCGGCGCAGTAGACGGGCTCAACAGGCGCCCCCTGACGGCGTCAATCCCTCGTACCTCGCCCTGCCCCCGGCATACCCCGCTCTCCACCGGGCAGGCGCCGCTCGAACGATCGTTCAACGACCGTGCAAGAACGACTGTGCGACGACTATGCAGGAACGACGACTGTGCAAGAACGACCGCGCAAGGAGGCCGACCCCCCATGCCCGAAGACACGTTCGATCCATCGCCCGGCGCCGAGTTCGACTACGTCGTCGTCGGTGGCGGCACCGCCGGGAATGTCGTCGCCGCCCGGCTCTCCGAGGATCCGTCCGTGACGGTCTGTGTGCTGGAGGCCGGTCCGAGCGACGAGGGCGACGACGACATCCTGAGGCTCGACCGCTGGATGGGACTGCTGGAGTCCGGCTACGACTGGGACTATCCGGTCGAACCGCAGCCCGCCGGGAACAGCTTTCTGCGGCACGCGCGGGCGAAGGTGCTGGGCGGATGCTCCTCGCACAACTCCTGCATCGCGTTCTGGGCCCCGGCCGAGGACCTCGACGCCTGGGCCGCGGGCGGCTGTACGGGGTGGGGCGCGGCGGATCTCTTCCCGCTGTACCGGCGGCTGGAGTCCAACGACGCCCCCGGCGACCACCACGGCCGTACCGGTCCCGTCCGGCTGCGCACCCTCAAGGGCACGGACCCCTGCGGGACCGCCCTGCTGGAGGCGTGCGCGCAGGCCGGGATTCCGACCGTCGGGTTCAACACCGGGACGACGGTGGTGCGGGGCGCGGGATGGTTCCAGATCAACGCCGATGAACACAATGTCCGGCAGTCGTCGTCCGTGGCGTATCTGCACCCGGTGCTGGGCGGGCGGCCCAATCTTGAGGTGCGTACCGGGGTGCGCGCCAAGCGGCTGGTCCTGGAGGGGCGGCGCTGCGTCGGCGCCGCGTACCTCGACCCCGATCTGATCCGCACCCGGACGGTCCGGGCCCGGCGCGAGGTGATCGTCTCGTGCGGGGCGATCGACTCACCGAAACTGCTGATGCTGTCCGGCATCGGCCCGGCGGCGCATCTGCGGGAGGTCGGTGTCGAGCCGGTCGTGGACGCGCCGGGCGTCGGCGCCAACCTCCAGGACCATCCCGAGGGCGTGATCATGTGGGAGGCCCAGCGGCCCATGCCGACCGGATCCAGCCAGTGGTGGGAGGCGGGGATCTTCTACGACACCGAACCCGGCCTGGACCGGCCGGACCTGATGTTCCACTACGGCAGTGTCCCGTTCGACCTGCACACCGCCCGCCACGGCTACCCCACCTCCGAGAACGCGTTCTGCCTCACCCCCAATGTCACCCGCGCCCGGTCGCGCGGCACGGTCCGGCTGCGGACCCGCGACTACCGGGACAAGCCCCGGGTGGATCCCCGGTACTTCACCCATGACCACGACGTACGGGTGATGACGTACGGGCTGCGGCTGGCGCGGCGGATCGCCGGGCAGCCCGCGCTGAGCGGCTGGGCGGGCGCGGAGCTGGCACCGGGCCCGGACGTCCGGTCGGACGACGAACTGGTCGACTATCTCCGCAGGACCCACAACACCGTCTACCACCCCTCCTGCACCGTGCGGATGGGCGCCGACACGGACGCCCTCGCTCCGCTCGACGCCCGGTTGCGGGTCAAGGGCGTGAGCGGGCTGCGGGTGGCGGACGGGTCGGTGATGCCGGACCTGGTGACGGTGAATCCGTGCATCACGACGATGGCGATCGGGGAGAAGTGCGCGGATCTGCTGCGGGAGGGGGGCGGGTGAGGACGCCTGCCGGTAGGGAGGACGGGGACGGTTGAGGACGCCCTCCGGAGGTGGAAGGGGCACGGTTGAGGAGGCCCTCCGGAAGTGGGCGAGGCCCGTCGAGGAGGGCCGTCAGCCGGTTCCTGTGCGGGACGGTGTCGGCGCCGGGCGTTTGAACATTCTCGTCGCGGTGATCTCGCTGCGGACGGTCTCCCCCGCCTGCGGCTGCTGCGGCAGGCCCGGCCGCAGATGCTCCTCCACGCTGATGTACTTCAGGCCCGCCCTCAGATCGGCGTCGTTGCGGAGGCGGATGACCAGGGGGAACTCCGCGAGGGCCGTGGTGTCGAAGAGGCCCGTGGTGTAGAGGAGCTGGACGCCCAGGGCGTCCGAGACGGCCCGCTGGAGCTCCAGGAGATAGGTGGCGTTGGCGCGGCCGATCGGGTTGTCGAGGAAGAGCGTCCCGGCGTGCCGGTGCTTGTCGCGGCCCCGGTCGTTGGAGCGCAGCGCGGCCATCGTGCAGTAGAGGGCGATGGCGGCGGTGAGGAGCTGGCCGCCGGAGAAGACATCACCCATCTGGCCCACGGGCACCCGCTCCGCCCGCAGCACGGCGTCCGGTTTGAGGATCTCGACGGCGACGCCCTTGGGCTGGAGGGCGGCACCGACCCCGCGCAGCAGCAGGGACATGCCGTCGCGGCGCAGATCGGAGTTCTTCCGGACGGCCGCGCGGGTGGCCTCGTCGACGACCTCGCCGAGGCGCTCGGTCAGGGTCGCCTGGTCGGGCTCCTCGAAGCGGATCCGCAGGAACTCCTGCCCGGACCACTCCCCCAGCCCCTCCGGCAGCCGCGACAGCCGCTGGGCGGAGCGGAGGGTGGCCAGCGCGGATTCCACCAGGCCGCGCAGCCGGTCCACGATCGAGTCCCGGTTGCGTTCGAGCTGTGCCAG
This sequence comes from Streptomyces sp. NPDC093252, assembly GCF_040683675.1. Classification (NCBI taxonomy): domain Bacteria; kingdom Bacillati; phylum Actinomycetota; class Actinomycetes; order Kitasatosporales; family Streptomycetaceae; genus Streptomyces; species Streptomyces sp. NPDC093252. Next base: position 414,744 of record NZ_JBFBEM010000008.1, on the reverse strand, counting down.
CTCGTCCGTCAGCACCCGCAGCCGGGGCGCGAACGCGTCCGCCCACTTCTGCGCGTGCTCCGGCAGGGCGGCGGCGGGCAGCTCCCGGATCTGCTGCCGCGCGGGGGTGCGCACCTGCTCGTAGCGGGTGGAGTTGGCATGCCGTACGAGGATGTCGGCGGCCTCGCGGACACCGGTCTCGGCGGCCGACAGATCGGCGGCGCAGCCGCGCAGGGAGCGGCGGGCCTCGGCGGCGGAGTGCCTGGCCTCCTCCAGGCTCCCGGGGTAGGGCTCGGGCTCGTCGCGCTCCTCATCGGCGGCGGACGGTTCGCGCAGCAGGTCGCGCAGGAGGGCGGCGGTCTCGTCGAAGCCTCCGGCGCCGTCCTCGGCGGCCCGGTGGGCGTCGAGGAGTTCGGCGTGGGCCTCGCGGGACTCGGTGCGGGCCCCGGTGCGGGCGGCGAGTTCGGCGGCGGCGGTACGCAGCAGCGCCTGCGCGTGCTCGGCGTCACGCGGGAGGAGTTCGCCGGGCAGGTCGGTGTGGGCGTCGCCGTCCTCGGGTGCGTGGCGCTCGGCCTCGCCGCGCAGCCGGCCGAGCTGCTCGCTGGCGGTGGACATCCGGGTCTCCAGGAGCTGCACCAGTTCCTCGGCGCGGGCGGCGGCGGCCTGCCGGGAGGGGCCGTCGGAGCCGTCGGGCGACTGGAGGAGCTGTTCCGCGCGGGTGCGGACCTTGTTGCTGAGCCGGTCCAGCTCCGCGCGGGCGCCGCTCTCGTCGCTCTCCGCGCGCGCCTGCTCGGCCCGCAGATCGGCGCCGACCCCGACCTTCTCGTAGACCTGGGACGCCGCCCGGTACGCCTCCCGGAGGGCCGGGAGCGCCGCCTTGGGCGGGCCGCCGTCGGCCTTCGCGGGGTCGCCGTCGGCAACGTCGTCGGGGGCGCCCGCGATCTCGGCGCGTTCGGCGCGCAGGGCGCGGGCGGTGCGGCGGGCGTCGTCGGCGGCGCGCTGGGCGGCGCGGCGGTCCTCGTCGGCGGCCCGCGCGCGTTCCAGGCAGCTCTGGGCGCGGGCCTCGGACTCGGCGGCGTCGTCGGCGAGTTCGCGCAGCTTGACCTGCCAGCCGGCGCGTTCGCGCAGCCGGAAGGCGAGTCCGGCGAGGGCGTCGGCGGCCCGGCGGGCCCGCTGGGCGGCCTCCTGGCGTTCGTCACGGACCAGGGCGGCCTCGGCGGCGGCCTCCTCTGCCTCGGCCCGCGCGGTGCGCGCCTCGGCCAGCTCCGCCTCGGACTCCTCGGCGAACGCGCGGGCGTCGACGGCGGCCCGGGCCAGTTCGGTGAGGCGTCCGGCGGGGCAGCCGGTGCGCCAGGACGCCAGGCGGGCGGCCAGTTCGCGGTCCTTGCCGAGCCGGGCGGCGAGGGTGCGGATGTCCTCGTCGCGGGCGGTGGCGCGGGCGCGCAGGGTCTGCCGTTCCTCGTCGGCGGCGTGCTCGTCGTGCATGGCGGGGTTGGGCGGGACGAGGAAGACGCCGCTGTCGCCGCCGGCGCCCCCGTCGGCCGGGGGTGTCGGGGCGAGGAGGGCGGCGGCCGTGCCGACGGCGACGGCGGAGCGGGGCAGCAGGGCGGCCTCGGCGAGGGTGTCGCGGGCGCGCGCGTGGGACGCCGGATCGGTGATGATCACGCCGTCGACGAGTTCGGGGCGGGCGGCCAGCACGCGGGCGTGGTCGGCGGGGTCGACGGCCTGGGCGAGGTAGCGCCAGCCGGGCAGGGCGGGGATGCCGTGCTCGCCCAGGTACTCGACGGTGGCCAGCACATCGGGGCCGGGCGGCAGCAGCCCGCCGTCGCCGAGTGCGCCGAGGATGCGGGAGTCGTCGGCGGCGGCGGTGCGCAGCTCGAACAACTGCCGCTCGGCGGCGGACACGGTGTCGTCGAGCAGGGTGCGCAACTCGTCGGCGAAGCGGTCGAGTTCCTCGGCGGTGAGGGGGTCCTCGGAGCGGGGGCGCAGGGGGGCGGCGCCGGACCGGCCGCCGGGGTGGGCCCCGTCCGGTCCCGTCGCCCCGTCCGGTCCCGTGTCCTTGGCGGCTGCGGCGCCGGGGCCGCTGTCGGCGGCGGCGGCGCCCGCGCCGGTCGCCGTCCGGAGCCCGGGGGCTCCCGCGCGGGGGCCGGGTACCACGCCCGCGCCGGTGGCCGCGGGTCCCGGCGGCCCCGGCAGCCCCGGCAGCCCCGGCAGCCCCGGTAGTCCCAGGAGATCGGCGAGGCGCTCCTCGGCCGCGAGCGACTCGGCGAGCCGCCGCTCCGCCTCGTGGGACCGCTCGGCCGCCGAGGCCGCGTCCGCCGCGCGGGCGGCGGTGAGTTCGGCGCGGGACTCGGTGGACGCCGTCTCGCGCGCGTGCTCACCGGCCCGGCGGGACGCCTCGCGCGCGGTGTCCCAGGCGGCGACGGCGGACTTCTCGGCGTCGCTCGCGGCGAGGGCCGCGCGGGCGGGGTCGGCGTCGGGCGCGCTGTCGTCGAGCCAGCCCGCGCGGACCGCCTCGGCGGTCTCCTGCTCGACCTCGGTGAGGCGCTGGCGCAGATGCCCGGCCTCGCTGCGGGCGCGCTGGGCGTCCGTCGCGGCGGCCGTCGCGTCCCGGTGGGCCCTCTCCCCGGCCTCCTGGAGGGCGGCGGAGCGCTCCTCGCCCTCGTTGGCGAGCGCCTCGGCGCGCCCGGCCGCCGCGTGCAGGGCCCGGACGAGGTCCACGGCGGCCCGGGTGCGGGCGGCGAGGGCGGGGGCGGCGTCCCGCTCGGCCTCCTGGATGGCGGTGGTGACCCGGGCGACCCGGTCGGCGGCGGCGCGGTGGCGCAGCACGGCCTCGGCGGCCTGCCAGGCGGCGTGCAGGGTGCGGGCGTCGGCCAGTTCGCGTTTCTGGGCGGCGGCGGACTTCTCGGCTCCGGCCAACGCCAGGGAGGCGTGCCGGTAGGCGAGTTCGGCGGTGATCAGGGCGCTGCGCTCGCGCGCGTTCTCGGCGTGGGTGACGGCGTGGGCGGCGGCGGTGACCCGCTGGGCGAGGTCGGCGGCCCGGTCCCGCTCCCGGGCGCCGCGCGCGGACAGCCGCCGGGCGAGGGTGCGGGTGCGGCGCTCGGCGGCGGTGTGGATGTCCCGCGCGCGGGAGCGGACCCGGGCGGCCTCCACGATCCGGCCGAGGAGGTCGACGGACCCGGCGGTGAAGTCGCGTTCGGCGATCAGCTCGGCACGCCGGCCCAGCTTGTTGCCGAAGCCGCCGACCAAGTCGGCGAGTCCGTCGGTGTCCCGGGTGTCGGTGACCGCGCGCAGCAGCAGATCGGTGAAGTCGGAGTCCTTCTTGACCGCGAAGAGTCCGGCCGCCTCGCCCTCGTCGGCGTTCATCTCCCGCTGGTAGCGGAAGAGTTCGGGGTCGAGGCCGAGGTCGCCGAGGTGCTCGATCCAGCGGTCGTGGATGTCCTCCCAGTGCACCTCCAGGTGCGGGTACGCCTTGCCGGCCTCGGTGAGGGCGTCGCGGAAGCCCTTCATGGTGCGGCGGCGGCCCTGCGCGCCGGAGGCGCCCTCGGCGGGCGGGCGGACGGCGGTGGCCTCGGCGACCGGCAGATTGTCCAGCGTGAGGCCGGGTCCGGGGCGCAGCGAGTACCACGCCTCGGCGAACTTGCGCGGGTCCGTGGAGACCTGGCGTCCGCGCCACTCGCTCACCTTGCCGACGACCACGCACTCGCCGGTCAGCACATGCTGCCACTCCAGCGCCACATGCCCGCAGTCGTCGGCGAGCAGGAACTTGCGCAGCACGCCGGAGCTGGCGCCGCCGAGGGTGTTGCGGTGCCCGGGGAGCATCACGGAGAAGATCAGCTTCAGCAGGACGGACTTGCCGCCGCCGTTCTCCAGGAAGAGCACCCCCGCGGGCGCGGGGCGGCGGGGCGGGCCGACCGGCTCCTCCTCGAAGAACTCCGCCTGGGTGGGCGCGGGATCGGGCACGACGGCACCCACTCCGCGCAGGTCCAGCACGGTGTCGGCATAGCGCGCACCGGCCGGCCCGATGGAGTAGAGGCGGACCCGGGACAGCTCGTACATGGCGGACTCTCGTGATTCGTCGTCAGTGTCAGTTCGCGGGAGCTGACGGGTGGATCAGGTGGGGGGTGGTTGGCTTTTTTGAGGGGGGGTTGGTGGTCGGGTTTCGGCGAGTGGTCGGGGGGCGGAGGCGCGGGAAGGGAGCAGCGGGTGGGGGGCCGGTACGGGTTTCAGGGGGTGGCGTGGAACGGCAGGCCGGCGTCGGGTACCAGGTCCAGGTCGTCGCCGTCCCGGGCGGGCAGCAGGGTGGGGGTGCCGTCGGTCACCGGGACGATGCCCAGGTCGAGGAGTTCGGCCATGGCCGCGCCGCCCGCCATGTCGCGGACCTGCAACTGGTAGCGGGCCGTGGTGCGGTAGGTGCCGCCGTGGTCGTCGCCGGTGCGCTGGAGGAAGCCGGAGTCGGTGAGGAAGGCGACCGCCTTGCCGATGATGCCGGTGGTGGAACCGGCCAGCCGTCGGGCGTCCTTGGTGGCTCCGGTGGCGCTGCGTCTGGCCCAGATCCGCCAGGCGGCCTCCAGGCCGGGCGCGTCGCTCGCCGGGTCGGTGTTCTCGCCGGTCTCCTCGGCGCGCTCCTCCAGGCGGCGGCACGCCTGCCGGACGAAGGTGTCGACGCCGTTGACCGAGACCCGGCCGATGTAGCCGTCGTCGGCGAGGTCCTCGGGGCGCGGGAACGCCATCGCGGCGACGGCGAGATGGGCCAGGCCGTGCAGGAAGCGGTCGCCGGAGTCGGCGGCGGTCCGGCGCGCGTAGTCGCCCATCCGGACCGCGAACAGCGAGTCCTCGGCGGCCGTCACCGCCATCCCCGCGCGCGGGGACACCTCCAGCACGATCAGCCCCAGGCCGGTGGCGACCGCGTCCGCGAGCCGGGCGAAGGGCGGGTCGTCGCGGTAGCGGCGCAGCAGTTCCGCGTACTCCTGGTCGCGGGCGGGCTGCACCTTGGGCTGGAGCCCGAACGCCACGAGCCGGGCGGCGTCGGCGGTGTCCGAGGGGGTGAGGGGGGCGGCGGTGGTACGGGGTGCGCCGCCGCTGTCCGCGTCGCGCCGGTCGGCGTGGTCACTCACGGTCGGGGCTCCTTGCGGTGCGGGGCGGCTGCGGTGGGGGGGCTGGGGGGCCGCGGTGCGGGACTGGAGGGCCGCGGTGCGGGGCTGGGCGGCTCGGGGCTCGGCTGCGGTGCGGGGTGGGGCGGCGAGGGGCTCGGTTACGGTGCGGGGTGGCGTGATCCCGGTGAGCTGCGCGGCGCCCGCGTGGGGGGCGCGGGTGGGGGTGGCGACGCGGCGGGGCGTCCCGGAGTCGCGGGTGAGAGCGGCGACACGGCGGGGCGTCCCGGGGTCGGGGCTGGGGGCGGCGACGTGGTGGAGCGCCCCGGAGGCGGGAGTCGGGGCGGCGACGCAGTGGGGCGTCCTGGTGTCGCGCGCGTTCGGTGTCGGAGGTGTCATGCCGCCTCCGTCCGGTCCGCGGCCATCCCGGCGGCATCCAGGAGCGCGGTGCCGACGATGAGATCGGCGCCGCCGAACTCCCAGTCGTCCAGCTCGGTCCCGTCGTCCACGGCGAACAGCAGCTTCTCCTCGCCCTGCCGGTAGGCCGTACCGACCGCCGGGCTGGCCGCGTGGACCGCCATCAGGGCCACCAGGTACGGCAGTTCGGAGTCGACGCGCCGGGCCTCGGCGAGCAGCCCGGAGAGGCGGCGCGGGGCGTCGGGCGGAAGGTCCAGCAGCTCGGTCGCCGCGGCGAGCTGCTCCTCGCTGAACCGGCTGTCGTCCGGCGTGGCGATGAGGTCGGGTTCGGGCATCTCGGCGCCCAGGTGCTCCCGCTCCACGGGCGGCGTGAACAGCAGGTCGACCAGGTCGGCCACCCGCACGGACACCGGTGTGCGCAGCCCGGTGCCGCGCCGGAAGAACGCGTCCGTGACCCGGACCGCGCTCTGGACGGGCAGCGGGAGCGCCGGGGCGATCAACTGGCCGTAGAGGTCAATCCCGGCGGTCGGCGCCGGTGGGGCGAACGCCTGGCGGTCCTGCTCGGCGCGGAACAGCGGGCCCGCCTCCAGCAGCCGGGACTGGAGCTGGGTGTGGCGGCGGATGCAGTCCTTGACGATGTCGACCAGCTCGGCAGCGCGGCGCTTCTGCTCGGGGTCCTCGGACTCGTCGCGGGCGCGACGGATGTTGGTCAGGATCGCGTTCTCGTGGCGGTAGCGGTCCGCCACATGGTCCAGGGCCTCGGCGATCATGTCGGGGACGGCCGCGAGCCAGTCCACCGCGCGGACATTGCGCCGGGTGGCCTCCAGGGCGCGGCGCAGCGACTCCGAGTACTGCACGGTGCGGTAGCGGGCCTGTTCGGCGGCGAGCTGGGCGTCGGCGAGCCGGCCGCGGTTGATCAGCACCTCCAGCTTGACCTCGGCGGCGATCTGGGCACTGGTGACATCCGTGTCGAGGGCGCCGACCAGGACGTTGACCGCCTCGTCCGTCGTGCGGAGATAGACGCTGCCGCCGGGGCCGGGGACCTCCTCGATCAGCTTGAAGTCGTAGTCCCGGCGGACGTAGGTGCCGTCCGGGGCGAAGGTGCCGTAGACGGCGCGGAAGCCGCGGTCGACACTGCCGACGTTGATCAGGTTCTCCAGCACCCAGCGGGCCACCCGCTCGTGCTCGGCGACGAGGCGGCGCGGGGCCTGGGCGGCGATACGGGGGATGAGCCGGGCGACCACCTGGTCGTGGTCGGCGCCGGTGTCGAAGTCCATGGTGAGGGTGACCAGGTCGATGGCCGCGAGGGCGACTTCCGCCATGCCGTACACCGAGTACTCGCCCGCGAGGTTGGCCTTGCGGGCGTCCAGGTCGTGCAGCGGGGCGGTGCAGGCGAGGGCGCGCAGCCGGCGGGCCAGGCCCTCGTCGGCGGCGGGGCCGACCGCGGGGCGGGGCCCCGGGCTGAGCTGCGGCGGAGCGGTGTCCGGTGTCGCGGGTGAAGTCACGATGCACAGATTAGGCGCTGGGTCTGACAACGGCCGAAAGGGGATTTCCGCTCCGCTGGGGGTGGGGTGGGGTCGGGGGTGGTGGAGGGGGTTGATCGGGTGCGGGTGAGTGGGAGCTGGTCGCGCGGTTCCCCGCGCCCCTCCAGAACGCGCGGTTCCCCGTGCCCCTCGCAATCGCGCAGCTACCTGCGCCCCCCGAGAACGCGCCGTTCCCTGCGGCCCTCACAAGCGCCAGGCCCCCGCAGCCCTGAAGACCGCGCAGGTCCCGCACCCCTCCAAAGCGGGCAGATCCCCACGGCCCCAAGAAGCGCGCCGTTGCCCACGCCCCTGAAAAGCGCGCAGGCCCTCGCGATCGTCAAGAACGCGCAGATCCCCGCGCCCTCCGATTCGCCCAGATCCCCGCGCCCCCGAGAAGCAAGGGCGTTGCGCGACCGGCGCGACCGGTGGCATCGGGGCGGTGATCGGCTGCTACGACTGCACCCGGCGGCGGTAGACCTCGACCACTCGGTCGAGGGAGTTCTCCAGGTAGGTCGCCAGCAGGCGTTCCGCCTCGTCGCGGTCTCCCGCCTCCAGGGTCTCCAGGATCTGGTGGTTCCGCGCCAGGTAGGGCTCGTGGAGGGCACGTGGGTCGTCCACCACGTGGAAGGCGAGGCGCAGTTCGGCGAAGACGCTGCGCATGAGTTCGTCGGTGCGTTCGCTGGCGGCGAGGGCGACCAGTTCCCGGTGGAAGTGGATGTTGGCGGTGCCCAGCCCCTTCCAGTCGCCGTCCCGCGCGGCGGTCCGGCCCTCGGTGACGGCGTCGGCGAGGCCGGTGACGTCGTAGGGCGGGTCGCCGAGGCCGCGGACGACGGCGCATTCGACGAGGCGGCGGGTGCGGTAGATGTCCTCGACGTCCTCGACGGTCAGGACCCGGACGAAGACACCCCGGTTGAGTTCGTGGACCAGCAGGCGTTCATGGGTGAGCAGCCGGAACGCCTCGCGCAGGGTGTTGCGGGAGACGCCCAGGGCCCCGCCGATGCCGTCCTCGGACAGGCGGGTGCCGGGGGGGAAGAAGCCTTCGGCGATGCGGCTTCTGAGGATGTCCGAGACCCGTTCCGCGGTGCTGGTGCGCCCCAGGAGCGCGCGGTCGTCGGCCAGTCCCGTGAGCTGCTCTGCCATGCCCGGAATTCAATCGCAGATACCTGAACGAAACAACATGGGTATTGAAGGATCGTTCAACGATCCTCTACCTTGCTGCCCATGGCATGAACGGCACCACCCCGCCCGCGGGGCGGTGCCCGCTCCCGCACGGCACTGCTCATCGCCCAGCACCCTCCGTCCTCCCTCTGCGAGGTGCCCATGAGCACGACCCCTCCGTCCCCACCCGCACCGGCCACCGACACCGCCCCCGCGCCCGGCGGGAAGACCGGGGGCGACGACGGCCCCTTCGGCTGGCTGCGCGCCCTCGGCCCCCGGGGGCGACGCGCCTTCGGCGGCGCGTTCGGCGGCTATGCGCTGGATTCGTACGACTACTTCACGCTGCCGCTGAGCATGGTGGCGCTGGCCGCCTACTTCGGTCTGGACAGCGGGCAGACCGGACTGTTCACCACCGTCACGCTGGTGGTCTCGGCGATCGGCGGCGCCCTGGCGGGCGTCCTGGCGGACCGGATCGGCCGGGTCAAGGCGCTGATGATCACCGTCATCACCTACGCCGTCTTCACCGTGGCCTGCGGCTTCGCGCCCAACTACGAGACGCTGCTGTTGTTCCGCGCCCTCCAGGGGCTGGGCTTCGGCGGGGAGTGGGCGGTCGGCGCGATCCTGGTCGCCGAGTACGCGAGCGCCAAGCACCGGGGGCGCACGCTGGGCGCGATCCAGAGTTCCTGGGCGGTCGGCTGGGCGCTGGCCGTGATCGTCTACACGATGCTCTTCTCGTTCCTGGACGAGGACCTGGCCTGGCGGGTGATGTTCTGGACCGGCGCGCTGCCCGCCCTGCTGGTGATCTGGCTGCGGCGCAGCGTCCAGGACGCGCCCGAGGCCGCCGCCGTCCGGGAGAAGAGCGCCCGGAACGCGACCTTCAGGGGGTCGTTCTCGGCCATCTTCCGACCGGGTCTGCTGCGCACCACGCTCTTCGCGGTGCTGCTCTCGACCGGCGTCCAGGGCGGCTACTACACGCTGGCGACCTGGGTACCGACCTATCTCAAGACCGAGCGGGATCTGTCGGTGGTGGGCACCGGGGGCTATCTGACGTTCCTGATCTCCGGCGCCTTCCTCGGCTATCTGACCGGCGGCTATCTCACCGACCGGCTGGGCCGGCGGCGCAACATCTGGCTGTTCGCCCTGCTGTCGGCGGTCTGCGTCCTGGCGTACACGAACATCCCGAGCGGCGCCAACACCCTGGTCCTGGTGCTCGGTTTCCCGCTCGGGTTCTGCATGTCGGCCATCTTCAGCGGCTTCGGGTCCTTCCTGAGCGAGCTGTACCCGACGGCCGTGCGCGGCACCGGGCAGGGCTTCACGTACAACACGGGCCGTGCGGTGGGGGCCGTGTTCCCGACCACGGTCGGCTTCCTGGCCGAGAGCTGGGGAGTGGGCGGCGCGCTGGTCTTCGGCGCGATCGGCTACGGTCTCGCGGCACTGGCCCTGCTGGGGCTGCCGGAGACCCGCGGGAAGGAGCTGGTGTGAACCGGACACACACACGCCTGGACGGCCGCCCGCACCCCGAGGGGCGCCGGTCCCGCCGGTCCCCCGGCCGCCGGACGGACCGCCCCGTCGCCCTCGTGCACCCGGACGCGCGCGCGTGGAGCCCGGCAACGGCCCGCTCCCGCTTCCGTTCGGGCGTGTCGGGGCCCACGGCCGGGGTCGCCGCCGGGCACACCCAGGCGAACCTGATCGCCGTGCCCGCGGACTGGGCGTACGACATGCTGCTGTTCTGCCAGCGCAACCCGAAGCCCTGTCCGGTGCTGGACGTGACGGACGCCGGGTCCTTCGGCACGGTGCTGGCCCCGGGCGCGGATCTGCGCACCGATCTGCCGCGCTACCGGATCTGGCGGGACGGCCGGCTGGCCGCCGAACCGACGGATGTCACCGGGCACTGGCGGGACGACCTGGTGACGTTCCTGATCGGGTGCAGCTTCACCTTCGAGTGGGCGCTGTCGGCGGCCGGGGTGCCGATCCGCCATGTCGAACAGGGGCGCAATGTGCCGATGTACGTCACCGCGCGGGAGTGCCGTCCGGCGGGGCGGCTGAGCGGGCCCCTGGTGGTGTCGATGCGGCCGGTGCCGCCGGAGCGGCTGTCGGCGGCGATCCGGGAGAGCAGTCTGCTCCCGGCGGTGCACGGCGGTCCCGTGCACTGCGGCGACCCCTCGGTGCTGGGCATCACGGACCTCGCCCGGCCCGACTTCGGCGACCCGGTGACCGCCGGTCCCGACGACATCCCGGTGTTCTGGGCCTGCGGGGTGACCCCCCAGGCGGCCGTGACGGCGTCCCGCCCGCCCTTCGCCATCACCCACGCGCCGGGACAGATGTTCCTGACCGACGCGCGGGACGAGCAGTACCGGGTGGGGTGAGATCCGAAGCGGTCCCAACCCGAGCCGTTCCACGCCGAACCGTTCCACCCCGACCAATCCAATCCCGAGCAGTCCAGTCCCGACCGATCCAATCCGGCGCAGGCCAAGCCGAAACAGCCGCACAGAATCAGCCGTACAGAACCAGCCGACACCGAACCGGTCGGCCGGGAGAACCCCGTCCGGCGGAAGCCGGTCCGAAGGAGCGACGCCCCAGCATGACCGTGACCGCAATCGATCTGAACGCCGATCTCGGTGAGGGCTTCGGCCGCTGGCGGCTGACCGACGACGAGCAGTTGCTGTCGGTCGTCACCAGCGCCAATGTGGCCTGCGGCTTCCACGCCGGGGACGCGGCTACCATGCGCCGGGTGTGCGAGCAGGCCGTCGCGCGGGGGGTGACGATCGGCGCCCAGGTCTCCTACCGGGACCTGGCCGGATTCGGGCGGCGCGCCATGGACGTGCCGCCCGCCGAGCTGACCGCCGAAGTGGCCTACCAGATAGGCGCCCTGGAGGTGTTCGCGCGGGCCGCGGGCGCCCGGGTGGCGTACGTCAAACCGCACGGGGCGCTCTACAACCGTGTGGTGCACGACGAGGAGCAGGCCGCCGCGGTGGTCGACGGCGTGCTCCTCGCGAGAGGCGGCACCGGGCGGGCCGCCCGTGCCCTGCCTGTCCTGGGCCTGCCCGGGTCCCGGCTGCTCGCCCTCGGCGCGGAGGCCGGGCTCCCCGCCGTCCCCGAGGCGTTCGCGGACCGCGCCTACACGCCCCTGGGCACGCTCGTGCCGCGCGGGCGGGACGGGGCGGTGGTCTCCGACCCGGACGCCGTGGTGGAGCGCTCGGTGGGCCTGGCGCGCTCCGGCACGGTCGTCGCGCAGGACGGTGCCGTTGTGGAGGTGCGGGCGCGCTCGCTGTGCCTGCACGGCGACACGCCGGGCGCCGTGGAGCTGGCCCGGCGGGTCCGGCGGCGCCTGGAGGAGTCCGGGGTGCGGGTGGAGGCGTTCGCGTGAGGGCGCTGCCTGTGGGCACGGACGCGCTGCTCGTGGAGGTCGGGTCCGGCGAGGAGGCGCAGGCGCTCCACGCCGAACTGGTGCGGCGCCGCGCCGCGGGGACCCTGGCCGTGCGCGAGATCGTGCCCGCCGCGCGGACGGTGCTCCTGGACGGGCTCGCGGATCCGTCCCGGCTGGCCGCCGAACTGTCCGGCACCGCGGTGCCGCCGGTTCCCCCGCGCACCGGAGAGACCGTCGAGGTGCCGGTGCGCTACGACGGTCCCGACCTCGCCGCTGTCGCCGCGCACTGGGGTGTCGGCCCGGACGAGGTGGCCCGGATCCACGCGGGCACCGAGTTCCGGGTGGCGTTCTGCGGTTTCGCACCCGGCTTCGGCTATCTGACGGGCCTGCCCGCCCGCTACGACGTCCCGCGCCGGGCCACCCCGCGCACGGCCGTCCCGGCGGGCTCGGTGGCGCTGGCGGGGCCGTACACGGGCGTGTACCCGCGTTCCTCGCCGGGTGGCTGGCAGCTCATCGGGACGACGGACGCCGTGCTGTGGGACCACGCGCGCGTACCGGCCGCCCTGCTGTCACCGGGGACGCGGGTGCGGTTCGTCGCAGTGGAGGAGGGGGCGGAGGAGCGGGCGGAGGACCCGAGGGCGGGATCGGCAAGGCGGACGCCCGAAGGACCGCCCGGAGCCCCGGCGCCAGGGCAATCGGCACCAAGGCACCCGGTACCAAGGGACCCGGCCCCCCGGCATCCGGCCCCAAGGGAACTCGCTGTTGAACAGGCAACAACCCCCACCCCGGACGCCCCATGACCGACCGCGCGCTAGCCGTCGTCCGCGCCGGAGCGCTCACCACCGTGCAGGACCTGGGGCGCCCCGGACACGCGCATCTGGGCGTGCCGCGCTCGGGGGCGCTCGACGCACCCGCCGCGGCCCTGGTCAACCGGCTGGTCGGCAACCCCGTCGACGCGGCGGTCCTGGAGACCACGCTCAACGGCTGTGCCCTGCGCCCGCGTTCGCCGCTGGTCGCGGCGGTAGGCGGCGCCCCCAGCCCGGTCACGGTGGACGGCCGTCCGGCGCCCTGGGGGGCGCCCGTGCGCGTCCCCGCGGGGGCGCTCCTGGAGGTCGGCGCTGCGGTCGCCGGGGTGCGCGGCTACGTGGCCGTCTCCGGCGGTGTCGCCGTGGAGCCGGTCCTGGGCAGCCGTTCCACCGACCTGCTCTCCGGCCTCGGCCCACCGCCCCTGGCGGACGGTACGGTCCTGCCCCTGGGCCCGGTGAGCGGGCCGCCCGCGCGCGTGGACGTGGCCCCGCAGCCGCGGCCCCCGGCCGAACTGGTCCTGCGGATCACCCCCGGCCCGCGCCACGACTGGTTCACGGACTCCGCCCTGGACACCCTCACCACGCGCCCGTACCGGGTCTCCCCCGCCAGCAATCGCATCGGGCTGCGCACCGAGGGGCCCGCCCTGGAGCGGGCCGTCCCGGGGGAACTCCCCAGCGAGGGGCTGGTCCTGGGCGCGGTGCAGGTGCCCCCGGACGGCCGCCCGGTGGTCTTCCTGGCCGACCACCCGACCACCGGCGGCTACCCCGTGATCGCCGTGGTCACCGGGGCCGACCTCCCGGCGGTGGCCCAGGCCCGCCCGGGAACACCGGTCCGTTTCGTCCGCGCGGGGCGGCGACGCCGCTGAGGACAGGGGCGGAGGCGCCTCACGCCGCCTCCGCCTCCGCCGTGTCCCCGGCCCCGACCCCGACCCGCGGGAGGGCGGCCAGCGCGGCGGCGCACGCCTGGGACGCCCGCAGGTCCAGCCGGGCGCTGGTCCCCCGGACCCGGTGCCGCAGTTCGTCCACGGCGAGCCGCAGCAGTTGCGGCAGCAGATCGCCGCACCGCCGCACCACCCACGCCGTCCCCGCCGTGGCGAGCCACCACAGGCCGGCGGAGCGGGTGGGCGGCGGGAACTCGGGCTCGGCGGACGGCGCGGGCCCGCCCGCCCGCACGCCCGCGGCCGTCAGCAGCGCGTGCGAACGCAGCGCGAGCTGCCGGTGTCCGCGCTCGCTGGGATGCATCCTGTCGGCGCTCCACATCGCCCGGTCCGTGGTCCAGTCGCCGTCGGCGGCGTGCAGATGGACCGCCCCGTACCGCTCGGAGAGGGCGTGGACGACGGTGTTCACCGCCCGCTGGCGGCGCGCGAGCGGGTCGGCCAGCGCGCCGGGGAGCCCCATCATCGTGCCGGGGTCGGGCAGGCACACCGTGAGCACCAGGGTGCCGCTCCCGGCGAACGCGGCGTGGACGGCGTCCAGGCGGGCGGCGACCGTGCGGATGTCGAAGGTGGCGCGCAGGGTGTCGTTGACGCCCACGACGACGGACGCCACGTCCGGCCGCAGGGCCAGCGCGGCGGGGAGCTGCCGTTCCAGGACGTCGCCCGTCTGCGCGCCGCTGACGGCGAGGTTGGTGAAGTCGGCGGGGCGTTCCACGAGTCCGCCGGCGAGCAGCGCGGCCCAGCCGCGCCAGCCCCTCCCCGTGGGGTCGCCCACCCCCTCGGTCAGCGAGTCGCCGAGCGCCACGAACCGTACGGGTCTCATGCCACGCCTCCCGGCAGCCCGGACCCGCGCGGCACGCGGACGGCGGCGTCGTGCGCGGCGAGGAAGGACTCCACGGCCGTGCCCCAGCCGAAACACTCCGCCCGCGCGCGGGCCGCCTCCCTGCGGTCCGCCTCACCCCGCTCCAGGAGCAGCGCGACGGCGTCGGCGAACGCCTCCCCCGTGTCGGCGGCCACGGCCCCGGCCGCACCGACGACCTCCGGCAGCGCGGAGGACGCGCTCACCGCGACCGGTGTGCCGCAGGCCAGGGCCTCCAGCGCGGCCAGCCCGAAGGTCTCGGCGGGTCCGGGCGCCAGGCAGACATCGGCGGTGGCCTGGAGGGCGCCCAGCAGCGGGCGGTCGGAGAGGTGCCCCAGGAAGGTCACCGGCAGGGAGCGCTCCGCGGCCCGCTGTTCGAGCCGCGCCCGCAGCGGGCCGTCCCCGGCCACCACGAGCACCGCCCGCACACCGCGCCGCCGCAGCGCCTCCAGCGCGTCCAGCGCCGTACCGGGGCGCTTCTCGACCGACAGCCGGGAGCACAGCGCGAGCAGGACCTCGTCCTCGCGCGCGTAGCGGTCGCGCAGCGCGGGCGCCCGCAGCACGGGGTGCCGCTCCATCAGATCGACCCCCAAGGGGGCGCGTACGACGTTCCGGGCGCCGATGCGGATGAACTCGCGCTCGGCGAACTCGGTGGTGCACACCACCCGCGCGTAGGCGTGGGCGGTCCGGGCGTTGAGGGCGTCGGCGGCGCGCCGGGACAGGTCCTCGGGCAGGCCCCAGGTGCGCAGGACTCCGTCGGCGGTCTCGTGGGAGACCATCACGGCGGGCACCCGCGCGCGCCGGGCCCAGGTACCGGTCCAGCGCAGGGTCGTGCGGTCGGACACCTCCAGCCGGTCCGGGGCGAGGCCCTCCAGGAGCCGGGCGACCCGGCGCCGGTCGACGAGCACGCGGTACCCGCCGGTGCCGGGCAGGACCGGGCCGGGCAGGGTGATCACGCGCCCCTGCTCGGTCTCCCGGTCGGTGTGCCGCTCCCCGGGCACGATCAGCACCGGCTCATGACCGGCGGCCCTGAAACCCCGCCCCAGTTCCCGCAACGCGGTCCGCAGTCCGCCGGACGCGGGGGCGACGAAGTTCGCGAGCCGAACGATCCGCAGGGCCCGTCCGGGGCTCCCGGGGTCTCCTAGCCCTCCAGGGCCTCCGGGACCATCACCACCGTCGGACCGACCGGACCGACCGGACCCGCCAGACCAGCCGGACCCACCGGACCCACCGGGACGGTCGGATCCCCCATGTCCACCGGCACCACCGAGCGTCCCACCGGGCTGCCCGCCAGAACCCCCAGCATCCCCGACCCCACCGATTCGGCGATGCCCCTCTCCAAAGGCGCCGGGCCCACCACCGGACCCGGTGACCCGATCACCCCTCTCACCGAAGCCACCGAAGCCACCGGCCCTACCGAAGCCACCGGGCCTACCGGGCTCACCAGCGCCACCGGAGCCCCCATTCCCACCACACCCACCACACCCACCACCGCCGCCACGCCCACCACCCGCAGAGACCCCGACCCCTTCTACCCGACCCACCCCCCTCACGCCGCCAACACCGCCCTCCGCGACGCGAGGACTTCCTCGTAGTGGGCGATGAGCTGGTCGCCGATGGCCGACCAGGTGCGGCCCTCCACCGTGGCCCGCGCGCTCGTGCCGAAGGCGGTCCGCAGGGCGGGGTCCGCGGCGAGTGCCCGGACCGCGTCCCGGACGGCGTCCGCGTCGCACGGCGGCACCAGGAACCCGGTGCGGCCGTGGTCGACCAGGTCGAGCGGTCCGCCGACGGCGGGCGCGACCACGGGGACGCCGCTGGCCATCGCCTCCTGCACGGTCTGGCAGAAGGTCTCGAAGGGGCCGGTGTGGGCGAAGACGTCGAACGAGGCGAAGATCCGGGCGAGATCGTCGCCGGTACGGCGGCCCAGGAAGACCGCGCCCGGCAGGGCCTGCCCGAGCTGCGGAAGGCTGGGCCCGTCCCCCACGACCACCACCCGCACGCCCGGCAGGGCACACACCCCGGAGAGCAGCTCGACCCGCTTCTCGGGGGCGAGCCGGCCGACGTAGCCGACGATCAGCTCGCCGTTCGGGGCGAGTTCGCGGCGCAGCGCCTCGTCGCGCAGGGCGGGGCGGAAGCGGGCGGTGTCGACGCCGCGGGCCCAGAGACGGACACGGGGCACGCCGTGCGACTCCAGGTCGTGCCGGGCAGCGCTGGACGGCGCCAGGGTGCGGTCGGCGGCGGTGTGCACGGAGCGGATGCGGCGCCAGGCGGCGCCCTCACCGGCGTGCACATAGGTACGGGCGTAGCCGGCCAGGTCGGTCTGGTAGACGGCGACGGCGGGCAGGCCGAGCCGGGCGGCGGCGGACATGCCGCGCGCCCCGAGGACGAAGGGGCTGGCCAGATGGACGATGTCCGCGCGGTGCGCGGTGATCGCGGCGGTGACGCGTCGGCTGGGGAGGGCGACACGGACCTGGGGGTAGCCCGGGAGCGGCAGGGAGGGGATGCGGACGATGGGGCACGGCGCCCGGTCGTCGGGTTCCGCTCCGGCGGCGGTGGCCGGTGCGACGACGAGGGGGGCGTGACCGCGGTCGACGAGGTGTCGGGCGGTCTGGAGCGCGCAATGGGCCACGCCGTTCACATCGGGGGGAAAGGATTCGGTCACGATGACGACACGCATACGGGTGTTGTCGCCGTGCTGGACGTGGCCGCGTCAACGGGGATCTTTCCGGACGAGGAACGTCCCATGAGCGTTGCGCTGCGCACCCGAGCGGGCCAGGCGGGGGTCATGCGCGCCTGGCCCGCGGGTCACCCCTCGTTCATCCGGTCCCTCATCCGGCGGGCGCGAGTCGGCGCGGAACCGTACGTAAGCCGCTCATGGGGCGAGGTGCGCGGGGGATGTGCGCCGGGTGGGGTCGGGGCCGGCCATACGACCCACACAGCTCACACCACCCACACCACCCATACGGCTCACACGACTCATACGACTCATACGGCCCCCTCCGGTCCGATCCGGCTGCGTACCGCGGTCTGGACCTCGTCCTCCTCGGCGGGATCGGCGGCGAGTCGGCGCAGCCGCTCCACGACGCGGTTGTCCCCGGTCTCGGCGTGCCGGGCGGCGACCTCGCGGGTGGTCTCCTCGCAGTCCCAGAGGCACTCGACGGCGAACCCGGCGGCGAAGGAGGGGTCGGTGGCGGCGAGGGCGCGGGCGGCGCGGCCCCGTAGATGGGACGAGGCGGTCTCCCGGTAGATATGGCGCAGAACCGGCGCCGCGCAGACGATTCCCAGCCGTCCGGTGCCGTCCACCAGGGTCCAGAGGGTGGGGGCGTCGGGGCCCTCGCCGCGCACGGCCTCGCGCAGGGCGCCGAGCACCAGGTCGCGGTCCCGGGTGCCGCCCCGGCAGGCGAGCATCCGTCCGGCGGCGGCGCCGAGCGGATCGGGCCGCCGGGCCCAGCCCCGGGCGCGGTCGACGGCGGCGACGCTGCGCATCCGTTCGAACGCGTCGACGGCGGCCTCCACGACCGGCGCCGGGCCGGTGGCGACCGCGCCCTCGATGAGGGCGAGGGCGTCGGGGTCGTTGCTGTCGGCGAGGTAGCGCAGGGCGGTGCAGCGGGCGCCCTCGTCGCCGTCCCGCGCGGCGGCGAGGATCTCGGGCCGGTCCTCGGGTCCGGCGACGGCGGTCAGGCAGCGGGCGGCCGGCACATGGAGCGCCGCGCCCCGCTCCACGCCCTGCTGGGCCCATTCGAGGACGGCGGCGACGCTCCAGCCGGGGCGGGGTCCGGAGGGCCGCATCTGGCGTTGCCAGCGGTCGAAGCAGCCGGTCTCCCCGGCGGCCCGCACCCGGGTGGCGACGGCCTCGCGGGTGTCCTCGGCCCACAGCCGCCAGGGCCGGGGTTCGAAGGCGTCGCGGACGACGGCGGCGAGCGCGGCGTCGCCCTCGGGGTCGGCCGGGAAGCGGGCGAGGACGGGTTCGGCGAGGGCGCGCAGCCCGGTGTCGTCGTCGCGCAGGGCGAGTTCGTCCAGGGCCCAGGCCCAGTTGGCGCCGGTGGCCGCGTAGCGGCGCAGCAGCAGCAGCGCGTCCCGGCGGCCGTAGGAGGCGAGGTGGCCGAGGACGGCGAGGGCGAGCCCGGTGCGGCACTCCTCGGGGTCGAGGACGTCCTCGGGGTCGAAGAGATGGGCCTCGATCGAGTCGAGGTCGCCGCCCAGGTCGAGATAGAGGCGGGCGTAGTAGAGGGAGCGGTTCTCCACCTGCCAGTCGTGGCGGGGGTCGTGGAGCACGCAGTCGTTCAGTGCCGCGAGCGCCTCGGGGCGCGGGGCGGTGAGCGCGTGCAGTGTTCCGTCGCCGCGGCCCCGCTGGAGCAGGCCGAGCAGCGTTCCACTGGGCGCTATGACCGGATCGAACATGGGAAACAGCCTCACATCAAGCGTCGACGCAACCGGGGATCGTGCTCTACCTGGCCGCGTGACAACACGTCGGGGCGCCCGCCGTTTCCTGCTTGCTGTAAGCCATCTTCCTCTGCCTCTCGTTGGTGGCCCGTGCGGACCGCATCACGGCCCGCGCGGTGCGGCAACACCTGCCCAGCCATCGCGTCCGTGAATCACGACGTCATGATGACCCGGCGCTTTGCGCTGCCGCGACCGATATTTCCGGCGGCCAGGTACCGCCTCCCCCGTTTTCTCGTGACTGCCCGACCAGGAAGCCTGTTCTGCCTGGTCAGGGGGGTGGGATCAGGGTGCGCCGAACAGTTCCAGCAGCTCGGCGCGGCCGAACATCCGGGCCGTGTCGACGGCTGACGGAGTACCGGCGGAAGGGTCGGCTCCGGCGTCCAGCAGGACGCGGATCACCTCCTGCTCGCCCTTGAAGACGGCCCCGGCGAGGGGGGTCTGCCCCCGGTCGTTCACCCGGTCGGCCTCGCCGCCGCGGGCGAGCAGGGCGCGGACCGTGCCGGCGTGGCCGTGATAGGCGGCGAGCATCACCAGGGAGTCGCCGCGGTCATTGGTGAGGTTCACCGGAACACCGGCGTCCACATAGGCCACCAGCGCGTCGGTCCCGCCCTGCCGGGCCAGATCGAAGATCTTGGTGGCCAGCTCCACGACCTCGGGGTCGGGGGCTTCACTCATCGGCGGGACCGCCTCTCACTGCGAGCGTGGGGACTGCTGGGGACGACTGGTGGTGCGTACTGGTGGTGCGTACGGGGTGCCCCCGGTGGCCGCTGGGTGGGCGGCCGGGGCACCCCGGACCAAGCGTACGGCGGCGAGCGGTGCCGCCGTACGGGTGAATCGCCAGCGTACTGGCTGTGCGGGTGCGTGACCGCCCGGGGCGGCGGCAGTGATCATTCATGCCCCGGCGGGGACGAACGCGCAGCTCAGTGGGGCCGACGGGCTCCCGCCAGCCGAGTGAAAACGGAGGAATTTCACTCACTTGCACCTTTTGTCGTATGGATACATCCTGTGAGCCTGGAAGTACTCATGGTGACTGTCCCCTCCACACCAGGAGACCTCATGATCTTCTCCATCTCAGGCGTCGTCCTGCTCGGCATCGTCGTCTTCATCTTCTTCCGCAAGGACGGGCTGAAGGCGTCCCACGCGCTGGTGGCCGCCCTGTTCGGCTTCTATCTGGCCAGCACGGCCATCGCCCCCAGCATCAAGGCGGGCGGCGAGAGCCTCGCGAGCCTCCTGGGCGGCATCAAGTTCTGACCGCCCCCACCGCTCCCACCGTCCCCGACTCCCCCCACCTCCCCCACCTCCCTACTTCCGTTCGCACCTTCAGGAGACAGCAGTGGCGCGGCGCCCCCTCCCCACGATTCTCAGCAACGGCAGCGCACAGCTCGCCCGCGGCCGGGAGCTGGCCCGGACGGCCGCCGACAGCGCCACCGACGTCCTCCATCCGCTGATCACCCTCACCCGCGGAATGCGCCGGCTGGCGGCAGCCGGACGGCGCAGATGGGCCGACACCCCCAAGGACCGGCGCGGACCACTGCTCTTCATGGTGGCCTCGGTCGTCCTGGCGGTCGCGCTCGTCCCCTACGGCCCGCTGCTCGCCGTCATCACCCTGATGGCGGCGGCGGCCTGGCAGGGACGGGAACGGAACGAACCGGCGCCCCAGGGCCCCGGCCCCGACCAGCTCCAGCGCCTCCAGTCCCTCTACGAGGCCCTGGTCCCGTACTTCTCGGCCGCCGAGGACCCGGCGCCGGTGTACACCCACGGCGGCGACTGGGAGAAGGCGCTCACCGACCACGAGTTCGACGCGACGGGCCGGATCACCCGCCTGGTGATCCACTACCCGGCCTACTTCACGGACGGCGAACCCGCCGACCGGGCCCGCGTCGAGCATCTCCTCACGGCCAAGTCGGGCCGGGACCGTGAGTATCACTTCGGGTGGGACGAGGAGGGCAACCGGATCACGGTCACCGTCCTCGCCCCGCTGCCCACCGACATCACCGCCCAGCGGTTCGTCACCGCACCGGGCGAGACGGTCCTCGGTTTCACCGACCCCGCCGAGGTCCGGCGCACGCTCCCCCTCACCCACGGGGAGGAGCGGCGCGACGTCCCGCCCGTCGTCTGGCGTACGGGCATCCGCTCGACGGAGCCGCATCTGCTGGCCGTCGGCCAGCCCGGCAGCGGCACCTCCACCCTGCTGCGCTCGATCGCCCTCCAGGCGCTCCGGCACGGCGACGTGGTCATCGTCGAGGGCGGCTCGACCGGCGAGTACGCGTGTCTGCGGGGGCGCGACGGAGTCCTCGCCGTCGAGTGCGCGCCCGACGGGGCGCTGGCCGGGCTGGAATGGGCGGCGCAGGAGACGGAACGGCGGCTGATCGCCGTCAACCGGGCCCGGCAGGAGGGGCACCCGCCGCCGGACGACACCCGGCGCCCCCTGTGGATCCTCCTGGACCGCCCCTCCACCCTCGGCCACCTCGCCGCGGTGTCGTCCCACTCGTCCTACTCGCCCCACTCATCCCACTCATCCGACTCGTCCCACGGCGACGGCTCCGACGGCGGCCGGGATCTGCTCGCCCCGCTCCAGGTGCCCCTGCGGCACGGCCGGGCGGCGAACGTCACCGTGGTCGTCGCCGAGCACCTCGACAGTGTGGACGCCCTCGGCGACGCGGTACGGCAGTACACACGCGCGCGTGTGGTGCTCGGTCCCGTGCCGCCGCGGATCCTGGAGGCGGTGCTCGGGGCTCCGCCGCACACGACACCGGTGTCCGAGGTGCCGCCGGGGCGGGGGTACGCGCGGCTGGGTACGGGGCCGGTGCTGCGGGTGCAGGTCCCCGCCACGCCGGATCCCTTCGACGCGGCCACGTCCGACGCGGGGCGGGTCGCCGTGGAGGCGTTGCTGCCGGCGGGGGCTGTGGGGGCTGTGGAGCCGGGGGTTGAGTTGGGGGCGTTGGAGAAGGCCACGTAGGGGCGGGGGTTCCGGGGTTGTTCGCCGGGTGCGGGTGAGTGGGGGCTTGTCGCGCAGTTCCCCGCGCCCCTTGAATGCCCTCGCACTCCCCTCGGTAACACTCGGCAATACTCGGCAATAAGTGCCCTCTCACGCGACAAACGTCCGCGGTGCCTCCCCCGTCCCCCCTCCCCCGTTCTCCACCAACCGGGCCGCCGCCGCCAGGCGGGTCGCCGCCTCGTCCGCCACCGCGCCGGCCACCGTGAACGGCAGCCGCACATACCCCTCGAACGCGCCGTCCACACCGAAGCGGGGGCCGGACGGGACCCGGACGCCCACCCGTTCGCCCACCTCCGCGATCCGCGACCCGGACAGGCCGCCCGCGCGGACCCAGAGGGTCAGGCCGCCCCCGGGCACCTCGAAGTGCCAGTCGGGCAGCTCCCGCCGTACCGCCGCCACCAGCGCGTCCCGGTTCTCCCGGGCCTGCTCCCGCCGCACCTCGACGGCCCGCTCCCAGCCCCCGGTGCTGAACAGCCAGTTCACCGCGAGCTGCTCCACCACCGGCGTCCCCAGGTCCGCGTAGGCCCGCGCGGCGACCAGGCTGCGGACGATGTCCGGCGCGGCGCGCACCCACCCGATCCGCATCCCCGCCCAGAACGCCTTGCTCGCCGAGCCCACCGTGATCACGGTCGAGCCCGCCGGGTCGAAGCCGCACACCGGACGCGGCATCACGACGTCCTCGTCGAGCCACAGCTCGCTCATCGTCTCGTCGGCCACCAGCACCGTCCCGGCCGACCGCGCCGCCTCCACCAGTTGCCGCCGCTGGTCGTCGTCCGCCAGGGCGCCCGTCGGATTGTGGAAGTCCGCGACGACGTACGCCAGCCGGGGCGCCGCCTCCCGCAGCACCTGCCGCCAGCGGTCCAGGTCCCACCCGGTGAGCCCCTCGGCCATCGCCACCGGCACCAGGCGCGCCCCCGCCTCCCGCATGAGCTGGAGGATGTTGGCGTACGACGGCGACTCGACCGCGATCCGCTCCCCGCGCCCGGCGAAGAGATGGCAGATGGCGTCGATGGCACCCATGGCGCCGGTCGTCACCATGATCTGCTCGGGCATGGTCGGGATGCCCCGGGCGCTGTACCGCTCGGCGATCATCGCGCGCAGCGCGGGCAGCCCGGCCGGGTAGTCACCATGGGTGTGGGCGTAGGGCGGGAGGTCCTCCAGTGCACCCTGGACGGCGCGGGTCAGCCAGGGTTCCGGGGCGGGCAGTGCCGCGCACCCCAGGTCGATCATGGAGCCCAGGGCCTCCGGCGGGAGGGGTTCCAGGCCGCGGGCCGGCAGCGGGTTGCCCGCGGGGACCGCCGTCCAGCTCCCGGCACCCCGGCGGGACTCCAGGAAGCCCTCCGCGCGCAGCGCCTCATAGGCCGCCGCCACCGTCGTACGGCTCACGGAGAGGGCGAGGGCCAGTTCGCGTTCGGCGGGCAGCCGGGCGGCGACCGGGACGCGGCCCTCCAGCACCAGCAGCCGGATGCCGTCGGCGAGCGCGCGATAGGCGGGCGGGCGGCGGCTGCCGGGGCCCACGGGGCGGTCCTGCTGCGACTGGAGCAGCCGGGCCAATTGCACCGGCCCCACCGCTGAGGTCCACTGCGGCATGATGACCAGTCCACCTTCCTCGAATTGGCCATGGATGACCCTTCCGGTCACGCCACAGAGTGTCATGCGGCAGTCCACATCCATCACCCCCCTTGTCCACCTCCGCCTCCGCCACCCCCTCAGGAGCCCCGTTGTCCATACCGCCGTCCGGACGGCCGTCCCCGACATCTCCGACATCCCCGATGTCCCCGACGTCCCCGACCCCGCCCGAGCCGCCGTCCGGACCGTCCTCCTCGCACCGCCTCCCCCGCCGCCTCCCCAGGCGCCTGGTCCAGCTCTACGCCGGTCTGGTCCTCTACGGCGCCAGTTCCGCGCTGCTGGTCGAGGCGGGCCTCGGGCTCGAACCCTGGAACGTGCTGCACCAGGGCCTCGCGGAGCTGACCGGCGGCTCCATCGGGGTCGTCTCGATCGCCGTCGGGGCGCTGGTCCTGCTGCTCTGGATCCCGCTGCGGCAGCGCCCGGGGCTCGGCACGGTCTCCAACGTCCTGGTCGTCGGCCTGGCCATGGACGCCGCCCTCGCCCTGCTGCCCGCCGCGCACGGGCTCGCCGTGCGGGTGCCGCTGATGGCGGCCGGGATCGTGCTCAACGGGGCCGCCACCGGCCTCTACATCGCCGCCCGGTTCGGGCCGGGACCGCGCGACGGGCTGATGACGGGGCTGCACCGGCGCACCGGGCGCTCGATCCGCCTGATGCGGACGGCGGTGGAGGTCGCCGTGGTCGTGACCGGCTTCGCGCTGGGCGGCACCATAGGCATCGGCACCCTGCTCTACGCGGTGTCGATCGGGCCGCTGGCGCAGCTCTTCCTGCGGATGTTCGCCGTCCCGGGGGCACCGTCGGGCAGCACGGTCGTTGCCGAGGGGTCACCCGGGCGGGCCATACTGCGGTCGTGACCACCACGACCCGCCATCCCTACCTCGACCATCCCGGTCCGATCCCGTTCGCCCACCGGGGCGGGGCGGCGGACGGGCTGGAGAACACCGCGGCGCAGTTCCGGCGCGCGGTGGAGGCGGGTTACCTGTACCTCGAGACCGATGTCCATCTCACCCGCGACGGCAGACTCGTCGCCTTCCACGACGACACCCTCGACCGGGTCACCGACGGCGCGGGCCGCATCGCCGACCTCCCCTGGGACGACATACGCCACGCGCGGGTGGGCGGCCGGGAACCGGTGCCGCTGTTCGAGGAACTGCTGGAGACCTTCCCGGGCGTCCGCTGGAACGTCGACGTCAAGTCCGGGCCCGCCCTGCGCCCGCTGCTGGACCTGGTGGAGCGGACGGCCGCCTGGGACCGGATCTGCGTCGGCTCCTTCTCCGAGGCGCGGGTGATCCGCGCCCAGCGCCTCGCGGGCCCCCGGCTGGCCACCTCGTACGGCACCCGGGGCGTCCTCGGGCTGCGGCTGCGGTCCTGGGGCCTGCCCGCCCCGGTGCGCTCCTCGGCGGTCGCCGCGCAGGTCCCCGAGGCCCGGTCGGGCATCCCGGTGGTGGACCGGCGCTTCGTACGGACCGCCCACGCGCGCGGGCTCCAGGTCCATGTCTGGACGGTCAACGAACCGGCCGCCATGCACCGGCTCCTGGACCTGGGCGTCGATGGCATCATGACCGATCACATCGACACCCTGCGCACGGTCCTGGAGGACCGGGGCGTCTGGGCCTGAGGGCCCGGCCGGCGCGGGGCGGTCACCGGGGAGCACGGGGAAGGCAGGGCACGGGTGGGGATCGACGCCGTGCGGGACCAGCCGGCCGACGAGGCCGGGCGCCGCCGCGAACAGCGCGGCTGGTACATGTACGACTGGGCCTGCTCGGTCTACTCGACCAGTGTGCTCACCGTGTTCCTGGGGCCCTATCTGACCTCGGTCGCGGAGGAGGCGGCGGACGCGGACGGATTCGTCCATCCGCTGGGCATCCCGGTGCGGGCGGGCTCGTTCTTCGCCTACTCGGTGTCCCTGTCGGTGATCGTGGCGGTGCTGCTGATGCCGCTGGTGGGTTCGCTCGCCGACCGGACGGGCCGCAAGAAGCGGCTGCTGGGGATCGCCGCCTATGTCGGCGCGGGCGCCACCGCCGCCATGTTCTTCCTCGACGGCGACCGCTACCTCCTGGGCGGGCTGCTGCTGATCACCGCCAACGCCGCGCAGTCGGTTGCGATGATGCTCTACAACTCCTACCTCCCGCAGATCGCCCGCCCCGAGGAGCGCGACGCCGTCTCCTCCCGGGGCTGGGCCCTCGGCTACGCCTCCGGCGCCCTGGTCCTGGTGGCCAATCTGGTGCTGTACCTCGGCCATGACGGCTTCGGCCTCTCCGAGTCGGAGGCGGTACGGATCTGTCTCGCCTCGGCGGGGCTGTGGTGGGGCGCGTTCGCGGTGGTGCCGCTGCGGCGGCTGCGCGACCGGCGGCTCCCGGGCGGGGAGGCACCCGCGAGCAGCGGGCTGAGGCAGCTCGCGGCGACGATCCGCCACATGCGCCGCCATCCCCTCACCCTGGCCTTCCTCCTCGCCTATCTCGTCTACAACGACGGCATCCAGACGGTGATCACCCAGGCGTCGATCTACGGCTCGGAGGAACTGGGGCTCGAACAGTCGACGCTGATCGTGGCGGTACTGCTGGTCCAGGTGCTGGCGGTGGCGGGCGCGCTGGCGCTCGGCCGGCTCGCCGACCGCTACGGGGCCAAGCGCACGATCCTCGGCTCGCTGATCGCCTGGACCGTCACCCTGGCGGCGGGCTACTTCCTCCCGGCGGGGCAGCCGGTGTGGTTCTTCGTGCTGGCCGCAGCGATCGGCCTGGTCCTGGGCGGCAGCCAGGCCCTGTCCCGGTCGCTGTTCTCGCATCTGGTGCCCCCGGGCAAGGAAGCGGAGTACTTCTCGGCGTACGAGCTGAGCGACCGGGGAATGAGCTGGCTGGGGCCCCTGCTGTTCGGTCTGACCTACCAGCTCACCGGCAGCTACCGGGACGCGATCATCTCGCTGGTGGTGTTCTTCGCCCTGGGATTCGTGCTGCTGGCCCGGGTCCCGGTGCGGCGGGCCATCGCCGCGGCGGGCAATCCGGTCCCCGAACGGATTTAGCACTCTTGGCAAAAGGGCTGTAGTGTACGCGTTTGGCCTGCCAGGCGTACCGTTACTGCGCGTCAAAGATGTTCGAACGCTGGGTGACATGTCCTAGCACATGTGACAAACCGGGCGCCGGTGGGTACGACATTGGTCAGCAAGGCTGCGGCTACGACGGCGACGCAGGAACCCGGAACGGGACTCGGAACGGGAATCTTTACCGCCGACCGGACGTTGACCGGATGACGACGACAGCGACACCCTGTCCTGTGGGCGACAAGCCCGGGAGGCACGATTCATGAGTGAGCGAGCTCTTCGCGGCACGCGCCTCGTGGTGACCAGCTACGAGACGGACCGCGGTATCGACCTGGCCCCGCGCCAGGCCGTGGAGTACGCATGCGAGAAGGGGCATCGATTCGAGATGCCCTTCTCGGTCGAGGCGGAGATCCCGCCGGAGTGGGAGTGCAAGGTCTGCGGTGCGCAGGCACTCCTGGTGGACGGCGACGGCCCGGAGGAGAAGAAGGCCAAGCCCGCGCGTACACACTGGGACATGTTGATGGAGCGGCGGACGCGCGAGGAACTCGAAGAGGTCCTCGAGGAGCGCCTGGCCGTTCTGCGCTCGGGGGCGATGAACATCGCGATTCACCCCCGGGACAGCAGGAAGTCCGCCTAGCGGGAGGCCGGACGACGGCATCACCATCACCGAGTGACACATACGACCGCGGGCGCCGTACGGATCTGACGTACGGCGCCCGCGGTCGTGGGCGTCCGCCCGGGAACGGGGAGCGGTAGCGCGGTCCAGTTGCGCGGGCGGGTAGCGCTGGCCTGCGGCGGCCGGGATGGGGGGCCGCACACCGGCCCCACCTTCCCCCCGCTCGCCCTCCCCCGGCTCAGCGGTTGAGCGGCGGGTGCGGGCGCGGGTCCCCCGGGGTGTCCGCGGGATCGTCCCGGATGACCTCACCCTGCACGACCTTGCCGTCGGGGCGGTGCATGCGGGCCTGCTGGAAGGCGTCGCCGAGACTGCCGGGACCGGCCGCGCGCAGCCGCTTCTCGAAGCTCCGCTCGGCGAACCGGCTGACGGCCTTCTGGACCGCCGGGATCAGCAGCAGCAGCCCGGCCGCGTCCGAGATCAGACCGGGGATCATCAGCAGCAGCCCGCCGAGCATCAGCAGCCCGTTGCCCCCGCCGCCGGTAGGTGCCGTGCCCCGCTGCATCGCCTCGTTGAGCGCCTGGAAGGCGCGCCGGCCGGCCAGCCGGATGACCACCGCGCCCGCGACGATCCCGGACAGCAGGATCAGGAAGACCGTGAACCCGCCCGCGCTGCTCGCGACCACGGTCAGCAGCCAGATCTCCAGCACCACCCAGGCGGCGATGCCGAGCGGCACGAAGGTGCGCAGCCGCGAACGCCGCGGCCGGGCGGTGGTCGAAGGATTCGGTGCGCCAGTCGTCATGGTTCCAGTGTGCCTGGGCACGGCTCAGTGCGGGATAAGCCCGACGTCAACGAAGCCTGTGCACCCTTACGCGACGGGCGGCACGGGGCGCTCGGGCGGGGTCTGGGCGGGGCTGTCGAGGCCCTGGGGGGCTTGGTGCTCGTCCGGCCCCTGGGGGCCCTGACGGTCGTCCTGCTCCTGGGGGACCCCGCGGTCGTCCCGCCCTTGAGGGCTCGCGCGGTGGTCCTGCTCCTGGGGGCTCGGGTGATCGTCGTTCGCCCGGGGGCTCTGGTGGGAGTCCTCGTCCTGGGGAACCTGGCGGTCGCCCCGGTCCCGGGGGTCCCGGGGGCCCTCGTGGTCGTCCTCACCGGAACGGTCCCGGCGGCCGTCCTCGTCCCCGGGCGCCTGGCGAACGCCCCCACCTGCCGGGTCCTCGTGGTCGTCCCGGCCTCCAGGCTCCCGGCCCTCGGGCTCCCGACCCCCAGGGTCCCGGCGGACGCCCTCACCCGAGCCCTCCCCGCGGGTATCCCCGCCCGCCCGCTCCGGTCCCCCCTGGCGGCCGATGATCTTTCCGGCGCGCTCGCCGACGCCCCACGTCGTGACCCTCCACAGGGCCTCGACGAGAATGTCCCGGCTCATCTTGGAATCGCCCAGTTCGCGTTCCACGAAGGTGATGGGGACCTCGACCACGTGATAGCCGGCCCGGACGGCCCGGCGGGCCAGGTCGACCTGGAAGCAGTAGCCCTGCGAGGCCACGTCCGCCAGGCCCAGGCCCTCCAGGGTCTCGCGGCGGAAGGCGCGGTAGCCGCCGGTGACATCGCGGATCGGGACGTCCAGCAGGACCCGGGAGTAGAGGCTGCCGCCCCGGGAGATCAGCTCACGGGTGCGCGGCCAGTTCACCACCCGCCCGCCGGGCACCCAGCGCGAGCCGAGCACCAGATCGGCGCCCTTGAGGGCGGTGAGCAGCCGGGGCAGTTCCTCGGGCTGGTGGGAGCCGTCGGCGTCCATCTCGATCAGGACGCCGAAGTCGCGCTCCAGGCCCCAGCGGAACCCGGCGAGATAGGCGGCGCCGAGCCCTTCCTTGCCCTTGCGGTGCAGTACGTGGACCCGGTCGTCGTCGGCGGCGAGTTCATCGGCGAGCTTGCCCGTGCCGTCGGGGCTGTTGTCGTCGGCCACCAGGACATGCGCCCCGGGGACCGCCTCGCGCACCCGGCGGACGATGGCCTTGACGTTCTCCGCCTCGTTGAAGGTCGGGATGATCACCAGGGCCGTGCCGAGCGGACCGAAACGCCCGCTCCTGGCCGGTGTGACCGGCACCCCGTCACCGTCGTTCACTGCTGCCCCTTCGAGTCCCGTACGCAGACGTCCACCATAGTGGCCACGGCCTGCGATGACGTGACAGCACGTTCGTATGCCCGGCGCGAATGCACAAGACCCGGACAAGAGTGCGTGGCGGGGATTTCGGCGCGTGCCGCAGGGGCCGCGAACGGGTGCGCGGCGCGGGGCGTGAAGGGAGGCGCCGCGCGGGCCCGTGGACGTATGCGGCGCGCACGGGCATGGGACGAAGGCGGCACGTAAGCCGCGGAGGCGTGCGGCGCGCAGGGCGCGCGGAGGTGCGCGCCGCGTGCGCTGCGGATGGGGGCCCGGCGCCCTTCGGGCCGACCTGGGACCCGCTGGCTGCGGATCGACCGAAGCCGTTGTCTACTGAGCACCCGGGCCCCATCCGGGTCACACCTGCCGACCGGCCGGAACGTTCCCTCGCCGCGGCGCCGCACTGAGCCTGGCTCCCGTGGTCGGTACCCCGGCCGGTGCACCGTCCCTGACCCAGTGGCGCGGCGACGAGCGCGCGGAGGTTCGCCGGTCGGGCGTCCGGTGGTGGACCCGGCCGAACCTACCGGCCCCGGGGCGCCGGATGTCAACACCTCGCACGTCCCGCGGGTCCGCGCCGATCCGGCCGGTGGGGCGCGGGACGCGCAGGACACGCAGGTCGCGCGACGGGGCGGGGGGCCGGGGGCGCTGCGGGGGCGCCCCCGGAGATCACTCGCCCGGCCGTACGTACACCGTCCGCCCGCCGACCACCGTGCGCAGACAGACCGGCGGTTCGGTGCCCGGGGTGAGATCGGGCAGGCCCGGGGTGCCGGAGCGCGGGTCGGTGGACCAGCGGGCGACCCGGTCGTCCGGGGCCTGGACGATCAGCTCGCCGGTGTGCCAGACCGCGTAGTCGGCGGGCGCGCCCGGCACCAGGGTCCCGGCGTCGTCGCGTCCGATGGCCCGCCAGCCACCCCGGGTGTGCGCGGTGAAGGCGGCGCGCACCGAGATGCGATGCTCCGGTGTGCGGTGGAACGCGGCGGCGCGGACCGTGCCCCAGGGGTCGATGGGGGTGACCGGGCTGTCGGAGCCGAGCGCGAGCGGGACCCCGGCCCGCAGCAGGGCCGCGAAGGGGTTGAGGGCGGCGGCCCGCTCCGCGCCGAGCCGGCGCGCGTACATCCCGTCCGCGCCGCCCCACAGGGCGTCGAAGGCGGGCTGCACGGAGGCGGTCAGGCCCAGTTCGGCGAAGGCGGCGACGGAGGCGGGGGTGAGGAGTTCGGCGTGCTCCACGCGGTGCCGGGCGGCCCGCACGCGCGCGAGGCCGACCTTGGCGGCGGCGGCGCGGATCCCCTCGACGACGGTGTCGACGGCGGCGTCGCCGATGGCGTGGAAGCCCGCCTGGAGTCCGGCCTCGGTGCACTCGGCGACATGCGCGGCCACCTCCCCGGCGTCCAGGTAGGAGACGCCGGTGTGCGGGGCGTCGGCGTAGGGGGCGTGCAGACAGGCGGTGTGCGAGCCGAGGGCGCCGTCCACGAACAGGTCCCCGGCGGCGCCGAGCGCGCCCAGCGCGCGGGCCTTGGCGATGTCGCGCTCGGCCCAGTAGCCGGTGACGCGCGGGCCGGGCTCCTCGGCGGCGAGGCGCAGCAGTCCGGTGAAGTCGTCCTCGGAGGAGATGTCGGGCCCGGCGCACTCGTGCAGCGACCCGACGCCCCGGGACACGGCGTGCGCCAGCGCGGCCCGCTGCGCCTCGGTGCGCTGGGCGGGGGTCACGGCGGCCAGCGCGGCGGCGCGGACGGTGTGGTGGGCGTCGGCGGTCAGCGGGGCGTCCCCGCGCGGTACGTCCCCGGCGACCAGGTCGAGCAGGGCGGTGGTGACGACCGCCGAGTGGACGTCGATCCGGCTGAGGTACAGCGGACGCCCCCCGGTCGCGGCGTCCAGTTCGGCCCGGGTCGGCGGGCGCCCGTCCGGCCAGCGGGCGGCGTCCCAGCCGTGCCCGAGGAGCACCCGGTCGCCGGGGCGGGCGGCGGCGAACTCCCGGACCAGGGTCAGGGCCGCGTCCCGGGTGGGGGCGGTGCTCAGATCGAGGCCGGTGAGGGCGAGACCGGTGGCCGTGGTGTGGACGTGGGCGTCGGTGAACGCCGGGGTGACCAGGGCGCCGTCGAGGTCGATCACCTCGTCCGCCCCGTCCGCGAAGGCGTCGGCGGCGCCCTCGGAGCCGACCCAGGCGATGGCGCCGCGCTCGACGACCATCGCGGTGGCGAAGGGATCGGCGGGGCTGTGGACCTCGCCGCGGCGGAGTAGGACGGTACGTGCGCTCATGGCCGACAGTTTCTCGTGCCACCGGACCGGCGCCGCCGCTGGGGGCCGGGGGCGGTGCGGTTTCGGCGGCGCCGCCCGTCCGGACCCGGGGCGCTCCGGGCGCCGACGGCCGGGGGGTGCCCGGGTGTCAGATCTTCGGGGGCCGGGCCTCGTAGGGGGTCGACAGGACCACCGTCGTCCGGGTGGAGACCCCGGCCAGGGAGCGCAGCCGGGCCAGCAGTTCCTCCAGCTCGTGCGGGGTGGCCACCCGGACCTTCAGGATGTAGTTCTCGTCGCCCGCGACGCTGTGGCACGCCTCGATCTCGGGGACCCCGGCGAGCCGGTCGGCGATGTCGTCGGGGGCGCTGGGGTCGAAGGGTTTGACCGAGATGAACGCCGTCATGGGCAGTCCGACGGCCTCCGGGTCGACCACGGCGGCGTATCCGCGGATGACGCCGCGCTGTTCGAGCCGGCGCACACGCTGGTGCACGGCCGATGTGGACAGGCCCGTGGCCTTGCCGAGGTCTGTGTAGCTCATCCGCCCGTCCTTGACGAGCAACTGCACGATATGACGGTCCAGCTCCTCCATGGGCGAGAACCTACAGTGCCGTTGATCTCCACGGATAGCTCAGAGGCACAGGTCATACCCCGTTCGTGATGTACGCGGCGGCGGCCCGGGAGGGACTCGGGGGTCATCGGGCCGTCGTTTTCACGGTGGCGGGCACCCGCGGACGGCATGTGACGAACACCACAAGCCCTGAGCACGCTTCGTGATCCTCTCGTGATTACCCCGAAGAGCGGACGGGAAGTGCTTGCTGTGGTCGAGGCCGCAGCGCCGTCACGGCCCAGCCCGAGGGGGAGAACCCAATGCAGAGTCTTAAGCGCCCTGGTCGCACCGCACCCAAGCGACCCCAGCCGGTCCTGGAACTCGCGCCGGAGGGCGTCGATACCGACGCCCTCGACGCCGATGAACTCGACGCGTACGACACCTTCGAGATGTACCGGGTGATCTGCCCGGACTGCGCTCAGCCCATCGCGCTGCTGGCGGACGAGGAGTTCCTGCCGGAGCACGCGCTGTGCGTCTCGCCGTGGAACCCGTTCGGCCTCACGGTCTGCGCCGGCACCGGCCGCCGGGCCACCGACGCCCGGTCCGCCGACGCCTCCGTCGAGCCGCAGGAGCAGGGCACCGCGCTGCTGCTGACGCTGCCCCAGGGCCTCGACTGGCGGACCCAGCCCTTCTCCCACGTGGGCGGTCCGGGCTCGCGCCCGATGCGCGTCCCCGAGATGCGCCGCCACGCCGCCTGACGGCTCCGCCGGCCGGTCGGCCGCCCCGCGCATTCCCTTCCGTTCCGATGGACGCCC
This sequence comes from Streptomyces sp. NPDC093252, assembly GCF_040683675.1. Taxonomy (NCBI): domain Bacteria; kingdom Bacillati; phylum Actinomycetota; class Actinomycetes; order Kitasatosporales; family Streptomycetaceae; genus Streptomyces; species Streptomyces sp. NPDC093252. The sequence goes on along the minus strand of NZ_JBFBEM010000008.1, from coordinate 382,141 downwards.
CGCGCCACGACACCGCAGACCGCCGTGGTGCGGCTTCGGCGTGCGTACCTCCAGGGACATCCGGGGACACCCAGCCAGGTACAGCCAGGTACACCCGGGGAAACTCCTGGACGCCCGGGGACGCCCGGGGACATCCATGGCGCGCGGGACCGCCGGAGTGGACCACCGGGGGGCGTGTTGACGAACTGACGCTCGGATCGGGCCATCGGTGACCTGCCCCCGGCCGGGTGCGTTGCCCTGGTATGACCCCCAGACACGCGACGACGACCGGGCGGCGACAGCAGACCTTCGTACCGGTGCCGGTGGGACCGGTACCCGCGGAGCAGACGACAACGGCGGCACAGTCGTCCGAAGAATCGATTCGGCAGAGCAGCACACGCCACCCGGAGCACCCCTCCCAGCCACACCCCCAGCACCCCCCACAGCCACATCCTCAGTCCCACCCCCAGCCCCACCCCGCGCCCGACGCACCCCTCTACCACGCCCTGCTGCACACCTGGGCGCATCGCGGGCGCACCCTCCCGGGGCACCCCGACCCGGAGTGGGTCCGGCTCGTGGCGCAGGTGGTGCGGCCCGGCGAGTTCAGCGCCGATCGGGACCCATGGGGCGGCACCCGCTGACCCGCCCTCCGACGCCGCCGCCGCCCGCACCTCCGACACCTCCCCTCATCTTCCCAACTCCCCCCGGCCACCCCCCTCATGGCCGGAATTGGTCCGAACCATTGACCCGACTGGTCTAGTCCTCCTAAGGTGCCGTTCATCGCCGCATCTACGCGTTCATGCCAATAGGCCCCGCGCTCTTTCCCTCCCCCAGGAGATTCTTGATGCGTTCTCTCCACCGACCCCGCGCCAGATTCCGGGCGCTCGTGGCAACGGTGTGTACGACCGTCCTCGGCGCCGGGCTGCTGGCCGGTGCGACCAGTGCCTCGGCGAAGCCCGAGGCCGCGGTCGCCAACGCGGCAGCGCAGTCGGCGTCCCACCGCAGCTCCGACAAGGTGATCGGCTACTACACCGAGTGGGGCACGTACGGCCGCAACTATCTGGTCAAGAACATCGACACCTCGGGCTCGGCGAAGAAGCTCACCCACATCAACTACGCCTTCGGCAATGTGGTCGACGGCAAGTGCGCGATCGGTGACAGCTACGCGGCGACCGAACGGGCCTACACCGCCGCCGAGTCGGTGGACGGCGTCGCGGACACCGCGGACCAGCCCCTGAAGGGCACCTTCAACCAGATCCTCGAACTGAAGAAGAAGTACCCGCACATCAAGGTGCTGTACTCGTTCGGCGGCTGGTCCTGGTCCGGTGGCTTCGGTGAGGCGGCGCAGGACCCGGCCGCGTTCGCCGAGTCCTGCTACGACCTGGTCGAGAACTCGCAGTGGAAGAACGTCTTCGACGGTATCGACATCGACTGGGAGTACCCGAACGCCTGCGGCGCCACCTGTGACACCAGTGGCCGCGAGTCCTTCCCGGCGCTGATGAAGGCGGTGCGCGCCGAGTTCGGCAAGCGCAACCTGGTCACCGCCGCCATCACCGCCGACGCCAGCGCGGGCGGCAAGATCGACGCCGCGAACTACGCGGGCGCGGCCCGGTACGTCGACTGGTACCTGCCGATGACGTACGACTTCTTCGGCGCCTGGGCCGCGGCCGGTCCGACCGCGCCGCACTCGCCGCTGACCGCCTACCCGGGCATCCCGAACGCCGACTTCAACTCCGCGGCGACCATCGCCAAGCTGAAGAGCCTCGGCATCCCGTCGTCCAAGCTGCTGCTCGGCATCGGCTTCTACGGCCGCGGCTGGACCGGGGTCACCCAGGCGGAGCCCGGTGGCACGGCGACCGGACCGGCGGCCGGCACCTACGAGGCCGGGTTCGAGGACTACAAGGTCCTCAAGAACACCTGCCCGGCGACCGGCACCGTGGGCGGCACCGCCTACGCCAAGTGCGGTGACAACTGGTGGAGTTACGACACCCCGGGGACCATCGGCACCAAGATGAAGTACAAGGACCGTCAGGACCTGGGCGGCACCTTCTTCTGGGAGCTGAGCGGCGACACCGCGAACGGTGAGCTGATCAAGTCCATCAAGTAGCGGGTACCGCACAGGACTTGGGGCGGGAATCGGCGGATTCCCGCCCCGAGGCGTTTCCGTCCCCGGGACGGATCACCCCTCCCGGGGCGCCGATACGCCCTCCCGCGACGCCGGAACCTCCTCCCGGGGCACCGGTACTCCTTCCCGAGGCGCCGGAACCCCCTCCCGGGACGCCGGAACCCCTTCCCGAGGCACCGGAACCCCCTCCCGCGACGCCGCCACCCCATCCCGGCGGGCCGGGCCCGGTGCGCGCAGGGCGGGGTCCATCTCCTCCACCGCGCGCAGGGTCGCGCCGAGGGTCTTGACCAGCAGTCGGCCCAGGGTGTCGCGGTCCAGGATGTCGTGGCCCGGGACCGGGCGGGCGATCCAGTCGAGGGCGGCGCCCTCCACCCCGCAGATCCAGCTCAGCAGCGCGACCCGGGCGACCGGTGTGATCTCCCGGCTGCCGTAGGCGCCCTCGGCGATGGTGTCGACGATCGCCTCGCGCACCCCGTCCCGGATGGCCTGCACCTCGGTGTCGAAGCCGACGCCCCCGCTGACGATGGTCCGGTAGGCAGCCTGGTGGTGCTCGGCGTAGCGGAGATAGCCGTCGATGGTGCGGTGGACCCGGTCCGCCGGGGCGAGGTCCAGACCTCCGGCGGCGGAGGTGACCAGTTCGGAGACCGCGTCCTCCACGATGGCCAGGTAGTAGCCGCGCTTGGAGCGGAAGTAGTAGTAGATGAGGCCCTTGGCGACCCGGGCCTGGCGGGCGATGTCGTCCATCGACAGGGCGTCGTAGGACGTGTCGGCGAAGAGTCCCCGGCCGATGGCGATGAGTTCGGCGCGGCGGGCCAGGGAGCGTTCGGTGCCGCGGGGCCCGGGACGGGGGGCGGTGTCACGCCGTTGACTGGTACTCACATTCGACCCTGGTCTCATCCGGGCGGCAGAGCTGAGCAGTATGCCAGGTCGGCCCCGCCCCGGAGATCGGCGTGGCGGAACGGGCCCTTCAGACCAGGCCGAGCTGGGTGATCAGCATCGCGATCACCACGACCAGGGTCCAGCCGGCCACCTGCTCGGCGATCCTGGGGCCGTCCGTGCGGGGGCCGCCGGTGCGGGCCCGGGATCGTGGGGCGGCGGCGGGAGTGCCGGGTGCGGTGGAGTGCGCGGTCATAGGGATCTCGCTCCGGTCGTGCGTACGGTGGAATCCCCCGGGTCGGCGGTGTGCCGATCCGTCCACCTTGCCACCATCGGCGGCTTTCGCGGCCGAGAGCTTGGTCACAGCCGTACCGGAGCGGGCCCCACGGGAGGGGCAACGGGTGGGGGCGGCGGGAAGGGGCGGCGGGAGGGGTCAGCGCACGCCGACCGCGGCGAGGGCCTTGCGCCTGCGGGCGTTCGGACGGGCCGGGAAGTAGAGGTAGCAGATCCCGCCGGTACCGGAGGCGATCTTGCCGGAGGCGTTGTAGCGCTTGGTGCGCAGCCAGATGGTCTCCCACTCGCGGCGCCGGTAGACCCTGCGGACGGCGTCGTTGCTGGGCGAGGCGGGGTCGTTGGCGATGACATCGCCGTCGGCGGTGAAGCCGATCACCGTCATCAGATGCCCCGCGGTGCCGTATCCGGCGCCGGTCAGCTCGGACTCCAGGAACGACTGGGACGTGATGACGGGAATGCCCGCTTCCACCAGCGTCTCCACCTCGGTGAGCGAGGTCAGCCGGGTCACCACGCCCTGGAGGCCGTCGAAGGTGCCCGCGTAGGCGGCGTTGAAGGGCCAGTTCCCGCAGCCCGCGTACTGGTGGTCGTAGGTGTGCCGGGCCGCGTGGCAGATCTGGGGGTCGGGGTAGGACGGGTCGACCCAGGAGAGCTGCTCCTCGGTGAGCCGCCCGCCCCAGTACTCGATGATCATCTGCGAGGAGGTGGGGCTGCACCACGCCTCGCCGCCGTTGTCGTACTCCGGGTAGCGGCCCTTGTGGATCTCCTGGGAGTAGCGCGGGACGGCCAGTTCGGCGGCGAGGGCGGGCGCCGACGCGGGGACGGTGAAGCGGTCGGGGATGTCGGAGCCCATCGCCCCGGCCCGCCAGACGGTCGGGGTGAGCCGGGTGCCGGGCCTGCGGTACAGGGTCAGCCCCAGTTGGTACGCGACCAGCCGCAGCCCGGACGCCGGGTCGTCGATGGCGAAGGTGTCGGTCCAGACGCTGCTGCGGCCGTCGCCCTGGTCGTCCACCGAGGTGCGCCGCAGATCGCCGTCGCCCGACGCCCAGCGGCCGAGGACGTACCAGGGCGTGGCCGTGCCGTCGGAGTAGGTGCCGGTCAGTTCGATCTGGAGCCAGGTCCCGGCGGGGGTGCGGGCGTTCCAGGAGGCGATGGCCTCGGTGGCCGGCACGGTGAGCCGGTGCACGGGCGAGGTCCAGGTGGCGTACTCCCAGTCGGCGGTGGTCCCGGTGTGCGGGTCGCGGTACTCGGCGGTCCCGGCCGCCGACCCGATCACCAGCCCGGGACGGCTCCCGGGCACCGCCCGCGTCCCCCGCGCGACCCCGGACCGCCAGTCGTCGTACGAGGTCCAGGCCCGGTTGTCCACCGGGCGGGCCGGGGCGCGGCCGGAATCTCCGGCCCCCCGGCGGGGCCCGGCGGAGGCGGAGGCCGTGCCCCCGGCGACGGCGGCGGCCACGGTCGCGGCCAGAACGATTCTGCGGGACGGCTGTTCGGCGCTGCGCATGGGTGAGTGACCCCCCGGAGTCCATGGACGGGCGCGCGGCCGGGCCGACCGCGTGGGGCCACTATGACCGCCGGGAACGGGGTCCGGCCAGCATCCCGGACCGTGCGGCGGGCACCAATATGGGTCTGGTCCACTGATGCCGACCGGGGCCGCCCCGCGCCCCGCTCTCCCCTGACCGGACCGGGGCCGCCCCGCGCCCGCTCCCCCACCCGTACCAGCGATGATGGGGAGATGCCCCACCGCAGCGACCCCGCCCCGCGCACGCGGACCTCCCCACCGGCTCCCCCACCGGCTGCCCCGCTGGCCGCCCTCGCCGGGCGGCTCGCCGCGCTGCCGCCGTCCTGCGGGCCGGTGCGGCTGATCGCGGTCGACGGGCACGCGGGCTCGGGGAAGACGACGTTCACCGCCCACCTGGCCGAGGCGCTGCCCGGCGGGAGCGCCGCCGTCCCGGTCCTCCACCTCGACGACATCGCCACCCACACCGCGCTCTTCGACTGGACCGACCGACTCCTCGAACAGGTGATCGCCCCACTCGCCCGTGGCGAGAGCGCCCGCTACTCCCCCTACGACTGGCAGACCCGCGCCTTCGGCACCCCCCGGACCCTGCCCGCCGCCCCGGTGGTGCTGATCGAGGGCGTCGGCGCGGGGCGGCGCGCGCTGCGCCCGTATCTGGCGGGGCTGCTGTGGATGGACGTGCCGCGCGAGACGGCCTGGGCGCGGGGGCGGGAGCGGGACGGGGCGGAGCAGCGGGAGTTCTGGGCCGGGTGGGTCGCCGCCGAGGACCGGCACTTCGCCGGGGACCCTTCACGCCCCCGCGCACAGATGCTGATACGCCGGACTCACGAGGGGTACGCGGTGCTGCCGGGGCCGCTGATGACCGCAGGTCCGGACCAGACGGTCACCGAGGGTGAGGGACCCGCGCCAATGTGCTGAACTTGTGAAGGCCCTTGCATTCGAACTTGATGCGGTGCTTCAACTCGGCTTGACCCAAGGCCCGTACAGGACTTACGTTCTGAATGTGCGGCCCGTCGAGGCCGCCGCAGGACGCGAAGCCCCCGGTTGTTCCCCCGTGATCGGGGGCTTCGTTCTGCCCTCTCCCCCTTTCGGGCTCCCGCCTTTCCCTTTTCAACCGTTTCCTCCACCTCCTCTCCGCATGCCCAGCGCGGCCCCACGGTCACCCAGGGTCACCGTGCGGTGTGCGCCCTGTCTGCTCCCACCTCGTCAAACAGCAGGTGCGGCACCCTACGGCGGGCCCAGCCGCCGCGGGTACCATGCCCTCGGTGCGACCTGGTGGACGACCGCTTCGCGCACCTGGCAACTCCGGTCCGCCGCCCCGTGGTTGGCGAGACCGGCGGCCACCGGGGGACGGCCCGGCGGGACACCGACGGGGGCACGGTTCGTGGGGGGACGTTGATGGACTTCGGCACGCAGGGCGGCCCCGAGGCCCCCGCCGATCTGGCCTGGCTCAGAGGTGTGGACGCCTACACCATGGGGGCCTATCCGCAGGCCGAGGACGAGTTCCGGACCGCGGTCAGGATCGACCCGGGCATGGCCGACGGCTGGCTGGGACTGCACGCGCTCAGGGTCGACACCACGACCGCGCTGCTGCGGATGCACCGCCACCGCGACCGCTTCGGCGAGCAGCGCGCCCGCCATCGCCGGACGCTCAACTCCTGGTACTGGCTGGGCTGGTGGGTGCAGCCGGTGCTGGAGAGCCCGCGCGATCTGCTGCTCGCGCACGCCTCGCACTGGCTGGACGGACGGCATGTGCCGGAGCTGGACCGGGCGCTGGCCGGTCTCCCGCCGGTCGACACCGACCCCCAGGTCCGCTTTCTGCACGCCTGCCGCTCCTATCTGGTCAAGGACTGGGAGCAGTTGGTCCGGCACACCGACCCGCTGCTCGGTGATCCGCTGCTCGGTATCGAGGCCGGGCTCTTCGGCGGCATGGCCCGGGTCCGGCTGGAGATGTACGGGCAGGCCGAGCCGATGCTGTCGGGGGCGCTGATGCGCTGCCGCAGCGAACAGCCGCAGCGCAAGGAACTGCGCTACTGGCTGGCGCGGGCGCACGAGGGCACCGGCCGCAGCGCCGCCGCGCTCCCCCTCTACCGGGCGGTGCACCGGGTCGACCCCGCCTTCATGGACACCTCGGCCCGGCTCGCCGCCATCTCGGAGGGCGACGGCTACGACGACGCCGACGGCCTCGCCGCGCTCACCCTCACCGGCGTCGGACCCGACGGATTCGACGGACCGGACGGGCTCGATCCGCTGTTCGGCACCGAGGACCGCAATCTGAAGCTGACCGAACCGGGCCCCGCCGGCCCCGGTATCCCCGGCATCCCCGGTATCCCTGGCGGACCGCCCCCGGCCGGACCGCTGCCACCGGTGCCGGACCCGGTGGTCAGGGCCAAGACCACCACCCCCGAGCCCACCCTGCCCGCCGGGCCGACCGATGCCGCGTTACTTGAGGAGGCGCTCGCCGAACTGGAGCGCATGGTCGGTCTGGAACCGGTGAAACGCCAGGTCAAGGCGCTCTCCGCACAGTTGAACATGGCCCGGCTGCGGGCCGGGCAGGGGCTGCCGGTGCAGCCGCCCAAACGTCACTTCGTCTTCTCCGGCCCCTCCGGCACCGGCAAGACCACGGTGGCCCGGATCCTCGGCCGGGTCTTCTACGCCCTCGGGCTGCTCGGCGGCGACCATCTGGTGGAGGCCCAGCGCGCCGATCTGGTCGGCGAGTATCTGGGCCAGACCGCCGTCAAGGCCAATGAACTCATCGACTCCGCGCTCGGCGGGGTCCTCTTCGTCGACGAGGCGTACGCGCTCTCCAACTCCGGCTACGGCAAGGGGGACGCGTACGGGGACGAGGCGCTCCAGGTGCTGCTGAAGCGGGCCGAGGACAACCGGGACCATCTGGTGGTGATCCTCGCCGGATACCCGGAGGGCATGGACCGGCTGCTCGCCGCCAACCCCGGGCTCTCCTCCCGCTTCACGACGCGCGTCGACTTCCCCTCCTACCGCCCCCAGGAACTCACCTCCATCGGCGAGGTGCTCGCCGCGGAGAACGGCGACGTCTGGGACGAGGAGGCCCTGGACGAACTGCGCTCCATCGCCGGTCATGTCGTCGACCAGGGCTGGATCGACGAACTCGGCAACGGCCGGTTCCTGCGCACCCTGTACGAGAAGAGCTGCGCCTACCGGGACCTGCGGCTCTCCGGCTACCCGGGCACCCTCTCCCGCGACGACCTGGCGACCCTGAGACTGCCGGATCTGATGCAGGCGTACGGGGAGGTGCTGTCCGGGCGGGGGCCGCAGGACCCGTCGGCGATCTGACGACACGCCCTACGTCGCCAGGACCTGTTCCGGCAGGCGTGCCGCCGGTGGGTGGGCCGGGTCCGTCACCTCCCCCACCAGGAGTTCCAGGACGTCCTCCAGGGCGACCAGGCCCAGGACCCGGCCGGAGGCGTCCGCGACCTGGGCGAGATGGGTGGCCTCCCGGCGCATCACGGTGAGGGCGTCGTCCAGCGGGAGGTCCGGGCGCAGGGTCGTCATGGGGCGCCAGAGCTGCTGCGGCACCGCCCGGGAGGCGTCCTCCAGATCCAGGACGTCCTTGACATGGAGGTACCCCATGAAGGGGCCGGACCCCGCCGCCACCGGGAACCGGGAGTAGCCGGTGCGCGCGGTGAGGGCGACCAGGTGGGCCGGGGTGACCGACGGATCGACGGTGACCAGGCCCTCGCGGGCGAGCAGGACATCCGTCACCGGGCGGGAACCCAGCTCCAGGGCGTCCTCCAGGCGCTCCTGCTCCTCGGGGCCGAGCAGTCCGGCCTGGCCGGAGTCCTCGACCAGCCGGTTGAGCTGCTCGCTGGTGAAGACGGCCTCGACCTCGTCCTTCGGCTCGACCCGGAAGAGCCGCAGCACGGCCCGGGCGCAGGCGCCGAGCGCGCTGGTGACCGGGCCGCACAGCCGGGCGAAGGCGACCAGCCCCGGGCTCAGCCACAGCGCGGCCTTCTCCGGCGCGGCCATCGCCAGGTTCTTCGGGACCATCTCGCCGATCACCAGATGGAAGAAGACCACCACCGCGAGGGCGATGACATAGCCCAGGGGGTGGATCATGGCGTCCGGCAGACGGATCCAGGCGAAGACCGGCTCCAGCAGGTGGGCCACCGTCGGCTCCGCGACCGCGCCCAGGGTCAGTGAGCAGACGGTGATGCCGAACTGGGCCGCCGCCATCATCCTCGGCAGATGCTCCAGCCCGTACAGCACCTGGCGGGCGCGGGCCGTGCCGAGGGGTTCGATCTGGCTGCGGCGGACGGAGACCAGGGCGAACTCGGCGCCGACGAAGAACCCGTTGGCCAGCACCAGCAGCGCGGCGAAGAGCAGGTGCAGCACGCTCATCGGGCCGCCTCCGGCACCGGGGCGGCGCGGACCAGGCGGACCCGTTCGGCGCGGTAGTGCCCGACCCGGCGCACCGCGAGCCGCCAGCCGGGCAGCTCGGCCCGGTCGCCGACGGCCGGGATCCGGCCCAGCAGATCGGCGACCAGCCCGGCGACCGTCTCGTACGGTCCGTCCGGGGCGTCCAGGCCGATGCGGCGCAGGGTGTCGACCCGGCAGCTTCCGTCGGCGTCCCAGGCGGGGCGGCCGTCCTCGGGCGGGGCCGGGCACAGCTCGGGCGTGTCCTGCCCGTCGTGCTCGTCGCGGACCTCGCCGACGAGTTCCTCGACGATGTCCTCCAGGGTGACCACCCCGGCGGTGCCGCCGTACTCGTCGACGACGACCGCGATGGGCTGCTCGCTGCGCAGCCTGGCCAGCAGCGGCTGCACCGGCAGGGTCTCCGGGACCAGCAGCGCGGGGCGGGCGATCCGCTCGACCGGGGTGCGCAGCCGGCCCTGGACCGGGACCGCGAGGGCGTCCTTGAGATGGGCCATGCCGACGATCTCGTCGATCCGCTCCCGGTAGACCGGGAACCGGGAGAGCCCGGTGGCCCGCACCAGGTTGACGACGTCCTCGGCGGTCGCCGTCTCCTGGAGCGCGGCGACCTTCAGCCGGGGCGTCATGATGTGCTGCGCGGTCAGCCCGCCGAGGGACAGGGTGCGGACGAAGAGGTCCGCGGTGTCCTGTTCCAGGGCGCCCGCGCGGGCGGAGTGGCGGGCCAGGGAGACGAGTTCGCCGGGGGTGCGGGCGGAGGCCAGTTCCTCGGCGGGCTCGAAGCCGAGGGTGCGGACCAGTTGGTTGGCGACCGCGTTGAGGGCGGCGATCAGCGGGCGGAACACCCGGGCGAAGAGATGCTGGGGACCGGCCACGAACCGGGCGACCTCCAGCGGCCGGGACACCGCCCAGTTCTTCGGCACGAGTTCGCCGACCACCATCTGCACGGCGGAGGCCAGCAGCATCCCGACGACCACGGCGACCCCGGAGACCGCGCCCCCGGGCAGCCCGGTGGCGAGCAGCGGGCCGTCCAGGAGCTGGGCCAGGGCGGGTTCGGCGAGCATGCCGACGACCAGGGAGGTGAGGGTGATGCCGAGCTGGGTGCCGGAGAGCTGGAACGAGAGTTCCTTGAGGGAGGCGACGACCGTGGCGGCCCGGCGGTCGCCGTCGGCGGCGGCCTGTTCGGCGTCGGGGCGCTCCACGGTGACCAGGCCGAACTCGGCGGCCACGAAGAATCCATTGGCGAGAATCAGCAGGAAAGCCGCCGCCAGTAAGAGCAGGGGGAGGGTCATGATGCCGCCGCCTCGACCTCGACGCGTTGTCGACCGGGGGCGGCGCAGGTACTACAGGACGGTCCGTCCATCGCCGGAGGGAGTCACTCCTCGGGTAGCTGGAACCCCCGCGCGCCGGGGGGCGACCACGGGGGCGGGGGCGCAGCGAAACGCCTCCGGGACCAGACTAATCACGACAGCGGCGCCCGCGGGAGGGTGGACGCGGCGGGTCAGCCGTGCTGTCCGCCGGCCGGCTGTCCGGAGCGGGCCTCGACCAGGGCGCGCAGGGCGCGGGCATCGGCGATGGCCTGCTCCTTCGCGATACCGGGCTGGATCCCGATCACGGCGAGGCTGGTGCCGTCGCTGAGATCGAGAAAGACCCAGGGGTCGCCGACCCGCAGATTGACCCGGATGATTTCGGCCCATTCCAGTCGGCGGGCGCTGGCGAAGTTGACGACCGTGACCCCGGCGTCGTCCGCGACCACCCGGGGCCGGGCGAGGACCAGCACCACGGCGGAGAGCAGGGCCGCGGTGAACACGAAGCTGATCCGCTCGGCGGTGGAGAGCCGGTCCAGCAGCAGCGCCATCACCGTCACCACCGTGAAGATCGCGGCGGCGGCGGTGAGCAGCACGGCCCGGGTGCGGGTGGGACGGAAGGTGACGGGGAGCGCGGTCGGTTCGTCCGGCATCGGTTCGGTACCTCTCGGGCCCTGTGCGCCCTAGAGGCGGCAGGCGTGGATGGCGGTGGTGAGGATGGCGCGGGCGCCGATGTCGTAGAGGTCGTCCATCAGCCGCTGGGCGTCCTTGGACGGGACCATCGCGCGGACGGCGACCCAGCCCTCGTTGTGCAGCGGGGAGATGGTCGGGCCCTCCAGACCGGGCGTGATCGCCACGGCCTCCTCGAGGTGCTCGGCGCGGATGTCGTAGTCCATCATCACGTACGTCCGGGCGACCAGGACGCCCTGGAGGCGGCGCAGGAACTGCTGGACCTTGGGTTCCTCGACATCGGCGCCGGTGCGGCGGACGACGATCGCCTCGGACTGCATGATGGGCTCGCCGAACACCTCCAGACCGGCGTTGCGCAGTGAGGTGCCGGTCTCCACGACATCGGCGATGACCTCGGCGACGCCGAGTTCGATGGCGGTCTCGACGGCGCCGTCGAGGTGGACGACGGAGGCGTCGATGCCGCTGTCGGCGAGGTGCTTGGCGACGATGCCCTCGTAGGAGGTGGCGACGGTCCTGCCGCCGAGGTCGGCGAGGGTCTCGGCGGTGCCGGGCTTGGTGGCGTAGCGGAAGGTGGAGCGGGCGAAGCCCAGCGGGAGGATCTCCTCGGCACCGGCGCCGGAGTCGACCAGCAGATCGCGGCCGGTGATGCCGATGTCGAGGCGGCCGGAGGAGACGTAGATCGCGATGTCGCGGGGGCGGAGGTAGAAGAACTCGACCTCGTTGACCGGGTCGACGATCCGCAGTTCCTTGGACTCGCGGCGCTGGCGGTAGCCGGCCTCATGCAGCATGTCCGCCGCAGGGCCGGAAAGGGAACCCTTGTTGGGGACGGCGATGCGCAGCATGAGGTCGGCTTCCTTTGCGTGGGAGGGAGGGGGTTCCGCAGGGCTTACAGGTGGGCGTAGACGTCGTCCAGGGAGATGCCGCGGGCGACCATCATCACCTGGACGTGGTAGAGGAGCTGGGAGATCTCCTCGGCCGCCGCGTCCTTGCTCTCGTACTCGGCGGCCATCCAGACCTCGGCGGCCTCCTCGACGACCTTCTTGCCGATGGCATGGACGCCCTTGCCGACGAGTTCGGCGGTGCGGGAGCTGGCGGGGTCGCCGTGGGCGGCCTTGTGCTGGAGCTCGGTGAACAGCTCCTCGAACGTCTTCTTGGACATGGTGGCGCCCACTTTACGCGGTGTGCCGGGGCGCCTCTCGCCATGGTTCGGATAGTGAGCGCAGGGCGACCGCGGTGGCGACGGCGGCGGTCACCGCCTCGTGGCCCTTGTCCTCGCCGGAGCCGGGCAGCCCGGCGCGGTCGAGGGCCTGCTCCTCGGTGTCGCAGGTGAGGACGCCGAAGCCGACGGGGACCCCGGTGTCCGTGCCGACCCGGGTGAGACCGGCGGTGACGCCCTGGCAGACGTACTCGAAGTGCGGGGTGCCGCCGCGGATGACGACGCCGAGGGCGACGACGGCGTCGTAGCCGCGGTCGGCGAGGACCTTGGCGGCCACCGGGAGTTCCCAGCTCCCGGGGACGCGGAGCACGGTGGGCTCGGCGATGCCCAGGTCGCGCAGGGCGCGCAGGGCGCCGTCGACCAGTCCGTCCATCACTTTCTCGTGCCACTGCGCGGCGATCACGCCGACCCTCAGGTCGCCGGCATCGCTCACGGACAGTTCGGGTGCGCCCTTGCCGCTCACGTTCGTTTCTCTCCTCGGTACGTCGGGGGGGTCGGGTGTCGGTCGCTACTGGTTGCCGCAGGTGGCCGCCGGGTCGGCGGGGGTGTCCAGCCAGGGCAGGTCGTGGCCCATCCGGTCCCGTTTGGTGCGCAGATAGGTCAGATTGAACTCGCCCGCGCCGACGGGCATCGGCTCCCGGCCGGTGACGGCCAGGCCGTGCCGGACGAGGGCGTCGGTCTTGTCGGGGTTGTTGGTCATCAGGCGCAGGCTGTGCACGCCGAGGTCGGCGAGGATGCGGGCGCCGGCCGCGTAGTCCCGGGCGTCGGCGGGCAGGCCCAGCTCCAGATTGGCGTCCAGGGTGTCGCGGCCGTGCTCCTGGAGTTCGTAGGCGCGGAGTTTGGAGAGCAGGCCGATGCCGCGGCCCTCGTGGCCCCGGAGGTAGACGACCACGCCCCGGCCCTCGGTCTGGATGCGCTCCATCGCGGTGCGGAGCTGGGGGCCGCAGTCGCAGCGCAGGGAATGGAAGACATCGCCGGTGAGGCATTCGCTGTGCATCCGGACGAGGACGTCCTCGCCGTCGCCGAGGTCGCCGTGGACCAGCGCCACATGCTCGACGCCGTCGGTGAGCGAGCGGTAGCCGTAGGCGGTGAAGGTGCCGTGGGCGGTGGGCAGCCGGGTCTCGGCCTCGCGGCGGACGGCGGGCTCGGCGGCCCGGCGGTGGGCGATCAGATCCTCGATGGAGATGATCGTCAGGCCGTGCTTGCGGGCGAAGGGGATCAGCTCGGGCAGCCGGAGCATCCGGCCGTCCTCACCGGCGATCTCCACGATGGCGCCGGCCGGGCGCAGTCCGGCGAGCCGGGCGAGGTCGACGGCGGCCTCGGTGTGGCCGGGGCGGACCAGGACGCCGCCGGGGCGGGCGCGCAGCGGGAAGATGTGGCCGGGCCGGACCAGGTCGCCGGGTGCGGCGGTGCCGCTCGCGAGGAGGCGCAGGGTCGTGGCGCGGTCGGCGGCGGAGATGCCGGTGGTCACGCCGTGCGCGGGCGAGGCGTCGACGGTGACGGTGAACGCGGTCCGCATCGACTCGGTGTTGTCCCGGACCATCTGCGGCAGGTCCAGCCGGTCGAGTTCCTCGCCCTCCATGGGGGCGCAGATCATGCCGCGGCACTCGCTCATCATGAAGGCGACGATCTCGGGGGTGGCCTTCTCGGCGGCGATCACCAGATCGCCCTCGTTCTCGCGGTCCTCGTCGTCGACGACCACGACCGGGCGGCCCGCGGCGATATCGGCGACGGCCCGCTCGACGGGGTCGAGGCCGAAGTGCCCGAAGCCGTCGGCCGGGTGGAGGACGGGTGCCATGGTCATGCGTGCGCTCCTTCCATCAGGGGCCGCGCATCCTTGCGGGTGCGCAGCCACCAGTCGCGCATGCCCCACAGGACGAGTGCGCCGTAGATGACGTAGACGAAGCCGGAGAAGGCGTAGCCGTTGGCGAAGTTGAGGGGGACGCCGACCAGGTCGACCAGCAGCCAGGCGAACCAGAACTCGACCATGCCGCGGGCCTGGGCGTACATCGCGACGACCGTGCCGACGAAGATGTAGGCGTCGGGCCAGGGGTCCCAGGAGAGGGAGGGGTGGGCGGAGAAGAGCAGGGCCACGCCGACCGTGCCGACGGCCGCGGCGGCGAGCAGGGCGGCGCGTTCGCGCCGGGTGGCGAAACGGACGGTGATCCGGCCGTCCCCGGCGGGGCCGCCTGCGCTGCGGCGCCGCCACTGCCACCAGCCGTAGAGGGCGACGGCCATGACGACGGCCTGTTTGCCCGCGCTGCCGGTGAGATGGCCGTAGAAGGCGCCGAAGAGGATCAGCCCGGACAGGAACTGCACCGGCCAGGTCCACAGGGAGCGGCGCCAGCCGAGGGCGAGGGCGGCGAGACCGAGGAGGTTGCCGATCATGTCCGACCAGATGATGTGCTGGCCGAAGAGGACGAACGCCTCGGAGTTGAGGGAGTTCACCGGGGTTCTCCCGGTTCCGGTGCCGGTGCTTGTGTCGATGCCGGTGCCTGTGTCGGTGCATGTTCCGGTGCCGGTGTCGCCGGGGTGCCGCCGCCGGTGGTGAGCAGCCGCTCGACGTACTTGGCGATGATGTCGACCTCCAGGTTGACGGGGTCGCCGGGCTGTTTCACGCCGAGGGTGGTCAGGGCGAGGGTGGTGGGGATCAGGCTGACGGTGAAGTGGTCGGCGCCCGCGTCGACGACGGTGAGGCTGATGCCGTCGACGGTGATGGAGCCCTTCTCGACCACGTACCGGGCGAGCCCGGCGGGCAGGGAGATCCGCACGATCTCCCAGTGCTCGGAGGGGGTGCGGGCGAGGACCGTGCCGGTGCCGTCGACATGGCCCTGGACGATGTGGCCGCCGAGGCGGGCGCCCACGGCGGTCGGGCGTTCCAGGTTGACGCGGGAGCCGACGGTCAGGGCACCGAGGCTGGAGCGCTTGAGGGTCTCGGCCATGACATCGGCGGTGAATTCGTCGCCCTCGTGGTCCACGACGGTGAGGCAGACGCCGTTGACGGCGATGGAGTCCCCGTGCCGGGCGCCCTCGGTGACGACGGGGCCGCGGAGCCGGAAGCGGCAGGCGTCGTCGAGGTTCTCGACGGCGGTGATCTCGCCCAGCTCTTCGACGATTCCGGTGAACACTTCCCGGGTCCTCCTGCCTCTTCGGGCACGGACTCCGGGGGCTGTCGAGGACGACAGACTCTGCGCGCGAGAACACCGGCGGCGACGCCGGGGACGGCCCGTGGGAACCACGGACGGACCACTACGGCGGCGTACCGGAAAAACTCGCCCGCCGCGCACTGCCTCCCATCCGGACTTTAACCGTCGGTCCAGGAATTTCACCTGGTCAACCGGTCGCTGGAGGCGACCGGGTCGCGGACTGTAACCGCCGGTTCGGACTTTCACCGACCCCGGAGTGCGCTGCTGTTGTTACCCAGCCAGTGTGCCACGCCGCCGGGACATCCATACGGGCGGGCGTTTGTGGGCTGACTCACAGGGATTCTCACGCGGGGTGGCGGGGGGTTGCGGAGGGTTACCTGAAGGGAGGCTCAAGAGCGGCTCAAGGGTGACTGAAGGATGCCCGAAGGGGCGGCGGGCGGGCGGCGGGCGCGGGACCCTTCGTCCACGGCCCGGATCCGGCCCGGATCCGGCCCGGATCCGGCCGGGACCCCGGCCCGCACAGGCTTCTCCCAGCCTTCGCCCGGCCTTCACCCAGCCTTCGCCGGGGCCGCCGCCCGGCCGGTACCCGCCTGACCGGCCCAACTCCCCTCCGGGCACCCCCCGTTGCAATTGGTCCATACCTATTGACGCACTGGTCTAGTCCTCTTTACTGTCCTCGCAACTTCCGTGGAGAGGAACCGACTGTGCCTTCCCCCTCACGCATCCCGTCCCCCGGCCGCGCGAGACCCGCCCTGCTCGCCGCCGCCGGAGCGGTCGCGGGACTGCTGCTCGCCGGACTCCCGGCGACCGTCTCGCACGCCGCCGACCAGGAGTCATGTCGCCCCGACGGGCTGTACCGCACCCCCGGCGTCGAGGTCCCCTACTGCTCGGTCTACGACAGCGAGGGCCGCGAGAAGCTGGGCGCGGACCACCAGCGCCGGATCATCGGCTACTTCGCCAACTGGCGCACCGGCCAGGACGGCAGGCCCGCGTACCTCGCCAGCGACATCCCGTGGGACAAGATCACCCACATCAACTACGCCTTCGCGGGCATCGACTCCGCGAACAAGATCAGCATCGGCGCGGCCGGCGCGGACAACCCCAACACCGGGATGACCTTCCCGGGTGTCCCCGGCGCGGAGATGGACCCGGCCCTGCCCTACAAGGGCCACTTCAATCTGCTGACCAAGTTCAAGAAGCAGCACCCGGACGTCAAGACCCTGATCTCGGTGGGCGGCTGGGCCGACAGCGCCGGGTTCTACAAGACGACCACCAACGCCGACGGCTCGGTCAACCAGGCCGGTATCGACACCTTCGCCGACTCCGCGGTCGAGTTCCTGCGGACCTACGGCTTCAACGGGCTCGACATCGACTACGAGTACCCGACCTCCATGAAGGACGCGGGCAACCCTGCCGACTGGGCGGTGGCCAACGCCCGCCGGGCGGGGCTCAACAAGAGCTACGCGGCGCTGATGAAGACCCTGCGCGAGAAGCTGGACCGCGCCTCGGCCGCCGACGGCAAGCACTATCTGCTCACCGTGGCCGCGCCCTCCTCCGGCTATCTGCTGCGCGGCATGGAGACCTTCCAGGTCCAGAAGTACCTGGACTACGTCAACATCATGTCCTACGACCTGCACGGGACCTGGAACGAGCACGTCGGGCCCAACGCCGCGCTCTACGACGACGGCAAGGACACCGAGCTGGCCGGGTCCGGCATCTACACCACGTCCCAGTACGGCGGGATCGGGTACCTCAACACCGACTGGGCGTACCACTACTTCCGCGGTTCGATGCCGGCCGGGCGGATCAACATCGGTGTGCCGACGTACACCCGGGGCTGGAAGAACGTCCAGGGCGGCACGGACGGACTGTGGGGCAAGGCGTCCGCGACGAGCTGCCCGGCGGGTTCGGGGCTGACCAAGTGCGGTGACGGCGCGGTCGGGATCGACAACGTCTGGCACGACAAGGACACCAACGGCCAGGAGTCCCCGGCCGGGTTCAACCCGATGTGGCACGCCAAGAACCTGGAGAAGGGGATCGTCCCCGACTACCTCACCAAGTTCGGGCTGCCCGCGGACACCAAGCTGACCGGCACCTACGTCCGCAAGTACGACCCGACGCTGGTCTCGCCGTGGCTGTGGAACGCCGAGAAGAAGGTCTTCATCTCCACCGAGGACGAGCAGTCCATCACCACCAAGACCGACTACGTGATCGACAAGGGCCTCGGCGGCACCATGATCTGGGAGCTGGCCGGCGACTACGACTGGAACGCCGCGAAGGGCCAGTACGAGCCGGGCGACTCGCTGATCACGCTGATGTACGACAAGTACAAGGCGGCCACCCCGTACGGCGCCAAGAAGTCCACCACCGCGCTGCCGACGGAGGCCGTGAAGGTGGACGTGGACTTCGGGCAGTTCCCGCTGGGTGACACCAACTACCCGATCAGCCCCAAGCTGAAGATCACCAACAACACGACGGCGACCCTGCCGGGCGGTACGGAGTTCCAGTTCGACTACGCCACCTCCGCGCCGGGCAACGCCAAGGACCAGTCCGGCTGGGGCACCACGATCGTGCGCTCCGACCACACCGCGGCGAACAACGTGGGCGGGCTGAAGGGCGACTTCCACCGGGTCTCGCTGAAGCTCCCGGCCTGGCAGACGCTGGCGCCCGGCGCCTCGGTGGAGCTGGACTTCGTCTACTACATGCCGGTCTCCACGCCCTCCAACTGGACGGTGACCTTCGGCGGCAAGACCTACGCCCTGGCCGGTGATCTGGCCCGCGGCACGACGGTGGTCGAGCCGGGCGGCGGCACGGGCGGCACCCCGAGCCCCACCCCGACGGGCCCGTGCGTCCCGGCGGCGTGGAGCGCGACGGCCGAGTACGGCACCGGCACGGTCGTCTCCCACAAGGGCAAGAGCTGGAAGGCCAAGTGGTGGACGAAGGGCGAGGAGCCGGGGACGACGGGTGAGTGGGGGGTGTGGCAGGACCAGGGGGTCTGCTGAACCTCCCCTCCGGGGGCGCACCGGGATCGGGGATCCGGGGGCCGACCCGGGATCGGGGGGCCGGCCTGGCCCGTAGGGGTTCGCCCTGACGGGGCAGCCTCTCCGGGGTTCGTCCGGACGGACCCGCCCTCTCCGGGGTTCGTCCGGACCGGCCCGCCCCCTGCGGGGTTCGTCCGGACCGGCCCGCCCCCTCCGGGGTTCGTCCCGACCGGGCGCGGCCAGCCCCCTCCGGGGCTCACCGTGAACAGGCGGGGCCGACCCTCGCCGGGGAGCGGTGGTGGGTAGGGCTCCCCCGTCCCGCCCGCTCGACCGGGGGCGGGGCGGCCGGGACGGCCTCCGGCACGACCGGCAGGACCGGGAGCAACCCCAGCCCCGCCGCCCCAACCGGCAGGACCGGGAAGCACCCCGGACCCGCCCGCCCCAACCGGCGGAGCCACCCCCAGAAACGGACCCGGCGGCGGTGACGACGGCCCTTGCCCGCCGCCGGGTTCCCCCAAGCCCCCTCCCGGTTCCCCGTACGGCCCCCGGCCTCTCCCGGCCGGGGGCCGTGCTGTCATGGTTGGTTCATGGCGAGCAGCGTCGAGATCTTCGAGACCCACCGGCCCCGGATGTTCGGGCTGGCCTACCGGATGCTCGGCTCCGCCGACGAGGCGGAGGACATCGTCCAGGACGCGTATCTGCGGTTCAGCGGCGCCGACCGGGAGCCGATCGAGCATCCGGCGGCCTGGCTCGCCAAGGTCGTCACCAATCTCTGCCTCACCCGGCTCACCTCCGCCCGGGTCCGCCGGGAGCGCTATGTCGGCACCTGGCTGCCGGAGCCGGTCGTCACCTCCGGCGGCGCCCTCGGCCCGCTGGAGTCCGCCGAGCAGCGCGACGCCGTCTCGCTGGCCGTGCTGGTGCTGCTGGAGCGGCTCACGCCGACCGAGCGGGCGGTGTACGTCCTGCGCGAGGCGTTCGGGTACGGGCACCGGGAGATCGCCGGGGTGCTCGATCTGACGGAGGCGAACTGCCGTCAGCTCTACCGCCGGGCCACCGCGCATCTGGCGGCCGAGGAGTCCCGGTTCCCGGCCGAGCCGGAGCGGCAGGCGGAACTCGTCGCCTCCTTCCTCACCGCCGCCCGGGACGGCGATCTCGCGGGGCTGGAGAAGGTGCTCGCCGAGGACGTCACCTGGTACGGGGACGGCGGCGGGAAGGCCGTCGCGGCACCCCGGCCCATCGAGGGCCGGCTCAAGGTGGTCCGCTTCCTGCTCGGCGGCGGCCGGAAACTCCTGGCCGGTCTGCGCTACACGGTCGCCGAGATCAACGGCGGCCCCGGCCTCGTCGCCTGGGCCGGGGACCGGATCACGGCGGTCGCCGCGTTCGACGTCCACGACGGCCGGATCACCGATGTGCGGGCCGTGGTCAACCCGGACAAGCTGGACTTCGTACGGCGGCAGCTCGGCGGGGTCTGAACGGGGCGCGGCCCGGCTGTCACATTCCGGGCGGCTGTCCGGTCCCAGTGGGCACAGGGCGTCCCGGCCGGGGACGCGCGCTGCCTCGAAGGGGCTGAACAGCATGAGCACGATCCTGGTGACCGGCGGTACCGGAACCCTCGGCCGGCTCGTCACCGAGCGCTTGCGGGCGGCCGGGCACGAGGTACGGGTCCTCAGTCGGCACGCGCAGCCGTACGCCGTCGATCTGCGCAAGGGCGGTGCCGGGTTGGACGCGGCCGTCGCCGGGGCGGACACGGTCGTGCACTGCGCGAGTTCGCCGCGCGGGGGCGACGAGAAGGCGGCGGAGCGGCTGATCGCCGCCGCGCGGGGGGCCGGGGTCGGGCATCTGGTCTACATCTCCATCGTGGGGGTGGACGCGCTGCCGATCGGCTACTACCGGTCCAAGCTGGCCGTGGAGGGGCTGGTGGCGGGGTCGGGGCTGGGCTGGACGGTGCTGCGGGCCACGCAGTTCCACGATCTGGTGGCGCAGCTCTGCGCGGTGCTGGCCAAGTCGCCGGTACTGCCGGTGCCCGCGGGGGTGGACGACCAGCCGGTGGCGGTCGGGGAGGTCGCGGACCGGCTGGTGGAACTGGCGCTGGGCGCGCCCGCCGGGCGGGTGCCGGATCTGGGCGGGCCCGAGGTCCGGTCGCTGGAGTCCCTGGCGCTCGCCTACGCGGCGGCGGCGACCGGGAAGCGTCGGCGGGTCGTACGGGTGCCGCTCTTCGGGCGGGCGTACCGGGCGCTGCGGGCCGGGGAGCATCTGACGCGGGAGGGGGCGGTGGTGGGGAAGGGGACGTTCGAGGAGTACGTGGCGGAGCGGTTCGGGGGGTGAGGGGCGGGCCGCGGGCCGGGCACCGAGCCGGACAGTGGGCCAGGCACTGAGCCGGGCAGTGGGCCGGGCAGTGGGCCGCTCACCAGGCTGTCCATCCGGCCGCCCGTCAAGCCGCTCACCAGGCGGCTCAACAGGCCGCTCACCAAGCGGCTCGCCCGGTTCTACGGGGCGAACACCTCCTCCTGTGCCCGGTCCCTCGCTGTCAGGAGCGCCCCTCTGAGGACCGCCGTGCCGCCCAGCGTCGTGGGGCGGACCTCCGTCGGGAGGGGGGACATCCGGCGCAGCCGGGTCTCCACGCGGGCGGCGAGGTCGGGGCCGCCCGCCGCGCCGATCTCACCGCCCAGCACCACACAGCCGGGGTCCAGGATCGCCACCACGGAGGCCGCGCCGATGGTGACGCGGTCGGCGAGGGTGTCGAGGAAGGCGGCGGAGGGGGCGTGGGTGGCCGACCGGCCCGCCGCCAGCCGGACCAGGGACGCCGCCGCGGGCTCGCCGGGGAGCGGGTCCGGTGCCGGGAGGGCGTGTCCGGCGGCCAGGCGTTCGATCGCCGTCGAGCCCGCCAGGGAGTGGAAGCCGCCCTCGCAGTCCGTCGCCGAGGGCAGGCCGGAGGTGCCGGGGACCGGGAGGAAGCCGATCTCGCCGGTGCCTCCGGAGGCACCGCGGCGCAGGATGCCGTCCAGGACGACGGCGGCGCCGGCGCCGTGGCCCAGCCAGAGCAGGACGAAGGTGTCGCGGTCGAGGGCGGCGCCCTCGCGCTGTTCGGCGACCGCGGCGAGGTTCGTCTCGTTGTCGAGGGTGACGCGGGCCCCGGGCATCCGTTCCTGGAGGGCGGCGGCCAGCCTGCGGTGCCATTCGGGCAGGCCCTTGGAGTCGCGGAGTTCGCCGGTGGCCGGGTCGATGAGGCCGGGGGCGCCGATGCCGATGGTGTGCAGCCGGTCGGCGCCGGCCTCCTCGGCGGTCCGCTCCACCAGGGCCACCGCCTGCTCCAGGGCCGGTCCGGTGCCCAATTCACCGCCTATCGGCAGCGCCGACTCGGCCAGTACCGCGCCCAGCAGGTCGGAGACGATCACGGAGATGCCCTCGGTGCGCACATCGAGCGCGGCGAGCTGGGCGAGGCCCGCGACGATGCCGTAGAGCCGGGCGTTGGGGCCGCGGCGCTGCTCGCCGGCCTCGCCGACCACCTCGATCAGTCCGGCGGCGGTGAGCCGTTCCACCAGGTCGGCGACGGTGGGGCGGGACAGTCCGGTCAGCGTTTTGAGCTGACCTGCCGTCAGCGGGCCCTCGTCCTGGAGCAGACGCAGGGCGAGCCGGTCGTTGATGACCCGGGCGGTGCTCGGGGATGCGGGCATGCCGGGATCCTCCCAGACGGGCGGGGCCGCGCCGATCACGGCCTCCGGAATTCACACTATCTATCAGGCAGGGACCCTGATAGTTTACGCCGGGCGCAGGGCACCGCCAAGGCGGGGGCCCGCGCGTCCACAGGAGAACGCTCCGCAGGGAGAACGCTCCGCACGGAGAACAACGGGGAGGGGTCGACAGATGAGTGGGACGACCGAACGGATCCATGGTCCACGGGCGGTGCGGCAAGCCCGCTTCGCGGTGGCCGCCGTCTTCCTGGTGCACGGGTCGGTGACCGGCTCGTTCGCCACCCGGGTGCCGTGGATCCAGGACCACGCCGGGGTGAGCGCCGGTCAACTGGGTCTGGCGCTGGCCTTCCCGGCGCTGGGCGCGTCGCTGATGATGCCGCTGGCGGGCCGGATCAGTCACCGGTTCGGGGCGAGGACCGCGCTGCGCGGGCTGCTGGCGCTGTGGACGCTGGCACTGATCCTGCCCTCGATGGCACCGAACCTGGCCACGCTGTGCCTGGCCCTGTTCGTGTTCGGCGGCACCTCGGGCATGGCGGACGTGGCGATGAACGCGCTCGGCGTCGAGGTCGAGAACCGGCTGGGCCGCTCGATCATGTCCGGGCTGCACGGCATGTGGAGCGCGGGCGCGCTGCTGGGCTCGGTGGGCGGCACGCTGGCCGCGCATCTGGGCACGGACGCCCGGCTGCACCATCTGATAGCGGCCGGGGTGCTGACCGTGCTCGGGCTGATCGCCTGCACCTGGGTGCTGGATCTCCAGCCCGCCGAGGACGAGGAGCCGCCGCCGCGGTTCGCGCTGCCGCCGAAGTCGGCGGTGCTGATCGGCGCGGTCGGGTTCTGCGCGGTGTTCGCGGAGGGCGCCAGCCTGGACTGGTCGGCGGTCTATCTGGAGGACCGTCTCGGCACCTCGGCCGGGCTCGCGGCGGCCTGCACCACCGGCTTCACCCTCACCATGGCCATCGCCCGGATCGCCGGGGACCGGGTGGTCGACCGCTACGGCGCCGTCCGCACGGTCCGCTCCGGCGGGTTCCTGGCCGTGTTCGGCGGGCTGCTGATCGTGTTCGGCGGCCATCCGGCGGTCGCCATGGGCGGCTTCGCCCTGATGGGGCTGGGCATCGCGGTGGTCGTCCCGCTGTGCTTCGCCGCCGCCGCGCGCAGCGGACCCAACCCGAGCCAGGCCATCGCGGGCGTCGCGACCATCACGTACACCTCGGGCCTGGTCGCGCCCAGCGCGATCGGCGGGCTGGCCCAACTGACCAGTCTGGTGGTGTCGTTCGCGCTGGTGACGGTGCTGGCGAGCGGGCTGGCCGTGTTCGCGCGGGTGCTGCGCTCCGGCGACCGGGGGCGGCCGAAGGCGGGGGCGGCGGGGGCGAGCCCGGCGGTGAGCGAGCGGCAGGCGTAGGGCCCGCGGGCGGCGGGGGAGGCGGCTCGCGGGTGCCGTCGTCCGGGGGGGGTGCGGTTCCCAGGCGCCGTCGGGCGGGGGGGGCTCCTGGGTACCGTCGGGCGGGGGGGGCGCGGCTCCCGGGCACCGTCAGGCAGGAGACGCGCGCCGGGTTCCTAGGCTGTGGGGGTGGACCTCAACGCCGTACGCACCTTTGTCGCCGTGGCCGGGACCGGCCAGTTCCAGAAGGCCGCCGTGGATCTGGCGCTCACCCAGCAGGCCGTGTCCAAGCGGATCGCCGCGCTGGAGCGGGACCTCGGGGTGCGGCTGCTGACCCGGACCGCGCGGGGCGCCGAACTCACCGTGGACGGGCAGGCGTTCCTGCCGCACGCCCGCGCGCTGCTCACCGCCGAGGAGCGGGCGGCGGCGGCCGTCCGGCCCGGGAGCCGGGCGCTGCGCGTCGATGTGATCGGGCGGCGGCTGTCGCTGGCCGGGGCACTGCGCGACTTCCATCGGGCGCACCCGGAGATCGCCCTGGACGTGGTGACCCTGCCCAGCGCCGAGGTGGCGGTGGCCGCGCTGCGGGACGGCACCCTCGACGCGACCTTCCGGGCGGTGACCATGCCGGGGCAGCGGCTGCCCGACGGCATCGCGGCCGTGCCGGTGCTGGACGAGCCGCTGCGGCTGTTCACCGGCCCCGGGCACGCCTTCGCGGGCGCGGACGCGGTGACCCCGGCCCGGCTCGCCGGGCACCGCATCTGGATGCCGGGCAACGCGCCCGGCACCGAATGGGCCGCCTACTACGAGGCACTGGCGGACGACTTCGGCCTGACCATCGACACCATCGGCCCCAATTTCGGGGTCGAGGCGCTCATCGACACCATCGCGGCCTCCCCCACCCTCGCCACCTTCCTCGGCGAACGCACCCCGCTGGTCTGGCCGTCCGGCTACGACATGCGGCTGATCCCGGTCCGCGACCCGATGCCGGTCTATCCGCACTTCCTCCTCTGGCACACCGGCAACCCCCACCCGGCCCTGGCCCCGCTGCGGGCCTACCTCGCCGGGATCCAGCCGCACCGGGCGCGGGAGGAGGCGGGGACGTGGCGGCCGGGGTGGGCGCGGGACGCGGAGGCGGCGGAGGGCTGACCGGCACCCCGGCCCTCAGTGACCGGCCCTCCCATTCCACCCGGCACCCATCGGCCACCCCCGACGACCCGGCGCACTCGAGCCATCCTGGCCGAAACCACCCCCCTCCACCCCCGACAATGATCCTGACCACCCACACGCACGACGAAAGCGACAACCCCCATGGATCTCGGCGTCCGCTGGAAACTGCACGGCGACGGACGCACCCCGGCGCCCGGTGCGGTGGTCCGCCCCGACGAGCGGCTGTCGTGGCCGCGCACCGCCGGGCTCGGCGCCCAGCACGTCGTCGCCATGTTCGGGGCGTCGTTCGTGGCGCCCGTGCTCATGGGTCTGGACCCCAACCTCGCCATCATGATGTCGGGCGTCGCCACCATCGTCTTCCTGCTGGCCACGCGCGGAAAGGTGCCGAGCTACCTCGGCTGCTCGCTCTCCTTCGTCGGGGTCGCCGCCGTGATCCGGGCGCAGGGCGGCAGCAGCGCCACCGTGACCGGCGCGGTCTTCGTGGTGGGTGCGGCGCTGTTCCTGGTGGGGCTGGCGGTGCAGCGGTTCGGGGCGCGGATCATCCATGCCGCGATGCCGCCGATCGTGACCGGCGCGGTGGTGATGCTGATCGGCTTCAACCTGGCCCCGGTCACCGCGTCCACCTACTGGCCGCAGGACCAGTGGACGGCTCTGCTGGTGATGCTGTTCACCGGGCTCGCGGTGGTGTGCCTGCGCGGCTTCTGGTCGCGGATCGCGATCTTCCTGGGCCTGGTCTTCGGGTACGCGGTCTCCTGGCTGTTCGACCGGGTCTTCGGGCGGATCCACTCCGCGGACGGCAGCGGCACGGTCACCGACCACTGGCGGCTGGACTTCTCCGCCGTGGGCCGGGCCGACTGGATCGGGCTGCCCTCCTTCCACGGACCGTCCTTCGAGTGGTCGGCGATCCTGGTCGCCCTGCCGGTGGTGATCGCGCTGGTCGCGGAGAACGCGGGCCATGTGAAGGCGGTCGGCGAGATGACCGGCGACAACCTCGACGGCAAGCTCGGCACGGCGATCTCCGCCGACGGCGTCGGCTCGATGCTGTCCACCGCGCTGGGCGGCCCGCCCAACACCACCTACTCCGAGAACATCGGCGTGATGGCCGCGACCCGCGTCTACTCCACGGCCGCCTACTGGGCCGCCGCCCTCTTCGCGCTGCTGTTCGGGCTGTGCCCCAAGTTCGGCGCGGTGGTCGCCGCGATCCCGGGCGGTGTCCTCGGCGGTATCACCGTCATCCTCTACGGCATGATCGGGCTGCTCGGCGCGCAGATCTGGATCAACGCCAAGGTCGATCTGCGCAATCCGCTGAACCTGGTCCCGGCCGCCGCCGGCATCATCATCGGCGTCGGCAATGTCTCCCTGAAGATCAGCGACACCTTCTCCCTCAGCGGTATCGCGCTCGGCACCCTCGTCGTCATCACCGGCTACCACGCCCTGCGCGCCTTCGCCCCGGCCCACCTCAAGACCCAGGAACCCCTTCTGGACGAGGGCACCAGTTCCTACGACACCCCGGGCGGGGACGAGGGTCAGGCGCCGCGCGCCAGGTCGTAGGCGTAGGCCGGGGTGAAGGTGCCCGGCGCGCCCTTGCAACCGTCCGACTCGCCGGGGAGCTTGATCCACAGGTAGGCGTCGACGCGGGCCTGGCCGGTGCGGAGGGTCGGCGCGGTGCCCAGTTCGCGCCCCGGCGGGTCGCACCACTGGCCGTCGGGCGGGGCCCCGTTGCCGTTGCGGCTGGTGTCGATGACCGCGCCGAGCCCGGCCGGGCCGCCGAGGGCGTCCAGGACCCCGCGGGCGTGGGCGATCTCGTCGGCCGTGCGGTGGAAGTTGGCGACGTTGCTGAAGATCCCGTCGGAGGACGCGGCGGACGCGGCGCCCGCCCGCCGCAGCAGGGCGGCCTGGACGGCGGGGTCGTGCCAGCCGGAGTGCCCGGCGTCGTAGTACACCCGCGTCCGCGCACCCGCGGCCTTGAGGACCCGGCCCGCGCGGGCCAGTGAGGCGAACCGGTCGGCGCGGTCGGTCTCGGAGAGGCAGTCGGACAGCGCCACCGAGTCCGGTTCCAGGATCACCACCACCTCGGCCGGGCCCAGCCCGGCGGCGAAGGCGTCGATCCAGGCGTCGTAGGCGTCGAGGTCCGCCGCCCCGCCCTGCGAGTGCCCGCCGCAGTCGCGGTCCGGGACGGTGTACGGCACCAGCACCGGGACCCGGCCCTGGGCGGCGGCGCCGGAGGTGACCTCGCGGACCCGGGCGGTGATCGTGCCGGGCTCGGGGTCGGCGAACCAGACCGCCGCCGGGCGGGCCGCGATGGCGGACTCGATCAGGGGGGTGCGGGCGTCGTCCGGGTTGTCCCGCACCCAGTCCAGCACCTGGGAGCCGGGGTGGCGGTAGAGCCGGGGCGCGGCCGGGGCGGTCTGCTTCCCGGTGGCGGCCGGGCGGCTCGGCGCGGGCGGCGACGGCGAGGGGGTCGCCGTCGGCGCGCTCGTCACGGGGGTGGGCGAGGGGGAGGGCGGCGCCGGGGAGCGCGACGGCGAGGGCGAAGGACGGGAAGGCCCGGACGGCAGGGCGACGCGTGGGGTGGCGGTGACCTCGGCCGGTGCGGCCTTCTCGGGGCGCGGCGGGGCCTCCCCGGCGGCCAGCAGCCCGGCCACCGCGCCCACGGTCACCACCACGGACGCCGCCGCCACCATCGCGCTCCGTCCGGCCGCGCGTCTGCGCGCCGCCCGGCGGGCGGCCAGCCGCCGCGCACGTGAGCCTGCCACCGTACGGTCCCCCCTCGCCCCCCGCCCGTCGGCACCGGCTCGGTCGCGGCTCACTCTCCCGCGACGGCCGCGTCCCCCGTTCTGGGGAAGCGGCCCGCCGGCCGGCACCCGGGCCCGCCCAGGACTGGGACCCTGCCCCCATGGCGCAGCCGGAACACCTCACCCCGCCCCCGGGCTCCCCCGTCGACCTCGCCGTGGACGTCTCCGCCGCTCTCGGCGTGGACATGGACACGGTCGTCGCGCGGATGCGGCTCCTGGACGAGACCCTGCCCCCGGGCGACGGGGTGGCCGTCTTCAACCGGGTCTATCTCGCCGTCACCGAGGCGGTGGACCAGCGGATCGGCACCGGCCGGGGCCCCGGCCCAGGGGCGGCGGCCACCCTGGACGTCCGGTTCGCCGAGCGGTACCTCGCGGCGGTCGACGCGGCCGACCGGGGCCGCCGTCCGCCCGCCTGCTGGCGTCCGCTGTTCCAGCTCCGCCGCCATCCCGGGGTACGCCCATTACAGTTCGCGCTGGCCGGGATCAACGCGCATCTCGGGCACGATCTGGCGCTGGCCGTCGTGGACGCCTGCCGTACGCTCGACTGCGCTCCGGGCGATCTGGAGGACGAGTTCGACCGGGTGGGCGATCTCCTCACCACGCTGGAGGAGCGGATCCGTGAGGAGCTGATGCCGGGACCGGATCTGCTGCTGCTCGCCGACCCGCTGACCCATCTGCTGAGCGCCTGGAGCCTGGAGCGGGCCCGGGACGCCACCTGGTCGGCGGCCCGCGCGCTGTGGGCGCTGCGCCGGGTGCCGGACGTGGCCGGCGAGTTCACCGACCGGCTGGACGCGGCGGTGGGTTTCGCCGGCCGGATGATGCTGACGCCGCTCCCCCGCTGACCCCCCGGTCCCCTCAGTCCTCGGGCAGTTCGACCGGCGCGATCTCGTCGTAGCGGTCGCCGGGGCCGGGGTTGGTGGAGTCGGTGGCGCCGCCGAAGTGGTGCATCACGCCCCAGACCGCGTTCAGCGCGGTCTGCACCGCGCCCTCGGCCCAGCCCGCCGTCCAGGAGATGTCGTCACCCGCGAGGAACAGCCCACGCCGGTCGGCGGGCAGCCGGTCCTGCATGAAGTGGGTGAACAGCCGCCGCTGGTAGCGGTAGTGGCCGGGCAGGTTGGCCTTGAACGCGCCCATGAAGTAGGGCTCGTTCTCCCAGGACACGGTGACCGGGTTGCCGATGATGTGCCGCCGGATGTCGACCTTGGGGTAGATCTCCCCGAGCGACTTCAGCATGACCTCCATCCGCTCGTGCGCGGACAGCGGCAGCCACTTCAGACTGTCGTCGCACCAGGTGTACGACAGACAGATCACGGCCGGTTTGTCCGGGCCGTCGTCCAGGAGATAGGTGCCCCGGGTCATCCGGTCGGTCAGCGTCATCGACATGACGTCCCGGCCCGTCGGGTTGCCCTCGTCGTCGACGGCCTTGTCCAGCCAGAACGGCCGGTCGACCGGCACGAACAGCTTGCTGGACTCCATGTAGTGGGTGCGCTCGACGGCGGTCCAGTGGTCGATCGGGAAGAGGTCGTCGCCGCAGTCGATCTTCGAGAGCAGCATCCAGGACTGCGCGGTGAAGACCGCCGCCCGGTAGGTCCGGATGTCGCCGTCGGCGTCCGTCACCGTGATCCGGTTCCCGGCGGTGCGGT
Organism: Streptomyces sp. NPDC093252; assembly: GCF_040683675.1. NCBI lineage: Bacteria > Bacillati > Actinomycetota > Actinomycetes > Kitasatosporales > Streptomycetaceae > Streptomyces > Streptomyces sp. NPDC093252. Next base: position 352,929 of record NZ_JBFBEM010000008.1, on the reverse strand, counting down.
GCAGCCGGGTGACGGCGGGGCGGGGCTCGCCGCCCTCGTGGAGGGTGGCCAGGGAGGTGCCGAGGGCCCAGTGGACGATCTTCTGCGGCGCCCGCTCCCACAGTCGCAGCGGCAACTGCTGGGAGCCGCCGACGATGCCCCGGTGGTGGTCGTCGGCCTCGGTGTAGACGACCCGGAGGATCTCCAGGATGGAGTTGGGGAAGTCGGTGTCCCAGCCGCCGGTGCCGAAGCCGACCTGGCCGAAGATCTCGCGGTGCCGGAAGGAGCGGAAGGCGTCGGAGGCGCAGAGGAAGCCGTAGAAGGTCTCGTTGTCGAGGCGCTCGACCAGCCCGGACCAGATCTCCCGGATGCGCGGGACGTCCCGCTCGCGCAGGGCGCGGTTCATGTCGGAGAAGTCGGCGCCCTCCTCCAGGCAGCGGTTCCAGGCGTCGGCGACATCGCGGTAGACCTGCGGGAGGTCGGCGGCGGTCCGGGCGTAGTGGGACTCGCCCTTGAGGTCGACGACGGTCGACGGGGTGGCCTCGGCGAGCGGGTTGGGGAAGGGGCGGGTGGTCAGGCCGACCAGGTCGATGTAGTGCTGGAGGGCGGTGGAGGAGGGCGGGAAGCGCATCGCGCCCATCTCGGCGCTGAGCCCCTCGGTACCGGTGCCCTCGAAACCGACGGTCCGCAGCCGCCCGCCGATCCGGTCGGCCTCGTACACGACCGGCTTGAGACCCATCTTCATCAGCTCATAAGCGGTGATGATCCCGGACAGCCCGCCGCCGATGACGGCGACCTCGGCGCCGTGCTCGGTCGCCGGGATCTGGCCGAGCCCGGCCGGGTGCGCGAGGAAGTCGTCGTAGGCGTAGGGGAAGTCCGGGCCGAACATGGTGATCGGGCGCTGTTCGGGGGCGTCGGCGTGCTCGACGGCGTTGGGGACGGTGGACGTCATCGGGTACGGACTCCTCGCGGGGTGGCTGCCGCCGGGCATGGGTGGGTGCAGCTCGGCTGCGCCGGGGGGCGTGGGTGGGTGTGGGGGCCACGTAAAACCGTAAAGGGGTGGGTGGGGGTGGGCAAGGAGTGGGCGTTGCGCGTGCGGGATGGGAATGTTGCGTGGGGTGGGGGCGGGGCGGTGATTTGTTGCGTGGGGGTGGGTTCGGGGGTGGACGTGGGGGGCGGGGGTGGTCGGGTGCGGGTCGTGGGGTGGGTTCGGGGGGTGGGTTCGGGGGGTGGGTTCGGGGGTGGTCGGGTGCGGGGCGTGGGGGCTGGTCGCGCAGTTCCCCGCGCCCCTTGGGTGCGCCGGGTGGCCGTCCGCCCGATCGTGCCCAGCGGGTGACGACGGCCCCGAGGGGCTGCACCGGGAACAACGGGCTGGCCCGGACAGCGGCAGGGACTCAGCCCGGCGTCGGCGCCCCCGCCGAGAAGCGGCGCAGCAGCGGCGACAGCACCAGCACCGACTTGGTCCGCTCCACGAACGGCTCCCCCGCGATCCGTTCCAGCACCCGCTCGAAGTGCCGCATGTCCGAGGCGAACACCTGGGCGACGGCATCGGCGTCACCGGTGACGGTCGAGGCGGCCACCACCTCCTGGTACCGCTCCAGCCCCCGCTGGATGGTCTCCGGCGAGGTGTTGCTGCGGCAGTAGATCTCCACGAACCCCTCGGTCGCCCAGCCCAGCGCCGAGGGATCGACGCGCACGGTGAAGCCGGTGATGGCCCCGGTCGCCCGCAGCCGGTCCACCCGCCGTTTGACGGCGGGCGCGGACAGTCCGACCAGATGGCCGATGTCCGCGAAGGAGCGGCGGGCGTCCTCGGCCAGGGCGTGCAGAATGCGTTCGTCGAGATCGTTGAGCACGGAGGAAGTAGAACACGGCCGCGACCCGGGCCCCGGTTCCGATCCTGCTCAGATCAGGTCAGGTCAGGTCCTTGGTGAGAAAGAGACAGGGGTCGGCGCACTCGACCGTCGTCCCGTCCCGTTGCCGGTACGCGTAGCGGTCCACGTAGGCGATGAGCGGCCGGTACCCGAGGCGCGCGTACAACGCCGCCGCGCGCGGATTGCCGTCGCCGACCCCGAGTCCGACGACGGTCAGGCCCCGCTCCCGGACCAGGTCCTCGGCGCGGTGGATCAGCGCGGTGCCGATGCCGCGCGAGCGCAGCCCGTCCCGCACGCCCAGGCCGTTGATCTCCGGGCAGCCGACGGGCACCTCGGGCGCGGCGCAGCCCCGCCAGCGGATCTCGGCGTGCCCGGCGGGGTCGCCGTCGAGCCGGGCGACGAGGTAGGTGCTCTCCCCCGCCTCCTGCCGGGCGAAGCGGGGGGCGTGGAAGGAGGCGGCACCGGGCGTGCCGAGACACCGGTCGAGCGCGGGGAGGTCGGCGGCGCGGCAGACGGCGATGTCGACGCGGGCACGGTTCATACGAGGCACGCTAGACCGCCCCGGTCGGCGGGCGCCCCCTTATTTCCGGCGCCCGTTCCGGCGCCCGTCTCCGGCGCCCGTTCCCACGCCCGCCGGATCGGCCCGCCGGGCCGGGGCCCTCGGCTCAGCTCCAGCTCGCGTGCAGCGGCTTGCCCTCCGCGTAGCCGGCCGCGCTCTGGATGCCGACGATCGCCTTCTCCGCGAACTCCTCCAGAGAACCCGCACCGGCGTAGGTGCAGGAGGAGCGGACGCCCGCGATGATCGAGTCGATCAGGTCCTCGACGCCGGGCCGGGCCGGGTCCAGGAACATCCGGGAGGTGGAGATGCCCTCCTCGAACAGCGCCTTGCGGGCCCGGTCGTACGCCGACTCCTCCGAGGTCCGGTTGGCGACCGCCCGCGCGGAGGCCATACCGAAGGACTCCTTGTAGAACCGCCCGCCCGAGTCCTGCTGGAGGTCGCCCGGCGACTCGTACGTCCCGGCGAACCAGGAGCCGACCATCACATTGGACGCGCCCGCGGCCAGCGCCATGGCGACATCGCGCGGGTGGCGCACCCCGCCGTCGGCCCAGACGTGCTTGCCGTACCTGCGGGCCTCGGCGGCGCACTCCAGGACGGCGGAGAACTGCGGCCGGCCGACCCCGGTCATCATCCGCGTGGTGCACATCGCGCCGGGCCCGACGCCGACCTTGATGATGTCGGCCCCGGCGTCGATCAGATCCTTGACGCCCTCCGCCGACACGATGTTCCCGGCGACGAGCGGCACCCGCGGGTCCAGATCGCGGACCAGCTTGATCGCGCCGATCATCGACTCCTGGTGGCCGTGCGCGGTGTCGATGACCAGGGTGTCCACGCCCGCGTCCAGCAGTTGCCGGGCCTTGCCCGCCACATCGCCGTTGATCCCGACGGCGGCGGCGATCCGCAGGCGCCCGTTCGCGTCCACGGCCGGGGTGTAGAGCGTGGCGCGCAGGGCGCCGGTCCGGGTGAGGATGCCGGCGAGGCGGCCCTCGGCGTCCACGGCGGGGGCGTAGCGGCGGTTGGCGCCGTCGAGCCGGTTGAACGCCTCGCGCGGGTCGATGTCCGCGTCGAGCAGCAGCAGGTCCTTGGACATGACGACTTCGAGCTGGGTGAAACGATCCACCCCGGTCAGATCCCGGTCGGTGACGACACCGAGGGGCCGCTGCTCCGCGTCCACCACCACCCCCGCGTTGTGCGCCCGCTTGGGCAGCAGGGCGAGGGCGTCGGCGACGGTCTGGTGCGGGGCGAGCACGATCGGGGTGTCCAGCACCAGATGCCGCCCCTTGACCCAGCCGACGACCTCGGCGACCACGTCGATCGGGATGTCCTGCGGCAGCACCACGAGGCCGCCCCGCCGCGCCATCGTCTCGGCCATCCGCCGCCCGGCGATGGCGGTCATATTGGCGACGACCAGCGGGATCGTGGTCCCCGTGCCGTCCGGGGAGCTGAGGTCCACGGCCTGCCGCGAGCCCACGGCGGACCGGCTCGGCACCATGAAGACGTCGTCGTACGTCAGGTCGTACGAGGGACGGGTGTCATTGAGGAAACGCACGTGCTGCACATCCCAGGAGTTCGGCGGCGGCCCCCGGACAGGACCGCCAGGGGGAAGAGCACGTACTTCATTGTCCCATGCCGCCCGGAACACCCGCCCCGGTCGTTTCATCCATGCTGGTCAGAGTGGGTTTAGGAGGTTCCTCCAAGAGGGCGCTGCCGCGGCTTCACGAGTCTTCGCGGAGGACGAGGACGAGGGCCACGGTCAGCCCGGTGGTGGCGCGCAGGGCGTCCCCGAACACCTCCCGGGCGGCCTCCCCGCGCGCCGCAGTGATCACCGCCGGAGTGCCGCTCACCGCCCCGGAGGGGCACGGAGATGGGGAACGGGACGGACCGTGGCACGCGTCCCACGCGGCCACTGTCCGTCCCGCCCCCCATCCCGTCCCCGTACGACCCTCGGCGGGGTCCGTCCAGGTCGTCCGTCAGGGTCCGTCAGGGTCCGCGCGGTTCAGCGCGGAGGGCGGCGGGCCGCCCGCCGTCATCAGATAGTCCGCCGCGGAGGTGTCCGTGACCAGGCTGGTGACCAGGCCCGAACGGAGGACGGCGTCGATCGCCGCCGCCTTGCGCTGGCCGCCGGCGATGGCGACCACCTCCGGCACCCGGCGGAGCTGGTCCGCCTTGACGGTGATGCACCGCTCCCCCAGGTCCCGCCCGACCCGGCGGCCCTCGGAGTCGAAGAGGTGCGCGGCCATCTCGGCGGCGACGCCGAGCGAGGCGTAGTGCGAGCGCTCCTCGTCGCTGAGCATGTCGTGCACGGTGGAGATGCCCGGCTCCCAGGAGCCGATCGACACACAGGCCACGGTGACCTTGTCGAAGTACTCGAACGCGCGGGCGATCCCGGTCTGGTGGCGCAGCGCCTCCGCGGTCGCCGCGTCCGGCAGCAGCATCGGCGCGTAGATCGGGTGGGCGTCGCCCCCGGACACCTGGGCGGCCCGGCGCACCGCCTCCACCGAGCCCCGCTCCGAGGTCCCGGCGTCGTACACACCGGTGAGCTGGACCACCGTGCACGGCGGGAGCTTGTCGAGGGCGGCGGCCATGTGGATCGTGGACCGGCCCCAGGCCAGGCCCAGCACATCGCCCTCGTTGACCAGTTCGCCGAGCAGGTCCGCGGCCACCTCGCCGAGGTTCTCCGGGTCGGGGGTCTCCTCGGCCTCGGCCGGGGACTCGACGACGACGGCGTGCCGCAGCCCGTAGCGGGCGCGCAGCGCGTCGGAGCGCTCGGCGTCCAGCTCGGCGGGGACCCGGATCTCGATCCGCACGAGATCCCGTTCCAGGGCGGTCTCCAGGACCCGGGCCACCTTGAAGCGGCTGACGCCGAACTCCTCCGCGATCTGGATCTTCGATTTGCCCTCTAGGTAGAAGCGGCGGGCCATGGCCGCCGCCTGGACCAGCTCAGCGGGTCCCATCCGCGTGGCTGACCGGCCCGCCGACATACCCGACACGGCGATCTCCTCACTGCTGTTCACATTCTGGATTCACCGTTCATCCTCGCAGATTCGGCGGTGTTGATCAGCCCTGATGGGAGGCGTTCACGTTCCCTTGGCCGGGTGTCTGCCCGCCGGGGCAGGGCCGGGCCGGGTCCGGGCGCCGGAGGCACAGGGGTGGTCCACCCACTGCCGCCCAGGTGGACGGCGCTGCCGGTGCCGGTGGTCCACCGGCCCCGGGCGCGGCGTGGCGGAAGGCGGTGAGCGGTATTCCGCTTGATTCCGCTTGATTCCATTTGGTTCGGCGTGATTCCGCGTGATTCCGCGTGATTCCGCTACGCCCCGTGCTGATGCGTGCATGCCCAGGATGCCTTGGCGGTGGCCGACTCGGCCTGGGCGCGCAGCGCACGGACGGCCTCCGCCGGGTCGGAGGCCCCGTAGACCGCCGAACCGGCGACGAAGACATCCGCGCCCGCGTCGGCGCATCGCTCGATCGTGTCCGCCGAGACACCTCCGTCGACCTGGAGCCAGAGTTCAAGTCCATGTCTGGCGATCAGCTCACGGGTACGGCGGATCTTCGGCAGCATGATGTCGAGGAACGCCTGCCCGCCGAAGCCGGGCTCGACCGTCATGACCAGCAGCATGTCCAGCTCGGGCAGCAGGTCCTCGTACGGCTCGATGGGCGTGGCGGGCTTGAGCGCCATGGCGGCGCGGGCGCCCTTGGCCCGGATCTCGCGGGCCAGCCGCACGGGGGCGGCGGCGGCCTCGACATGGAAGGTGACGGAGGAGGCCCCGGCCTCCACGTACCCGGGGGCCCAGCGGTCCGGGTCCTCGATCATCAGATGCAGGTCCAGCGGGGTGTCCGTGGCCCTGGCGAGCGATTCCACGACCGGGACGCCGAGGGTCAGGTTGGGCACGAAGTGGTTGTCCATGACGTCGACATGGAGCCAGTCGGCGCCGTCGACGGCCCTGGCCTCGTCGGCGAGCCGGGCGAAGTCGGCGGACAGGATGCTGGGGCTGATCTGAACGGGCATGGGCCCTAGCGTGCCATGAGGGGGACCGGGGGGTGGGGGGTGGTGCGGTTTGGGTGGTCGGGTGCGGGTGGGGCGTGGCCGGGCGCGCGGTTCCCCGCGCCCCTTCACGGCGTCGCCCCTTCACGGCGTCAGGCTGTACGGCGTCAGGCTGTGCGGCGTAGGAGGGCCAGGTACATGGCGTCGGTGCCGTGGAGGTGGGGCCAGAGCTGGAGGTCGGGGCCCTCGCCGAGGTCGGGGACGCCGGGGAGGAGGGGGCGGGCGTCGATCAGATCGGCGTTCGGGAACTGCTTGAGGAGGTCCGACACCACCGCCCGGGTCTCCGCGAGGTGCGGGGAGCAGGTGGCGTAGCCGACGACCCCGCCGACCCGCACGGATTCCAGGGCGGTCCGCAGCAGCCCCCGCTGAAGGGGGGCGAAGCCGTCGAGGTCCTCGGGGCGGCGGCGCCAGCGGGCCTCGGGGCGACGGCGCAGGGCACCGAGCCCGGTGCAGGGGACGTCCATCAGGACCCGGTCGAAGCTGCCGGGCCGCCACGGCGGACGGGTGCCGTCGGCGGTGATCACCTGGTAGGGGCCGGGGTTTCCGTGCAGCGCGCGGGCGACCAGCCCCGCCCGGTGCGGCTGCCGTTCGGCGGCCAGCAGCGTCGCGCCCCGCTCCGCGGCGACCGCGGCGAGCAGCGCGGCCTTGCCGCCGGGTCCGGCGCAGCCGTCCAGCCAGGTCCGGTCGGGGCCGTCCAGCGGCGCGTTGGCGAGCGCGAGCGCCACCAACTGGCTGCCCTCGTCCTGCACCCCGGCCCGCCCCTCGCGCACGGCGTCCACCGCGCCCGGCTCCCCGCCCTCGGCCAGCCGCACGGCGTACGGCGACCAGCGCCCCGGTACGGCCGCCTCCTCGCGCAGCAGCTCCTCGGCCGTGGCCCGCCCGGGACGGGCGACCAGCGTCACCTCCGGCCGCTCGTTGTCGGCGGCGAGCAGTTCCTCGATCCCGGCGCGGCCCCCGCCGAGCGAGTCCCACAGCGCCGAGACCACCCAGCGCGGGTGGGAGTGGACGACGGCGAGATGGTCCTCGGGATCGTCGTCGTAGGGCGGCGCGACCTGCTCCACCCAGCCGTCCAGATCGTGCTGGGTGATCTTGCGGAGCACCGCGTTCACGAACTTGGCCCGGCCGTCGCCGAGCACCACCCGGGCCAGCTCCACGGTCGCGGACACCGCGGCGTGCGGGGGGATCCGGGTGCCCAGGAGCTGGTGCGCGCCGAGGCTGAGCACATCCAGCACCGGCGGGTCCACCTCGCGCAGCGGCCGGTCGATGCAGGCGGCGATGATCGCGTCGTAGGTCCCCTGGCGCCGCAGCGTGCCGTACACCAGCTCCGTCGCCAGCGCCGCGTCCCGCCCGTCGAAGCCGTCCTTCTCGCGCGCCTTGCGCAGCAGGGGCGGCAGGACGAGATTGGCGTACGCGTCCCGCTCGTCCACCGCGCGCAGCGCGTCGAAGGCGAGGATGCGGACGGGGTCCTTCTTGGGACGCCGGTAGGGCTTGCCGGTGGTGCCCGGCCGACCGGGCCGACGTGCGGTGTCGCTCACGAAAAGGTGCTCCGGGGAGGTCCGTCGATCAGTTCCTGATCGGTGCATACGGTGTCCACTCAGCGTACGTCGCGCCCGCGCGTCTACGCGCCCAGCAGATGACCGTCGGCGTCACGCACCCCGCGGGCCCAGTCCGCCGCCCGCATCGGCTTCTTGCCCTGGGCCTGCACCCACAGCAGCTCGACGGCGTGCGACCCGGTCCCGACATGGACATGATTCTTCCCGACCGCGAGCCGCCCCGGCGCGAGATCCTCGGTCCCGGGCGCGGGCGCGACCTGGATCAGCTTCAGCCGCTCGCCCCGGAACACGGTCCAGGCGCCGGGCGCGGGCGTGCAGCCCCGCACCACCCGGTCCACGCGCAGCGCGGGCGCCGCCCAGTCGATGTGGGCGTCCTCGACGGTGATCTTCGGCGCGAGCGAGACCCCGTCGGCGGGCTGCGGTACGGCGGTCAGGGTGCCGTCCTCGATGCCGTCCATGGTCGCGGCCAGCAGCCCGGCCCCGGCGAGGGCGAGCCGGGTGAGCAGGTCGCCGCTGGTGTCGGTGGGGCGGACGGCCTCGGTGACCGTGCCGTACACCGGCCCGGAGTCGAGCCCCTCCTCGATCAGGAAGGTGGAGGCGCCGGTGATCTCGTCGCCCGCCATGACGGCGTGCTGCACCGGGGCGGCGCCGCGCCAGGCGGGCAGCAGGGAGAAGTGCAGATTGACCCAGCCACGGGCGGGCACGTCGAGCGCGACGCGCGGCAGGAGGGCGCCGTAGGCGACGACGGGGCAGCAGTCGGGGGCGATGGCCCGCAGCCGCTCCAGGAAGTCGGCGTCGCGCGGCTTGGCCGGCTTCAGCACCTCGATCCCGGCCTCGTCCGCCCGCTCGGCCACCGGAGAGGCGATTAGTCGGCGGCCCCGCCCGGCGGGCGCGTCGGGACGCGTGACGACGGCGGCGACCTCGTGCCGCCCGGAGGCGAGCAGGGCGTCCAGGGCGGGGACGGCGACTTCGGGGGTACCGGCGAAGACGAGCTTCATGGGTGGGATCGAGCCTCTCGGGCGAGAACGAAACACGACCGCACGCCCATCTGCGGGCGGGCAGCGCACCAGTCTATGGGGGGTTGGGGGTGGGGGGAGGGAGGGGCGGGGGTTGGGGCCGGGGCTGGAGAGGGGGTTACGGAGGGGGCTGGGTGGTGCGGCGGGGGGGAGGCGGGGATTGCGGGGAGGCGGCCGGGGCGCCGGGAGGGGCGGCGGGTTCGGAGGGTTACGGGGCGGCAGGCACTGAGACATAGCGGTGGACGCCGGGATGGCGGGGCACGGAGGGGGGTTAGGGGAACTGGCCGAGCGGCGGGGCCGGAGACGGAGGGGGGTGTCGTGGCGGCCGGGTGGGGAGGGGTGAGGGGAGTTGGCCAGGGCGGCAGGGGCCGGAAGCAGAGGAGCCGACGCCGGAGCCACAGGGCTCGGAGGGTTGACGGGAGTCGGCCGGGACGGCGGAGGGGCCGGAGCAGACAAACGGACGCCGGAGCCGCAGGGCTCGGGGGACTACGGGGAGGCGGCCGGGACCGCAGGGGCCGAGACGAAGGCGGCGGGCGGGCGCGAAGCCTGCGAGAGAAGGGGGCCGGGGTAGAGGGACGCGGAGACGCAAGTGCGGACGCCTAGGCGGCGGGGGCGCGGCGACTGCGGGGGAGCCACCGGGACGGCCCGGCACGGTAGGGCGCGGCACCGGACGGGCGATGGCGGGGCGCGCAGAGGACAGGGAACCGCCGGGGCGACGGGGCGGGCGCCCTTCTCCCCCTCCCCCGGCGGGACCTCCCCCGGAGGGACCCCCTCCCCGGCGCACCGCAGGGGCGCCGCCCGCGCACGCGGCGCCATCGGGGGCGTACGCATATGCCCTTACGCCCCTGGAGCGTGACCCGCGGCGCGAAGACGCGTTGGTCAAGAAAGAGTTGACCAACGGGCCGCTGTAGTGGCCCGATCCTTATCTCCTCAACGCCGGTTCGAGAGGCTTGTTCATGGCCGACCACGCAACCCACGACGCCCAGGCTCGGGCCAGCCTGCACTTGCTGGTGCGGGACATCGAGCGGGTCCGCCGGCAGGTGGACGCGTTGCGCACGCTCACCGCCCAGTTGGGCAACGTCTACCGCCCGCGCCGCTCCGGACCCTCCACGGGCTTCGTCGTCTACGGACGGGCCCCCGCCCCGACCGTCCGGCTCGCCCAGGAGCTGCGGGACAGTGTCGAGACGCTGGTCACCGCCGCGGTCGACTTCGACCGTTCGCTCGGCTTCTCCTGGGACGCGGTGGGCTCCGCACTCGGGGTCACCAAGCAGGCCGTGCACCGCCGCTACGGCTCCCGCCGGGCCACCACGCAGGCCGCCGCCGAGGCCGAGCGCGCGACGGACCCGTCGGGTACCCGCGCGGTCAACGTCCCGGGCACCCTGCCGACCGTGCCCGCGGCCCGCGCGATGCCCACCCAGCCGACGGCGGGCAGCCCCGTCCTGCGGGACGACCCGCGCCCCACGGCCTTCCCGGGCCCCCGCAACGGCTGACCGCTCCCCATCACCTCACCCCCACCACCCCCACCCTCTGCTCCCCGCCCTCCCGGCCCGCCCCGGGAGGGCGTTCCCTTGCCCCGGCCCAACCACCCGAAGGCCAGCCACCACCGGATGCCCACAACCCCATCGGCCAAAGGGCAGCGCTCCCGAACGCCCCCGACTCGAGCACCCGAGGAGCACCCCTCACCGGACGCCGACCAGCCCGACCAGCCGAAGGGCAACCTTCACCGGATACCCCAGCCCCACCGGCCAAAGAGCAGCCCTCACCAGATCCCACCGACCCCACCGACCCCACCGACCCCACCGACCCCACCGACCAAAGAGCACCTCGCACCGGATCCCCACCGACCCGACCCCCCAAAGAACACCCCACCGTCACCCGATATCCGGCGGATCAATCCGCACCCGCACCGGACTCCCCTCAGCACTGCCACCCCCGCCCCCACGCCCACCCCCCGCGCGAGCCATCCGTGCCGCCTGGGCCGCCTTCAGCGCGGCGGCGAGGGCCGCGCCGCGGCCCGGTGGGACCCGGACCAGTGCCCGGTCCCAGGACTCGCCCGGCGGCGGCGCCCCCGTCCGCCGGGGCCGCCCCTGCGGGGTGACCGGCAGCGGCACGGGCCCCAGCACCTCCGCGCCCGGCGGCAGCCCGACCGCCCCCAGGAACCCGGCGACCGCCTCCGGCGGCCCCGCCACCGACGCCATCCGGGAGACCGGCGGGAACCCCAGCTCGGCCCGCTCGGCGAGTTCCCGTACCGCGTGGCCGACCGGATCCCAGCGCACCAGCGCCTGCACGGGCCGCAGCGTCGGCTCGGCGACGATCACGACCGTGCCGCCGGAGGGCTGGTCGCGGACCAGGGCGGCGGCGGCGATCCAGCGCCGCAGGGCGTCCTCCCCGGCACGCAGATCGGGCCGCCCGAGCATCGCCCACCCGTCGAGCAGCAGCGCGGCGGCATAGCCGCCCTCGGCGACCGGCTCGGCCCCCGGGGTGCTCACCACCAGCGCGGGCGCCCCCGGCACCGTATCCAGCACATGCTCCCGCCCGGAGGTGCGCACCGGCACGGAGGGGAAGGCGCGCCCCAGTTCTTCGGCGGTGCGGCGCGCCCCGACGACCTGGGCCCGCAGCCGGAACGACCCGCACTCCGGGCAGTGCCAGGCGCTCTCCCCCCGCCCGCACCAGCCGCACTCCAGCGCCCCTTCCGACCGCCCCTCCAGCGGCCCGGAGCAGTGCCGGCAGCGCGCGGGCGCCCGGCACTGCGCGCACGCCATCCTCGGGACGTACCCCCGCCGGGGGACCTGCACCAGTACCGGCCCCTGCCGCAGCCCGTCCCGGACCGCCTGCCAGGCGAGCGTGGGCAGTCGCGCGGCCCGCGCCGCCTCGTCCCGCGCGAGATCCCCGTCCCCCACGGTCCGCACCCGCGGCGCGGCCCCCCGCACCCGCTCCCTGGACGCCACGACCGGCCGCGCCCAGCCGCTCTCCACCAGTTGCGCCGCCTCCACCGTGCAGCTCCAGCTCCCGAGCAGGAACGCGCACCTGTCCTGCGCGGCCCGCAGCAGCAGCACCTCCCGCGCGTGCGGCTGCGGGGCGTGCAGCTCGCTGTGGCTGTCGTCCCCGTCGTCCCAGATCGCGACGAGCCCGAGGTCCCGTACCGGCGCGAACATCGCGGCCCGGGTCCCCACCACTGCCCGCACCGACCCCCGCCGCACGGCCAGCCACTGCCGGTACCGCTTCTCCGGCCCCGCCTCCGCGGTGAGCACCGCGTGCCGCCCCTCCCCGAGCAGCGCGGTCAGCGCGGCATCGACCCGGGCGACGGCCCGCCCATCGGGTACGACGACCAGCGCGCCGCGCCCCGAGGCAAGCGTGGCGGCGACCGCGCGGGCCAGTTCCTCGCTCCACCCGGGTCCCGGCAGGGCGTTCCACACCGCCCGGGGCGCACCCTGGGTGGCCAGCGCTTCAATCAGGGCGGCCCCGTTCTCGTACCGCGCCCACGCCCCCGCGTCGGGCACCGGGGGCGGCGGCAGCGGCTCGGGGGACGGGCGCCCCTCGGCGCGGGCGTTGCGCGGCGGAACGGCCAGTTGCAGCACATCGGCGAGGCTCCCGGCGTAACGGTCGGCGACGGACCGGGCCAGCCCGAGGAGTTCCGCGTCGAGCACCCGTTCGGGTGAGACGACCTGGGCGAGCGCGGCCAGCGGCCCGGAGTAGTCGCTCTCGGCGAGCCGCTCCACCAGATACCCGCCGATCAGGCCCCCGCCCTCACGCCGCCCGTCCCGCACCCGGTGCCGCCCGGCCCCGAACCGCACCCGCACCCGTACGCCCGGCTGCGCGTCGGCGTCCAGCTCCTTGGGTACCGCGTAGTCGAAGTACCGGTCCAGGTGCAGCACCCCCTTGTCCACCAGCACCCGCGCCACCGGCAGTTCCTCCGCCAGCGCGGCCCCCCGCCAGGTCCGCGGCTTGGCCCGGGGCGCCTTCGCCTGCCGCACGCTCTCCCGGATCAGCGCGAGCTGTTCCGGCGGCGGCACCCCCGCCCCGCCACCCTCCACGGCCCCGTCCTCGCTGCTCACCCTTGCATTCTTACCAAACCCCACTGACACCCCCACCGAAACGATCACCCCCGCCCCCGAAGCCCCCCGCCACCCCTCCCCGCCCAAAGCCCCCACACCCGCCATCCCCACTCCCCCACTCCCCGACTCCCCGACTCCCCGGCTCCCCGGCTCCCCGGCTCCCCGGCTCCCCGGCCGAAGCATTCACCACGTCCACCGCGGCGGTACAAGGCACCACCGCACACCACACCCCACGCCCCACGCCCAGCACCACGCCCCCCTCCGCCCGGAATCCCGCCCCCACCTCACCCCCTCACCCCCCACCCCCAAACACACCAAAGCCCGACCCCCCAAACCAAAGGGAGCCGGGCCCGGCAGATACGCGATGGAGAAAAACCCCGCCTACAGCCCCGCAGCCGTCCGCAGAGCCTCCACCCGGTCCGTCCGCTCCCAGGTGAACTCCGGCAGCTCACGGCCGAAGTGGCCGTACGCCGCGGTCTGGGCGTAGATCGGGCGCAGCAGGTCCAGATCGCGGATGATCGCGGCCGGACGGAGGTCGAACACCTCGTCGATGGCCTTCTCGATCTTCTCCGGCTCGACCTTGTGCGTGCCGAAGGTCTCCACGAACAGACCCACCGGCTCGGCCTTGCCGATCGCGTAGGCGACCTGGACCTCGCAGCGCGAGGCGAGCCCCGCGGCCACCACGTTCTTCGCGACCCAGCGCATGGCGTACGCGGCGGAGCGGTCGACCTTGGACGGGTCCTTGCCGGAGAAGGCACCGCCACCGTGGCGGGCCATACCACCGTAGGTGTCGATGATGATCTTCCGGCCGGTGAGCCCGGCGTCGCCCATCGGGCCGCCGATCTCGAAGCGGCCGGTCGGGTTGACCAGCAGCCGGTAGCCCTCGGTCTCCAGCTTGATGCCCTCGTCCAGGAGCGCCTTCAGCTCCGGCTCCACCACGAACTCGCGGATGTCGGGGGCGAGCAGCGACTCCAGGTCGATGTCGGAGGCGTGCTGGGAGGAGACGACGACGGTGTCCAGGCGGACCGCCTTGTCGCCGTCGTACTCGATGGTGACCTGCGTCTTGCCGTCCGGGCGCAGGTAGGGGATCGTGCCGTTCTTGCGGACCTCGGAGAGCCGGTGGGACAGCCGGTGCGCGAGGAAGATCGGCAGCGGCATCAGCGTCGGCGTCTCGTCGGAGGCATAGCCGAACATCAGGCCCTGGTCGCCCGCGCCCTGCCGGTCCAGCTCGTCCTCGTCGCCCTCGACCCGGGACTCGTACGCCGTGTCGACGCCCTGCGCGATGTCCGGCGACTGGGCGCCGATGGACACGGAGACGCCGCAGGAGGCGCCGTCGAAGCCCTTCTTGGAGGAGTCGTAGCCGATCTCCAGGATCTTCTCCCGCACGAGCTGCGGGATCGGCGCGTACGCCTTGGTGGTGACCTCACCGGCCACATGCACCAGACCGGTCGTGATCAGCGTCTCGACGGCGACGCGGGACGTGGGGTCCTCGCGGAGCAGGGCGTCGAGAATGGTGTCGCTGATCTGGTCAGCGATCTTGTCGGGGTGACCCTCGGTCACGGACTCCGAGGTGAACAGGCGACGGGACACAACGCTCCCTGTGGTTGCAGCGGCTGCTGGCTGATCATGGGCGGACGGGTCGGGGGCTGCGCCCGGCCTCGTCCGAGAACAGTTTATCGGTCGCGCTCCGCATCCGGCCCAGTTGTCTCGCCTCTCGGGAGGGCTGTGACCTGCGGCACGGGCATTCTGCCCAATGCCGGGCTCCATTGGCCAGGGTCGCCACGCCCCAATGTGCCGGGGTCGAGTGCGGCACGAGACGGGCTGCACCAGGTCAGGAGAGTCTCGCCGCCACCAGGTCCCACACCGTTTCGGCCAGCGCCTCTTTCGGGCCATACGGGACGGGGGTCTCGGTGCCGTCGGCGCCCAGGACAACGGCCTCGTTCTCCTCGGAGCCGAAGGTCCTGCGCTCCCCCACCTCGTTCACGACCAGCAGATCGCAGCCCTTACGGGCGAGCTTGGCGCGGCCGTTGGCGAGCACGTCGTCGGTCTCGGCGGCGAAGCCCACGATCACCTGTCCGGGCCTGGCCCGATCGGCGGACACCTCGGCGAGGATGTCCGGATTCCGCACCAGCGTGATCGGGTCGGGTTCGTGGTCGTCGCGCTTCTTGATCTTCCCGGCGGCGTAGACGGCGGGGCGGAAGTCGGCGACGGCGGCGGCCATGACGACCGCGTCGGCGTCGGCGGCGGCCTTGAGCACGGCCTCGCGGAGCTGTACGGCGGTGCCGACCCGGACCAGGTCCACCCCGGCCGGGTCGGGCAGGGCCGCGTTGGCGGAGATCAGGGTGACCCGGGCGCCCCGGGCGGCGGCGGTGCGGGCGAGGGCGTAGCCCTGCTTGCCGGAGGAGCGGTTGCCGAGGAAGCGGACCGGGTCGAGCGGCTCCCGGGTGCCTCCGGCGCTGATCACCAGATGGCGCCCGGCGAGATCGGGCTCGCGCACGCCCCGGGCGAGGACCCGGCGGCAGACCTCGAAGATCTCGGCGGGGTCGGGCAGGCGGCCCTTGCCGGTGTCGACGCCGGTGAGCCGGCCGACGGCGGGCTCGATGACGACGGCGCCCCGGCGGCGCAGGGTGGCGACATTCTCCTGCGTGGCCGGGTGCTCCCACATCTCGGTGTGCATCGCGGGTGCGAAGACGACCGGGCAGCGGGCGGTGAGCAGGGTGTTGGTGAGCAGGTCGTCGGCGAGGCCGTGGGCGGCCCTGGCGAGCAGGTCGGCGGTGGCGGGGGCGACCACGACGAGGTCGGCGCCCTGGCCGATCCGGACATGCGGCACCTCGTGCACGTCGGCCCAGACCTCGGTGGAGACGGGGTGGCCGGAGAGGGCCGACCAGGTGGCGGCGCCCACGAAGTGCAGCGCCGATTCGGTGGGCACCACTCGGACGTCATGTCCGGACTCGGTCAGTCGGCGCAGCAGCTCGCACGCCTTGTAGGCGGCGATGCCACCGCTGACCCCCAGCACGACCTTCGGCCTGTCCACCGTCACTGCCACTCCCCTGGCTCGCGATCACGTACACGTCCTATGACACACCACAGGCCCGGCGACGGATCGCCGGGCCTGTGGAAAAGTCTGCCGCAAGCAGAAAATACTACTGCGCGGGGCCGTCGATGGCCTCGGACGTCAGCAGTCCCGCGTTGATCTCGCGCAGCGCGATCGACAGGGGCTTCTCGTGGACGTGGGTGTCCACGAGGGGACCGACGTACTCAAGAAGACCTTCGCCGAGCTGCGAGTAGTACGCGTTGATCTGGCGGGCACGCTTGGCCGCGTAGATCACGAGGCTGTACTTGGAGTCGGTGGCCTCAAGCAGCTCGTCGATCGGCGGGTTGATGATGCCCTCGGGCGCGGAGATGGAAGAGGACACGCTCTACCTTCCGATGGATGGGAAACTGAAGGGTGCGATCAGGCTGATGTGAAACCAGACCGATCGGATCCGATCCGACCGGGTGATCGGACGGGCCGGGTGATCAGGCTGATGTGATCGAACCGTCGTGATCACACAACATCCATCAAGGCTAGCAGCTCGCGCGCCACATCCTCGACGGAGGTGTTGACCAGGGTGGTGTCGAACTCCGGCTCGGCCGCCAGTTCGATCTTCGCGGCGTCCAGCCGACGCTCGATCACCTCGGGCGGCTCGGTGCCCCGCCCGGTGAGCCGGCGCACCAGCTCCTCCCAGCTCGGCGGGGCCAGGAACACCAGTTGGGCCTCGGGCATGGAGGAGCGGACCTGCCGGGCGCCCTGGAGGTCGATCTCCAGCAGAACGGGCTCGCCCGCCTCCAGCTTCTCGTGCACGGCCGTGCGCGGGGTGCCGTAGCGGTTCCCGGCGAACTCGGCCCACTCCAGCAGTTCGCCGTTGGCGATCAGCTTGTCCATCTCCTCGTCGGTGACGAAGAAGTAGTGGACCCCGTGCTCCTCCCCTGGGCGGGGTCTGCGGGTCGTCGCCGACACGGAGAGCCAGACCTCGGGGTGTTCCTTGCGCAGATGAGCGACGACCGTGCTCTTGCCGACCCCGGAGGGGCCGGAGAGCACGGTCAGCCGCGGACGTACGTCCGGGGGCTCGGGGGTCGTCCCCCGGAATGTTGCAGCCATGCAGCGATTATTCCAGCAAACCCGGAGTGATCCGGACTCAGCCGCCGGTGCTGCCGAACTCACGCTCCAGCGAGGCGATCTGGTTGGAACCGAGGCCGCGGACCCGCCGGCTCTCGGAGATGCCGAGGCGCTCCATGATCTGCTTGGCGCGGACCTTGCCCACGCCGGGGAGCGACTCCAGGAGAGCGGAGACCTTCATCTTGCCGATGACGTCGTTCTCCTGGCCCTGCTTGATGACCTCGTGCAAGGAGGCACCGGAGTGCTTGAGTCGATTCTTGACCTCGGCCCGCTCCCGGCGAGCCGCGGCGGCCTTTTCGAGCGCGGCTGCGCGCTGTTCGGGGGTAAGGGGCGGAAGAGCCACGCCTACGTCACCTCGGATGTCGAACTGTCGGATACGGACCGGTGAAGGGAACCTAGTCGCCCCACACCTGGGGAGCCACGAGCAACACGCTGCCCGATCTCCCCCACTGCCTGGAGGGCGTGGGAGGTGCCCCCACTGGTCGGAGACTAGCGGTCAAGTCCGCCGGAGTCAGCGAGAACAGCGGAAAAGTCCTGGTCAGCCTCCGTCAGGACGGGATATTTCAGACTTATCGCCCCGGATTTGAGAATGTATCCAGCCTCAAATGCCTCCGGGGAAGTCATCGGACGTTTATCCGGGGCCGGACAGCGCCGCCCGGATCTCCTCCGCGAACCGCTCCGCCGCCGTCCGCAGGGCCCCCGTGTCCGGCCCGTGCCGCAGCACCCCGCGGCTGACGTTGGGCACCACCGCGCGCACCGCCGCGCCGAACACCCGCGGCAGATCGGCCGCGCTCGCCCCCTGCGCCCCGATCCCGGGAGCGAGCAGCGGCCCGCCGATGGCGAGGTCGTACGAGGACAGGTCGCCCAGGGTCGCGCCGACCACCGCGCCGAACGAGCCGAGCGGCTCCGCGCCCGCGTTCTCGGCGGCGAGGTGGGCCAGCATCGTCGCGGCCACGTCCCGGCCGTCCGCGCGCACGGCGCGCTGCACCTCGCCGCCCTCCGGGTTGGAGGTCAGCGCCAGCACGAACAGCCCCGAGCCGCTCTCGCGGGCGAGCGCCACCGCCGGGGCCAGTGAGCCGTAGCCGAGGAACGGCGAGACGGTCAGCGCGTCCGAGAACAGCGGGGAGTCCCGGTGCAGGAAGGTCTGCGCGTAGGCGGCCATGGTGGAGCCGATGTCGCCGCGCTTGGCGTCCATCAGCACCAGGGCGCCCGCCGCGCGCGCGTCGGCCACCGTCCGCTCCAGGACGGCGACCCCGCGCGAGCCGAACCGCTCGAAGAACGCGCTCTGCGGCTTGAGCACGGCGACCCGGTCGGCGGTGGCCTCCACGACCGTGCGGCTGAACCGCTCCAGCCCGGCCACGTCGTCGTTCAGCCCCCAGTCGGCGAGCAGCGAGGCGTGCGGGTCGATGCCGACGCACAGCGGGCCGCGCTCGTCCATGGCGCGGCGCAGCCGCGCGCCGAAGGGCTCGTTGCTCATGCGGTGGTGCTCCTGACATCGGCGCCGACCGCGTCGGCGAGGGTGGCGTACGGGCTGGTCCGCAGCCGGGCGGCGAGGCCCTTGTGGATCGCGCGGGTGTAGAGGGGGCCCTCGTAGACGAAGGCGCTGTAGCCCTGGACGAGGGTGGCGCCGACCAGGATGCGCTGCCAGGCGTCCTCGGCGTTCTCGATGCCGCCGACGCCGATCAGGGTGATGCGGTCGCCCACGCGCGCGTAGAGGCGGCGCAGCACCTCCAGGGAGCGGGCCTTGAGCGGGGCACCGGACAGGCCGCCGGTCTCGGCGGTGAGGGCGGGCGGCGAGGTGAGTCCGAGGCCCTCGCGGGCGATGGTGGTGTTGGTGGCGATGATGCCGTCCAGGCCGAGTTCCACGGCCAGGTCGGCGACCGCGTCCACGTCCTCGTCGGCGAGGTCGGGGGCGATCTTGACCAGCAGGGGGACGCGGCGGTCGGTGACGGTCCGGTCGGCGGCCTCGCGCACGGCGGTGAGCAGGGGGCGCAGGGCCTCGGTGGCCTGGAGGCTGCGCAGTCCGGGCGTGTTGGGCGAGGAGACGTTGACGACCAGGTAGTCGGCGTAGGGGGCGAGCCGCTCGGCCGACGTCACGTAGTCGGCCGCCGCCTCGGCCTCGGGGACCGCCTTGGTCTTGCCGATGTTCACCCCGACGACCGTGCGGAAGACCGGCCTGCGGGAGGCCAGGCGGGTGGCGACGGCGAGGGAGCCGTCGTTGTTGAAGCCCATGCGGTTGATCAGGGCCCGGTCGGCGACCAGCCGGAAGAGCCGCTTGCGGGGGTTGCCGGGCTGGGGTTCGCCGGTGACCGTGCCGATCTCGACATGGTCGAAGCCGAGCATGGCCATGCCGTCGATCGCCATGGCGTTCTTGTCGAACCCGGCGGCGAGCCCGAAGGGGCCGTGCATCCGCAGGCCGAGCGCCTCGGTGCGCAGTTCCCGGTACCGGGGTGCCAGGGCCGCCGCGACGAAGGTGCGCAGCACGGGGACGCGGGCGGTGATCCGGATCCAGCGGAAGGCCAGGTGGTGGGCCCGCTCGGGGTCCATCCGGCGGAAGAGGAGGTGGAAGAGGGTCGCGTACATGGTGGTGTCGGTGTCCTTCGGGCCGGAGGGGGGCCGGGAGCGGGAGAACGGGGCCTCAGGAACGGGGCCTCAGCAAGAGGGGGACACCGTTTCCGGTGTCCCCCTCGGACTCGCTAGTCGCGGGCCGCGGTCAGATGCTCGGCGTGTTCCTGGAGGGAGCGGACCCCGACCCCGCCCGCGTGGAGCGCGTCGATGCCCTGGACGGCGGCGGCGAGGGCCTGCACGGTGGTCAGGCAGGGCACGGAGCGGGCGACGGCCGCGGTGCGGATCTCGTAGCCGTCCAGGCGCCCCCCGGTGCCGTACGGGGTGTTGACGATGAGGTCGACCTCGCCGTCGTGGATGAGCTGGACGATGGTCCGCTCGCCGTCCGGGCCGGGGCCCTCGGACTGCTTGCGGACGACGGTGGCGTGGATGCCGTTGCGCTTGAGGACCTCGGCGGTGCCGGAGGTGGCCAGCAGCTCGAAGCCGTGGGCGACCAGCTCGCGGGCCGGGAAGATCATCGAGCGCTTGTCTCGGTTGGCGACCGAGATGAAGGCACGGCCCTTGGTGGGCAGCGGGCCGTAGGCGCCCGCCTGGGACTTGGCGTAGGCGGTGCCGAAGACGGAGTCGATGCCCATGACCTCGCCGGTGGAGCGCATCTCCGGGCCGAGGACCGTGTCGACGCCCCGGCCGTGGATGTCCCGGAAGCGGGACCAGGGCATCACGGCCTCCTTGACGGAGATCGGCGCGTCCAGCGGCAGTTCGCCGCCGTCCCCGGTGGCCGGGAGGAGGCCCTCGGCGCGCAGTTCGGCGACGGTGGCGCCCAGCGAGATCCGGGCGGCGGCCTTGGCCAGCGGGACCGCGGTCGCCTTGGAGGTGAAGGGGACCGTGCGGGACGCGCGCGGGTTGGCCTCCAGGACGTAGAGGATGTCCCCGGCCAGGGCGAACTGGATGTTGATCAGGCCCCGGACGCCCACCCCGCGCGCGATGGCCTCCGTGGAGGCGCGCAGCCGCTTGATGTCGAAGCCGCCCAGGGTGATCGGGGGCAGGGCGCACGCGGAGTCGCCGGAGTGGATGCCGGCCTCCTCGATGTGCTCCATGACCCCGCCGAGGTACAGCTCCTCGCCGTCGTAGAGGGCGTCGACGTCGATCTCGATGGCGTCGTCCAGGAAGCGGTCCACGAGGACCGGCCGGGAGGGGCTGATCTCGGTGGACTCGGCGATGTAGGACTCCAGCCGGGTCTCGTCGTAGACGATCTCCATGCCGCGCCCGCCCAGCACGTAGGAGGGGCGGACCAGGACCGGGTAGCCGATCTCGTCGGCGATGGCCTTGGCGGCGGCGAAGGTGGTGGCCGTGCCGTGCTTGGGCGCGGGGAGTCCGGCCTCGGCGAGGACCTGCCCGAAGGCGCCCCGGTCCTCGGCGGCGTGGATGGCCTCCGGGGAGGTGCCGACGATGGGCACGCCGTTGTCCTTGAGGGCCTGGGACAGGCCCAGAGGGGTCTGGCCGCCGAGCTGGACGATGACGCCCGCGATCGGCCCGGCCTGGGCCTCCGCGTGGACGATCTCCAGGACGTCCTCCAGGGTGAGCGGCTCGAAGTAGAGCCGGTCGGAGGTGTCGTAGTCGGTGGAGACGGTCTCCGGGTTGCAGTTGACCATCACCGTCTCGTACCCGGCGTCGCTGAGCGCGAAGGAGGCGTGGACGCAGGAGTAGTCGAACTCGATGCCCTGGCCGATGCGGTTGGGGCCGGAGCCCAGGATGATCACGGCGGGCTTCTCGCGGGCCGCGACCTCGGTCTCCTCGTCGTAGGAGGAGTAGAAGTACGGGGTGCGGGCGGCGAACTCGGCGGCGCAGGTGTCGACCGTCTTGTAGACCGGGCGGATGCCGAGCGCGTGCCGCACCTCGCGGACGACGTCCTCGCGCAGGCCGCGGATCTCGCCGATCTGCTGGTCGGAGAAGCCGTGCCGCTTGGCCTCGGCGAGCAGGTCGGCGGTCAGCTCGGGGGCGTCGGCCAGCTCGTCGGCGATCTCCTTGATCAGGAAGAGCTGGTCCACGAACCAGGGGTCGATCCGGGTGGCCTCGAAGACCTCCTCGGGCGTGGCGCCCGCGCGGATGGCCGCCATGACGGTGTTGATCCGGCCGTCGGTGGGCTTGACGGACTCCGCCAGCAGGGCCGCCTTGTCGCCGGTGGGGCCGGTGAAGGCGAACTGGCTGCCCTTCTTCTCCAGCGAGCGCAGCGCCTTCTGGAACGCCTCGGTGAAGTTGCGGCCGATGGCCATGGCCTCGCCCACCGACTTCATGGTGGTGGTCAGCGTGGAATCGGCGCTGGGGAACTTCTCGAAGGCGAAGCGGGGGGCCTTGACGACGACATAGTCGAGCGTGGGCTCGAAGGAGGCGGGGGTCTCCCGGGTGATGTCGTTGGGGATCTCGTCCAGGGTGTAGCCGACGGCGAGCTTCGCGGCGATCTTGGCGATGGGGAAGCCGGTGGCCTTGGAGGCGAGCGCCGAGGACCGCGACACGCGGGGGTTCATCTCGATGACGATGACCCGGCCGTCCTCGGGGTCCACCGCGAACTGGATGTTGCAGCCGCCGGTGTCCACGCCGACCTCGCGGATCACGGCGATGCCGATGTCCCGCAGGATCTGGTACTCGCGGTCGGTGAGGGTCATCGCGGGGGCGACGGTGATGGAGTCGCCGGTGTGCACGCCCATGGGGTCGAAGTTCTCGATGGAGCAGACGACCACCACGTTGTCGTGCTTGTCGCGCATCAGCTCCAGCTCGTACTCCTTCCAGCCGAGGATGGACTCCTCCAGGAGCACCTCGGTGGTCGGCGAGAGGGTGAGGCCCTGGCCGGCGATCCGGCGCAGTTCGTCCTCGTCGTGGGCGAAGCCGGAGCCGGCGCCGCCCATGGTGAAGGACGGGCGGACGACGACCGGGTAGCCGCCGAGGGTGTCCACGCCCGCGAGGACGTCGTCCATGGTGTGGCAGATCACCGAGCGGGCGGACTCGCCGTGCCCGATCTTGGCGCGGACGGCCTCCACGACCAGCTTGAACTGGTCGCGGTCCTCGCCCTTGTGGATCGCCTCGACATTGGCGCCGATCAGCTCCACGCCGTACTTGGCGAGGACGCCGTTCTCGTGCAGGGAGATGGCGGTGTTCAGGGCCGTCTGGCCGCCCAGGGTGGGCAGCAGGGCGTCGGGGCGCTCCTTGGCGATGATCTTCTCGACGAACTCGGGGGTGATCGGCTCGACATAGGTGGCGTCGGCGATCTCCGGGTCGGTCATGATCGTCGCCGGGTTGGAGTTGACCAGGACGACCCTGAGGCCCTCGGACTTCAGGACGCGGCACGCCTGGGTGCCGGAGTAGTCGAACTCGGCGGCCTGGCCGATGACGATCGGGCCGGAGCCGATGACCAGGACGGACTGGATATCGGTGCGCTTAGGCACGCTGGCCCTCCAGAGCTGTGCTCATCAAAGACGTGAAGCGGTCGAACAGATAGGCGGCGTCGTGCGGGCCGGCCGCCGCCTCGGGGTGGTACTGGACGCTGAAGGCCGGGCGGTCGAGCAGGCGCAGGCCCTCCACCACGTCGTCGTTGAGGCAGACGTGGGAGACCTCGGCGCGGCCGAAGGGCGTCTCGGAGATCCGGTCCAGGGGGGCGTCCACGGCGAAGCCGTGGTTGTGGGCGGTGACCTCGACCTTGCCGGTGGTCCGGTCCTGCACCGGCTGGTTGATGCCGCGGTGGCCGTACTTCAGCTTGTAGGTGCCGAAGCCGAGGGCGCGGCCCAGGATCTGATTGCCGAAGCAGATGCCGAACAGCGGCGTACCGCGCTCCAGGACGGCCCGCATCACGGAGACGGCGTGGTCGGCGGTGGCGGGGTCGCCGGGGCCGTTGGAGAAGAACACGCCGTCGGGGCGGACCGCGTACACATCCTCCGCGGTCGCCGTGGCGGGCAGGACGTGCACCTCGATGCCGCGCTCGGCCATCCGGTGCGGGGTCATGCCCTTGATGCCGAGGTCGATCGCGGCGACGGTGAACTTCTTCGCGCCGATCGCCGGGACGATGTACGGCTCGGTGGTGGCGACCTCGGCGGCGAGGTCGGCGCCGGTCATCTCGGGGGCCTGGCGGACCTCGGCGAGCATGGTGCCCTCGTCGGGCAGGGCGTGGCCGGAGAAGATCCCGACGCGCATGGCGCCGCGCTCGCGCAGATGGCGGGTCAGGGCGCGGGTGTCGACGCCGGAGATCCCGACGACGCCCTGCGCGGTCAGCTCCTCGTCCAGGGAGCGGCGGGAGCGCCAGTTCGACGGCACGCGCGCGGGGTCGCGGACCACGTACCCGGAGACCCAGATCCGGCGGGACTCGGGGTCCTCGTCGTTGACCCCGGTGTTGCCGACGTGCGGGGCGGTCATGACGACGACCTGGCGGTGGTAGGACGGGTCGGTCAGGGTCTCCTGGTAGCCGGTCATGCCGGTGGAGAAGACGGCCTCGCCGAAGGTCACCCCCACGGCCCCGTAGGCACGGCCGCGGAAGATCCGGCCGTCCTCCAGGACGAGTACGGCGGGAACCCTGGCGGCTCCCCTGGTGGAGGTTGTCATCGTGCGCCTTCCGTCTTCTTGATCATTGCGTTCAGGGTCGTGACCCACTCGCCGTGCTCGGCCGCCCGGTCCGAGCGGAACCCGGAGTCGATCAGCCGCTCGCCGTGCTCCCAGGTGACGATCAGCAGGCCGCCCTCGGTGAGCACCTTGCCCGCGATGCCCTTGTCGAGCCGGGCCTCGCGGAGCTGTCCGAGGGGCACGAAGAAGTCGTCCGCGCCGGGGCGTACGACGTCCAGTCCGGTGTCGGTGAGGGTCAGCTCGGCGCGGCTGCGGGAGCCCAGGCCCCGGGCGACGATCCGGTCGAGCCAGTGGCCGGCGGTGGTGGAACCGTGGTAGCGGCCGGTCAGCGTCAGGATCGCAGGGCCGGGGTCGTCCGGCGCGGTGGGCAGCTCGGGCAGGTCGCCCTGGAGGGTGCCGCGCCACTTCCAGCCCTCGCGCATCAGCCAGTACACCAGCGCGACGAACAGGGCGAGGCCCACGATCCAGCCCACCCGGGCGGCCCAGTCGGTCACCTCGGCGGACTGCCGGGCGGCGGCCAGGGGGTACGGGGTGTACGGGGCGGTGGCCAGTGTGTGCAGAGTTGTCACGTGAGCTTCCCGTCGACGAGCGTCGCCTTGCCCCGGAGCCAGGTGTGCGTGACACGGCCCGGCAGCTCACGCCCCTGGTAGGGGGTGTTGCGGCTGCGCGAGGCGAAGCCCGCGGGGTCCACCCGGCCACGGTATGCCGTGTCGACGAGGGTGAGGTTGGCGGGCTCACCAGCCGAGACGGGCCGGCCGTGGCCGGTGGCCTGTCCGATCCGGGCGGGCCCGGCGGACATCCGGTCGGCGACGCCGGCCCAGTCCAGCAGACCCGTGTCCACCATGGTCTCCTGCACCACTGACAACGCGGTCTCCAGGCCCACCATCCCCATGGCGGCGGCGGCCCACTCGCAGTCCTTGTCCTCGTGCGGGTGCGGGGCGTGGTCGGTGGCGACGATGTCGATGGTGCCGTCGGCGAGGGCGGCGCGCAGGGCGTGCACGTCCCGCTCGGTGCGCAGCGGCGGGTTGACCTTGTAGACCGGGTTGTAGGTGCGGACCAGTTCGTCGGTGAGCAGCAGATGGTGCGGGGTGACCTCGGCGGTCACGTCGATGCCGCGGGACTTGGCCCAGCGGACGATCTCCACCGACCCGGCGGTGGACAGGTGGCAGATGTGGACGCGGGAGCCGACGTGCTCGGCGAGCAGGACATCGCGGGCGATGATCGACTCCTCGGCCACCGCGGGCCAGCCCCCGAGCCCCAGCTCCGCCGAGACGATCCCCTCGTTCATCTGGGCGCCCTCGGTGAGCCGCGGCTCCTGCGCGTGCTGGGCGACGACCCCGCCGAACGCCTTCACGTACTCCAGGGCGCGGCGCATGATCACCGCGTCGTCCACGCACTTGCCGTCGTCGGAGAAGACGGTGACCCCGGCGGCCGACTCGTGCATGGCGCCCAGTTCGGCGAGCTTCCGGCCCTCCAGGCCGACGGTGACCGCGCCGATCGGCTGGACGTCGCAGTAGCCGTGCTCCCGGCCGAGCCGGTAGACCTGCTCGACCACTCCGGCGGTGTCGGCGACGGGGAAGGTGTTGGCCATGGCGAAGACGGCGGTGAAGCCGCCGGAGGCCGCCGCGCGGGTGCCGGTGAGGACGGTCTCGGAGTCCTCGCGGCCCGGCTCGCGCAGATGGGTGTGCAGATCGACCAGGCCCGGCAGCAGCACGCTGCCGGCCGCCTCCACCACCTCGGCGCCGTCGGCCGTCAGTCCGGCGCCGACGGCCGCGATGGTCCCGCCGTCGATCAGCACGTCCCGGGGCTCGCCGCCGAGCACCTTCGCACCACGGATCAGGGTCTTGCTCATGTCTCTCACTTCTCCTCAGCGGCGGTGGCGGACCCGGCGGTACGCGCGGGGGTGACGGCGGGCTCGTTGCCGCCGAGCAGCAGATAGAGCACGGCCATCCGGATGGACACCCCGTTGGCGACCTGCTCGATGGCGGTGCAGCGCGGCGAGTCGGCGACCTCGGCGGTGATCTCCATCCCGCGGACCATGGGCCCGGGGTGCATCACGATCGCGTGCTCGGGCATCCGTGCCATCCGGTCGCCGTCGAGGCCGTAGCGGCGCGAGTACTCGCGCTCGGTCGGGAAGAACGCGGCGTTCATCCGCTCGCGCTGCACCCGGAGCATCATCACCGCGTCGGACTTGGGCAGCGCCGCGTCCAGGTCGTACACCACCTCGCAGGGCCAGCTTCCGACGCCGACCGGCACCAGGGTGGGCGGGGCGACCAGGGTGACGTGCGCGCCGAGGGTGTGCAGGAGGTCGACGTTGGAGCGGGCGACCCGGCTGTGCAGGATGTCGCCGACGATCGTGATGCGCCGCCCGGCGAGGTCCTGGCCGATCCCGGCGTCCCGGCCGACGAGGCGGCGCCGCATCGTGAAGGCGTCCAGGAGGGCCTGGGTGGGGTGCTGATGGGTGCCGTCCCCGGCGTTGATCACGGCCGCGTCGATCCAGCCGGAGTTGGCGAGCCGGTACGGGGCGCCCGAGGCGCCGTGCCGGATGACGACGGCGTCGACGCCCATCGCCTCCAGGGTCTGGGCGGTGTCCTTGAGAGACTCGCCCTTGGAGACGCTCGACCCCTTGGCGGTGAAGTTGATGACATCCGCCGACAGCCGCTTCTCGGCGGCCTCGAAGGAGATCCGGGTACGGGTCGAGTCCTCGAAGAAGAGATTGACGACGGTCCGGCCGCGCAGGGTCGGCAGCTTCTTGATCGGCCGGTCCGCGACCCGGGCCATCTCCTCGGCGGTGTCGAGGATCAGCACGGCGTCGTCGCGGGTCAGATCGGCTGCCGAGATGAGATGACGCTGCATCTTTCAGGCTCCGTAAGGCAGTTCAGTATCAGGAGATTTCGGGCGGGCGAAGCGAGGCGGGGGCGCGCCGCAGCGGACGTACGGCGGCCCGTCGGGGTGCCGGGGGTGCCGTACGCCGTGCCGTCCGCTACCGCTGGTCGTCCGGGGCGTCCTGCTTGACGCCGAGCAGCACGGTGTCGCGACCGTCCTCCTCGGCGAGCTGGACCTTGACCGTCTCCCGCAGCGACGTGGGGAGGTTCTTGCCGACGTAGTCGGCGCGGATGGGCAGTTCCCGGTGGCCCCGGTCGACCAGCACCGCGAGCTGCACCGCGCGCGGGCGCCCGATGTCGTTCAGGGCGTCGAGGGCGGCGCGGATGGTGCGGCCGGAGAACAGCACGTCGTCGACCAGGACGACGAGCCGTCCGTCGATGCCGTCACCGGGGATCTCGGTGCGGGCCAACGCGCGCGGGGGGTGCATCCGCAGGTCGTCGCGGTACATGGTGATGTCCAGCGAGCCGACGGGGACCTTGCGCTCGGTGATCTCTTCGAGCTTGGCGGCGAGCCTGCGGGCGAGATGGACACCGCGGGTCGGGATGCCGAGGAGCACCACGTCGTCGGCGCCCTTGGCGCGTTCGACGATCTCGTGGGCGATACGGGTCAGGACCCGCGCGATGTCGGGCCCTTCGAGAACGGGCCGGGGCCCGGACGCGGAGGCGTCGGGGTGGTGCCGGTCGTACTGGCTGTGCTTGTCCATACGAAACGGACCTCCTTCTCCGCCTCACGGGACGGACCTTAAAGGACGTCGGGGTTGCGCCGTCCACCGTAGCAGGCCATCCAGAACGCTCCGGAACCCCCCGGAGTCACCCCGGATCACCCTCCCGACGGACCCGGGATCACCCGCTTGGCCCAATCGGCGGCCACTACCACGGAAGAGTCGGTGCGGCCCATTCGGCTTGACGCAGCAGAGTAACGCTGCGTAACCTCACAGTGAGTCACCAGCCGCGCGGCCCGGCACCCGAGCCGACCGCGTCGTCCATTGCCGGGGAGCTATATGTCCAGCGAATACGCCAAACAGCTCGGGGCCAAGCTCCGGGCCATCCGCACCCAGCAGGGCCTTTCCCTCCACGGAGTCGAGGAGAAGTCCCAGGGCCGCTGGAAGGCCGTGGTGGTCGGTTCGTACGAGCGGGGCGACCGCGCGGTGACCGTGCAGCGCCTCGCCGAGCTGGCGGATTTCTACGGCGTTCCGGTCCAGGAGCTGCTGCCGGGCACCACCCCGGGCGGCGCCGCCGAGCCCCCGCCCAAGCTCGTTCTCGACCTGGAGCGGCTGGCCACGGTCCCCGCCGAGAAGGCGGGCCCCCTCCAGCGCTACGCGGCGACGATCCAGTCCCAGCGCGGTGACTACAACGGCAAGGTGCTCTCGATCCGCCAGGACGACCTGCGCACACTCGCCGTGATCTACGACCAGTCCCCCTCGGTCCTCACCGAGCAGCTCATCAACTGGGGTGTGCTGGACGCGGACGCGCGCCGCGCGGTCTCCCACGTCGAGGAGAGCTGACCGCTCCGCAGGTCACCCCTCCTGCCCCAGCAGAAACGTGCCGCCGCCATGTTTCCGGGCGGGAGCCGCCCGTACACGGGCAGCGGAAGGGCATGAGAAGGGCCCCCAGCGTCACGCTGGGGGCCCTTCTGCGGTCGGCGTGCACCCTGGCCGCGGGGAGCGGCGGGAACCGCGTGACGGGCCGCACGCGGCCCGCACACCGCCACTGCGGACGACCGGGCCACCGGGCCAGGCTGCCGGGCGGGCGGTCGGGCGGCTACGCGCCTTCGCGGCGGAGTGAGGGCTTCAGCTCCTTGAGACGGCCGAGCAGCCCGTTCACGAAGGCCGGCGAGTCGTCCGTGGAGAACTCCTTCGCCAACTGCACCATCTCGTCCAGCACCACCGCGTCCGGTGTGGCGTCGACCCAGATCAGCTCGTACGCGCCCAGGCGCAGGATGTTGCGGTCCACGACCGGCATCCGGTCCAGCGTCCAGCCCACGGCGTACTGGGCGATCAGCTCGTCGATCCGCGGGGCGTGCTCCGCGTAGCCCTCGACCAGCTCCATGGTGTACTCGCTGACGGGCGGCTGGCGCGGGTCGGTCCGGGAGTGCCGGATCCAGTCCGCGAGGACCGTCAGGACATCGGCACCGCGCTGGTCCCCCTCGAAGAGGATCTGGAAGGCGCGCTTGCGGGCCGTGTTGCGGGCGGCCACGGTTAGCTGTTCACCCGGCCGAGGTAGTCGCCGGAGCGGGTGTCGACCTTGATCTTCTCGCCGGTGGTGATGAACAGCGGGACCTGGATCTCGTAGCCCGTCTCCAGCTTGGCGGGCTTGGTGCCGCCGGTGGAGCGGTCGCCCTGGACGCCCGGCTCGGTCTCGGCGATGTTCAGCTCGACGGCGGCGGGCAGCTCCACGAAGAGCACACTGCCGTCGTGCTGCGCGACCGTGGCCTCGAAGCCCTCGATCAGGAAGTTCGCGGCGTCGCCGACGGTCTTCCGGTCGATGTGGAGCTGGTCGTAGGTCTGCATGTCCATGAAGACGAAGTAGTCGCCGTCCATGTAGGAGAACTGCATGTCGCGCTTGTCGACAGTGGCCGTCTCGACCTTGACGCCGGCGTTGAAGGTCTTGTCGACCACCTTGCCGGACAGCACGTTCTTGAGCTTGGTGCGCACGAAAGCGGGGCCCTTGCCGGGCTTGACGTGCTGGAACTCGACTACGGACCACAACTGGCCGCCGTCGAGCTTGAGCACCAATCCGTTCTTGAGGTCGTTCGTGGAAGCCACGGTTGCTTCAATCTCCTGGACTGACGTGGACGACCCCGGGGCACGCGCCTACAACGCGAGCAGCTCCTTGGTCGTGATGGTGAGTAGCTCGGGTCCGCCGTCCGCCTCGGGGCGGACGACGAGCGTGTCATCGATCCGGACGCCGCCCCGGCCCGGAAGGTGGACCCCGGGTTCGACGGTGACCGGCACGCAAGCGTCCAGTTTACCCATGGCCGCCGGGCCGATCTGCGGGTCCTCGTCGATTTCGAGTCCGACCCCGTGTCCGGTGAGGGCGGGCAGGCCCGTGCCGTACCCCGCCGAGTCCAGCACATGGCGGGCCGCGCGGTCCACGTCCCGGTAGGCGGCGCCCGGGGTCAGCGCCTCCCGTCCGGCGCGCTGGGCTGCGAAGACCAGGTCGTACAGCTCGATCTGCCAGTCGGCGGGCGAGGTGCCGATGACGAAGGTGCGGCCGATCTCGCACCGGTAGCCGCGGTAGGCGGCGCCCAGGCAGACCGAGAGGAAGTCGCCCTCCTCGACCCGGCGGTCGGTGGGGCGGTGGCCGCGCCGCCCGGCGTGCGGGCCGGTGGCGACGGAGGTGGCGAAGGCCGGGCCGTCGGCGCCGTGGTCGACGAGCCTGCGTTCCAGCTCCAGGGCGAGATGCCGTTCGGTGCGGCCGACGAGGATCGACTCCAGGAGTTCGCCGAGGGCCTGGTCGGCGATCTCGGCGCCGATCCGCAGACAGGAGATCTCCTCCTCGTCCTTGACCACCCTGAGCTGCTCCACCGCCCCGCCGATGTCGGTGAGGCGGACGCCGGGGGCGACCGAGCCGATCGCGCGGTGCCGGGCGACGGTGAGGTGGTGCTCCTCGACGGCGAGGGAGTCCGCGCCCCCGGCGGCGGCGAGACCGGCGGCGGCGACCGCGGGGTCCCCTCCGGGGCCGTCCAGGAGATGCTGCCGGAGGGCCTCGTCGGGGCGGCCCTCGTCGGACTGCTCGTCGGGCGGGCCCACGCAGACCAGCAGGTCCTCGCGCTCGCCCAGCAGCAGCGCGCAGCCCTGCGGGGCGGCTCCGGCGAGGTAGCGGACGTTGGCGGGGCGGGTGACCAGCGCGGTGGCGTTGCCTCCGGCGTTGGTGCGGTCCCTCAGCCGGGCTCGGCGGGTCGCGTACACCTCTGACATGTGTCGAGCGTAGGGGGGGTGTCGGGTTTGTGCCGGTTGGGTGCGCCGATGGGGGCCATAGGCGTGGGGGGTGGGTGCGGGTGAGTGGGGGCTGGGCGCGCAGTTCCCCGCGCCCCTTGACGGGGCGGGTGCTCGGCTTGTTACCAGTTCGGGGGGCTCGCTATGGATCTCGCCAGGACCTCGTTCAGGACGTGGGCGGTCCCGGGGACGTCCAGGGTGGAGTTGTCGATGATCGGGAGGCCCGAGCCGTACCAGCCGGCCATCCGGCCGTGGATCCTCGCCACCTCCTCGTCGCTGAGGCGGCGGTTGCCCGAGCGCTCGGCGTTGCGCTCCAGGACGATCTCCAGTCCCGGGAGCAGGACGACCGGTAGCAGGCCGGGGCCGACATGCCGTTTCCAGCCGCCCAGGCCGACGACCGGGCGGTCGGGGAAGACGGCGTCGTCGAGGATGCAGGAGATCCCGTTGGCCAGGAAGTTGCGCGCGGCGAAACCGCAGGTGCGGCGGGCCAGCCGGTACTGGGCCTCGGAGTGGTCGTTCCAGCCGGACTGGGGGTCCGCGAAGCCGGAGCGGACCCATTCACGGACGTCGTCCAGGCTGATGTGGGCGGTGGGGACCCGGCGGTGGTCCGCCCAGTACTTGGCGACGCTGGTCTTTCCGGCACCCGCGGGGCCGATCAGCAGGACGGCGAGCGTGGTCGCGGTGGGGTCGGGGGCGGCGGCCATGGCGGGCAGCGGCCCCGGCACGGCGACCGGGCCGCCGGGCGGGAGGGCGACATGCCCGGTATGCTCCGGCGCCGGTGGCATCTGCTGAGGGGCCGGGCGATGCGGGGCGGGGGGCATCGCGCCGGGGGGCGGTCCAGTGAATCCGGGCGCGGGGGGAGGGGGCGGGACGGGCGCGGCGCCGGGGTGGTGGTGGGGCGGGGGGACCGAGGCGGAGCCGGTACTCACCTGGGGCACAGCCCTCGAACCCGTATCTCCCGAAGGCCCCCACCCCGGCCCGGAGGGCGCCGGCGGAACCGCCCCGCTTCCCGCCTGCGACAGCGGGCCCTGCCCCGACTGGTGGGGCGGCAGCGGTGACCCCACTGCGTGCTGCATCCGGTGCCACTCCGTCTCGTCGTTCTCGGCGCGTACGCCTGGGGCGGTGTGTGTGCGTCGCTCCCGGGCCCGCACGCGGCAGGGCGATGGGTGCCGACGGCCGGGCACGGACCCCGGCACCACCGAGGCGGCGCGGAGCGGACCCCGTCACCGCCCGAGCGGCGCGGAGCGGACCCCGCCGCCACCGAACGGTACCGTCCCCGGGCGTCCGTTGGTGAACGGCCGGGGACGGTACCGGGTGCCTGTGCCCGTGTCGGTGCCCGCGGGGCGGAACGGACGGGAGCGACTCCGGGGACCTGCTCGGGAGACCTGCTGGGGAGACCTACTCCCCCACCTCGCCGTACGCGGCGAGCAGTACGGCCGGGTCGGGGCCCTCCAGGACCGTCGGCTTGGCGAGGCCGTCGAGGACGATGAAGCGGAGCAGGTCGCCCCGGGACTTCTTGTCGACCTTCATCGTCTCCAGCAGCTTGGGCCACTGGTCGTAGCGGTAGTGCAGGGGCAGTCCGACGGCCTCCAGGATGGTGCGGTGGCGGTCGGCCGTGGCGTCGTCCAGGCGTCCGGCGACCCGGCCGAGTTCGGCGGCGAAGTGCATGCCGACGGCGACCGCGGCACCGTGCCGCCACTGGTAGCGCTCGTTCTTCTCGATGGCGTGCGCGAGGGTGTGGCCGTAGTTGAGGATCTCGCGGAGGCCGGATTCCTTGAGGTCCGAGGAGACCACCTCGGCCTTGACCTTGATGGACCGTTCGATCAGCTCGGCGGTGTGCGGTCCGGCCGGGCTGCGGGCGCCCTCCGGGTCGGCCTCGATCAACTGGAGGATCACCGGGTCGGCGATGAAACCGGCCTTGATGATCTCGGCGAGCCCGGAGACGTAGTCGTTGACGGGCAGGGAGTCGAGGGCGGCCAGGTCGCAGAGGACCCCGGCGGGCGGGTGGAAGGAGCCCACCAGGTTCTTGCCCTCGGCGGTGTTGATCCCGGTCTTGCCGCCGACCGCCGCGTCCACCATGCCGAGCACGGTGGTCGGGACGGCGATCCAGCGCACCCCGCGCAGCCAGGTCGCGGCGACGAACCCGGCGAGGTCGGTGGTGGCCCCGCCGCCCACGCCCACGATCACATCGGAGCGGGTGAAGCCGGACTGGCCGAGCGCCTTCCAGCAGTAGGCGGCGACCTCGGCGGTCTTGGCCTCCTCGGCGTTCGGCACCTGGATGGCGACGGCCTCGTAGCCCTGGTCGGCGAGGTCGGCGCGGAGCGCGTCCCCGGTCTCGGCGAGCGCCTCGGGGTGCAGGACGGCGACCCGCTTGACCCGCTCGCCGATCAGCCCGCCCAGTTCCCCGAGCAGTTGGCGGCCCACCAGGACCTCGTACGGGTCGCTGCCCGCCGTACCGCCGACCTGGATCCTGGTCACCGACGCTGTCACGACGTCCTCCTGCCGGGCGTCCGGGGCGTCCCCGGGGTTCGCGGTCTTCAGCTCCAGTACGTCCAGCACGTCCTGGGTGACGTCCTCGGGCGTACGGCCGTCGGTGGCCACCACGGAGCGGGCGACCCCCTCGTACAGAGGGCGTCGGGCCTCCATCAGTTCCCGCCACTGCTTGCGCGGGTTGATGGTGAGGAGCGGGCGGGCGGTGTTGAGGCCGGTGCGGCGGGCGGCCTCCTCGACGTCCATGGAGAGGTAGACGACGGGGAGTCCGGCCAGGGCGTGGCGGGTGTCGGGGTCCAGGATGGCGCCGCCGCCGAGGGCGAGGACGCCCGGGTGCTCGGTGAGGGCCCGGCGGACCGCCGCCTTCTCCAGGACGCGGAAGGCGGCCTCGCCGTCCTCCACGAAGATGTCGGTGATGGTCCGGCCCTCGGCGGCCACGATGTCCGCGTCCGTGTCGCGCAGGGCCACGCCGAGGCGCTCGGCCAGCAGTTCGCCGACGGTGGACTTGCCGACCCCCATCGGGCCGACCAGCACGACCAGCGGGGCGCTCACCGGATGGCCAGCGAGTCGAGGTAGGAGGTGACGTTGCGACGGGTCTCGGGGACGCTGTCGCCGCCGAACTTCTCGGCGACCGCGTCGGCGAGGACCAGCGCGACCATGGCCTCGGCGACGATCCCGGCCGCGGGGACGGCGGAGACGTCGGAGCGCTGGTGGTGGGCCTGGGCGGGCTCGCCGGTGGTGACGTCGACGGTGCGCAGGGCGCGCGGCACGGTCGCGATCGGCTTCATGGCGGCGCGCACCCGCAGCAGTTCCCCGGTGGACAGTCCGCCCTCGGTGCCGCCGGAGCGGCCGGAGACGCGGCGGACGCCCTCGGGGGTGCCGACGATCTCGTCGTGCGCCTGGGAGCCGGGGACGCGGGCGAGGTCGAAGCCGTCGCCCAGCTCGACGCCCTTGATGGCCTGGATGCCCATCAGGGCGGCGGCCAGCCGGGCGTCCAGCCGGCGGTCCCAGTGGACGTGCGAGCCGAGGCCCACGGGGACGCCGTAGGCGAGGATCTCGACGACGCCGCCGAGGGTGTCGCCGTCCTTGTGGGCCTGGTCGATCTCGGCGACCATCGCCTTCGACGCGTCGGCGTCCAGACAGCGCACCGGGTCGGCGTCCAGCCGCTCGACATCGGCCGGGGTCGGGTACACGCCGTGCGGGGCCTTCGCCGCGGCCAGTTCCACGACATGGGAGACGATCTCGATGCCGGTCGTCTCCTTGAGGTACGACCGGGCGACCGCGCCCAGCGCCACCCGGGCGGCGGTCTCGCGCGCGGAGGCCCGCTCCAGGATCGGCCGGGCCTCGTCGAAGCCGTACTTCTGCATCCCGGCGAGGTCGGCGTGGCCGGGGCGGGGGCGGGTCAGCGGGGCGTTGCGGGCGAGTCCGGCGAGGATCTCGGGGTCGATCGGGTCGGCCGCCATGACCTGTTCCCACTTCGGCCATTCGGTGTTGCCGACCATGACGGCGACCGGGGAGCCCAGGGTCAGCCCGTGCCGGACGCCGCCGAGGAAGGTGACCTCGTCGCGCTCGAACTTCATCCGGGCGCCGCGTCCATAGCCGAGCCGGCGTCGTGCCAGGTGGTCCGCCACCATCTCGGTGGTGATCGGCACACCGGCGGGCAGACCCTCCAGCGTCGCGACGAGTGCGGGACCGTGGGACTCCCCCGCGGTCAGCCAGCGCAACCTGCTCAACGGTGCTCCTCAGTGTTCGCGCCTGGTACTGCTGCCCTGCGTATGCGCGTCCTCGCGCACGGCGACGGCGACCCGGTGCGCGGCCCGGGACCGCCACCCCGATCCTCCCACGTCCCCCTGGCGAAACCGGCCGTAGGTCCATCAGGCGGACGTGAGTACGTCAGAACCGCGGCGTGGGGAGGGGCTAGCGGTCGGCCAGTGCCCGTTCGCCCGCCCGGCGCATCGCCGCCAGCGGGGCAGGGGCGCGGCCCGTCATCCGCTCGACCTGGAGGACCGCCTGGTGCACCAGCAGGTCGAGCCCGCTGACGACCGCGCCGCCGTACGCCGACCAGCGGGCGGCGAGGGTGGTGGGCCAGGGGTCGTAGAGGACGTCGAAGAGGGCGGCGGGGCGTTCGGGGACGGCGGCGGCGAGGGCGTCGGTGGCGCCGGCCGGGGTGGTGGCGACGACGAGGGGGGCGTGCAGGGCGTCGGCGGCCCGGTCCCAGTCCTCGGTGCGGAGGTCGACGCCGAGGCGCTCGGCCCACTCCCGCATCTCGGCTGCGCGGGCGGCGCTGCGGACGTAGGCGGTGATCTCGCCGGTGCAGATCCGGGAGAGGGCGGCGAGAGCGGAGGAGGCGGTGGCTCCGGCGCCGAGGATCGCGGCGGAGTCGGTGGTGTCGATGCCGTGTTCGCGCAGGGCGGCGAGCATGCCGGGTATGTCGGTGTTGTCGCCGGTTGTGCGGCCGTCGGGGGTGCGGACGACGGTGTTGACCGCGTCGACCGAGGCGGCGGTCTCGCTGATCGAGTCGAGCAGCGGGATGACCGCCCGCTTCAGCGGCATGGTCAGCGACAGCCCGGCCCACTCGGGACCGAGCCCGTCGAGGAAGCCGGGCAGCGCGGCCTCGTCCACCTCGAAGCGGCCGTACGTCCAGCCGTCGAGGCCGAGCGCGCTGTACGCGGCGCGGTGGAGCACCGGGGAGAGGGAGTGGGCGATCGGGGAGCCCAGCACGGCGGCCCGGCGGCGGCCCGGGGCACCCTCCCCGGACCCCTCGAAGCCCCCGGACCCCTCGGACCGCTCAGCCCCCCCGGACCTCTCGGGCCGGTCCGGCACGGCGTCCCCCATCAGTTGCCCCGCGACGCGTTGAACTTCTCGACGAGTTCCTCGTGCTCGGCGATGGTCCGGGCGAACTCCGTCTTGCTCATGCCGTCGGTGGCGACGAAGTACATCCAGCCGTCCTCGGTCGGGTTCAGGGCCGCCTTGATCGCGTCCTCGCCCGGGTTGCCGATGGGTCCGGGCGGCAGCCCCCGGTTGGTGTACGTGTTGTACGGGTCGGGGTTGCTGTTGATCTCCGACGAGGAGATGTCGATCTCGCTCTGGCCCTTGAGGTAGTTGAAGGTCGAGTCGAACTGGAGTTCCTGGTTCGTCTCGGTGTTGTCGGGCTGGAGGCGGTTGTAGATGACCTCGGCCATCTTGCGGAAGTCGTCATGGGTCTTGCCCTCCGCCTGGACCAGGCTGGCGACGGTGACCAGTTCCCAGGCGTTCTCCAGACCGACGCTCTCGGCCTGCTTCGCCAGACCGAGTTCCTCGTAGGTGTCGGTGGCACGAGCCACCATCTGTTTGAGGACGTCCTCGGGTTTCTGGCCCTTGGCGACCGGATAGCTGGACGGGTAGAGGAAGCCCTCCAGCGGGTCCTTGAGGTTCCGCTGGCCGGCGGCCCAGTCGGGCAGACCCAGTTCCTTCCAGTCGCTCTTGGCGACCTCGGCGGTGGTGCCCTCGTCGACTTCGAGGCGCTTGTCGATCAGGGTGTAGATCTCGGCGTTGCGCTTGCCCTCGGCGATGATCAGGTTGCTGCGGCTCTCGGGGCTGAGCATCAGCTTCAGGGCGCTGTCGGCGGACATCTCCTTCTGGAGGGTGTAGACCCCGTCCTGGATGGCCTTGCCTTCGGGGTTGCTCTGCTGGGCGGCCACGAAGGCGTCGACGCTCTTGACCACGCCGGCCTTCTTCAGCTCCTGCCCGATCACATAGCCGCCGGCGCCCGGCGGGATGGTGACGGTGATCTGCTCGCCGTTCCCGGCGCCCGCGAAGTCCGGGGCCGCGCCGAAACGGTCCTGGTAGAACTGGTAGCCGAAGTAGCCCACGCCCGCGAGACCACCGCCGAAGACCAGCGCCACCACCAGGCAGGCGCAGCCGTTGCGGCTCTTCTTCGGTTTGCCGCCCCGGCCGCCGCGCCGCTCCCCGCGCCCGCCCCGGTCCCGGGGATCGCGGGGGGCGTCGTCGTCGGCGTCGTCCGGGTCGTCGGCGAAGAACGCGTTCTCCTCCTGGTCCGGCTCCGGGTCCCAGTCGGTGCGCGGCTCCGGCTCGGCGCGGCGCCGGGAGGGCGGCTCGGGCGGCGGATAGGCGTCCGGCGTGTTGTAGAAGTCGGCCTGCTCACCGCCGGTGTATCCGGTGGCGGCCTGCTGGCCGTAGGGGTCCACGGGGTCGGCGGTGCCCGGGTAGGGCATCTGCTGCTGACCGCCCCCGGCCCAGCCGCCGTCGTGCGGCTGCCCTCCGTCGTGCGGCTGACCCCCCTCGTACGGCTGACCGCCGTCGTACGGCGGCTGGCCTCCGTACGGCTGCTGGCCGTACTGGTCCTGGTACGTCGTCTGCTGCTGAGGCTGCTGGGGCTGCTGGGGCTGCTGATGGGGCTGCTGCTGCGGGTCGTAGCCGTACTGGCCGGACGCCCAGTCGCCGCCGTACCCCTGCTGCGGCTGCTGCGGGTACTGCTGCTGGCCGCCGTGGGCAGGCTGCTGGGCCACATGGGCCTGCTGCTGCCCTGACCATCCGCCGTCCCCGTACAACGGGTCCTCGGGATGCCACGGTTCGGAGCCTGGGCCCCGGCCATACTCAGTCATCGATCCCCTAGAGCCGCGAGGAAGTGGGGCGCGGGCCCCAAGGCCCCGGTTCCCGTTCCGCCTCTTGTTGTGCGGAGGCTGTTCGAATGCCGCCGCCCGCGCGGAACGTTACCGTATCGCGATCAGATGACCACTTCGACGCCCTCGCCGGGTGCTTTACCTGACACCCGTTCGGATTCGAGGGCCTGCTGGAGGATGATCACAGCGGCGGCCTGGTCGATCACCGAGCGTCCCTTCTTCGCCTTCACCCCCGAGGCGCGCAGTCCCTGGCCCGCCGTGACCGTGGTCATCCGCTCGTCGACCAGCCGGACCGGCACCGGGGCGATGCCCCGGGCCAGCTCCGCCGCGAAGCCGCGGACCTTGACGGCGGCCGGGCCCTCGCCCCCCTTGAGGGAACGCGGGAGTCCGACCACCACCTCGATCGGCTCGTACTCCCCGACCAGTTCCCTCAGTCTGTGGTGCGCCGCCTGGACATCCCGGCCGGGCACGGTCTCGACCGGGGTGGCGAGGATCCCGTCGGGGTCGCACGAGGCGACCCCGATCCGGGCGTCCCCCACATCCACGGCGAGCCTGCGTCCCCGGCGCATTACTTCGCGGTCTCCGCGATCAGCCGCTCCACGGCGTCGGCGGCCTCGCCGATGGCGGCCGGGTCCTGGCCGCCGCCCTGGGCGACGTCCGGCTTGCCGCCGCCCCCGCCGCCGAGTGTCTTGGCGGCCGTACGGACCAGGTCACCGGCCTTGAGACCGCGCTCGCGGGCGGCCTCGTTGGTGGCGATGACGGTGAGCGGCCTGCCGTTGGCCGTGGTGAACAGGGCGACCACGACGGGCCGGCCGCCCTGGATCCGGCCGCGGACGTCGAGGACCAGCTTGCGCAGATCGTCGGCGCCGGTGCCGTCCGGCACCTGGCCGGTGACCACCGCCACACCGTGGACGTCCCGGGCGGACCCGGCGAGTCCGGCGGCGGCCTGGAGCACCTTCTCGGCGCGGAACTTCTCGATCTCCTTCTCGGCGTCCTTCAGCCGGCCGAGCATCCCGGAGACCTTCTCGGGCAGTTCCTCGGGACGGCCCTTGAGGAGTTCGGTGAGCTGGTTGACGACCGTGTGCTCGCGGGCGAGGAAGTGGTAGGCGTCCACGCCGACCAGGGCCTCGATGCGGCGGACGCCGGAGCCGATGGAGGACTCGCCGAGCAGCTTGACCAGGCCGAGCTGGGCGGTGTTGTGGACATGGGTGCCGCCGCACAGCTCCTTGGAGAAGTCGCCGATGGTGACGACCCGCACCCGGTCGCCGTACTTCTCGCCGAACTCGGCGATGGCGCCCTGCTTCTTCGCCTCCTCGATGCCCATGACCTCGGCATGTACGTCGAGGTCGCGGGAGAGCACCTCGTTGATCTTCTGCTCGACGTCGGTCATCACGGCCGTGGGGACGGCGGCGGGCGAACCGAAGTCGAAGCGGAAGCGGCCGGGCTGGTTCTCGGAACCGGCCTGGGCGGCGGTCGGGCCCAGGGCGTCCCGCAGGGCCTGGTGGGTGAGGTGGGTGGCGGAGTGGGCGCGGGCGATGGCGGTCCGGCGGCGGACGTCGATGACGGCCTCGGCCCTGGCGCCGACGGTGACCTCGCCCACCTGGACGACGCCCTTGTGGACGTACACCCCCGGGACCGGCTTCTGGCAGTCGCGGATCTCGACCACGGCACCGGTGTCGACCCGGATCCGGCCGGTGTCGCCGATCTGGCCGCCGCCCTCGGCGTAGAACGGGGTGCGGTCGAGGACGATCTCCACCTCGTCGCCCTCGGTGGCGGCGGGCGAGGAGACCCCGTCGACCAGGATGCCGACGACCGTGGACTCGCCGGTGGTGTCGGTGTAGCCGATGAACTCGGTGGCCCCGGCGGCGTCGGCGATCTCCCGGTAGGCGCCGAGGTCGGCGTGGCCGGTCTTCTTGGCGCGGGCGTCGGCCTTGGCGCGCTCGCGCTGCTCCTTCATCAGCCTGCGGAAGCCGTCCTCGTCCACGGCGAGGCCCTGCTCGGCGGCCATCTCCAGGGTGAGGTCGATCGGGAAGCCCCAGGTGTCGTGGAGCAGGAACGCCTTGTCACCGGCGAGGACGGTGCCCCCGGCGGACTTGGTCTCGGTGACGGCGCTGTCCAGGATGTTGGTGCCGGCCTTGAGGGTCTTGAGGAAGGCGTTCTCCTCGGCGACGGCGACCTTCTCGATCCGCTCGCGGTCGGTGACCAGCTCCGGGTACTGCTGCCCCATCATGGCGATGACCGTGTCGATGAGGTCCTTGACGACCGGGCCGGTGGCGCCGAGCAGGCGCATGTTGCGGATGGCCCGGCGCATGATCCGGCGCAGGACGTAGCCGCGCCCCTCGTTGCCGGGGGTGACTCCGTCGCCGATGAGCATCACGGAGGTGCGCATGTGGTCGGTGACCACGCGCAGGGAGACGTCCGAGTCGTGGGCGGCGCCGTAGGCGACACCGGTCAGCTCGGTGGCCTTCTCGATGACGGCCATGGAGGTGTCGATCTCGTACATGTT
This sequence comes from Streptomyces sp. NPDC093252, assembly GCF_040683675.1. NCBI lineage: Bacteria > Bacillati > Actinomycetota > Actinomycetes > Kitasatosporales > Streptomycetaceae > Streptomyces > Streptomyces sp. NPDC093252. Next base: position 312,084 of record NZ_JBFBEM010000008.1, on the reverse strand, counting down.
CTGCACGCCTTGCAGAATCATGGCGAGGCGTTCGAGACCGAGGCCGGTGTCGATGTTCTTGCTGGGCAGCTCGCCGAGGATCTCGAAGTCCTCCTTGGAGGTGCCCTCGCCGCGCTCGTACTGCATGAAGACCAGGTTCCAGATCTCCACGTACCGCTCGTCGTTGACGGCGGGGCCGCCCTCGGCGCCGAACTCGGGGCCGCGGTCGTAGTTGATCTCGGAGCACGGGCCGCAGGGGCCGGGGACGCCCATGGACCAGTAGTTGTCCTTCTTGCCCAGGCGCTGGATGCGCTCGGCGGGCACCCCGACGACATCGCGCCAGATGCGCTCGGCCTCGTCGTCCTCCAGATAGACGGTGATCCACAGGCGCTCGGGGTCGAGGCCGTAACCGCCCTTGTCCTGGGGGCTGGTGAGCAGCTCCCAGGCGTAGGTGATGGCGCCTTCCTTGAAGTAGTCGCCGAAGGAGAAGTTGCCGCACATCTGGAAGAACGTGCCGTGCCGGGTGGTCTTGCCGACCTCTTCGATGTCCGGGGTGCGGACGCACTTCTGGACACTGGTGGCACGGGCGTGGGGGGCCTTGACCTCACCCAGGAAGTAGGGCTTGAACGGCACCATGCCGGCCGGGACGAGGAGCAGAGTCGGGTCGTCCGCAATGAGCGACGCCGAAGGGACGACGGTGTGACCGCGCTCCTCGAAGAAGCTCAGCCAGCGACGACGGATCTCAGCCGACTCCATCAGTGGTCCTCATTCCGATTCCGGTGGTACGAGTGCATCGGGGCTTCGATGTACTTCGGGGTGTCCTTGTGGGGGTACGGGGTGTTCTCGATGGCGGTGTACCGGCGCGGGGCGGGGAGCGCGGGGTCCGCGTCGATGCCCAGCGCGTCGGTCAGTTCGGCCTCCCGCTGGGCCATGTTGTCGCGGACGTCCAGCGCGAAGCCGACGGCCCGGTCCCGCACCCGCTGCCCGGTCTCCAGCGCCTTGTTGGCGGCGGTGGCGGCGAGGCTCTCCGGGGTCAGGCTCCGCAGCTTGCGATTGACCTTGGTGGTGGCCCAGACCCCGGCGGCGACGCCGGTGGTGAACCAGAACGTACGGCGGAACATCGCTCGGTCTCAGTCCTTACTTCCGCTTGCGGCGCGCGCCGGGGAGCGTGCGCCCCACGATCACGGCTCGCCGGGGGGCCTGGGCGGGCGGCTCGGCGGGCGCGTCGGCCCGGCGGCCACCGAGCGCACGGCGTACGCCGTAGCCGAAGGCGGCCACCTTCACCAGCGGGCCGCCGAAGGTGGAGGCGACGGTGGAGGAGAGCGCCGACGCGTTCGACGTGACCTCCTGGACGTCCGAGGCGATGGCGTCGACCCGCTGGATCTGCGTCTGCGCGGAGCGCACCGCCGCGGAGGCGTCGGCGAGCAGCGGGACGGCCTGGTCGGTCACGTCCGCGACGAGCTTGGTGGTCGCCCTGAGCGTCTGGGCCAGCCTCGCCAGTGCCACCGCGAGGAAGGAGACCAGGATCGCCCAGAACACGGCCACCAGGATCCCGGCCACCTCTCCACCGGACACTGCGCACCCGCTCCCTGAAACGCCCTGAACATCGAGAAAGTCGTGCACCGAGCCTATCGCGCCGGGGGTGCGGCTCCGTACCCGATTACGGCCCGGCGCGCAGCGGAACGCGTGTGATCAAGGGAAGCGATTGTACGCAGTGATTACGTTTCAGTACGCTCCGTGTCTTATGCGACCAGATCAGCCCACCGGTGACCGAATGAACAGCGGGGTCCGCGGGCCCGGCAATCTCCCCCTGGAACTCGACGCGTTCGTGGGCCGCTCGGCCGAACTGACCGGGCTGGCGCGGGCGCTCGCGGAGGCGCGGCTGGTCACGGTGACCGGTCCGGGCGGGGTCGGCAAGTCCCGGCTGGCGGCGCGCGCGGCGGGGCTCGCGGCGCCCCGGGACGGGGTGTGGCGGGTGGAGCTGGCCGCCGTGCGCGACCCGGAGTTCGTGGTGTACGCGGTGGTGGAGGCGCTGGGGCTGACCGATCACACCACCCGGCCGCCGCGCGAGACCCTGCTCACCGGGCTGGCGGGCCGTGAACTCCTGCTGGTGCTGGACGGGTTCGAGCATCTGGTGGACGCGTGCGCGGCCCTGGTGGGCGCGCTGCTGCGGAAGCTGCCGGGGCTGCGGGTGCTGGGGGTGGGCCGCCGGCCGCTGGGGGTCGCGGGCGAGCGGCGCGTCCCGCTGGCGCCGCTCACCGAGAACGAGGCGGTGGCGCTGCTGCGGGTGCGGGCGGCGCTGGCGGGCGCGGTGCCGGACGACGACCCGGCGCTGCGGGAGCTGTGCCGGCGGCTGGAGGGGATCCCGCTGGCGGTCGAGCTGGCGGCGGGGCGGCTGGGGACGCTGACGCCGGAGCGGCTGCTGGAGCGGCTCGACGACCGGTTCCGGCTGCTGACCGGGGACGGACGGGACGCGCTCCCCCGGCACCGGACCCTGCGCACGGCGATCGGCTGGAGCCATGAGCTGTGCGCGCCCGGCGAGCGGCTGCTGTGGTCACGGCTGTCGGTGTTCGCGGGAACGTTCGACCTGGAGGCGGTCGAGTACGTGTGCAGCGGCGACGGGCTGCACGCCGACGACGTCCTGGACACCCTGTCCCCTCTGCTGGCGCAGTCCGTGGTGAGCCGGGAGGAGACCCCCGCGGGGACCCGCTACCGGATGCTCGACACGATCCGGGAGTACGGGGCCGGGTGGCTGGAGGCGGCGGGTGACGCGCCCCGGCTGCGGCGCCGCCACCGCGACTGGTACCTGGGCCTGGCGACCTGGTGCGAGCTGGACTGGTTCTCGCCCCGTCAGGCCGAGGTGGCGGCGCGGGTGGACGCGGAGCTGCCGAATCTGCGCTGGGCGCTGGAGCACTGCCTCGCCGAGCCGGACGACGCGCATCTGGCGCTGTATCTGTCCGGGTCGCTGTGGTTCTCCTGGGTGGGCTGCGGGCGGCTGGCGGAGGGGCGGCGCTGGCTGGAGCGGAGTCTGGAGCTGCCGGTGGAGGACGCGGGGCACGAGCAGGCGCGGCTGAAGGCGCTGTGGGTGCTGGGGCATGTGGCGATCCTCCAGGGCGACCGGGTGCCCGCGCTGGCGGCGCTCCAGGAGTGCCGGGAGGAGGCCGGGCGGCTGGCCAGCGCGACGGCGACGGCGTACGCCGAGCACCGCTCGGGCTGTCTGGCGCTGGTCTGCGACGACATGCCCCGTGCGGAAACGCTGCTGCGGGGCGCCCTGGAGCGCTATCAGGAGATCGGCGAGCTGAACAGCAATGTGCTGATGGGCCAGGTCGAGCTGGCGATGACCCGTGCCTTCCAGGGCGATCTCGCCGAGGCGGTCCGGCTGTGCGAGGACGTGCGCCGGGTCTGCGAGGACCACGGGGAGCGCTGGACCCGGGCCTACGCGCTGTACGTCCTCGGGTACGCAGCCTGGGGCGAGGGCGATCTCACGGGGGCGCGCACCCTGCTGGCCGACGCCCTCACCACCGCGCACGCCTTCCACGATCTGCTGGGCACGGTGCTGGCGGTGGAGCTGCTGGCGCTGGTCACGGCGGCCGAGGGGGATCCGGGGGAGGCGGCGGTGCTCCAGGGGGCGGCGGCCGGGATGTGGCCGGCGGTGGGGCTGCCGCTGTTCGGTTCGGCCCACTACAACCGGCCGCACGAGCGGTGCGAGGCGCTGTCCCGGGCCCGCCTCGGCGACGAGCGGTACGCGGAGTGCGTACGGCTCGGGGAGCGGCTGGACCGGGAGACGGCGGTGGCCCGCGCGCTGGAGCGGTGCCCGGCGCGCTCGCCGGAGCTGCCGGGTGCGCCGCGCGGGACCCTGCGGCACGCGGGGCGGGCGGAGCCGGGCACGCACAAGCCCGCCGCCTCGCCCACCCGGAAGGGCGGGGAGACGGCGGGCTGACGCGCGGGTGGTGCTACGTCCGGGTCAGCGGGCGTAGTACTCGACGACGAGCTGCTCGTCGCAGATCACCGGGATCTCCTTGCGGTTCGGCTCGCGGTCCAGGCGGAACGCCAGGGCCTTGAGGTTCACCTGGAGGTAGCGCGGGGTCTCGCCGTCGGGGGCGAAGCCGCCCTCGCGGGAGATCTGGAACAGCGTCTTGTCCTTGCTGCGGTCGCGGACCTGCACCACGTCGTCCGGGCGCACGACGAAGGAGGGCTTGTCGACCTTCTTGCCGTTGACCTGGATGTGGCCGTGGACGACCATCTGGCGGGCCTGGTAGATCGTGCGGGCGATGCCCGAGCGCAGGACCAGCGCGTCGAGGCGCTTCTCCAGCTCCACGATCAGGGCCTCACCGGTCTTGCCCTGGACCTTGGAGGCGCGGTCGTAGGCGCGGACGAGCTGGCGCTCGGAGATGTCGTACTGCGCGCGCAGACGCTGCTTCTCCAGCAGACGGACCTTGTAGTCCGAGTTCTGCTTCCGGCCGCGGCCGTGCTCACCCGGGGGGTAGGGGCGGGCCTCGAAGTACTTGACGGCCTTGGGGGTCAGCGCGATGCCGAGGGCACGCGACTTCTTGACCTTGGGGCGGGACTGGTTCGCCACTGTTTCTCGTTTCCTTGATTCGGCTTGTCAGGGTGGGCGGGAGGTCGCATCCGCAGCCGGGGAAACCCTTCGGTCCGTTGCCGGGCCGGTGGGCAGCCGCTCCCCTGGTCTGGGCACATACGTGCAGCACGCGAGTGGCCCACCGACCGGTCACGCCGTACCGAGAGGCACAGCGAGGGGTGGTGGGCTGCCCGCGACACCGATCGACGGTGCGCGACGCTCCTGGAACCCGCTGGGGGTTCCGGCTGGATGTCCCGCTCTGACAGTGCGGGACGCAGCACTCGGGCGATTCTACAGGCCGCTCAGGAGGGCTTGCGACCGAGGTGCTTCCTGGTCCACTCCACCGCGTCGGCGTAGCGGGCCTCGGCGCCGTGCCGGGTGGGGGTGTAGTACTCGCAGTCCTTGAGGGCGTCCGGCGCGTACTGCTGCTCGGCGATGCCCTCGGGCAGGTCGTGCGGGTAGCGGTAGCCCTGGGCGTGGCCCAGCTTGGCGGCGCCCTTGTAGTGCCCGTCGCGCAGATGCGGGGGGACGGGACCGGCCAGGCCCTTGCGGACGTCCTCCAGGGCGGCGCCGATGGCGGTGGTCGCGGCGTTGGACTTGGGTGCCAGGGCGAGGGCGATGGTGGTGTGGCTGAGGGTGAGGGCGGCCTCGGGGAAACCGATCATGGCGACGGCCTGGGCGGCGGCCACGGCCAGCGGCAGGGCGCCCGGGTCGGCGAGCCCGATGTCCTCGCTGGCCGAGATCATCAGGCGCCGGGCGATGAAGCGGGGGTCCTCGCCCGCCTCGATCATCCGGGCCAGATAGTGCAGCGCGGCGTCGACGTCCGAGCCCCGGATGGACTTGATCAGGGCACTGGCCACGTCGTAGTGCTGGTCGCCGTCGCGGTCGTACTTCACCGCCGCGCGGTCGACGGTCTCCTCCAGGGTGGTGAGGGCGATCTCCGGCTCGCCCTTGTCGAGGGCGGCCCCGGCGGCGGCCTCCAGCGCGGTCAGCGCCCGGCGGGCGTCACCGCCGGCGATCCGCAGCAGATGCGCCTCGCTGTCCTCGGGGAGGGACACGGCCGACTTCAGGCCGCGCTCGTCGGCGAGCGCCCGGCGCAGCAGTCCGCGCAGGTCGTCGTCGGTGAGGGGTTCGAGGGTGAGCAGGAGGGAGCGGGAGAGCAGCGGGGAGATCACCGAGAAGTAGGGGTTCTCGGTGGTGGCGGCGATCAGGGTGACCCAGCGGTTCTCCACGGCGGGCAGCAGCGAGTCCTGCTGGGCCTTGCTGAAGCGGTGGATCTCGTCCAGGAAGAGGACCGTCTCCCTGCCGAAGCCGCCGGTGGCGCGGCGGGCTCCGTCGATGACCGCGCGGACCTCCTTGACCCCGGCGGTGATCGCGGACAGCTCCACGAACCGCTTGTTGGTGGCCTTGGAGACGACATACGCCAGGGTGGTCTTGCCGGTGCCGGGCGGGCCCCAGAGGATCACCGAGGACGGCCCGGCCGGGCCCCCGGCGCCCTCCCCCACCAGCCGCCGCAGCGGCGATCCGGGCTTGAGCAGATGCTGCTGGCCCACCACCTCGTCGAGCGTGCGCGGGCGCATCCGGACGGCCAGGGGGCTGGCGGCCGGGTCCTTCTCCTGGCGTTCCTCGGCGGCGGCGGTGAACAGGTCGGGTTCCACGCTGAAACCCTAAGTCACGGCACTGACAATGCGGGGGCGTCCCCCGGGACGGGGCTCCCGACCGGGCCGGGGACCGGGCTCACCGGCCCCCCTGGGCTCACGCCCAGAGGTCGGCGCCCCAGCGGGTGAGGATCAGCATGACGATGACGCCGATGTGGGTGGCCGGCAGGACCCAGGTGAACTCGGCGAGGAAGCGCTTGACGGGCGCCGGGGCCGGGAGGAAGCCGTTGCGGACGTTGGCGGAGGTGACGTACCAGAACATGATGATCGTCGCGGCCCAGGCCAGGGAGCACCACAGGCACAGGGCGTTGATCCGGTACAGCGACTGGAACTGGAGCCAGGTGCAGAAGACGACGCCGAAGAGGGTGCCCGCGTTGAAGGTGAGCCAGTACCAGCGCGGGAAGGTGGCCCGGGTCAGCAGGGTGACGCCGACGCAGATCACGATGCCGTAGGCGACGAGGCCGAGCATCGGGTTGGGGAAGCCGAAGACGGACGCCTGGTCGCTCTCCATGATGGAGCCGCAGGAGACGACCGGGTTGACGCTGCACCCGGGGACATAGGTCTCGCCCGCGACCTTGGCTTCGAGGAGCTTGAACTTGTCGAGCGTGATGACCCACGCGGCCAGCAGCCCGGCGGCGCCCGTGATCATCAGCATGAGCGCGAAGGCCCGGCTGCCGCCGACCGCGCCCGCCCCGGCCCGGGTGGGGGCCGTCGGCTCGGGCCCGGGGTCGGTGGAGACGTCCCTGACTGTCGTCTTGCTCATCACGCCGATTCCGTCACTGGGGGAGGGTCCTGCTTCGGGCACGGCCATTGTGCCGCACCCCTCCGCGTCCGGACCGTTGTGCCGGGGTAAGAAGGGCCGTCGGCCCCAGGTGGGAGGCGGGTTCCGGACAGGTTTTCGGGCCGTACGGCCCTTGCGCCGAGGGTGACGGGGGTTCGTTCCCCTGCGGCTCGCGGGGACGGGGGTGCCCGTGAGCCCCGGGGACGCCGGCCGCTCCCGCTGACCGGGGGTGCCTGATTGCCCGGCGCTCCCCGGTGATGCGGGGCCCGCGCGCGGGTGCCCGGTCCAGAGTCCGGGGCCGGTCCAGCGGGGCCCACGCGCGGGCGCCCGATTCCCGGACGTCGGCGCTCCCCGGTGATACGGGGCCCACGCCCGCGGGTGCCCGGTGCCGATGAGGGGAACCGGGCGCCCGCGGGGGCGGGGTGTCAGCCGAGGCGGGACTCCAGTTCCGCGACGATCTCGCCGACGCCGATTGCCGTCTGCTCGCCGGACTCCATGTCCTTGAGCTGGACGATGCCCTCGGCGAGGTCGCGCTCGCCGGCCACGAGGGTGTAGCGGGCGCCGCTGCGGTTGGCGTTCTTCATGGCGCCCTTCAGGCCCCGGCCGCCGAAGGAGAAGTCGGCGGCGATGCCCACCTTGCGCAACTCGGTGACCTTGGCGAACAGCACCCGGCGGGCCTCCTCGCCGAGGGGCACCGCGTAGACGCTGGTCGGGGCGGGGAGGTCGAGGGAGACGCCCTCCGCGTCCAGGGCGAGGACCGTGCGGTCGACGCCGAGGGCCCAGCCGACGGAGGGCAGGGCGGGGCCGCCGATCATCTCCGAGAGGCCGTCGTAGCGTCCGCCGCCGCCGACCGCGGACTGGGCGCCGAGCCCGTCGTGGACGAACTCGAAGGTGGTGCGGGTGTAGTAGTCCAGGCCGCGCACCAGCCGCGGGTCGTCCTCGAAGGCGACGCCCGCCGCGGTGATCAGCTCCCGGACCTCCTCGTGGTACGCCTTGCAGGCGTCGCAGAGGTAGTCGCGCAGCAGCGGGGCGCCGGTGAGCTGCTTCTGCACCTCGGCGCGCTTGTCGTCCAGGACGCGCAGCGGGTTGATCTCCGCCCGGCGCAGGGTGTCCTCGTCCAGGTCGAGGCCGCGCAGGAAGTCCTGGAGGGCGGCCCGGTAGACGGGGCGGCACTCCTGGTCGCCGAGGCTGTTGAGCAGGATGCGGAAGTTCCTGAGCCCCAGGGAGCGGTACGCCTGGTCGGCGAGGATGATCAGCTCGGCGTCCAGCGCCGGGTCCTCGGCACCGATCGCCTCGGCGCCGACCTGCGAGAAGTGCCGGTAACGGCCCGCCTGGGGCTGCTCGTAGCGGTAGTAGGAGCCCGAGTACCAGAGCTTGACGGGGAGGTTGCCCGCGCGGTGCAGATTGGCCTCCAGCGCGGCGCGCAGCACCGAGGCGGTGCCCTCGGGGCGCAGGGCGAGCCGGTCGCCGCCCTTGGTCTCGAAGGCGTACATCTCCTTGGTGACGATGTCGGTGGACTCGCCGACGCCGCGCGCGAACAGTTCGACGTTCTCGAAGCCGGGGGTCTCGATGTAGCCGTAGCCCGCGTCGCGCAGCGGGGCGGCGATGGCCTCGCGGACGGCGAGGTAGGCCGCCGAGCGGGGCGGGATCAGGTCGTAGGTGCCCTTGGGGGCCTGGAAGGTGCTCACGGAAGGTCTCTCGTCACATTCCTCGTCGGGGAGCGTCGGTGCTCCCGAGGCCGGCGGCCACCTGCCGCAGATAGGGGTTGGTGGCGCGCTCCTGGCCGATGGTCGTCTGGGCGCCGTGCCCGGAGAGCACCACGGTCGAGTCGTCGAGCGGCAGGCACACGCGGGCCAGCGAGTCGAGCATCTCGGCCATGTCACCGCCGGGCAGGTCGGTGCGTCCGATGGAGCCGGCGAAGAGCAGATCCCCGGAGAAGAACACCGACGGGATGTCGGCCGCCTCGGGCATCCGGAAGGTCACCGACCCCTTGGTATGGCCCGGCGCGTGCGCGACGGAGAACTCCAGTCCCGCGAGGTCCAGCGCGGTGCCGTCGGTCAGCTCCCGGACGTCGTCCGGCTCGCCCACGGTCAGTTCGCCCATCAGCGGCATCCCGATGGAGCGGCCGAGGGCCTTCTCGGGGTCGCTCATCATGTAGCGGTCCTCGGGGTGGATCCAGGCGGGCACGTCGTGCGCCCCGCAGACCGGGACGACCGACGCCACATGGTCGATGTGGCCGTGGGTGAGGACGACGGCGACGGGCTTGAGGCGGTGTGTGCGCAGCGCCTCCTCGACCCCGGGGGCGGCCTGGTGGCCCGGATCGATGATCACGCACTCCTCACCGGCGGCGGGGGCGACGAGATAACAGTTCGTCCCCCAGGCCCCGGCGGGGAACCCGGCAATGAGCACGATCGTCCTTCGTTTGTATCGGTTCGGGCGGCGGTTTCCACTGCCCCGCACGGCCGGTGACCGGCCACACCCGTCGTCAGAGCCTACCGGCGCTGCCGGATCCTCAGGTAACCCATATACGGTACGGGGCACACGCAGGCGGTCGGCTCACCAGACGCGCCCGCACCGCGGCCGACGTACGAGACGCATGAGGAGTAAACCCGGTGGTCAGCCAGGAGCAGCGGCGGCGTCAGCTCGCCCGGGAGAAGTTCTTGCGGCAGCAGCAGCGGCGTACCGACGCCCGCCGCAGGTCGCGCACGCGCAACGCGGTGATCGCGTCGGTGATCGGCGTCGTGCTGGTCGCCGGTCTCGCGCTCTACACGACGGACGCGTTCGACGGCGACGACAGCGCGAACGCCGCGTCGGAGTCGACGCCGAGCGGGACGCCGAGCGCCGCCCCGGACCCGTGCGAGAAGCCGGCGGCCGGGGAGGTCGCCACGAAGACCTGGGACAAAGAGCCCGAGATGTCCATCGACGAGTCGGCGAAGTACACCATGACGCTGGCCACGACCTGCGGGGACATAGACATCGAGCTGAAGGCGTCGGCGGCGCCGCGCACGGTGAACTCGTTCGAGTTCCTCGCGGGCGAGGGCTACTTCGACCACACGAGCTGCCACCGGCTGACCAGCAGCGGGATCTACGTCCTCCAGTGCGGTGACCCCAAGGGCGACGGCACCGGCGGGCCGGGCTACACCATCCCGGACGAGAACCTCAAGGACACGGCGCTGAAGGGCGATGTGTACCCGGCGGGCACGGTGGCGATGGCCAACCAGTACAACGCGCAGACCGACGAGGGCCGGGACAGCGGCGGCAGCCAGTTCTTCCTGGTCTACCAGGAGAGTCCGCTGCCCCCGGACTACACGCCCTTCGGTACGGTCTCCGAGTCCGGCATGGCCGTTCTGAAGAAGATCACCGACGCCGGGGAGAGCACCGGCATGGGTGACGGGACGCCCAACGCGACGGTCGTGATCGACAAGGCGACGGTCGCCAAGTCCTGACGATCAGGGCGGCCCGCCTGCGAAATTTCGGTGGCGCTGGATGCGGACAGGCAACCCGCCGGTCGCCTATGTTGGCCGTGACGAAACTGTGGACGATGCCCGGGGGCGCCGAAGTCCCCGGGGCATCATGTGGAGGAGGCGCTGTGAGCAGCGACCCGTGGGGCCGCGTCGACGAGACGGGGACCGTGTACGTGCGTACGGCCGACGGCGAGCAGGTCGTCGGCTCCTGGCAGGCCGGCTCCCCCGATGAGGCGCTGGCCTACTTCGAGCGCAAGTACGAGGGCCTGGTGGTCGAGATCGGCCTCCTCGAAAAGCGAGTGAAGACCACCGACCTGTCCGCCAAGGACGCCCAGACCGCCGTCGACCATCTGCGCGAGCAGGTGGATGCGCACCACGCGGTGGGCGATCTGGACGCGCTGCGGGCCCGGCTGGACAAGCTCGTGGAGCAGGTGGAGGCCCGTCGCGAGGAGCGCAAGGCGCAGCGCGCCCGGCAGGCCGACGAGGCCCGTGACGCCAAGGAGGCCCTGGTCACCGAGGCGGAGGAGCTGGCGCAGTCGGACCAGTGGCGGGCCGCCGGGGAGCGGCTGCGGGCGCTGGTGGACACCTGGAAGGGCCTGCCCCGGCTCGACCGCAAGTCGGACGACGAGCTGTGGCACCGCTTCTCGCACGCCCGCTCCGCGTTCTCCAAGCGGCGCAAGGCGCACTTCGCGCAGCTCGACGCGCAGCGCGAGGACGCCCGCAAGACCAAGGAGCGGCTGGTCGCCGAGGCCGAGGCGCTGTCCGCCTCCACGGACTGGGGTCCCACGGCCGCCCGCTACCGCGAGCTGATGGCGGAGTGGAAGGCCGCGGGCCGCGCCCAGCGCGAGCACGAGGACGATCTGTGGAACCGCTTCCGCGGCGCCCAGGACGTCTTCTTCGCCGCCCGCAGCTCGGTCTTCGCCGAGCGGGACGCGGAGCAGACGGAGAACCTCAAGCTCAAGGAGGAGCTGGCCGGGGAGGCCGAGAAGATCCTCCCGGTCACCGATCTGCGGACCGCGCGGGCCGCGTTCCGCTCGGTCAACGAGCGGTGGGAGGCCATCGGGCACGTCCCGCGGGACGCCCGGCCGAAGGTCGAGGGCCGGATGCAGGCGGTGGAGCGGGCGATCCAGGAGGCCGAGGAGGCCGAGTGGCGCCGGACCAACCCGGAGGCCCGCGCGCGGGCCGAGGGGCTGACCGGTCAGCTCCAGGCGGCCGTCGACAAGCTCGGCAAGCAGATCGAGCAGGCGCGCGCCCAGGGCAACAACGCCAGGGCCGACAAGCTCCAGAAGGAGCTGGAGGGCCGGCAGGCCCTGCTGGACCAGGCGCTGAAGGGTCTCCAGGAGTTCGGCGGCTGAACCGGCTGATCGTCGCCGTTCAGCCCGGCACGCCGGGCGGACCATGGGAAAGGGGCTCCCCGGGGAGCCCCTTTTCGTTCGCCGGGGTGGCCCGCCGGGGCTGGCTCGCTGGAGCCGTCGCCCGCGTTTACGAGCGGCTGCGCGCCGAGGTCACCCGGTAGACGTCGTACACGCCCTCCACGCCCCTGACCGCCTTCAGGACGTGGCCCAGGTGTTTGGGGTCGCCCATCTCGAAGGTGAAGCGGGAGGTGGCGACGCGGTCGCGGGAGGTCTGGACGGCCGCCGAGAGAATGTTGACGTGCTGGTCGGACAGGACGCGGGTGACGTCCGAGAGGAGCCGGGAGCGGTCCAGGGCCTCGACCTGGATGGCGACCAGGAAGACCGAGGACTGGGTGGGCGCCCACTCGACCTCCAGGATCCGCTCGGGCTCCCGGGACAGCGACTCCACATTGACGCAGTCGCTGCGGTGAACCGATACGCCGCTGCCGCGGGTCACGAACCCGATGATCGGGTCGCCGGGTACGGGGGTGCAGCAGCGGGCCAGCTTGACCCATACGTCGTCGACGCCCTTGACCACCACACCGGGATCCGCGCTGGAGCGGCGCTTGCGGCCACGGCCCCGGGCGGGCGGTACGGACTCGTCGATCTCCTCGGTGGCCGCCTCCTCGCCGCCGAACGCCTGGACCAGCTTCTGGACGACGTTCTGCGCGGAGATATGGCCCTCGCCGATCGCCGCGTACAGGGCGGAGATGTCCGGGTAGCGCATCTCGTGCGCGAGGGTGACCAGGGAGTCGCCGGTCAGGATGCGCTGGATCGGCAGGTTCTGCTTGCGCATGGCGCGGACGATGGCGTCCTTGCCCTGCTCGATGGCCTCGTCGCGGCGCTCCTTGGAGAACCAGGCGCGGATCTTGTTGCGGGCGCGGGGTGATTTGACGAAGCCCAGCCAGTCGCGGGAGGGGCCCGCGCCGGACGCCTTGGAGGTGAAGACCTCGACCAGATCGCCGTTGTCGAGGGTGGACTCCAGCGGGACGAGTCTGCCGTTGACCCGGGCTCCTATGGTGCGGTGGCCGACCTCGGTGTGGACGGCGTACGCGAAGTCGACCGGGGTGGCGCCCGCGGGCAGCGCTATGACGTCGCCCTTCGGGGTGAAGACGAAGACCTCGTTGCGGGAGAGGTCGAAGCGCAGGGACTCCAGGAACTCGCCGGGGTCCTCGGTCTCCTTCTGCCAGTCGAGGAGCTGGCGCAGCCACGCCATGTCGTTGAGGTGGTCGTCCTTGCCCTTGCCCGCCTTGGGCACGTCGGTGCGCACCTTGGAGGCCCCGGCGACGGCCTCCTGCTTGTACTTCCAGTGCGCGGCGATGCCGTACTCGGCGCGGCGGTGCATGTCGAAGGTGCGGATCTGGAGTTCGACGGGCTTGCCGTTGGGGCCGATGACCGTGGTGTGCAGCGACTGGTACATGTTGAACTTGGGCATCGCGATGTAGTCCTTGAAGCGCCCCGGAACCGGGTTCCAGCGCGCGTGGACGGTGCCCAGGGCCGCGTAGCAGTCACGGACGGTGTCCACCAGGACACGGATGCCGACCAGGTCGTAGATCTCCGCGAAGTCCCGGCCGCGGACGATCATCTTCTGGTAGACGCTGTAGTAGTGCTTGGGGCGGCCGGTGACGGTGGCCTTGATGCGGGCCGAGCGCAGGTCCTGCTGGACCTCGTCGGTCACTATGGCCAGGTATTCGTCGCGCTTCGGGGCCCGCTCGGCGACCAGCCGGACGATCTCGTCGTACATCTTGGGGTAGAGGATCGCGAAGGCGAGGTCCTCCAGTTCCCACTTGATGGTGTTCATGCCGAGGCGGTGGGCGAGCGGCGCGTAGATCTCCAGGGTCTCGCGCGCCTTCTTCTCCTGCTTCTCGCGCTTGAGGTAGCGCATGGTGCGCATGTTGTGGAGGCGGTCGGCGAGCTTGATGACCAGGACGCGGGGGTCCTTGGCCATGGCGACGACCATCTTGCGCACGGTCTCGGCCTGGGCCGCCTCGCCGAACTTGACCTTGTCCAGTTTGGTGACGCCGTCGACGAGCAGGGCGACCTGGTCGCCGAAGTCGCGGCGGAGCTGGTCGAGGCCGTACTCGGTGTCCTCGACGGTGTCGTGCAGCAGCCCGGCCATCAGGGTGGCCGGGTCCATGCCCAGCTCGGCGAGGATGGTGGTGACGGCGAGGGGGTGGGTGATGTAGGGGTCGCCGCTCTTGCGCTTCTGGCCGCGGTGCCAGCGCTCGGCGACCTGGTACGCCTTCTCGATCTGGCGGAGCGTGGCGGTCTCGATCTTCGGATCGTTGCTGCGCACTATCCGCAGCAGCGGCTCCAGGACCGGGTTGTACGGGTTGGAGCGCTGGACGCCGAGGCGGGCGAGCCGGGCGCGGACGCGGTTGGAGGAGCCGGAGCGGGCGGCGGGCTGCTGGGGGGCGGTCGGCACCGGGGGCGGCGGGGTGGGGCGGATCGCGGGGGCGCGCTCGGGCGGGGCGGGCTTGGGGCGCGCGGCCTCGGCGGCGGGCCGGTCGGCGGGGGCCGACTGGGCGTGCTCGACCGTCCCGCGTGGCTCGGCGTGCTGCTTCTTCGCGTCCGGCGCGGGCTGCGCCGCGGGCTCCGAGGCGGGCTCGGGCTTGGCGGCGGTCAGGTGCTGGGCCTCGTCTGGCAAGAGGGCTCCTCGTGCGCGATCCGGGTCCCCCGGTCAGGCTCCGGAGACCCCATGGTAGCGATCCCGGGCTGGGACATCGCCTTCAGGACGATCTGCGGACCTTTGGCGCGAAAACGCCGGTGACGGGAGGTTTGATTCCCCGAGGGGGGGTCGGGAAACGGGGTGGGTGGGGGAGAAGTGGGTTTCGGGGGCGCGGGGGAACCGGGTTCGGGTGGGGGGGCGGAAGCGGTTTTCGGTGGGCGGAGAAGCGGTTCGGGGGCGCGGTGGAGGGGGGCGGATCTGCGGAGGGGCGGCGGCCACGGTAGCCCTCGGCGCGGCGGAAGGGTGGGGATCCGCGGGGAGACGGCTCGGGCGCGCGGCGGAAGGGTGCGGATCCGCGGGGAGACAGCTCGGGGCGCGAGCAGCAACGGCTCGGGCGGGCGGAAGAACGGCTCGGGTGCCCGGAGAAGCGGTTCGGGCGGGCGGTACGGCTCAGGTCCCCGGAGAAACGGTTCGGACGCCCTGGGCCGAGGCCCGGGGCGCCCGAGAGAACGCTCCGCCGGTGGGACGACGGTCAGACGGTCAGCAGGGCCTCCAGTGGGGCGCCCTCCAGGGCGGGCTCCAGCCGGGAGCGGCCGTCGAGGAAGGACAGCTCCATGAGGATCGCCACGCCCACGACCTCGGCGCCCGCACGGCGGATCAGCTTCAGCGACGCCTCCGCCGTACCCCCGGTGGCCAGGACGTCGTCCACCACCAGGACCCGGTCACCCGCGCTGAGGTCCTCGGCGTGCACTTCGATCTCCGCCGAGCCGTACTCCAGGTCGTAGGTCTGGCGCAGGGTGGCTCCGGGGAGCTTGCCCGCCTTGCGGACCGGGATGAAGCCGACGCCCGCGCGGACGGCGACCGGGGCGCCCAGGATGAACCCGCGCGCCTCCAGCCCCACCACCTTGGTGGCGCCCCGGCGCACCGCCATATCGGCGAGGGCGTCGGTGAGGGCCCCGAAGGCGGCCGGGTCCGCGAGCAGCGGGGTGATGTCCTTGAACGTCACCCCGGGCTCGGGATAGTCCGTCACGTCCCGGATCCGGGAGAGCAGCAGCTCCCTGATGTCCGTCATCGGCGCTTCCCCGAGGGACGGCCACGGCCGCGGTTGCGCGCCGGCTGGTTGCGCGGCCCCACGACGGCCGGGGCCGCGTCCTCGGGCAGATCGTCGTCGTACGTCTCCTCGGCGGCGGCCGGGGGTGCGGGTCGGGCGCCTTCCTCGGCGGTCTGGGCGCGCTTGGCCAGCACCCGCTTGCGCAGGGCCTTCATCTGCGGCTCGCGCTCCTTGAGGTCCGCGACCAGCGGGGTGGCGATGAAGATCGAGGAGTACGCACCGGCCGCGAGGCCGACGAACAGCGACAGCGAGATGTCGTTGAGCGTGCCCGCGCCGAGCACACCGCCACCGATGAACAGCAGGCCCGCCACCGGCAGCAGCGCGACCACCGTGGTGTTGATCGAGCGGACCAGGGTGCTGTTGATCGAGAGGTTGGCGATGTCGCTGTA
This sequence comes from Streptomyces sp. NPDC093252, assembly GCF_040683675.1. Taxonomy (NCBI): domain Bacteria; kingdom Bacillati; phylum Actinomycetota; class Actinomycetes; order Kitasatosporales; family Streptomycetaceae; genus Streptomyces; species Streptomyces sp. NPDC093252. The sequence goes on along the minus strand of NZ_JBFBEM010000008.1, from coordinate 296,061 downwards.
GGTGAATCTGCTCTGTTTGGTGATGTCCTTGGTCTGTTCCTTGAGGGAGTCGAAGACCACCACCGTGTCGTACAGCGAATAGCCGAGGATGGTCAGCAGACCGATCACCGTGCCCGGGGTGACCTCGAAGCCGACCAGGGCGTAGATGCCGACGGTGATGGTGATGTCGTGGATCAGCGCGATGAACGCGGCGGCGGCCATTCTCCACTCGAAGGCGATGGCCAGATAGATCACCACCAGGACCAGGAAGATCCCCAGTCCCTGCCATGCCTTGTTGGCGATCTGCTCGCCCCAGCTCGGACCGACCAGATCGGCGTTGATCGCGTCCGGGTCGACCCTCAGGTTCTGGGCGAGGTCCTGCTTGACCTGGTCGGACTTGGCGGTGTCCACGCCGGAGATCTGGATGCGCAGTCCGCCGGAGCCGAGTTCCTGCACGACCGCCTGGTGACCGGCCGCCGTCTCCGCGTAGCTCTCGGCCTGGGCGACGGTGGCGGTGGTCTTCGGGGTGGTGAAGACCGCGCCGCCCTGGAACTCGATGCCCATGTTCAGACCGCGCACCGCGAGGCCGACGATCGCCGTGATGGTGATCAGGATCGAGATGCCGTACCAGAGCTTGCGGTTCTTGACGAAGTCGTAACCGACCTCGCCGCGGTGGAGCCGGGCGCCGAGGGTGCCGAGCTTCGACATCTCACGCCTCCTTCGGTTCGACGGGGGCGACGGGGCGGCGGGTGCGGCGCAGCGGGGGCTGCACACCGAGGCGCTTGGGATCGAGGCCGGACCACTTGTGGCCCTTGCCGAAGAACTTCGTCCTGGCCAGCAGGGTGAGCAGCGGCTTGGTGAAGAGGAACACCACCACGACATCGAGCAGCGTGGTCAGACCGAGCGTGAACGCGAAGCCCTGGACCTTGCCGACGGTGACGGCGAACAGCACCGCGGCGGCCAGGAACGACACGAAGTCGGAGACCAGGATGGTGCGCCGGGCGCGCGGCCAGGCCCGCTCCACGGCGGGACGCAGGGAGCGGCCCTCCCGGATCTCGTCCCTGACCCGCTCGAAGTACACGATGAACGAGTCCGCCGTGATGCCGATGGCGACGATGGCGCCGCAGACCGCGGGCAGGTTCAGCGCGAAGCCGATGGCCGGGCCGAGCAGCGACATGATCACGTAGGTCAGGGCGGCGGAGATCAGCAGCGAGGCGAGCGCGATCAGCGACAGGCCGCGGTAGTAGGCGACCAGGTAGAGCACGACCAGGCCGAGGCCGATGGCACCGGCGATCAGACCGGCCTCCAACTGCTCGCTGCCGAGCGCGGCGGTCACGGTGGTGACGCTGGACTCCTTGAAGGAGAGCGGGAGCGCACCGTAGGAGAGCATGTTGGACAGGCTTTCGGCCTGCTCCTGGGTGAAGCTGCCGGAGATCTCGGCGTTGCCGCCGGTGATCGCCGTGCTGACGTACGGGTGGGAGACGACCTCGTCGTCCAGGACGATCGCGAACTCGTTCATCGGCGAGGTCTGGGTGGAGAGCTGGCCGGTGATGTCGGCGAACTTGTCGGCTCCTGCGGAGTTGAAGTCCATCACCACCTTCCAGCCGGCCGCGCTCTGGGTGTCGAAGATCGCCTCGGCGCTGTCGATCTCGGTGCCGTCGACGGCGACCGGGCCGAGCAGGAACTTGCTCCACACGCCCGCGTCCTGGCCGCAGGTGACCGTGGAGTCCTCGGGCTTGGCGCCCTTGCCTGCCTCGGCCCGCTGGTCGGCGTCGGCGCAGTTCAGCGCGGCGTACTGGGCCTGGAGCGCGGCGTCGGCCTCGGAGGTGGCGCCGTCGCTCGCGGAGGGCGAGGGGCTCGCGGCGTCACTGGCCGAGCTGCTGGGCGAGCCGCTGGGGGACGGCGCCTCGGTGGTGGCCCTGAGGCCCTCGGGGACGGCGCGGCCCTGCGAGGTGGCCGAGGACGAGGGGCTGGCGGAGGGGCTCGCCGACTCGTCACCGCCGGAGGCGGAGGCGGACGCGCTCGGTGACGGCGAGGCGGAGGAGCCGTCACTGGCGCTGGGGCTCGGGCTCGCCGCCGGGTCGGCCGCCGCCTCGCGCTGGAGGACCGGGCGGAAGTACAGCTTGGCCGTGGTACCGACCTGCTCCCGGGCCTGCTCGGAGTCGGTGCCCTTGGGGATGTTGACGATGATGTTGCTGGCGCCCTGCGTCTGGACCTCGGCCTCGGAGACACCCAGGCCGTTGACCCGGTTCTCCATGATGGCGACCGCGGTGTCCATGTTCGTCTGGTTGATCGCGTTGGGCTGGCCGGGTTCGTTGACCGCCGTGAGCGTGATGCTGGTGCCGCCGGCGAGGTCGATGCCGAGACGCGGAGTGGTGTGTCCGGAGGCGAACATGCCTCCCGTGAGCGCCACGATGGCGATCAGGATCAGGACCAGCGAGCGCCCCGGCTTGCTCTGGGCGCTCGCGTTCCGGCCCTTTTTAGGTGCTGCCACCTTCTCGTACTCCCTCTCGGGCCGCCGCGCTCCGGGTCGGCGGGCGGACGGCCATGACATGGTGTCGGGATCCCCTGCGAGCTGGGCGCACTCCGGGGCGCGAGGGCCTGGCCCGCACGCCCCGGGGCACGACTACTTCGCGTCGGAGTCGCCGTCGGTCTTCTTCGGCTCGTCCTCCGTCTTCGCCCCGGCGGGAGCGGCGTCGGACGGCTCGTCGTCGGCGTCCCGCTTGCCGAGGTCGACCGGCTTGTCGTCGGAGGAGGCGTCGGCGGGCTTGTCGCTGTCGGTCAGCGCGGAGGCGTCGTCCGGGACGAGGTCGGCGTCGGACTTCAGGTCGTGCTCGATGCCGTGGACGATGCGGTTGTACTCGTCGTCCGACAGCACGGCACCGATGGAGTTCTTGGCGAAGAGCAGGTCGACGCCCGGACCGGCGTCGAGGAGGACCGTGTCCTCGTTGACTTCCTTCACCGTCGCGTACATGCCCCCGATGGTGCGGACGCCGGATCCCGGCTGCATCTGGTTCCGCATGTCGACGGCTTGCTGCTGCTTCTTCTTCGCCGACCGGGTCATCAGGAACATGGCCCCGATGAGCACGATGAACGGGAGGAGGGTCACGAGACTCACGGGTCGGAACTTCCTTCACACGACCGCGGTGGGAAGCGGCCTGATGGTTGGGGGATTGTCAGCCGCCGACAAGGGCGGCATCGGCGGAGTCTAAGCGAGTCCGCGCGCAGGGAACAACGCTCAGCATGGCACCGGGGTTCCTGTGCGGGCCAGAACCGCGCCGTCACGTCCCGAACAGGTCCTGTTGTCCGTTTCCCGCAGGCCCGGTGCGGGGCGGGGTGAGACCGAGGTGCGCCCATGCGGCCACCGTGGCGACCCGGCCACGGGGCGTACGGGCGAGCAGCCCCTCGCGGACCAGGAAGGGTTCGGCGACCTCCTCGACGGTCTCCCGCTCCTCCCCCACGGCCACGGCCAGTGTCGACAGACCGACCGGGCCGCCCGCGAACAGCTTGAGCAGGGCCTCCAGGACGGCCCGGTCCAGCCGGTCGAGGCCGCGCGCGTCCACCTCGTAGACCTTGAGGGCGGCGGCGGCGATCTCTCTGGTGATCGCTCCGTCGGCCTTGACCTGCGCGTAGTCCCTGACCCGGCGCAGCAGCCGGTTGGCGATACGGGGCGTGCCCCGGGAGCGGCCGGCGATCTCGGCGGCGCCCTCGGTGTCGATGCCGACGTCCAGGAGGTGGGCGGAGCGGTGGACGACCCGCTCCAGCTCGGCGGGCTCGTAGAACTCCATGTGCGCGGTGAAGCCGAAGCGGTCGCGCAGCGGGGGCGGCAGGAGTCCGGCCCGGGTGGTGGCGCCGACCAGGGTGAAGGGCGGCAGCTCCAGGGGGATGGCGGTGGCGCCGGGGCCCTTGCCGACGATGACGTCGACCCGGAAGTCCTCCATCGCCATGTAGAGCATCTCCTCGGCGGGGCGGGACATGCGGTGGATCTCGTCCAGGAACAGCACCTCGCCCTCCTGGAGGGAGGAGAGGATCGCGGCGAGGTCCCCGGCGTGCTGGATGGCGGGGCCGGAGGTGATGCGGATGGGGGCGCCCATCTCGGCCGCGATGATCATGGAGAGGGTGGTCTTGCCGAGGCCGGGGGCGCCGGAGAGCAGGACGTGGTCGGCGGTGGCGCCCCGCGCGCGGGCGGCGCGCAGCACGAGGTCGAGCTGCTCGCGGACCTTCTCCTGACCGATGAACTCGTCCAGGTCCCTGGGGCGCAGCGCGGCTTCCACGGCCTGGTCCTCGCGGTCGGCGACGGAGCCCACCAGCCGCTCCGCGTCGGCACCGGCGGGGGGCTCGGCGGCGGGGCGGTCGGTCGGGTCGTCCCAGTTCACTGCGGGTCTCCTTGGGGGTGGTGGACGGGGGGTGAGGGGTGGTTTACGGGGAGCCGCTCACGGGGGGCTGCCGACGGGAGCGGCCGGGCCGGGTCGTCGTCCGGGAGCTGCGGTTTCTGCCGCTGTCCCGGTGGCGTGGCGGCGCCCGGCCCCGTCACCGGGCTGCTGCGGCGCCCTCCCGGTGCCGGCCGTCACCGCTCCGGTGTCCCGGGCCCCCGGTCCTCCGGCCGCCTCCACCCGGCGCCGCCCGCTCAGCGGGTTCTGTTCAGGGTCTGGAGGGCCGCCTTCAGCAGGTGCCCGACCTGGGGTGTGCCCCTGGTCGCCTCCGCCTGGGGTGTCACGGCGCTGACCGCCTCGTCGGCCTCGCGGGTGGCGTAGCCGAGGCCGATCAGGGCGGCGTGGAGCTGGTCGCGCCAGCCGGTGCTGACCGGGGCGCCGACCACGGGGGCGCCGATCGGCTCGCCGAGCCGGTCCTTCAGCTCCAGCAGCAGCTTCTGCGCGCCCTTCTTGCCGATGCCGGGCACCGCGGTGAGGGCCTTCTCGTCGGCCGTGGCCACCGCCCGGCGCAGGGCGTCCGGGGTGTGCACGGCGAGCATCGCCTGGGCCAGCCGGGGGCCGACCCCGCTCGCCGTCTGGAGCAGGGCGAAGACCTGGCGCTCGTCGTCGTCCACGAAGCCGTACAGGGTCAGCGAGTCCTCGCGGACCACCAGGGAGGTGTGCAGCTTGGCGGGGCGGCCGAGGCGGAGCGTGGACAGGGTGTTCGGCGTGCACTGGACGGCCATGCCGACACCGCCGACCTCGACCACGGCGGCGTCCGGAGCGAGGGCGGCGACCGTGCCGCTGACGAAGGCGATCATGCCGTTCGGCCTTTCGGGGCGGGGTGGGGGGCGCGCGGGGCGCGCGCGGTGTGCTGGGCGACGGCCTGCTGGAGCCGGTTCTGCGCGGGCGCGCGCCAGATGTGGCAGATGGCGAGGGCCAGGGCGTCGGCGGCGTCGGCGGGCCTGGGCGGGGCGTCGAGCCGGAGCAGCCGGGTGACCATGGCGCCGACCTGGGCCTTGTCGGCGCGTCCGGAGCCGGTGACGGCGGCCTTGACCTCGCTGGGGGTGTGCAGCGCGACCGGGATGCCCCGGCGGGCGGCGCACAGCATGGCGACGGCGCTGGCCTGGGCGGTGCCCATCACCGTACGGACGTTGTGCTGGCTGAAGACGCGCTCCACGGCGACGAACTCGGGGCGGTGGCGGTCCAGCCACTCCTCGATGCCCTGCTCGACGGCGACCAGCCGGTGGCCGAGGTCCGCGTCCGCCGGGGTGCGGACGACGCCGACGCCGAGCATGGTCAGCGGGCGGCCCGCGACGCCCTCCACGACCCCGACCCCGCAGCGCGTCAGACCGGGGTCCACCCCGAGTACCCGCACCGGCCCCCCTCCCGTCCCGTCTCGTCCCGTCGTCCTGCCATCCGACCGTCCAGCCATCCGACCGTCCTGGTCGTCCTGGTCGTTCGACCATTTGTGCAGGCTATCGGCTGGCACTGACAACGCCCCCGAGCGACTCCCGGCAAAGCCCGCCCGGCACGGCGACGGGCCGACGGGGTTGCCCCGTCGGCCCGTTGAGCCGGTGCGCCGGATCCGGTCCGCCGCGCGTGACGCGCTACGCGTCGACCTTCTCCATCACCTCGTCGCTGACGTCGAAGTTGGCGAAGACGTTCTGCACGTCGTCGCTGTCCTCCAGCGCGTCGATCAGCTTGAAGATCTTCTTGGCGCCGTCCTCGTCCAGTTCGACCTGCATGGTCGGGACGAAGTTGGCCTCGGCCGAGTCGTAGTCGATCCCGGCCTCCTGGAGGGCGGTGCGGGCCGCGACCAGGTCGGTGGCCTCGCTGATCACCTCGAAGGACTCACCGAGGTCGTTCACCTCCTCGGCACCGGCGTCCAGGACCGCGCCCAGCACGTCGTCCTCGGTCAGCTCGCCCTTGGGGACGATGATGACGCCCTTGCGGTGGAAGAGGTACGACACCGAGCCGGGGTCGGCCATGGAGCCGCCGTTGCGGGTCATGGCGACCCGGACCTCGGAGGCGGCGCGGTTGCGGTTGTCGGTGAGGCACTCGATGAGCACGGCGACGCCGTTGGGGCCGTAGCCCTCGTACATGATCGTCTCGTAGTCGGCGCCGCCGGCTTCGAGTCCGCCGCCGCGCTTGATCGCCGAGTCGATGTTCTTGTTCGGGACCGACTGCTTCTTGGCCTTCTGCACGGCGTCGTACAGCGTCGGGTTGCCTTCGACGTCGACGCCGCCCATCCGCGCCGCGACCTCGATGTTCTTGATCAGCTTCGCGAAGAGCTTGCCGCGCTTGGCATCGATCACGGCCTTCTTGTGCTTCGTCGTGGCCCATTTAGAGTGGCCGGACATCTGCCTGTCTCCTTCGCGTAACCAATCTCTGTAGGACGCCTGAGATCCTACAAGGACTCCACTGCCCGCTCCTCGCCCGCCGCGGCGACCACCATGTCGACAAAGAGCGCGTGCAGACGGTGATCGCCGGTCAGCTCCGGATGGAACGACGTGGCCAGCGCGTTGCCCTGGCGGACGGCGACGACATGGCCGTCGTACTCGGCGAGCACCTCGACGTCCGCGCCGACCGACTCGACCCACGGGGCGCGGATGAAGACGCCCTCCACCGGGGGCCCGGCCACGCCCTCGACCGGGACGGCGGCCTCGAAGGACTCGTTCTGCCGGCCGAAGGCGTTGCGCCGGACGATCATGTCGATGCCGCCGACGGTCTCCTGGCCCGAGCGCGGGTCGAGGATCTTGTCGGCGAGCATGATCATGCCCGCGCAGGTGCCGTAGACCGGCATCCCCGCGCGCACGCGCGCGCGGAGGGGCTCCATCAGGCCGAACAGGACGGCCAGCTTGGAGATGGTGGTGGACTCGCCGCCGGGCACGACCAGACCGTCCACCCCGGCCAGCTCCTCCGGGCGCCGCACCGGCAGCGCCTGGGCACCTGCGGCGGCCAGGGCGGTCAGATGCTCCCGTACGTCGCCCTGGAGGGCCAGGACGCCCACTACGAGGGTGGCGGGGGCGGGAGGTATGGCGGCGGTGGCGGGTTCGAGGGGGCTGCTCATCGGTGGCTTACCAGCCGCGGTTGGCGTAGCGCTCGGCCTCGGGGAGGGTGTCGCAGTTGATGCCGACCATGGCCTCGCCGAGGTTGCGGGACGCGTCGGCGATGATCTTCGGGTCGTCGTAGAAGGTGGTCGCCTTCACGATGGCGGCGGCGCGCTTGGCGGGGTCGCCGGACTTGAAGATGCCGGAGCCGACGAAGACACCCTCAGCGCCGAGCTGGCGCATCAGGGCCGCGTCGGCGGGGGTGGCGACGCCTCCGGCGGAGAACAGCACCACGGGGAGCTTCCCCAGGGCCGCGACCTCCTTGACCAGCTCATAGGGGGCGCGCAGCTCCTTGGCGGCGGCGTACAGCTCGTTGTTGTCGTAGCCGCGCAGACGGGCGATCTCGTTCTTGATCTGGCGCAGGTGGCGGACCGCCTCGACTACATTGCCGGTGCCGGCCTCGCCCTTGGAACGGATCATGGCGGCGCCCTCGGCGATCCGGCGCAGGGCCTCTCCGAGGTTGGTGGCGCCACAGACGAAGGGGGTGGTGAAGGCCCACTTGTCGGAGTGGTTGACCTCGTCGGCCGGGGTGAGGACCTCGGACTCGTCGATGTAGTCCACGCCGAGCGACTGGAGGACCTGGGCCTCGACGAAGTGGCCGATCCGGGACTTGGCCATCACCGGGATCGACACGGCCTCGATGATGCCCTCGATCATGTCCGGGTCGGACATCCGGGCCACGCCGCCGTCCTTGCGAATGTCGGCCGGAACGCGCTCCAGGGCCATGACGGCGACGGCGCCCGCGTCCTCGGCGATCTTCGCCTGCTCCGGCGTGACGACGTCCATGATCACACCGCCCTTGAGCTGCTCGGCCATCCCGCGCTTCACGCGCGCGGTACCGGTCTCGGGGGTCTGGGCGGAGCGGGAGTCGGAGTCGGGAAGCGTGGTGGACACGGGTGACCTCACTGGGGAACGGGGTGAACTGGGTGAACTGGGCGGGGAGGGTGGGTGCGGCTCCGGTGAACAGGGGGGCCGCTGCATTGAGGAAACGTGAACGGACCAGGCCACTGCAAGGGCCAATGGGGAGGGGGTGGATCGTTTTGGTGGGGAGAGGTCAACTCACCTCGGTGGGTGAGCGTCCCGCTTCTGGCGAGGTTCCCAGCCGGGGGCAGGTAGTACCGCCACTGGCGCGACTCCCCTGCCTGGGGACGGGCGCCCCGCCGCTCGGGGGCCTCCCCCAACCCGGGACGGGCGCCCCGCCTCTCGGGGCCTCCCCACGCGCGGACCTCCCCCACGAACGGACCTCCCCCGAGCGCGGGCCTCCCGGCGTCCGGGACAGGGAGCCACCTCTGGGGCGGTGCCCCGCCACCCGGGAGGCGGGCCACAGCCCGTCAAGGCGGCGCCCTTGCCCGCACGGGGAGGCTCCACCCGCTCATCCGTGACAGGGCCACCTCAGCGCAGCTCCCCCGGGCCAGGGACAGGCGTCCCGCCCTTCAGGACGGCCCTCCCTCACCCCCCACGGCGCACAGGCAATCACTCACGCTCCGCGACGGGGCCCGCCCCCCAACGGCAGCTACACCGGCCCGGCACCGGCGTCCCGCCCCTCAAGCAGTTCCCTGCCACCCCGAGACAGGGCCCGACCTGGCGGCAGCTCCCCCACCCCGGCGCAGTTCCTCCCGCCCGCAAGGCAGCTTCCCCCACTCCGCGGCAGGACCCCGCCCCCCTGACAGCAGCTCCCCCACGCCCGCGCAGCTCCTCCCGCACCCAAAGCAGCTCCCCCACCCCCGCGACAGGACCCCGCCCCTGACAGCAGCTCCCCACCTCTCGGCAGCCACCCGAGGCACCCCAGGCACCCCACCCCCAAACCCCCGGAGGGACCCCCTCAGGCCGCCGCCCGCTCCACCAGTGCCGCCGGTGGCTCGTCGTCCATCTCGAAGGCCATCGGGAAGGGCGCGTGCCCCGCGAGACGGAACCAGCGGACCTTGCGGTGCTCACGCAGCCGCCGGGCGGCGCCGACCGCGTCGTTGTGGAAGCGCCGCGCCATCGGCACCCGCCGCACCGCCTCCGTCAGTTCATGGGCCGCCGCCTCTCCCCCGGGGGCCTCGCGGACGCCCTCCACCTGGTGGGGGTCGGCGAAGACGGCACGCAGAGCCTGGCTCAGCTCGCTCTCGGCGACCTCGCGCTGCTCCTCCTCGGCCTGCCGGGCGGCGTGCGCGGCCTCGTAGAGCACGATGGACGCGGCCGGGTCCATCACCCCGGAGGTGGCCAGTTCCTGGGCCACCGAGGCGCGGCGCAGGAGCTGGGCGTCCAGGGCGGCGCGGGTGGCGTCGATCCGGGCGTGCAGCCGGTCCAGTCGGCCGGCGGTCCAGCTCAGATAGAGGCCGATCGCCACGAGGGCGACGAGGATCCAGATCAGGGTTGCGGTCACGGACGGTCACCTTAGGGGGTTGGAGGGAGCCGTGGAGTCGGCATGCAGGTACTTCCGGCGCCGGTCGGGGATCGGGTGCCGCTCCCGGACGGCCGACACCGGAAGCCCGCCCCGCGCTGGGCGCCGGCCCCGGACGACCGACACCGACCCCGCACTGGACGCCAGCCCCGGACCATCGACGCCGACCCCGCACAGGACGCCGGCCCCGGACCACCGACGCCGGTCGGACACCGGACACCGGTCCCGCACGACCAGGACCAACACCACACACCGCCGCTGACCCTGACCCCGGCCGAGACCCCGGCCGACAACCCACCCCTACTCCCGCGCCAACCCCAGCCGTGCCCGCAGCCCGCCACCCTCCCTGTCCCCGCCGGAGCCGCCACCCTGCCTGCCCTGGCCGCCGTCACCGCCACGCCCGGCCCCGCCCCCGTGCCCGCCCGTTCTGCGCCGGGACTCGTGGGCGCGTTCGTCGGCCGCGACCGCCGCCGCGCCCGCCGTGACCGTCTCGTAGACGGAGAGGATGTCCGCGCCCACCGTCGACCAGTCGAAGCGCCGGACATGGGCGCTGCCCCGCTCCCGCAGCTCCGTTCTGCGCTGGGGGTCGCCGAGGAGGCGTACGGCGGACTTGGCGAGGGCGTCGGCGTCCTCGTTGGCGAAGAGCTCGCCCGCGGCGCCCCGGTCCAGGACCTGGGCGAAGGCGTCGAGGTCGGAGGCGAGGACGGGGGCGCCCGCGGACATCGCCTCGACCAGGATGATGCCGAAGCTCTCGCCGCCGGTGTTGGGCGCCACGTACAGGTCGACGCTGCGCAGGAAGCGGGCCTTGTCCTCGTCGCTGATCATGCCGAGGAACTCGACGCGTGAGCGCAGCTCCGGGGGCAGCTCGGACACCGCGTGCTCCTCGTCGCCGCGGCCGGCCACCAGGAGCCGGGTCCGGGGGCGCTCGGCGAGGATGCGGGGCAGGGCCCGCATGAGGACCGGCAGGCCCTTGCGGGGCTCGTCGATGCGGCCGACAAAGCCGATGGTGTCGCCCTGCCACTCGGCGCGGGGCTCCGCGCGGGCGAAGAAGTCGACGTCCACCCCGTTGGGGATGACGACCGCGTCGCCGCCGAGGTGCTCGACCAGGGTGCGGCGGGCGTACTCGCTGACCGCGATCCGGGCGCTGATCTTCTCCAGGGCCGCCTGGAGGATGGCGTACGCGGCGATCATCGCACGCGAGCGCGGGTTGGAGGTGTGGAACGTGGCGACGATGGGGCCCTGCGCGGCCCAGCAGGTGAGCAGGCCCAGCGAGGGCGAGGTCGGCTCGTGGATGTGCACCACGTCGAAGGAGCCGTCGTGCAGCCAGCGGCGGACCCGGGCCGCGGACAGGAACCCGAAGTTCAGCCGGGCCACCGACCCGTTGTACGGGACCGGCACCGCCCGGCCCGCGGAGACCACGTACGGCGGCAGCGGGGTGTCGTCGTCGGCCGGGGCGAGGACGGACACGTCGTGGCCCTGACGGAGGAAGTACTCGGCGAGGTCGCGGATGTGGAACTGGACGCCGCCCGGGACGTCCCACGAGTAGGGGCAGACGATGCCGATCCTCACGGCTGCTCCCCGCCCGGCGCGCGGGGTTCGAGGTCGTCGACCCACAACCGCTGCAACATGTGCCAGTCCTCCGGATGGTCGGCGATCCCCGTGGCGAAGGCATCGGCCAGCGCCTGTGTCATGACAGACGTCTTCTCGGCGCGGGTACCTGACTCGGGTACCTCGATCGGGGGATGGACCTGCCCCCGCATGACGGGCGAGTCGTCGTACCAGAGGGTCACCGGCAGCAGCAGGGAGCCCGTCTGCTGGGCCAGCAGGGCGGGTCCGGCGGGCATCCGGGCGCGGTCGCCGAAGAAGGTCACCTCGACGCCGGAGGCGGACAGGTCGCGGTCGGCGACCAGGCAGACCAGGCCGCCGTCCCGCAGCCGCCGGGCGAGGGTGCCGAAGGCGGTGCCGCCGCTGTGCGGCAGGACCTCCATGCCGAGGCCCTGGCGGTAGGCGACGAACCGGTCGTAGAGGGTCTCCGGCTTGAGTCGCTCGGCGACCGTGGTGAACGGCGTCCTCAGCTCGGTGGTGACCCAGGCGCCCGCGAGGTCCCAGTTGGCCAGGTGGGGCAGGGCGAGGACGACGCCCTTGCCGGTGGCGAGTCCGTCGGTGAGGTGGTGGATGTCCTTGGGGTCGAAACCGTTGCGGATCCGCTCGGGGCTCCAGGCCGGCAGCCGGAAGGACTCCATCCAGTACCGCAGGTAGGAGCGCATGCCCGCGCGGGACAGCTCCCGCAGCCGCTCGGGGCTCGCGTCGGGCACCACGCGCGCGTAGTTGCTCTCCAGCCGCAGCACGCCCTTGCCGCGCCGTTTCCAGGCGGTGTCGGCGAGGGAGCGGCCGAGCCGGACGGCGACGGGTTCCGGGAGCCTCTTGACGGTGCCCCATCCGGCGCCGTACAGCGCGTCGGTCAACCGCTCCCGTGCGCTCATTTCGCCGCCTCGCTCCCGTGGGACGCGCCGGCCGGGGCATCGCCGTCCGCGGCTCCATTGTCCTGCGCGGCGGCGGCCTCCGCCTCGGCCGATTCGCGCCGGACCGTGACGACCCGCTGGATGAGGGTGACCAGGCTGCCGACGGCGACGATCCACAGGGCGATGGGCAGCAGCCAGTGGATACCGGGGACACCGAAGGTGTCGAAGCCCGCGAGACCGGCCGCGACCAGCGAGATCACCAGCCGCTCGGCCCGCTCGACCAGCCCGTTGACGGCGACCGGCAGCCCGATCGACTCGCCGCGCGCCTTGGTGTACGACACCACCTGGCCGCTGGCGAGGCAGAAGATGGACACCGCGCAGAGCACATTGTTGTCGCCCTGTCCGGCGTACCAGAGGGCGAATCCGCCGAAGATCGCGCTGTCGGCGACCCGGTCGAGCGTGGAGTCCAGGAAAGCGCCCCAGCGGCTGGAGCGGCCGAGCTGGCGGGCCATGTTCCCGTCGACCAGGTCGGAGAAGACGAACAGCGTGATCACGACCGTGCCCCAGAAGAACTCGCCCCGGGGGTAGAAGACCAGCGCGCCCGCGACCACTCCGGCGGTGCCGATGAGCGTGACCGCGTCGGGGCTGACGCCCCTGCGGATCAGAAACGCGGCGAACGGAGTGAGGACACGCGTGAAGAATGCACGCGCGTACTTGTTCAGCATGGCCTGCCACACTTCCAAAGGAGTCGCTGTCGCCGCGCGGCCCCTGCTGGCCACCGGCTGGCCCATCGTAGCCACGCGGGCGCTTGTACGACCGCCGGGCACCGGGGACGGGGCACCGCGCCCCGGCCCGTACGCGGCCCCCGGTGGCGGTCGGGTTCGCGTCGCCTGTATGGACGCACCGTGACGGGAGTGGAAAGCTCGAAGGACCGCGGGCGTCACCGGAGCCGCCACCGCGGCCCCCCTGTCCGCCCGCGCCTCACCGACCACACCGTGCACGGGAGGCAAGGTCATGGGCGACAAGGCGAACGCACACCCCGGGGCCGCCGGCAGGGCTAGGGCGGCCGACCATCCCACGTCCGTACGGAACGTGGTATTGGTCGGCCATTCCGGATCGGGCAAGACGACGCTGGTGGAGGCTCTCGCGCTGACCGCGGGAGCGGTGAACCGGGCGGGCCGCGTGGAGGACGGCGGCACCGTCTCCGACTACGACGAGATCGAGCACCGGCAGCAGCGCTCGGTACAGCTCTCCCTGGTGCCGGTCGAGTGGAACGGGATCAAGGTCAATGTGCTCGACACCCCCGGATACGCCGACTTCGTCGGGGAGCTGAGGGCCGGTCTGCGCGCGGCGGACGCGGCCCTCTTCGTGGTCTCCGCCGCCGATGGCGTGGACGGCGCGACCCGCATGGTGTGGGAGGAGTGCGCGGCGGTCGGTATGCCCCGCGCGATCGTGATCACGCACCTGGAGGCCGCGCGGGCCGACTTCGAGGAGATGACCCGGATCTGCGCCGAGGCGTTCGGCGGCGACGACCCCGACGCCGTGCTCCCCCTCTATCTGCCGCTGCGCGGCCCCGCCGGACCCGACGGGCACGCCCCGGTGACCGGGCTGATCGGGCTGCTCTCGCAGACCCTGTTCGACTACGCGAGCGGCACCCGCGTGGAGTCCCCGCCGGACGCGGAGCGGCTGCCGCTGATCGAGGAGGCCAGGAACCGGCTGATCGAGGGCATCATCGCGGAGAGCGAGGACGAGTCCCTGATGGACCGGTACGTCGGCGGCGACCCCATCGACGTCGGGACCCTCGTCGACGACCTGGAGCGGGCCGTCGCGCGCGGGGTCTTCTTCCCGGTCCTGGCCGCCGCCCCCGCCGCCCGGGGCGCCCGCCAGGGCCTGGGCACGGTCGAACTGCTGGAGCTGGTCACCGGCGGCTTCCCGACCCCGCTGGAGCGGGCGGCGCCCCGGGTCACCACCCTCGGCGGCGAGCCGCGCGAGCTGAAGCCCTGCGACCCGGGCGGCCCCCTGGTCGCCGAGGTGGTCAAGACCTCCTCCGACCCCTATGTGGGCCGGGTCTCCCTGGTGCGGGTCTTCTCCGGCACCCTGCGCCCCGACGACACCGTGCACGTCTCCGGGCACGGCCTGGCCGACCGCGGGCACGAGGACCACGACGTGGACGAACGCGTCGGCGCGCTGACCGGGCCGTTCGGCAAACAGCAGCGGGCGCTGTCGCACTGCATCGCCGGAGACCTGGCCGCGGTCGCCAAGCTGGGCCGCGCGGAGACCGGCGACACCCTCTCCGCCCGGGACGACCCGCTGCTCATGGAGCCCTGGGAGATGCCGGACCCGCTGCTGCCGCTGGCCATCCGGGCGCACAGCAAGGCCGACGAGGACAAGCTCTCCCAGGGCCTCGCCCGGCTGGTCGCCGAGGACCCCACCATGCGCCTGGAGCAGAACCCGCACACCCACCAGGTCGTCCTGTGGTGCCTGGGCGAGGCGCACGCCGATGTCGCCCTGGAACGGCTCCGCACCCGCTACGGCGTGCAGGTCGACGTCGTCCCGCACAGGGTGTCCCTGCGCGAGACCTTCGCCGACAAAGCCGCCGGGCGCGGCCGGCACGTCAAGCAGTCCGGCGGGCACGGGCAGTACGCCATCTGCGAGATCGAGGTGGAGCCGCTGCCCAACGGCTCGGGCATCGAGTTCGTCGACAAGGTGGTCGGCGGGGCGGTGCCCCGGCAGTTCGTCCCGTCCGTCGAGAAGGGGGTGCGCGGACAGGCCGCCAAGGGCGTCGCCGCCGGATATCCGCTGGTCGACGTGCGGGTGACCCTGCTGGACGGCAAGGCGCACTCGGTGGACTCCTCCGACGCCGCCTTCCAGACGGCTGGCGCGCTGGCCCTGCGCGAGGCCGCCGGGGACAGCCGGATCCATCTGCTGGAGCCGGTCGCCGAGGTGAGCGTGCTGGTCGGCGACGACTACGTCGGCGCGGTGATGAGCGATCTGTCCGGGCGGCGCGGCCGGGTGCTCGGCACCGAGCAGACCGGCGAGGGGCGCACGCTGGTGCGCGCGGAGGTCCCCGAGATCGAGATCGGCCGGTACGCCGTCGATCTGCGCTCCCTCTCGCACGGCACGGCCCGGTTCCAGCGGGCGTACGCCCGGCACGAACCGATGCCCCCGCAGATCGCCGAGCGGATCCGGGAACAGGAGGGGGACGGCTAGGAGTTGTCTCTTCGCACGGCCGGGAGTCGCCTCGCCGCACGGCCGGGAATCGCCTCTTCGCACGGCCGGGAGTCGGCCCTGCGAACGGCCGCCCGTCGCCCCCGCGACCGGCACAAATCCCCTGCGGGCGGGCCCTCTTCGGGCCCGGCCGGGCGGGAGCGGGGCGGGCGGCTTCTGCCGTCCGCCGCCGGATGTCGGTGGCGGCGGCTACGCTGATCACGTGATCAGGTGGCGCGTCGGGCGGGATCCGTTCCGGACGGACGACCGGCCAACAGGTGTGCGGGGCGGGGAAGTCGGGAAGTGCGGCAGGAGCGACACTGCGGCGATCGGGGGCGGGCATGGCGAGTGACGGCGGCTACGGGGACATCTTCGGACCCCAGGTGCCCCGCACGGGCGACGGCGGCCAGGCGCCGACCTACGCGCTGGCCTCCATGGCCTACCGCGACAGCCCGATGGACGACATCAAGAAGGCCGACAACGACTGGCACAAGTCGAGCGTCAACGAGGGCCGCAAGTGGGCCGCCATCTTCCGGCCCAACCTGGGTGAGGCGTTCTCCCGGGCCCTGATCAGCCGCATGCTGGCCCCGGGGCGCGGCGCGCTGATCCAGTCCTTCGGCACCGAACCGCAGGTCGTCGTGGAGCACGCGCTGGCCGCCAACCGCATCCGCCGCGACCGGGACAACAAGCTCACGGCGATCATGGTGGTCTGCGGTGTGCTGTTCCTGCCCGGTCTGCTGCTGTGGCTGGGCGTCTTCCAGCTCCGCGCGATGATCGACAAGCGCGACGACAAACGGGCCTCCGCGCTGGCCACGGCCCTGCTGCTGGCCGTCGGCGTGGTCGCCGTCATCTTCCTGATCCGGATGCCGCTCACGGGCTTCTGGGCCTGGTACGCGCGGGCGGCCATCGCCCTGCCCGTCCTGGGCTGGTTCTGGGCCAAGCAGGTCTGCGAGTCCACCGCCAGGGATCTGCGCGAGCGCTGGGACAGCCTGCTGTCGGGGGGCAACGTCGGCGCCAAGGTCCCCGAGGCGGTGCCCAGCAACCCCGGTGAGACCGCCGCCGAGCAACTGCGCCAGTCCCTGGCGAAGCTGAGCGCGGAGCAGCAGTCCAACTCCGTCTTCTACGCCGGGCCCAAGGGCATACTCGGCATGGGCACCCGCTGGGGTGCCTGGCAGCTCGCCGAGGAGCTGACCCCGGCCGATCCCGACCGCGAGATCCACCCCTTCCGCAGTTGGGATGTCATCCGCTCGATCCACGACCAGTTGCGGATGCTGGAGCGCGGCCCCCTCAACACCGGCGGCTTCACCCCGCCCTCCATACGCCACTGGATCGTCAGCCCCATCGGGGAGAACGCGGGATCGGTGTCCCGCCCGGAGGGCACCGACGTCGAGGCGTTCCAGTTCAAGCAGCACGCAATACAGGAGATCTGCAACAAGCAGCAGTTCGGCGCCGGGAACCGGCACTATCTGGGCGTGCAGTGGACCCTGTGGGACGGCCAGCTCGTCATCACCATGATGATCACGGTCACGGTGCTCCACTCGACCCTGCGCATCGAGGTCACGGGCCACGCCCTCGGCCCGGTGAACTCGCTGTTCACCACCAAGTCCTCGGCCCCCACCAAGTCCGTCCAGAAGGCGCTCAAGCCGTGGGAGAACCGCACGGTGAAGCTCCCCCTGGTCAGCACCAACGAGGTGGTCCGGCTCGCCGTCCGTGCCCCGCTCACCTGGTACCCGCCGCTGCTGAACTGGCTGGGCGGCTCCGTCGGCCTGCCCGAGCCGTTCGGTCTGCGGCACGCCTGGGCGGACCAGCCCTGGCGCCACCGCTTCATGGCCGACGACGCCCTGCGCGCCGCCACCCCCGTCCTGCGGGTCGTCCACGCCGCCGCGATCCGGGTCCTCAAGGAGAACGGCGTCGACACCGAGAAGTTCGGCGCCCGCTCGTCGTTCCTGTCGGGCGCGGTCCAGGACGCCGCTCCGCGCAAGGCCGACCTCTACGACGCGTAGACCGGGGGCGGGGGCGGGGGCGGGGGCTCCCCCAGGCACCCAACCCGCCCACCGGACTGCACGCCCCCCGCCAACGCCCAGCCCGGCACCGGCACCGGCACCGGCACCGGCACCGGCACCCGCACCCGCACCCGCACCCGCACCCGCACCCGCACCCGCACCCGCACCCGCAGGCTCCCGCCCCGCCCTACGCCGAAGGCCACGCCTCCGCCAGCATCGCCCGCGTGTCCGCCAGCAACTGCGGCAGCACCCGCGTATGCCCCACCACCGGCATGAAGTTGGTGTCCCCGCCCCAGCGGGGCACGATGTGCTGGTGGAGATGCGCGGCGATCCCGGCGCCCGCCACGCTCCCCTGGTTCATCCCGATGTTGAACCCGTGCGCCCCGGACGCCGCCCGCAGCGCGGTCATCGCCTGCTTGGTCAGCTCCGCCAGCTCCGCCGTCTCCCCGGCGGTCAGCTCGGTGTAGTCCGCGACATGCCGGTAGGGCACGGTCATCAGATGCCCGCCGTTGTACGGGTACAGATTCAGCACCGCGTACACCTGCTCGCCCCGCCGGACGATCAGCCCGTCCTCGTCGGACTTCGCCGGGATCGCGCAGAACGGGCAGCCGTCACCGGCCTCCGCCGAGGTCGGTTTGTTCTCGCCCTGGATGTAGGCCATCCGGTGGGGCGTCCACAGACGCTGGAACGCGTCCTGCGTACCGACCCCGATCTGCTGCTCCGGCTCACTCGTCATGCCCAGCAGCATATGGCTTCGGCCGTTCGCGGCGTGTCGCCGGGGAGTGCGGAACGCCGTCCCGGGCCGGGCCCGGCCGATGCCCCAAGCTGGCCCGATGGACGACGTCGGCCGCGCTCCGGAGACCCGCTGGGAGGACCGTACCGAGATCCCGCTCGCCCTGGCCTCGCTCTGCTTCCTCGCCGCCTACGCCACCCTGGTGCTCGCCCCCGGGCTGCCGTCCGGCTGGCACGATCTGACCCTCGCCGTGCTGCTGGCGGCCTGGGCGCTGTTCTTCCTCGACTACGCGGTGCGCTGGCGGCTCAGCGGACGCCGCTGGGGCTTCGTCCGCCACCACCCCCTGGACACCCTGACCCTCCTCCTGCCCCTGCTGCGCCCCCTGCGGATCGTGAAGTTCTACGACGCCGTCCAGCGCCGCCACGGCCGCGCCCGGCTCCCCCTGTACGGGCGGGTGATGGTCTACGCCAGCCTCGCCGCCGTCCTCGTCGGCTTCTCGGGCGCCCTCGCCGTCTACGCCCAGGAGCGCTACGCGCCGGGCGCCAGCATGACGACCTTCGGCGACGCGGTGTGGTGGACCTGCTCGACCCTGGCCACGGTGGGCTACGGCGACATCGTGCCGATCACCCCCAAGGGCCGGCTGATCGCGGTGGGGATGATGGCCGGCGGTCTGGCGCTGCTGGGGGCGGTCACGGGCTCGTTCTCGTCCTGGCTGATCCACCGCTTCACCCGGCCGGACGAGGAGGAGCCCCCGGGAAGCTGATCTCCCCGGGGGCTCCCCCACGACCCTGCGGACGGGCCCGTCAGACCTGTGCGCGCTCCTCGACGGTCTTCGCGATCTTCTCGATCGCCTCGGCCACCGGAATCCCGTTCTCCTGCGACCCGTCCCGGTAGCGGAACGACACCGCCCCGTTGGCCATGTCCTCGTCGCCCGCGATGACCATGAACGGCACCTTGGCCTTCTGGGCGTTGCGGATCTTCTTCTGCATCCGGTCGGCCGAGGAGTCGACCTCGACCCGCAGCCCCCGCTTCTTCGCGGCGGCGGCGAACTCCGCCAGGTACTCCACGTGCGCGTCCCCGATCGGGATGCCGATCGCCTGCACCGGCGCCAGCCATGCCGGGAAGGCGCCCGCGTAGTGCTCCAGGAGCACCGCGAAGAACCGCTCGATCGAACCGAACAGGGCGCGATGGATCATCACGGGCCGCTGCTTGGTGCCGTCGGCGGCGGTGTACTCCAGGTCGAACCGCTCAGGCAGGTTGAAGTCGAGCTGGATCGTCGACATCTGCCAGGTCCGGCCGATGGCGTCCTTCGCCTGGACGGAGATCTTCGGCCCGTAGAACGCGGCGCCGCCCGGGTCAGGCACCAGCGGCAGCCCCTGCTTCTCGGCGACCTCGCGCAGCGTCTCGGTGGCCTCTTCCCACGCTTCGTCCGAGCCGACGAACTTCTCGGGGTCCTTGGTCGACAGCTCCAGATAGAAGTCCGTCAGGCCGTAGTCGCGCAGTAGGCCGAGCACGAAGGTCAGGGTCCGGTCCAGTTCGCCGGACATCTGCTCGCGGGTGCAGTAGATGTGGGCGTCGTCCTGGGTGAAGCCGCGCGCGCGGGTCAGGCCGTGCACCACACCCGACTTCTCGTAGCGGTACACGGTCCCGAACTCGAAGAGCCGCAGCGGCAGTTCGCGGTAGGACCGGCCGCGGGCGTCGAAGATCAGGTTGTGCATCGGGCAGTTCATGGGCTTGAGGTAGTAGTCCACGCCCTCGTCGAGCTGCATGGGCGGGTACATGCCGTCGGCGTACCAGTCGAGGTGCCCGGAGGTCTCGAAGAGCTTCCCCTTGGTGGCGTGCGGGGTGTAGACGAACTCGTAGCCCTCCTCCTCGTGGCGGCGGCGCGAGTAGTCCTCCATGACGCGGCGGACGATGCCGCCCTTGGGGTGGAAGACGGCGAGGCCGGAGCCGATCTGCTCGGGGATGGAGAACAGGTCCAGCTCGCTGCCCAGCTTGCGGTGGTCGCGCTTCTCGGCCTCGGCGAGGAAGTCCAGGTACGCCTTCAGCTCGTCCTTGGACGGCCAGGCGGTGCCGTAGATGCGCTGGAGCATCGGGTTCTTCTCGCTGCCGCGCCAGTAGGCGGCGGCGTTGCGCATCAGCTTGAACGCCGGGATCAGCCGGGTGGAGGGCAGGTGCGGGCCGCGGCACAGGTCCTTCCAGCACAGCTCGCCGGTCTTGGCGTCCAGGTTGTCGTAGATGGTCAGCTCACCGGCGCCGACCTCGACATCCGCCCCGTCGTCGCTGGAGGCGGCGCCCTTGAGGCCGATCAGCTCCAGCTTGTACGGCTCACCGGCCAGTTCCTCGCGGGCGGCGTCGTCGGTGACGACCCGGCGGGCGAAGCGCTGGCCGCGCTTCTGGATCTCCTGCATCTTCTTCTCGACGGCCTTGAGATCCTCGGGCGTGAACGGCTTCTCGACGTCGAAGTCGTAGTAGAAACCGTCCTTGACCGGCGGGCCGATGCCGAGCTTGGCCTCGGGGAACAGCTCCTGCACGGCCTGGGCCATGACATGCGCGGTGGAGTGGCGCAGGATGTTCAGACCGTCCTCGGAGGAGATCTCGACGCCCTCGACCTCGTCGCCGTCGGCGACCTCGTACGCGAGGTCCTTCAGCTCGCCGGCCACGCGCGCGGCGATGATGGAGCGCTGACCGGCGAAGAGGTCGGCGGCCGTCGTGCCCGTCGTCACCGTGCGCTCTTCCCGCTCGGAATCGCGTTGGATGATCACACGGACGTCTGACACCGGTCTCTCCTGACTGACGGGGGCCCGCGCTCTGGCGCAGGGCATGCGGGGTGATGCCCACCGATCCTACCGAGCCGCCGGGGCCCCGGGCGAAACGGTCGCGGGGCGGCGCAGGCGTGCGGGGCCGGCCGGACCCCCGAGCGCTGCGACGGCCCCTCCGCGCGGTCAGTCGTCGCCGCTGCACGCCTCCTCGAAGAAGTCCAGGTTCTCCTGCAAGGACTTCATGAGCTGGTCCCGCTCCTCCTCGTCCACCTGCACGGGGACGACCCCGCCCGCCCCGGTCAGCCGCCGGAAGCCGCCGCGGCTCTCCAGCCGCCCGTGCACCCGGATCGGCAGCCCCACCAGATGGGCGTGCCCGGCGATGCGGTAGTCCTCCTCGTCCAGGGTCAGCCGGACGTGCGGGATCTCGGCCCCGGCCAGCACCCGCAGCCGTACGCTGCCCTCGCCGCGCGGCTCCGGCCGGCGCAGCCGGACCACCGCGCCGGTGATGCGGACCGGCACGGACGGCTCGTCGCGGAGATAGCGGGCGCCGGCCTCGCGCAGGGCGGGCAGGTCGCCGGGGGAGAACTCGACCGCCTCGGCCGGGGCGGCGGCCCGCTCGGGCGCTCCGGCGGCGGGGGCCCAGTCGACGGCGACCCGGGCGCCCTCGGTGCCCCGGACCAGCGCGATCAGGGCCTCGGTCAGCTCCCGGCTGACCCCGGCCTCGACGGCGCCGTCGAAGGCGTCCATGCCACCGGTGGCGCGCTGGTAGTCGATGGCCTCGCGGACCGCGTACACGGCGTGGTGGAGCCGCTCCGACAGGGCGCGGCCGGTGGCGACGGGCACGAGGGCGGTGAGCCGGCCGCTCGTGGCGGCGGAGCCGACGAGGACCTGGTCCAGCAGCGCGGTGGCGGCCCGCCGGTGCCGGTTGCCGTAGTAGCCGGCGCGGGCGTGGGCGGCGAGGGCGGCGGCGAGCAGCATCTGGCGGGCGGCGCCGCGCACCTGCTCGTCGGCGGTCCAGGGCGCGGTCCCGGCCGGTCCGGCGGGGACGTCCCGCCACCAGGTGATCTCGTCGCTGGGCACGCTGAGTCCGACGAGGATCTCGCGGGCGGACGGCGAGGCGCTGCGGGCGAGGGCGACGAGGGCCTCGGCGAGCAGGTCCTCGCAGTCGGGGAAGGCCCGGGACTCGGGGACCAGCAGGCTGGTGCCCCGGCCGCCGGGACCGGGCGGGGTCCAGCGGCCGTAGCGTCCGGCGGGGCCGCCGCGCCGCCGCCAGCCGTGCCGGCGCAGCAGGGCGCCGAGGACGGCCGGGTCGACCTGGGCGGGTTCGGGGGCGCGGTGCCAGGCGGGTTCGGCGGGGTGGGGGCGTACGGGGCGGAGCGGTTCGCCGAGCGGGCGGTGGGTCATGGTCTGCCTCCCGTTCCGACGCGCGTCATGATCTCGCACAGCGCCCGGTCGTCGAAGATCCTGGCGGTCGGTATCCGTACGGTGGTCCGGTGGCGGCCGGTGACCGGGCGGCCGGCGAGGTTGACCCAGTAGCAGCAGTGGCGCAGGTCGAGGCGGTCGTGGCCGGCGCGCAGCCAGTCGTCCTGGGAGCGCGGGACCAGCATCACGACCAGGATCTTGTGCACCGACACCGGGGTGCGGGCCAGCTTTCTGAGGTGGTCGTTGTCGAGGGTGAAGGAGAAGGTGGGGCCGGGCGGGTTCGGCGGGATCTGGTGGGTGGCCTTGAGCTGGACCTTGATGGTGACCTCGTCGTCGACCGTGTGCCCGGGGGCGCTGTGGCTGACGTGCCAGTCGATGCCGTTGTCCGGGAAGGGCTGGGAGAGGGAGCAGCCCGCCGCCGCCGCGACGGCGTGCAGATAGCCCACCTGCAAGGTCTCCATGCAGGCGGTGGTGGCGAGGGAACCGCGGGGGGTGCCGTGCCGGGCACCGCGTTGGGGGCCCGTGCGTTCGGGCAGCAGCCCGCCCCGCTCGGGCTGCGCTATCGCCATGACCGGACAGCCTTCCAGACAGTGTGGATGTGTTCCTCGGGGCTCGGATGGGCGGGGGCGGCGGCAGATGCGACGGCCACGGCGTGAAGGGGGGTCGCTGAACTGCGCCTTCCCGTACTCCTGTTGTCTCCTCCCGGCGTAGCGCGCAAACAGCCCGGGTATCACCGGAGCGGGCAGAGGACGGTACGTCACCTGCCGTGGGTGAACGAGGAGTTGTGTTCGTATGACGTGCTGGTACGAGGGCCCTCTGGCCGCATTCGACACGGAGACGACAGGTGTGGACGTGGAGACCGACCGGATCGTGTCGGCCGCTCTCGTCGTCCAGGACGGTCCGGGGACCCGGCCGCGGGTGAGCCGCTGGCTGGTCAATCCGGGCGTGCCGGTGCCCGTGGAGGCCACGGCGGTGCACGGGCTGACGGAGGAGCATCTGGCGCACAACGGCCGCTGGCCCGCGCCGGTGATGCAGGAGATAGCCGCGGCCCTGGCCGAACAGGCGACCGTGGGGCGGCCGTTGGTGGTGATGAACGCCCCGTTCGATCTGACCCTGCTGGATCGCGAGCTGCGCCGCCACCGCGCCTCGTCGCTCGCGCGCTGGTTCGAGTCGAGCCCGCTGCTGGTGCTCGATCCGCGGGTCCTGGACAAGCATCTGGACCGCTACCGCAAGGGCCGTCGCACCCTGACGGATCTGTGCGCGCACTACGAGGTCACCCTGGACGGGGCGCACGACGCGGCGGCGGACGCGCGGGCGTCCCTGGACGTGGTCCGGGCGATAGGGCGGCGGTTCACGGCGCGGCTGGAGCGGCTGACCCCGGCGGAGCTGCACACGCTCCAGGCGGTGTGGCACGCGGCGCAGGCGCGGGGCCTCCAGGCGTGGTTCGCGCGCAGCGGCAGCGAGGAGGCGGTGGACCCGGCGTGGCCGCTGCGCCCGGAGCTGCCCGCGGCGGCCTGAGCACCCGGGGGCGGGGGTGGGGCGGGGCGGGGCATGCAAAAGGCCGGTCCGCGCTGGCGGACCGGCCTTTCCCGGTGGGCGATACTGGGTTCGAACCAGTGACCTCTTCGGTGTGAACGAAGCGCTCTCCCACTGAGCTAATCGCCCGGGAACGCACTGAACCATACAGGCCCCGGCGCGGATCCTTCAAACGGCTTCACGGGGTGACCGTTCCACTCAGGGGGCCGGATGTTTCGCTCCGGGGCCGGCCGTCCCGCTCCGGGGCGCTCCGCGGTCGACGGTCTCCCCCGGCACCGGCCGTTCCGCTCCACGGCCGACGGTCTCCCCTCCGGGGCCGGCCGTCTCACTCCGCGGCCGGCAGTCGGGCGAGCAGCCCGCGGCGGCCCGAGCGCATCATCAGCGTGTGGTTGGCCCGGAACAGCGGCCGTCCCGGCACGGCGAGCAGCCGCAGCAGCGGCTTGCGGACGTCGACCTCCTGGTCGTAGCGGGCGAGGGTGCCGCTCCCCCGGGCGGTGACCGTCCAGCGCGCCCAGCCCTCGACGTCGCCGGACATCGCGATCTCCAGCACCCCGGCGGCCGGATCGCGCCGGGTGGCGCGGGCGGTGAAGGTCATGGTGTAGGGCAGGAGGGAGCGGATGGTGATCACGCCCGAGGTGTCGTCGAGGGGGTCGATCGAGCGGACCTCGGGCCACCATCGCGGGTACTCCTCGGCGCGTTCCAGGACCGCGTAGACCGCGCCGGGCGGGGCGGGCAGGATCCAGCGGCTGCGGAAGCGGTAGTGACTCCAGTCCAACCGGCCCATCCGTTCTCTCCAGCCCAACCGGTCCGACCAGTCCAACCGTCTCCCCCGGTCCCTCCGGTCCATCCCTTGCCTCCGGTCCATGCGGTCCACCCGGCCCCTCCCGGGTCCGGCCGTATCCGGCCCTGTGCGGCACGGGTGTCCCATCTGAGTACGTTCTGAGTATGTGCGCTCATGCCGGGGGAGGTGACGGCGGCCACACTCCCTGGCATGACACAGATCCCGCCACCGGCCGAGGAGTTGCGGCTCCTGGACGCCGAGCTGTCCTGGCTCGACGCCCGCCGGAGCCACCTGATGGCGCGGCGTGCCTGGCTGGTCGCCCAGCTCCACGGCCCGCCCCGGACCGCCCCGGCGGCTCCTTCCCGTTCGAAGGCGTCGTCGCTTGCGACGGCACCCGCGCCCGAGGCGTCCACGCCGGGTGTCCAGAATCTGCTGCTGCTGCTCGGCGGTGCCCTGCTGACCCTCGCGGCGGTGGCGTTCACCCTGGTCAGTTGGGGTGACCTGGGGATCGCGGGGCGGTCGCTGGTGCTGGGCGCGGTGACGGTGGCGGCGCTGGCCGTGCCGGTGGCGCTGCTGCGGCGCGGGCTGCGGGCGACCGCCGAGACGGTGGCGGGCCTGGGGCTGGCGCTGACGGTGCTGGACGCGTACGCGCTGCACGCGGTGGCGCTCGCGGACACCGACGGCGCCGCGTACGCGGCCCTGGCGTCGGCCGTCCTCGCGGCGGGCTGGGCGGCGTACGGGCGGGGGCTGGCCCGGGTCGCCGGGCCCGCGCTGGTGCTGCCGCTCCCGGCGGCGCTGGGCGCGGCGCAACTCCCGCTGCTGCTCGGCGCGGTGGCGCTGGACGCGCTGCCGTACGGGATCACCACCGCGCTGCTGGTGACGGCGGCGCTGGACACGGCTGTGGCGCTCCGGTCGACGGCCCCCTCGATACGCGTCGTCGCGGCGACGGGCGCGTACGGGCTGGGCGGCTGGGGCGTGCTGGCGGCCGGTGTGCTGTCGTGGACGGCCACCGGTCCGAGCGCCGCCGCCCGTGCGGCGGCGCTCCTTCTCCTCGCGGCGGCGACAGCGCTGGGCGCCGCCTGGCGCGGTGGGGCGGGCCGGGGGCTCGCGCTGGGGCTCTCGGTCGCGGGCGGGGTGCTGTTGGTGGTGGCGGTGGCGGGGGTGCCGCGGGTGCTGGTGCCCGGGGCGTGGGCGGTGCCGGTGCATCTGCTGTTCGGTATGGCGCTGCTGGCGGCGCTGTGGGTGGACGCGCTGCCGGAGCCGGTGCGGCGGGGGCTGGGCTGGGCGTCGGTGGGGGTGCAGGGCGCGGCGCTGCTGTGGGCGGCGCCGATGGTCGCGGGGGCGCTGGTGGGGCCGATGGGCTGGGCGGAGTCGGCGTGGCGGGGTGTGCCGCGGGACGGGCTGCTGCCGGTCGGTGCGGTGGAGTGGCCGGCGGATGTGGTGGCGGGGCCGGTGGTCCTGCTGATGGTGGCGGCGCTGGCGGTCGCCGTGGTCCGGGATCCGGCCTGGCGTCCGCGGGCGCTGGCGGGGGCGCTCGGCCTGGTCTGGGCGTCGGCGCTGCTGGCGCCGCACACGCTGGGACTGCCGTACGCCGCCGCGCTGGTGCTGCTGGGGGCGGTGACGGTGGTGCTGCTGGTGCTCCCTGCGGTGTGGCGGACGGTGCCGCTGGTGCTGGCGGGGGTCACGGCGGCGCATCTGGCGCTGCTCGCGCTGGCCTCCGAACCGGCCACGCTCACGGTGCTGACCCTGCTGACGGCCCTGTTCGCGGGGGCCGCGCTGTCGGCGACCGGGGTGCGCCGGACGGTCGGGGCGGTGCTGGCGCTGGTCTGGGCGACGGGGCTGGCGGGCGCCGCGGGTGCCTCGCTGGGCTGGGGGGAGCCGTCGGTCGCGCTGCTGGTGCTGCTGGTGCCGGTGGCGGCGGCGCTGCTGGCCCCGCGCGCCGAGGGTGCCACCCGGCTGGGGGTGGAGGTGACGGGCGGCGCGGTGGCGCTGGTCGCCATCGGGCTGGCGGCGTCCGATCCGCCGATGCTGGCGCTGGTGATCGCGCTGTGCGGGGTGATCGCGGCGGGTACGGCGCTGCGTCCGGAGCGGCGCCGGGCGGCGGGGTGGGTGTCGACGGGCCTGTTCGTGCTGGCGGCCTGGGTGCGGCTGGGGGCGTGGCAGGTGGGCGTGCCCGAGGCGTACACCCTGCCGGTCACGGTCCCGGCGCTGGTGATCGGTCTGCTGCTGCGGCACGGCGATCCCCGGACGTCGTCCTGGGTGGCGTACGGCCCCGGGCTGTCGGTGACACTGCTGCCGAGTCTGGCGATGGTGTGGACCGACCCGGAGCGGCTGCGTCCGCTGCTGCTGGGCGGGGTGGCGCTGGCGGTCACGCTGGCCGGGGCCCGGTCCCGGCTGCTGGCGCCGCTGGTGCTGGGCGGCTCGGTGCTGCTGCTGGTGAGCCTGCACGAACTGGCCCCGTATCTGGTGCAGGTGGCCGGGCTGCTGCCGCGCTGGGTGCCGCCCGCGCTGGCCGGTCTGCTGCTGCTCGTGCTGGGCGCGACCTATGAACAGCGGTTGCGGGACGTACGGAAGGTGCGGGAGGCGCTGGGGAGGATGGACTAGCGGGCGACCGGCGGGATGAGGGCGGGGGCTTGGGGCGGACCGGCGGCAGGGGCTTGGGGCGGGCCGGCCGGCGGGGGCTTGCGGCGGGCGTGGCCCTCCTCATCCCGTTGTCCCGCTTCCTCCGCTCATCTCTCCCTTCCGGAGAAATACGGTGAGGTTCCGGGAATTGTTCGGGGATTTCCTTCGACGACCCAGCTCAGGCCGTTCTTCCTAAATGAAAGATAAGAGGCGCATGTGAGATCTGCCTCATTGATCAAGTAACGGACCGTCATCATCCGCTCGCCGAGGGGTCGTCCGGGACGACCGCGACGGGACAGCACCGACCCATCGGAGACGCGGAAACCCGGACGCACGGAAAACCCCGGAGGCACAAAAACGCCGACGGCCCGTCTGCCTGATGCAGACGGGCCGTCGGTCCGGGTGGGCGATACTGGGTTCGAACCAGTGACCTCTTCGGTGTGAACGAAGCGCTCTCCCACTGAGCTAATCGCCCGGACGCAGGAAGAACATTACCCCATGTCAGACGGTGGCCGTGACCACCGCCGAGGGACCCGCGCCGCTCGGATCCGGCCATCCGCCGGGGGCACCGGATCACTGGTTCTCGATGCTCCAGGGCATCACGAGGCCGAACTGCCACAGATAGACCGCGCACAGCGCACCGATGATCACCAGGCCGATCACGGTCAGGATGATGTTGCGGCGCCTGACCCTGGGGTCCAGGGCGCGCTGGGCGGCCTCGGTCACCTTGCGCTTGGTCCAGCGCAGCACGAGCTGGGCCCAGACGAACTCGGTCGCCCAGATCGCCATACCGCCGAAGATCACCACCCAGCCGGGGCCCGGCAGCACCAGCATCGCGGCGCCCGCGGCCACCACGGCGAGCCCGACCACGAAGACCCCGACCTGCCAGCTCACGTGCAGCAGCCGCCGCGCCTTGATGAATTCCGGCGCCCGCGATCCCAGTGCGCGCTCCTCCTTCGCCCCGTCCGCGGCCTGGTCCGTACCGATGTCGTCAGTGGCCACGGCGACCTCGCCCGGCTCGTTACGCCCCGTATTCATACAGCCAGACCTTACCGGAGCGAATCCGGTCACCGGAATGGTCGTACCCCACCAAGAGGTTCTCGGCCGGAAGAGTTACGTAAAGACAGGCAAAACACTCAGAGGGGTTTACAACGGCACCGTAGGTGGCATGTCGATTTCGCCGACGTGCGAATCCCCGAGCGCACACTGAGCGAAAGGCCCTGGCGCTTATGAACACCACGGTCAGCTGCGAGCTGCACCTGCGCCTCGTTGTGTCGAGCGAGTCCTCCCTGCCCGTCCCCGCGGGCCTGCGGTACGACACGGCCGACCCCTACGCCGTGCACGCCACCTTCCACACCGGAGCCGAGGAGACCGTCGAGTGGGTGTTCGCCCGCGACCTCCTCGCCGAGGGGCTGCACCGCCCCACCGGTACCGGCGACGTCCGCGTCTGGCCGTCGCGCAGTCATGGCCAGGGCGTCGTGTGCATCGCCCTCAGCTCGCCGGAGGGCGAGGCCCTGCTGGAGGCCCCCGCACGGGCCCTGGAATCGTTCCTGAAGCGAACCGACGCCGCCGTGCCACCCGGCACGGAACACCGGCACTTCGATCTGGACCAAGAGCTCTCGCACATCCTCGCGGAGAGCTAGGGCGAGATCCCGTGGAGCCGCCCGGCGCCGTCCAACTCGGGGAGACGGCTCGGGCCAAGACAACCGCATAAGGGCCATACACCGGCGCCGGTGTCGCGGATCTCCGTGACCCGGCGCCGGTTCACTGTGTGTGCCCACCCGCTTCCGCACCGCCTCCGCACCGCTCCCGGCCGGTCCGCCCGGGGTGCCGGGAACGCATCCCGGTGCCCCGGCGTTGTACCGCCAAGCCGTACATGGCCCGAGACCACCGGCCCCCGGTCCCGGAGCCACTACCATCGGCCAGCATCGACGGGCACCCGCCCGACCCCAGGCCAGGGAGCGAAACGTGCTGATCACCCACGACACCCGGTGCGCCCTCGACTCCGTGGTGGATCTGGTGAACACCGCACCGGACGACGACGGGAGCCCGGACGGGCTGGCGGACGTCCCCGCACTCGAAGAATTCGTACGGAACCACAAGATCAGCGATGTCGGCGCGCTCTCGGAGTTCGACCTCGCCGCGGTCCGCAAGCTCCGGGGCCGCTTCGCCACGATCTTCACGGCGCCGGACTCCCGGGCCGCCGCCGGAATGATCAATGAGCTGGTCGCCGCCGCGGGCACCACCCCCCGCCTCACCGACCACGACGGCTACGACTGGCACGTCCACTACTTCGCGCCCGGCGCCTCGATCGCCGATCACCTGGCGGCGGACTGCGGGATGGCGCTGGCCTTCTTCGTGGTCGCCGGGGAGCGCGAGCGGCTGCGCCGCTGCGAGGCCCCGGACTGCCGGCACGCCTTCGTGGACCTCTCCCGCAACCGCTCCCGGCGCTACTGCGACAGCCGCACCTGCGGCAACCGGCTGCATGTGGCCGCCTACCGAGCGCGACGCCGCGAGGCCACGGGCTGACCGGCCGGAGCGACGGGGGGCGACCGGGAGCGCTCCCGAGGGGCTCCTCGGACCGGCGGATCGCCGGTAAAAATCTCGCCAACCAGAATCTGGCCGATTCCAGCCACCTGACAGCCGACCGCACCGCCGGGTGCCCTCCGCGGTGACTGCGGACCGTGACCGGCGGGCGGTCGGACGGAGTTCGTTCCGCCCGTCGGGAGCGAGGCCGCCGACTGTCGCGGCCCCCGGCGGGTGGCGCCGAGGACCACGGGTTCGGCTCACAGCAACAGCAGGTCGTGCAGCGCTGCCATGAGGAACAGACACCCGATCACCGTCAGGAAGATCATCAACGGTGGCTGGGAAAGGGCGAAGAGGCACCCGCGCGGCTCGTCCTGAGGTGGCGCGGTCTCGCTCTGTGTCGTGTCCAGCATCTCGCGGTGATGATGGCGCAATAGGCACCCTTGACACACCCAACACGCCCGAGGAGAGGGGTAGTTCGCCGGAATCCGCGACAAGGAGGGCGACTAGGGGTTATGGGGTGAGTGCGGGGGGTGAGGGCGGCGCTCTCGGATGCCGTCAGATGCCGTGCTTCTTCAGGATCGCCTCGATGTCACTGAAGTCGTCCGCCCCTCCGGTGGGCCGAGAGGCGGTCTTCGGCCGCGCGGCCGGGCGGGTCGACGGACCCAGGGACGGGGCCGAGGCGGCCGGGGCGACGGCCTCCGTCTGCGCGGCCCGCGCCGCCGCTCTGCGCTCCTTGCGGGTGCCGCCCCGCCGTCGCTCCACGGCACGCGTGCCCATGAACAGCGCCCAGGCGGCGCCGAGCACCCCGAAGCCGGCCCAGGCCATCGGGCTGAACGCGGTGTCCGCCGCCCACTGGACGACGCCGGTCATCACCAGACCCAGCGGCACCAGCGCGTACGCGGCGATGCGGGTGGCCGCCAGGAAGCGCTTGCGGTACGCCGTGATCGCGGCGATGCCCAGGCCGGCCGCGGCGACGGCGGAACAGACGGTCTCGGCAATCATCCGGTCCTCCAGGCAGGCCGAGTCGATCGGAAGGGTTTTCGTCCCTTCCATCCTGCACCGTCCCCACCCTCGCGGACCATGCCCCAGCGGGACATCAGGGACATCTCCGGGTTCGATCTCCTCCGGAGGTCGCTCCCGGGCACCGCCGGAAGACCGGAAAGGGGCGTCGCGGACGCGGCAAAGACATCGCGGGGCACCGCGGGGGACCGCGGGGCACCGCCCCCCGCCCCTCAGAGCCCCACCCCTCCCCCGGCTGCCAGACTGACCCCATGAACGACTCCTCACCCGCCCCCGCCTCCCCGGCCTCCCCCCTCCCCCCGGTCGTCCTCGACTTCTGGTGCGAGTTGCAGTGCCCGGACTGCCGTACCGCCCTGGACGACCTCGCCGCCCTGCGCGCCCGCTACGGCGAGCGGCTGGAGGTCCGGCTGCGGCACTTCCCGCTGGAGAAGCACCGGCACTCCTTCGCCGCCGCGCAGGCCGCCGAGGAGGCCATCGAGCAGGGGCAGGGCCGGCGGTACGTCGAGGCGGTGCTCGACCGGGTCGCGGACCTGGGCCGTAGGGGGGAACCCCTGCTGG
This sequence comes from Streptomyces sp. NPDC093252, assembly GCF_040683675.1. Lineage (NCBI taxonomy): Bacteria > Bacillati > Actinomycetota > Actinomycetes > Kitasatosporales > Streptomycetaceae > Streptomyces > Streptomyces sp. NPDC093252. The sequence continues at coordinate 264,536 of NZ_JBFBEM010000008.1, read as the reverse complement.
TCGAGGTGGCCGGGGAACTGGGCCTGGACGCCGAGGAGTTCGACACCGCGCTGATCGACGGCCGCCACATCCTCACCGTGGATGCTGACCAGGCCGAGGGCAAGGCGATCGGCGTGACCGGCACACCCACCTATGTCATCGGCGGCGAGCGGCTGGACGGCGGCAAGAGCCAGGAGGGGCTGCGGGAGCGCATCGAGGAGATCGCCGACCGACTGCTCGCGGAACGCGACTGAATCGGACTGAACCAGACGGAAGGTGACCGAACCCGGTAACTGAACCCGGTGACAGGACCCGGTGCCGAACCCGGAGCCGAACCCGGAGCCGGGCCAGGACCGATTCCGGCCTCAGAGCAGCGGCTTGAAGAGACTGCGCTCGATCGGGACGTAGCCGAGGGAGTCGTAGAGCCGCTCGGCGGGGGTGTTCCCGGCGAAGACGTTGAGGCCGATGCGGCGGCGGGCGGAGGCGAGGGTCTGGGTCTCGGCGAGCAGCATCAGGGACCGTCCGTGGCCGTGCCCCCGGTACGCGGCGGCGGTCTCGACGTCGTAGATGTACGCCTGTTCGTCCTGGAGGGCCAGCCAGAGGGTGCCGACCGGGGTGCCCCGGTGTTCCAGGACGCTGAGCAGCATGTTCTCGCTGGCGTTGCCGTGGGGCAGGAGTCCTTCGTGGTCGCGCCGGGACTTGGCGTCGGCCTGGTCGGCGGGGACCCCGCGCTCGGTCCAGGTGCGGGCGTAGGTGCGCAGCGCGGTGGCGTACCAGGTGTCGAACTCGGTCCCGGTCATGGGCCGGCCGGTGGTGCCTGGGGGCAGTGCGGAGGCGTCGGGGCCGAGGTCCTTGGCCATGCGGGTGTTGCGGACGAGGTAGCCGAGCGCGGTGACCAGCCGCAGGGCCGGGCCGTCGACGGGTACGGCGATCTCGATCCGGGCGCAGCCCCAGCCGCGGGCGACCTCCTCGGCGGCGAGCGCGCCGACCGTGCCCCGGCCGCGTCTGCGGTCGGGGGCGTCGATGTGCAGGGAGTCGATCACCGCGACCGAGGGCCCGAAGACAGGGTCGGTGGTGAGGTGCAGTGCTCCGACGGGGCGGCTGTTCACGCACACCTGGAAGTGGCGGGAGAGCGCCCCGTCGGCCGCGCGCTGAAGCGGCTCGGTCGGCCGCAGGGTGGTGGTCATCATGGGTGTTCTACCCGACCGCACGGGCCCGCCCGGAACTATTTTCCCGGGCGCGGGGAGTGCCGGTCAGGGATCGAGGTCGGCGCCGGAGCGCTCGTCGAAGATCCGCATGGCCTTGGCGGTCACCGGACCCCCGGCGCCGGGCAGGTCCCGGCCGTCGAGCCGGTGCACGGCCTGGACATCGCGCAGGGTGGAGGTGAGGAAGACCTCGTCGGCCCGGCCGAGGATGTCGAGCGGCAGGGCGGTCTCCTTGGCACCGGTCCACTCGACGGCGAGTTCCCGGGTGATGCCCGCGAGACAGCCGGAGGCGAGCGGCGGGGTGTGGATCTGCCCGTCGAGCACCACGAACACATTGGACCCCGTGCCCTCGCACAGCTCCCCCACCGTGTTCCCGAACAGCGCCTCGCTGGCCCCCTGTTCCTGGGCCCGCGCCAGCGCGACGACGTTCTCGGCGTACGAGGTGGTCTTCAGGCCGGTCAGGGCGCCGCGTTCGTTGCGGGTCCAGGGGACGGTGACGGCGGCGGTGCTGTCGGGGCGGCGGGTGGTCGCGCCGAGGGCGACGGCGAGGGTGGGGCCGTGGGCGCCCCGGTCGGAGCCGAGGGGGCCGTGGCCGCCGGTGTAGGTGATGCGCAGCCGACCGAGGGGCACGGGGTTGGCGGCCAGCACGGCGGCGCAGGCGCGGCGGACCTCGTCGAGGTCGGGGTCGGGCAGGCCGAGGCCGCGCGCGGAGCGGGTGAGCCGGGCGAGATGCCGGGTGAGCGCGAAGGGCGTGCCGTCGACCGCCTTCACCGTCTCGAAGACGCCGTCGCCCACGGTCAGTCCGTGGTCGAAGACGGAGACACGGGCGGAGTCGGCGTCCTGGAGTCCGCCGTCGAGCCATAGCTTCACTGGTGCCTACCTCGCCTCGCTGGCAGGGGGAGCCCCGGTGGCCTCCCCGTCGTCGTACGTCCCCGACGCTACCGCGAGCAGCCGGGCCGCCTTCAGCTCGGTCTCCCGCCACTCGGCCTCGGGGTCCGAGCCCCAGGTGATGCCGGCGCCGGTACCGAACCGCAGCAGCCCGGCCGCCCGGTCGATCCAGAAGGTGCGGATGCCCACGGCCAGCTCGCCGGTCCCGCGATCGGCGTCGACCCAACCGATGCCGCCGCAGTACGGGCCGCGCGCGGCGGTCTCCAGTTCGGCGATGATCCGTAGGGCGCTGGACTTGGGGGCGCCGGTGACCGAGCCGGGCGGGAAGGCGGCGGCGAGCAGTTCCGGCCATCCGGCACCCGCGCGCAGCTCGCCGCGCACGCTGGACACCAGATGGACCAGCCCCGGGTGCTTCTCGACCACGCACAGCTCGGGGACGGTGACGCTGCCGGTGGCGCAGACCCGGCCGAGGTCGTTGCGGACCAGGTCCACGATCATCACGTTCTCGGCGTGGTCCTTCGGCAGCAGATCGGCCTCGGTCCGCCCGGTCCCCTTGATCGGCCCCGACTCCACGACCCGCCCGTCCCGCCGCAGGAACAGCTCCGGCGAGGCGGTGGCCACCTCCATCCCGCTCCCGGGCAGCCGAATCGTTCCGGCGTACGGTGCCGGGTTGCCGCGGGCGAGCAGGGCGGTGAGGGCGTCGACATCGGCTCCGGGCGCCACGGGGGCGGACAGCACCCGGCACAGGTTGGCCTGATACACCGCGCCGGCGGCGATATGGGCGCGTATCCGGCGTACGCCCGCCGTGTAGGCGGCGTGGTCGAGGGAGGTCGTCCAGTCGGTGACGGCCGGTCCCCGCCAGGCGCCCGGCACCGGCGCGGGCACCGGTCGCTCGCGTACGTCGGCGAAGCGGGCGCAGGTCAGCCCGCCCTCGAAGTCGGCGCAGACCGCCCAGAAGCCGGTGGAGTCCAGGGCGGCGGGATCGCTGGTGACATCGAGGAGGCCGGTGGCGAGACGGTCACCGAAGCGGGCGAGGGGAGGCAGGTCGAGCACGTCGCCGAGTCTAGGACGGGTGTCCGGTGGGTGGCCCGGCCGTGTCCGTACGGGTGGTCGCGGGCGGTGGGCACGGGAGCGCAGGCCAGCACGCTGCACAAACGCGTTTTTGTACTGGACCCGGAATCCGCTAGAGTTCACCACGTCGCCCGGCACGCGCAAGCGGGCCGAAACGACAGGCGGACGTAGCTCAGTTGGTAGAGCGCAACCTTGCCAAGGTTGAGGTCGCGAGTTCGAACCTCGTCGTCCGCTCGCAGGAACAGGGGTCTTCCCGGTCCCCTACACTCCTGGTGGAGTGGCCGAGAGGCGAGGCAACGGCCTGCAAAGCCGTCTACACGGGTTCAAATCCCGTCTCCACCTCCAAGGACGATTAGCTCAGCGGGAGAGCGCTTCCCTGACACGGAAGAGGTCACTGGTTCAATCCCAGTATCGTCCACTGAAGCCGTTCGGCTTCGACCCGCGCGATTAGCTCAGCGGGAGAGCGCTTCCCTGACACGGAAGAGGTCACTGGTTCAATCCCAGTATCGCGCACGCAGTGCCCATGGCCGGTTTCGTACGGTGAGCGTACGGTGCTTCCGGTCCTGGTTCCGAGGACGATTAGCTCAGCGGGAGAGCGCTTCCCTGACACGGAAGAGGTCACTGGTTCAATCCCAGTATCGTCCACACACTCCGGAGCCCCCGGCCGTCTCGTACGGCCGGGGGCTTCGTCGTGTGCGGGGTGCGGCGGCTAGCTGGAGAACAGCATGCGGCCAAAGCCCTTCTGGCGGTGGCCGTGGCCGTAGTGACCGCCGTGGCCGCCGTGCTGCGGGGCGCCCCAGGCGGGGGCGGCCGGGGCGACCGGAGCGGCGGGGTACTGCGGAGCGGCCGGCGGGGGCGGCGGGCCGGGCTGGGTCCACTGCGACTCCAGCCGGGTCAGCGCCTCCAGCTCGCCGTAGTCCAGGAAGATCCCGCGGCAATTGGCGCACTGCTCGATCTGCACACCATTGCGGTTGTACGTCTGCATCTGTCCACGGCACTTCGGACACTGCATGGTCGGCTCAACTCCTCGCCGTTCGGTGCTGCTTCATGTTTCGCCAGGACAGACACTGTCCGGCGGCGGTCGGTTGCACCCTACGTGGCGGGAGTTCGATCCCACCGCCCGCGTTCGCGGGGAGCTGAGTTCAGGGCAGCGCGGCGATCCGGACCGCCGCGTCGATCACGGACTCCTCCACCTCGTCCAGGGGGCGGCCCGCGGCGAGGGCCTTGGCGAGGGTGGTGGCGGCGGTCTGGACGGTGAGGGCGCGGGCGGGGACGTCGAGGGCGGGCCAGGGGTCGCCGTCCGGCGGGACCGCGGGGCCTCCGGCGGCGCGGTAGGCGTCCAGGAAGCGGGTCCACTCGTCGGGGGCGAGCAGGCCGCAGGCGTACCAGGCGGCGGGGCGGGCCAGGTCCCAGGCGGGGACGCCCACCCCGAGGTCGTCGACGTCTATCAGCCGCCAGGGGCCGTCCGGGGCGGGGTGGCGGACGAGTTGGCCGAGATGCAGATCGCCATGGCAGAGGGTGGTCGCGCCGGGCTCCATGGGGGCGTCGGCGCGGGCCCAGCCGGGCAGGGCGGCCCAGGCGCGCAGGATGGCGGGGGTGGCGGGGTGCGGGGTGCGGGCGGCGCGCAGCCGCTCGACGGCTCGGGCGGTCTTCTCCGGGCCGCGCATGGAGGGCAGGGCGGGGGCCGAGCCCCGCAGGACGGGGGGCGGGGTGCGTAGGGAGGGCCGGGTGGGGACCGGGGTGCGGTGGAGGTGGGCGAGGAGGGTGGCGGCGGCTTCCCAGGGGGCGGCGTCGGGATTCTCGGGGTCCACGGGGGTGCCGTAGGGCCAGAACGTCACCAGGCGGCCGTGCAGGGGGACGGGGTCCGGGCGGAGCGGCGGGACGAAGACGGCCGGGAGGCGGGCGGCGGTGGCGAGGAGGGTGGTGAGCCGGGCCGGGTCGGTGCCGGGGGCGTGGGCCTTGGCGACGGTGGCCGCGTGGCGGACGACGGTGGCGTCGGGGCGGTCGGCGAGGGTGCGGGTGCCGCAGACGCAGGCGAGGGTGGCGGGGGTGGTGGGTTCGGGGTTTCCGCCGGGGGCGCCGGTGGGGTGGTCGTGGGCCGCGGTTCTTGCCTGCGTGGTGAGCGCGGAGAGGAGGGTGGTCACGGCGGCCTTCGGGGAGGGGGCGGGGTGGCGTGGGGGAGGGTACGGCAGGGGACGCCGGGCGCGGCGGGCGGGCGGTGGGGTGCTGCGGAGGCGGCGGCTCCGACGCCGGGCGGCCCTGGCTGTCGTGCGGGCATGACAATGCCGGCGTAGCTCCCCAGCTACGCCGGCATTTTGCCGTCCGCCGCACCCCCGTCCCCACGGGGTTATGGGTGGATGTCCCCGCCCGGACCGCTCTTCCGGGCCTGGGGTCGCCGCTCAGCGCCCCAGCATCACGCCCACGGACGACGCCTGTGTGGCCACTGTCTCCCAGCCGTCGAAGACGACGAGGAGCAGGACCGCCAGGGGAAGGGCCATCAGCGTCGCCACCAAGGGGTGGCGACGGCCCGTACGGTGCTCTCGCTCACGTTCGCGGAGTGCTGTCCGCGGTGCCGTGTAGGCCATGGTCCCTCTCCTGACCGGTATCGGTGTCATTGGCAGCGGCGGGTGTCTGACCTCGGGGGACGAGTGCTGCACCCGCCGCTTGACCTCAAATCTAGGTGCGCGGCGGGCGCCGGGCGTCATGCCCTCGTACCGATTGGCGGGCCTCCCGGAGGATGAGCCGCTTGCAGGTGCGTACTCCCCTGGGTGGAGACCGGGTCCTACACCTCGGCCTGCGTCTCCGGGTCTTCCCGGAGGGGGCGCCCGGTCTGCCCGGGCTTTTCCGATCCGTCCTCCCGGGGGACGGGCTGCTCGACCAGGGCCAGGACCCGGTTCGCCATGAAGCGGGCCGTACGCACCACCGCTCCGGTGCGCGTGACTTCGCTCACTTCGACGACGCCCCTGCGTACCGCCGTCTCCACCCGGCGGCCCGCGCGGCTCGCCACCACCTCGTACGTCCTTGTCGTGTCCCCGGCGTCCACGACGATCTCCACACGATCACCCTTCACGCGACCAATCCCCCTTCCGGTCCGGCCCGTTGGGATCAAGGGCAGCCGCGAGCCGCCCTGCTCGCACGCTCTCTGACCACTCCTCAAGTCTCCCACCCGGCACTGACAATCCATCGGGACGAGAGGGCGCGGCCTCTGCGCGCGGGCGGCCGGGTAAACGTAAGCTGTGGCTCGTCACACGGACCGGGCAGCGGGGATGAACATGGCGATGATGCGCCTGAGGCGCGAGGACCCGCGTGTCGTCGGCTCGTTCAAGCTCCACAGACGGCTCGGCGCGGGCGGCATGGGTGTGGTCTACCTGGGCTCGGACAAGAAGGGCCAGCGGGTCGCGCTGAAGGTGATCCGGCCGGATCTGGCGGAGGACCAGGAGTTCCGCTCGCGGTTCGCGCGCGAGGTGTCCGCCGCCCGGCGGATCCGGGGCGGGTGCACGGCCCGGCTGGTGGCGGCCGATCTGGAGGCGGAGCGTCCGTGGTTCGCCACGCAGTACGTGCCCGGCCCCTCGCTGCACGACAAGGTGGCCGACCAGGGCGCGCTCGGCGCGGCCGAGGTCGCCCGGGTGGGCGCCGCGCTGTCCGAGGGCCTGGTCGCGGTGCACGAGGCCGGGGTGGTCCACCGGGATCTCAAGCCGTCCAACATCCTGCTGTCGCCCAAGGGCCCCCGGATCATCGACTTCGGGATCGCCTGGGCGACCGGCGCCTCCACGCTCACGCATGTCGGTACCGCGGTCGGCTCGCCCGGGTTCCTCGCGCCGGAGCAGGTGCGGGGGGCGCTGGTCACCCCGGCGACCGATGTGTTCTCGCTGGGGGCCACGCTGGCGTACGCCTCGACCGCCGACTCGCCGTTCGGGCACGGCAGTTCCGAGGTGATGCTGTACCGGGTCGTGCACGAGGAGGCGCAGTTGCACGGGGTGCCGGACGCGCTGGCCCCGCTCGTCCGGGCCTGTCTCGCCAAGGATCCCGAGGACCGGCCCAGCACGCTGGATCTATCGCTGCGGCTCAAGGAGATCGCCGCGCGGGAGGCGCACGACCTGTACGACGGGCGTCCGCCCGCGCCGCGCTCGGCGGAGGCCGACCGGCCCACGGGGCGGCTCGCCGACACCTACCCGGAGCAGCAGCGGGTGCAGCGACGCCCCCAGGGACCGGGGCAGGGTCCCGGGCAGCGGGGGGCCACTCCCCCGCCGCGCGGTTCCGTGCCGTCCCGGGGACCGGGTCCCGCGGGGTCCTCCTCCACAGGGCCGCTGCGGGGCAACGCGCCCTCGCGCGGGGGCAGTGCCCAGCGTCCGCACGGCACCGGGGCCGGGGCAGGGGCAGGGGCCCCGCGGATGAACGGCACCGGGGGCGCGCGGTCCGGTGCGCGGAACTCCACCGGGGCGGGTGCCCGTCCCGGTCAGCGGCGGCAGCCGCCGCGCGGTACGGCGACCCGGCTGCGGCCCGCCAATCCACGGCTGCTGCGCCAGCGGATCTTCGTGTTCGTGGTGGTGACGCTGGTGGTGGCGCTGGGTATCGCGGTGGTACAGGCGATTTCCGGGTGAGGGCGGGCCGGGGGCGGTTCGGAACCCGGCAGCGCTGAGCGGCCGGTACGGGACCGGTGGCACCGAGGGGCCGCTCCGCGATCGGTGGCTCTGTGCGGCCGATAAAGGGACCGGTGGCCCCAGGGGACCGGCAGCCCTGGGGGGCCGATCGGGGACCGGTGACTCCAGGGGACCGATAGGGCGTCGCTACAGGTTCGGGCGGCCGGTGGCCACCGCGTAGAAGGCGACCGCCGCCGCCGCGCCCACGTTGAGGGAGTCGACGCCGTGGGCCATCGGGATGCGGACCCATTCGTCGGCGGCGACCAGGGCCTGGGTGGAGAGGCCGTCGCCCTCGGCGCCCAGCATCAGGGCCACCCGGTCCATCCGGTGCGGCGCGGCCTCGTCGAGGGAGGTGGCCTTCTCGTCGGGGGTCAGCGCCAGAAGGGCGAAACCCGCCTCGCGGACCGATTCGAGGCCCTTGGGCCAGGTGTCGAGCCGGGCGTACGGCACCGAGAAGACCGCGCCCATGGAGACCTTCACGCTGCGGCGGTAGAGCGGGTCGGCGCAGTCCGGGGAGAGCAGGACGGCGTCCATGCCGAGGGCCGCGGCGGAGCGGAAGATCGCGCCGATGTTGGTGTGGTCGTTGACCGACTCCATGACGACGACCCGGCGGGCGGTCCGCAGGAGGTCGGCGGCGGTCGGGAGCGGCCGGCGCTGCATGGAGGCGAGCGCGCCGCGGTGGACGTGGTAGCCGGTGACGCGCTCGGCGAGTTCGGGGCTGACCGCGTAGACCGGGGCGGGGAGTTCGTCGATGACATCGCGCATGACGTCGACCCACTTCGCGGAGAGCAGCATGGAGCGCATCTCGTAGCCCGCGTCCTTGGCCCTGCGGATCACCTTCTCGCCCTCGGCGATGAACAGGCCCTCGGCGGGTTCGCGCCGGCGCCTCAGCTCCACGTCGGTCAGGCCCGTGTAGTCGTTCAGGCGCGGGTCGTCGGGGTCGTCGACGGTGATGAGATCGGCCACAGGGTGATACTGCCTTGTCGTGCGTGCGGTGCCAACGGCTGGGGAGAGGTTGTGTTACCCAGGGTTACGCGGTGGGGGGATCGGTGGGGGGCGGGCCCACGGTCACGACCGCGCCCATGACGATCACCGTCGGGGGCTTCACCCCGTGCGCGCGGACCGCCTCGGCGACCTCGGCGAGGGTGGTGTCCACCCGGCGCTGGGCGGCGGTGGTGCCCTCCTGGACCAGGGCGACCGGGGTCGTCGGGGGCTTGCCGCCCGCCATCAGGGTCTCGGCGATCCGGCCGATCTTGTCGACGCCCATGAGGATCACCAGGGTGCCGGAGAGCTTGGCGAGGGACGCCCAGTCGACCAGGCAGCTCGGGTCGTCCGGCGCGATGTGCCCGCTGACCACGGTGAACTCATGGGCCACGCCCCGGTGCGTGACCGGGATACCGGCCGCGCCCGGCACCGAGATCGAGCTGGAGATCCCGGGGACGACCGTGCAGGGGATCCCGGCCTCGGCCAGCGCCTGGACCTCTTCCATGCCCCGGCCGTAGACGAAGGGGTCGCCGCCCTTGAGCCGTACGACGGACTTGCCCTGCCGGGCGTGCTCGATCAGGGCCTCGTTGATGGCCTCCTGGGCCATGAAGCGGCCGAACGGGATCTTCGCCGCGTCGATCACCTCGACATGCGGGGGCAGTTCGGCGAGCAGGTCGCGCGGGCCGAGCCGGTCGGTGATGACGACATCCGCCTCGGCGAGCAGTCTGCGGCCCCGGACGGTGATCAGATCCGGATCGCCGGGGCCGCCGCCGACCAGGGCGACGCCGGGGGTGCGGGTGCGGTGGTGCGGGGCGACGAGGGTGCCGTCGCGCAGGCCCTCGACCACCGCGTCCCGGACGGCGGCGGTGTGGAGGGGGTCGCGGGACCTGGAGTCGGTGGTGAGGATCGCGACCGTCACGCCCGCGCTGTGGCCGGTGGCCGGGGTCCAGGCGGTGGCCTCGTCGGCGTCGTCGGCGCGCACCGCCCACACCCGGCGCCGTTCCGCCTCCGCGGAGGCGCGGGTGTTGGCGTCGGGGTCGCTGGTGGCGATCAGGGTGTACCAGGCGTCGGTGAGGTCCCCGTCCTCGTAGCGGCGGCGCTCCCAGGTGATCTCGCCGGTGTCGGCCATGGCCTCGACCGAGGGGGTCGCCTCCGGCGAGATCAGCAGGATGTGCGCGCCGGCCGCGATCAGTGCGGGGAGGCGGCGCTGGGCGACCTGGCCCGCGCCGAGGACGACGACCTTGCGGGCGGTGAGGCGGAGTCCTACCGGGTAGGCGGGGTGTTCTGCCATGGGTACGGGCTCCTTGGGGGGCGGGTGTGTCTGCCCTGACGTGCGGATTTTATGCGGAGGGAGCGGGGGCGCGTGGGGTGGGGGGTGGTGCGGGGGTGTGGGCGGGTGACGGTTGTGGGGGCTGGTCGCGCAGTTCCCCGCGCCCCTGAGGGGGTGGGCCTCAGGGGCGTTCAGGGTGTTCGGGGGCGTGCGGAGGTGTGGGCGGGTGACCGTTGTCGGGGGCTGGTCGCGCAGTTCCTCCCCCAGAGGGGGTACCCCCAGCGCCCCTGAGGGGGTGGGCCTCAGGGGCGCTGGTTGCTACTTCTCCGTTACGCCTGCCGAGTCGAAGGTGGCCACCTCGTGCATCGCTCGCGCGGTGCTCTGGACCATCGGGAGGGCCAGCAGGGCGCCCGTGCCCTCGCCCAGGCGCAGGTCCAGGTCGACCAGGGGGCGCAGGCCCAGTTTGGTGAGGGCGGCCACATGGCCCGGCTCGGCGCTGCGGTGCCCCGCGATGCAGGCGGCCAGCACCTCGGGTGCGATGGCACGCGCCACCAGCGCGGCGGCGCCCGCGCTGACGCCGTCCAGGATCACCGGCGTCCGCAGGGACGCCCCGCCCAGCAGCAGACCGACCATCGCCGCGTGCTCCAGACCGCCGATCGCGGCGAGCACACCGATGGGGTCGGCGGGGTCGGGCCGGTGGAGTTCGATGGCCCGGCGGACCACCTCGGTCTTGCGGGCGAGGGTCTCGTCGTTGATGCCGGTGCCCCGGCCGGTGACCTCGGCGGGGTCGGTGGCCGTGAAGACCGAGATCAGCGCGGCGGACGCGGTGGTGTTCGCGATGCCCATCTCACCGGTCAGCAGCGCCTTGTTCCCGGCGGCGACCAGATCGCGGGCGGTCTCGATGCCGACCTCGATGGCCGCCTTCGCCTCCTCGCGGGTCATCGCCGGACCGGTCGTCATGTCCGACGTGCCCGCGCGGATCTTGCGCGGCAGCAGCCCCGGCGTCGCCGGGAGGTCGCTCGCCACCCCGACGTCCACCACGCACACCTCGGCGCCGACCTGGGTCGCGAACGCGTTGCAGACCGCTCCCCCGCCCAGGAAGTTGGCCACCATCTGGGCCGTGACCTCCTGCGGCCAGGGCGTCACCCCCTGGGCGTGCACCCCGTGGTCACCGGCGAAGACCGCGACGGCCGCGGGCTCCGGGATCGGCGGCGGGCACTGCCGGGACAGCCCGGCCAACTGGGCGGAGATGATCTCCAGCATGCCGAGCGCCCCGGCGGGCTTGGTCATCCGCTTCTGCCGCTCCCACGCCTCGCCGAGCGCCTTGGCGTCCAGCGGACGGATCTGGGCGACGGTCTCGCCGAGCAGATCGTGCGGCTCCTCACCGGGCAGCGCGCGACGGCCGTACGTCTCCTCGTGCACCACCCAGGACAGCGGGCGGCGTCTCGACCAGCCCGCCTGGGCGAGTTCGGGCTCGTCCGGGAACTCGTCGACGTATCCGACGCACAGATACGCCACGACCTCCAGATGCTCGGGCAGTCCGAGGGCGCGGACCATCTCCCGCTCGTCGAAGAAGGAGACCCAGCCGACCCCGAGCCCCTCGGCGCGGGCCGCGAGCCACAGGTTCTCGACGGCGAGCGCGGAGGAGTACGGCGCCATCTGCGGCTGGGTGTGGCGGCCCAGGGTGTGGCGCCCGCCGCGGGTCGGGTCCGCGGTGACGACGATGTTCACCGGGGTGTCGAGGATGGCCTCGATCTTCAGTTCCTTGAACTGCTTCGCCCGGCCCTTCGGCAGCGACTTGGCGTAGGCGTCGCGCTGACGGGTGGCCAGGTCGTGCATCGCCCGGCGGGTCTCGGTGGACCGGATCACCACGAAGTCCCAGGGCTGCGAGTGGCCGACCGAGGGCGCGGTGTGCGCGGCCTCCAGGACCCGGAGCAGCACCTCGTGCGGGATGGGGTCGCTGCGGAAGCCGTTGCGGATGTCGCGCCGCTCCCGCATCACCTTCAGCACGGCCTCGCGCTCGGCGTCTTCGTAGGCCGGGGCGGGGGGAGAGATGGGGGCGGGGGCGGTGTCCGGTTCCGTCGGCTCCGGGAGCGGGGTGGGCTCGGGGGGCTCGGGGGCGGGGTGGGTGAGCTGTGGTTCGTCTGTCACGGGGGGTGCTTCTGCTGCTGCCTGCGGTTCTTCTGCTGGTGCGTCCGGGGCTTCCGGGGTCTCCGGAGTCGCCGGGGGTACTGGAGTTGTTTCGGGGGCTGCTGGGGGGGCTGGGGGTGCCTCGGGAGCTTCTGCCAGGGGTTCGGCGGGCGGGGCCTCGATCGGCTCCGGCTCGGGCTGCGGCTCCGGGGCCGGGGGCTCGTCCTGGTCTGCCGTACGGGTCTCCAGGTCCTCCGCTTGCTGGACCAGTCCGGCGTCCGGCTGCTCGGCCTCACGCGGGGGCGGGACCACGGCGAACGGCTCCGGCGGGGCCGGAGGCTCGAACACCGGCGGTACGGGGAGGGTGTGCGGCGGGGTGGGCGCGAGGTGCGGGGTGGTGGGCACCTGGCCTTCCACAGGGACGAACTCGGCCACGGGCTGCGGGGGTTGGGCGGCGGGCGTGACCTCAGGAGCGACGGAGGTGACCTGGGTCGGCTCGGGGGTCGCCTCGGGGATCGCCTCCGGCGTGGGCGGCGCCTCGGCCACGGGCTGGGGCGGCACCGGGAGGGGCGCCGGCTGCGGCTGTTCGGCGGCGGGGGGTGCCTGCGGCGGCTTGACGGTGGCGGCTGCGGCGCCTGCGTCGGCGGGCAGGGGCTGCTGCACCAAGGGCGCAGACTGCTCGGCGACGGGCTCCGCGATCGGTTCCGCAGCCGGTTCGGCGATCGGTTCCGCAGCCGGTTCCGTCACCGGCTCTGCCACCGCCTCCGGTGCCACCGGCTCCACGGTCGGTTCCGGCTCCGCGGGCGCCGCCTCCGGTGCCACCGCCGTCGGGCCAACCGTTTCCGCAGGGTTCGGGGCGGTTGGGGCGGGGATGGTGGCGGGGGGCTCGGGCGCCGGGGGCGCCACCGGCGCGGGAGCGGTCCGGACCGACGCCGGGGCGGGTCCCCAGGGCGCCGCGCTCTGCGGGGCGGCCTCGCGGTGGCGCGGGACGTCCAGGTACTCGGGGCCGGTGGACGCGGGGGCGGGCGCGCGGGCCGGTACGCCCGCGGGGCCCCGGTCGGCGAGGGAGCGGACGGGGCTGGCGGAGGCGTCGGGCATGGGCGGACCGAGGTGCAGCGGCCTGCTGCGCGGCGCCACCGGCGTGCCCCCGGCGGGAGTCGCCCCGACGGGAACGGCACCGGACACGGGGGTACCCCCGGCAGGGGTACCTCCCGGTACGGGCGTCCCACCGGCAGGGGTGCCTCCCGGTACGGGTGTCCCTCCGGCGGGCGTTCCCGCCGACACGGGCGTACCCCCAGCGGGCGTACCTCCCGGCACGGCCGTCCCCCCGGCGGGGGTGCTTCCCGGTACGGGCGTCCCCCCGGGAGGCGTACCTCCCGGCACGGATGTACTCCCGGCAGACGTGCCCGCCGACACGGACATACCCCTGGCAGACGTACCCCCCGGCACAGGCGTCCCCCCGGCAGGCGTACCCCCGGGAACAGCAGCACCGTCGAGAACAGGCGCACCCCCAGGAGCGGTCGCACCCCCGGAAACCGAACCACCCGCAGAGGCAGACACCCCCCCGGACGCAGGCGCACCCCCTGGAGCAGGCGCACTGCCGGAAACAGACGCGCCCCCGGACACAGGCACACCCCCAGGAACAGACCCGCCCCCGGGAACAGGCGTACCCCCAGCCGGAGTCCCGCCCACCGTCACTGGCGTCCCACCCACCACCACCGGAGCCCCGCCGGGAATCTCCACCGGAGCGCCCCCGGGACCCACCCCCGGCGGCCCGCCGGCACCCACCGCCGCGCTCTCCTGCGGGTCGGGGCGGTGGACGGCCTCGACGACCGGCTCGGGGGCGGGGGGCGCGACCTCGTTGCCCCAGGCGCCCTGGGCGCCCGGCAGCAGCAGGTCTTCGTCCTCGGCGGGGCTCTCGGAGAGGTAGGCGTACGCGGCCGGTGCGGGGACGCCCGGCTGCTCCACCGTGCCTGCGTGCTCCGGCAGCCCCTCGGCCGGGATCTGGCCGGTGTCGGTCATGCGTACCCCTCGCCCATCGGTTTGTGCTCCTGCCAGCTCACCCGGAACGGCGCGCCGACCGCCCCGCCGTGAAGAACGAGCGCGCGTGCCCAGCGGCACGAACGACCCGCCGGAAAAGACGACAAAGCCATACGGTGGCATTGTCGCGGCCGATCACCCGCCACGGCAGCCTGATCCACCGCGGCCCGCTGTGGACTGCGCCACGTTGCGCGTCCCCCGGTCCTCGCCGTACCACACCCACCCCAAAAGGGGCGGGTTTTCCGGACATTGGCCGACGGTTCGACGGGGTTCCGGCTGCGGTACAACGATCGGCCAGCCTACCGCGCGCAGTACGACAACCGGATCACCGGGAGACTTTTCGCACCCCGGTATGCCCGGCTTTGGCGGTCTTCGTCAGGGGCGTGTCAGTTCGCCGCTGATCAGAAAGGCGACACTGCGTTCGGTCTCGGTCCAGACGCGGGTGTCGAGGCGGACGGACTGGAGCAGGGCGCACTCGACGCGGTAGCCGTGCTCGGTCAGATCGCGGCCGAGGCGCTCGGCGGCGTCCCGGGTGGCGGCGTGGGTGACGATGCGCCGGGGGCGGCGGTCGGCGACGGCCTGGACGACGGCCGCTCCCCCGCCGCCGACGCGGACGACATCGGGTTCGGGGAGGTTCTCCAGGGCGTGCGGGGCGGTGCCGTGGACGATCTGGAGATGGACGCCGAAGCGGCGGGCGGCGGCGTCGGTGCGGGCGCAGGCACGGGGGTCGAGGTCGACGGCGATGACGGCGGCCCCGGCGGCTGCCGCCTCGGTGGCGAAGGCTCCGGCGCCGCAGCCGATGTCCCAGACCAGGTCGCCGGTGCGGGGGCCGAGGCGGGCGAGCTGGGCCGCGCGCAGCATCTCCTGCTCCCCCTCGCCGAGTTGGCCTTCGTACGCCTCGGCGGGGCGGGTCCAGCCGCGGGGGCCGGTGGCCGGGTCGCGGCCGGCGATCCAGCCGCCGTCCTCGGCGACGGGTCCGGCGGGACCGATGACGATGACGACATTGGGGTCGCGCCAGGTGTGGTCGGCGGCCTTGTCGGAGGTGACGACGGAGACCTGTTCGCGCGCGGTGCCGAGTTCCTCGCAGACGACGAAGGTGCGGTGGACGCCCTCCAGCAGCAGACCGAGTTCGGCGGGGCCGGCGCCGGGTGAGGTGAGGACGGCGACCTTGGTGTGGGCGCGGCACACATTGACCGCCCGGCGCAGGGTGCGGCGGTGGGCGACGACCACTTGGGCATCGTCCCAGGGCATCCCGGCGCGGGCGAACGCGGCGGCGATCGGGGAGACCGCGGGGACGACCTCGACCTCCAGGCCGTGCTCGGGGGCGCGCAGGATGCGGACGACGCCGAAGAAGCCGGGGTCGCCGTCGGCGAGGACGACCGCCGTGCCGCGGTGGGCGGCGATGCGGCGGGCGGCGAGGGTGAGGCTGCCGAGGCGGATCCGCTCGGCGGCGGCGGGGACCTCGGGCAGTGCCAGATGGTGGGCGGCACCGGCCACGAGGGTGGCGGCACCGAGGGCGGAGCGGGCGGCGGCGGTCAGCGGCGAGCCGTCCCAGCCGATCACCGTGACCCGGTCGGCCATGGTCGTCAGTCTCCAGGGGTTCACGCAGGTCGTCGGGTGTGCTCGCGACGGGGCGGGCCCCGAGAGCGTACCCCGCGATCAGTGCCCGGCGCGGTATCGCGTCCGGTCCGGGCGGATGACGGCATACGTCCCCGCGGGTCAGCTCCAGTCGGGGTAGGAGCTGAAGCCGCCGGTGTCCGCGAGCTGGCCCTCGGCTCCGTCCAGGTCCTCCGGGAGGAGGCTCCAGACGATGTAGTCGGTGCGGGCCTCGCTCCAGGTGCCGTCCTCGGCACGGACCCGCGCTATGCAGGCGCCGCGCAGGACGCCCTCGCTGATGCAGCCGATCTTCTGGGCCACCTGCTGGGCGGCGGTGTTGTCGGCGGCGGTGCGCAGTTCGATCCGTTCGAGGCGCTGGCCGTGGAAGAGCCAGCGGGCGGTGGCGAGCGCGGCCTCGGAGGCATAGCCCTCGCCGCGCGCCCAGGGGGCGATGGCGTACATCAGTTCGGTGGAGCGGACGTGCCAGTCCGTCTTGTCCAGGCGGATGACGCCGACCAGCCGCTGGGTGAGGAACTCGGTGACGGCGAGGGTGAGGCCGTGCCCGGCGGCGCGGGCGGCCGGGGCGCCCCGGGTGATCCAGGCGCGGGCGGCGGCCTCGGAGAACGGATGGCGGACGTCCGTCCAGGCCACGATCTGCTCGTCGTTCATCATCTCGGTCAGGGCGGGGACGTCGTCGTCCTCCAGGGGACGCAGCACCAACCGCTCCGTGCTGATGGAGATGCTGGGGAAGGTGCTCGTCATGTGCCGCTCCGTCATCTCGAATCTCGAAGTGACCTTCTCGACCGTCAGACCGTCAGGTCCCGCTGAACTGCCCAGCATGCAGCATCGCGGGACCGGATCGCACCACGGGGTGCGCCACGGGGTGCGCCCCGGGCCGGGGGCGCACCCCGTGGTGCGGGGGGCGGACGGGGGGTCAGTCGGTGGTGACCGGGAGGACCGAGCCCTGGTAGGTGTCCTCGATGAACCGCTTCACCTCGGCGGAGGCCAGCAGCTTCACCAGCTTCGCGACCCGGGGATCGTCCTCGTCGCCGCGCTTGACGGCGAGGATGTTGGCGTAGGGGTTGTCCCGCGCCGACTCCAGCAGGATGGCGTCCTTCGCCGGGCTGAGTCCGGCGTCCTGCGCGAAGTTGTTGTTGATGACCGCGGCGTCGACGTCGTCCAGCGAGCGGGGGAGCTGGGCCGGTTCCAGTTCCTTGATGGTGAGGTTCCTGGGGTTGGCCGTGATGTCCGCCGGGGACGCGTCGGTGGCGGCGTCGTCCTTGAGCGTGATGACGCCCTCGGCGGCCAGCAGCCGCAGGGCGCGGCCCTCGTTGGTGGTGTCGTTGGGGACGGCGACGGTGGCCCCGTCGGGCAGGTCGGTGACGTCCCCGACCTGCTTCGAGTAGACGCCCATGGGCGGCAGATAGGCGTCCGCCACGGGGACCAGGTCGGTGCCCTTGGCCTGGTTGAAGTCGTCCAGATAGGGCTTGTTCTGGTACAGGTTGGCGTCCAGCGAGCCCTCCTGGAGGGCGGTGTTGGGGACGACGTAGTCGGTGAACTCGCGGATCTCCAGGGCGAGCCCGGCGTCCTCGGCGAGGTGGTCCTTGATGTAGGTGAGGACCTCGCCGGCCGGGACGGCGGTGGCGCCGACGACCAGGGTGTCGCCGTCGGCGCCGCCGGAGTCCGCGCCGGAGCCGGAGCCCGCGCCGCACGCGGTGAGCCCGAGGGCCAGGGCGAGCGCGGCGGCGGTGGCGGTGAGTGCGGTGCGGTGCTTCACGGTGCTGTTCCGGCCGCTGCTCAGAAGGCGGCGACGACGGCGCCGTCGTAGGTGTCGTCGATGAACTTCTTCACCTCGGGCGAGGTGAGCAGCCCGGCCAGCTTCTCGATCCGCGGGTCGTTCTCGTCGCCCTTCTTCACGGCGAGGAAGTTGCCGTACGGGTTGTCGGTCGGGGACTCGGCGACCAGGGCGTCCGTGGCCGGGCTGAGGTCGGCCTCCAGGGCGTAGTTGCCGTTGATCACGGCCGCGTCGACATCGCCGAGGGAGCGCGGGAGCTGGGCCGCCTCCAGCTCCTCGAACTTGATGTCCTTGGGGTTGGTGGCGATGTCCTTGGGGGTGGCCTCGTAGCCGGTGCCGGGCTTCAGGGTGATGACACCGTTGGCCTCCAGCAGCTTGAGCGCGCGGGCCTCGTTGGTGGTGTCGTTGGGGACGGCGACCGTGGCGCCCTTCTTGAGGTCGTCCAGGCTCTTCAGGCCCTCGGAGTAGAGGCCGAGGGGCTCCAGGTGGACGGTGGCGCCGGGGACGGCAACGATGTCGGTGCCGTTCTTCTTGTTGAAGTCGTCCAGGTAGGGCTGGTGCTGGAAGTAGTTGGCGTCGACCTCGCCGTCCTGGACGGCCGTGTTGGGGGTCACGTAGTCGGTGAACTCCTTGACCTCCAGTTCGAGGCCGGCGTCCGCGGCGAGGTTGTCCTTGACGTAGTTGAGGATCTCGGCCTGCGGGGTGGCGGTGGCGGCGATGGTGAGCGGTCCGCTCGCGCCGGCCGAACCGGAGGCGGCGGAGCCGCTGCTCTCCTCGGAGCCGCAGGCGGAGAGTCCGAGGGTGAGGGCTCCGACGGCGAGGACAGCGGTGGTGATCTTGGCGGTGTTACGCACGAAAAGTGCCTTTCCTATGGGGTGGTGCGCCCCGCGATGGTGTGCGGGGAGTCCGGGGGACGGGAGGGAACGGATCGGATGGGACCGGGGGAACGGGACGGGATGGGCCGTTCCGGGGTCGGGTCGGGACGGGTCGAGTCGGGTCGGTTCGGGTCGGGTCGAGTCGGTTCGGTCGGGTCAGATGGCCTTGCCGATCTCGGCGGTGCCGGTCTCCTTGGCGCGCAGCAGGGCGAGCCGGGGCATCGGGCCGGAGCGTCCGCCCCGGCGGTGCAGGGAGCGGGCGGCGGCGTCGCCGGCGAACTGGATCAGGGAGATCACCACGGCGAGGATCGCCACGGTGATCCACATCAGCCCGGTCTCGAAGCGCTGGTAGCCGTAGCGGATGGCCAGGTCGCCGAGTCCGCCGCCACCGACCGTGCCGGCCATCGCCGAGTAGCCGATGAGGGCGATGACGGTGGTCGTGGTGGAGGCGATCAGCGAGGGCAGGGACTCGGGGATCAGCACCTTGCGGACGATGGTCCAGGTGTTGCCGCCCATCGACTGGACGGCCTCGACCAGCCCGCCGTCCACCTCGCGGACCGCCGTCTCGACCAGCCGGGCGAAGAACGGGATACCGCCGATGGCGAGCGGGACGATGGCCGCCTCACTGCCGATGGTGGTGCCGGTGACCCAGCGGGTGAAGCCCATCAGGGCGACCATCAGGATGATGAACGGCATCGAGCGGCCGACGTTCACGATCTGCCCGATGACCTTGTTGAGGACGGTGTTCTGGAGGAGTCCGCCGCGGTCGGTGAGGACGAGCAGCACCCCCAGCGGCAGCCCGGCGGCCACCGCGATCAGGGTCGACCAGCCGACCATCACCAGCGTCTCGGTACACGCCTGCTCCAGCAGCGGCCACATCTCGGACCAGGTCACTTGGCCGCACCTTCCTTGACCGGTTCCCCGGCCGGGGCCGGGTCGCCGCTGTTCACGGGGTCGATCTGGAGTCCCTGCTCGCGCAGGAAGCCGATGGGCACGACGTTGTCCTCGTAGCGGCCGGGCAGTTCGATGCGCATCCGGCCGACCTGGAGGCCGCCGACGGTGTCGATGGCGGCGCCGAGGATGGAGATGTCGATGTTGTAGGTCCGCGAGAGCTGGGAGATGACCGGCTGGGTGGCGGCCTCGCCGTGGAAGGTGATGTCCAGGACGGTGCGGTCGTCGGCGGAGGCGTCGCCGGTGACCGGGAAGAGGGCGGCGGCGAGTTCGGAGCCCGGGGTGGCGAGGAGTTCGCTGACCGTGCCGGACTCCACGATCCGGCCCCGGTCCATCAGGGCGGCGGAGTCGCAGACGCTCTTGACCACGTCCATCTCATGGGTGATGAGCAGGACGGTGAGGCCGAGCTGCCGGTTGAGGTCGCGCAGCAGTTTCAGGATCGAGCGGGTGGTCTCCGGGTCGAGGGCGCTGGTGGCCTCGTCGGAGAGCAGCACCTGGGGGTCGCCGGCCAGGGCGCGGGCGATGCCGACGCGCTGCTTCTGGCCGCCGGAGAGCTGGGCCGGGTACGCCTTCGCCTTGTCGGCGAGACCGACCAGGTCGAGGAGTTCCAGGGCCTTGCGGGAACGTTCCTTCCCCGACTTCCCGAGGATCTCCAGGGGCAGTTCCACATTGTCCTGGACGGTCCGCGAGGACAGCAGGTTGAAGTGCTGGAAGACCATGCCGATCGCGCTGCGCGCCCGCCGCAGTTCCTTGCCTGCCCGGGGGCCGCGTCCCGCCAGGGCGGTCAGATCGCGGCCGGCCACGGTGACCGTGCCGGAGGTGGGGCGCTCCAGGAGGTTGACGCACCGGATGAGGGAGGACTTGCCGGCGCCGGACTGGCCGATGACGCCGAACACCTCGCCCTCGCGCACCGTGAGATCGACGCCGTCGAGGGCGGTGATCTCACGGCCGCGTGAGCGGTAGACCTTGGTGAGGCCCGTTGTCGTGATCACTGGGGATTCCGTCACTGTCGAGTGCGGGCGTGGAGGTGCGCCGCGCGCGGGTGCAGATGGTCGGGAAGGTCGGTCGGGTGGCGACTCGGCTCTCGCGGTGGCGACGGGGCCGGGCGGGTCCGGAACCCGGGTCGGTTCCGGGCCGTGGCGGCCCGTGGTCCGGTGGGGTTCCGGGGCCGGACCGGTTCCGGGGCCGGTTCCGAAGAAGGATCAGGGGCCGGATCAGGGTCAGGGTTCTGGTGGGGTTCCCTGTCCTGGTCCTGGTTCTGGTCCTGCTTCGGTGCCTGGTCCTGCCTGGTCCCGGTCCGGTTCCGGGGAGAACGGGTGCGCGGGGCGTGCCCGGTCCGCGCTGGCGTGCCGGGCCGGCCGGTCAGGGCGGCGCGGTACGCGCGGAGGCGGGCGGTCTCGCTTCGGGGCGCGAGAGGCGGATGGTGCGGGGGCCCTCTAGAAGGCGCACATTCGACACATACAGCGAGCACCGGGCGGCATGGGCGCCTCGGTCGCGGGGATGCGGCTGCTCGTCGTGGTCATGCGAGCAGTAAAGCAGACGTATGGTCCTTACCGGTGACCGTTGTCCGGATACTGGACAGCCGTGGACACCTCCGGACGGCGCTCGGCGAGGGCCCGACGGGGGGTCAGCGAGCCACCGAGATCTCCACTCCCCCGCCCGTGACCAGCACGGACAGCGCGGAGAGGTCCTTCACCACCAGGTCGGCGTGCAGTTCGGCGGCGGTGTGGGTTGTGGCCAACGCCACGGTGGTCATCCCGGCGGCGCGGCCCGCGGCGAGCCCGGCCGGGGCGTCCTCGAAGACCACACAGTGCGCCGGGTCGACCCCCAGGACGCGGGCGGCCAGCAGATAGGGCTCGGGGTCGGGCTTGCCCCGGGTGACGTCCTCGGCGGTGATGAGGGTCTTGGGCAGGATCCCGGCCGCGGCGAGCCGGGCCTCGGCGAGTCTGCGGGTGGCGGAGGTGACCACGGCCCAGCGGTCGGCGGGCAGCGCGTCGAGCACCTCCCGGGTGCCGGGCAGCAGCACGGCACCGCCGTGGGGCACGTCGTCCACCTCCAACTGCTCGATCCGGGCGACGGCGGCGGGCACGGTGGCGGCGGGCAGCAGATCGCCGGCTATCTCGACGGCGGTACGGCCGTGCAGTTCCACGCGGGCGAAGTCCTCCGGGGTCAGTCCGTACTCCGCCGCCCAGCGGCTCCAGCAGCGCTGGACGGAGGCGAGGGAGGAGACCAGGGTGCCGTCGTTGTCGAAGAGAAGGGCCTGTGCGTGGATCGTCATGCCGTCGACCCTACGTGGGCCGCGCCGGACGGCCCGGGGGCGGCGGCACCGGCCGGTGGGGGGCGTAATAGGGTCGGCGGCATGCTTGTAGCCCTGACCCTGGTGACCTCGGTCGCCGCGCTGCTGCTGGCCGCGTGGTGCGGCTGGGCCGCGTACCGGGACCAGCCGACGAAGGACTGGCACTTCATCGGGATGGCCGTGGTCTCGGTGCTGGCGCTGGTCCAGCTCGTCGTCGGGATCGTGTGGCTCGCGCGCGGCGAGAAGCCGGAGCAGGGGACGACGATCTTCGTGGCGTATCTGATCGGGTCGTTCGCCTGCATCCCGGCCGCCGGGTTCATGTCGCTGGCCGAGCGGACCAAATGGGGGTCGGTGACCGTCGCCGCGGGCGGGGTCGTGCTGGCCGTTCTGGAGGTGCGGCTCCATGACATCTGGGGAGGCTGAGACCGAGGTGGGCACCGCCCCACGCGCCCGGCTGATCAGCGGGCCCGGGATTCTGCTGCTCTGGCTCTACGGCGTGATGGTCGTGGGGGCGGTGTCGCGGTCCGCCGTGCAGATCGCCACGGAGTTCGACCGGGCGCCGCTGGCGTATGCGCTGTCGGCGATCGCCGGGGTGGTGTACGGATTCATCACGTATTCGTTGGTGCGGGGTGGGGAGGCCGCGCGGCGGGCGGCGTTCGTGTGCTGTGCGGTGGAATTGGTGGGGGTGCTGGGGGTGGGGACCTGGACGCTGGTCGAGCCGTCCGCTTTTCCGGACTCCACGGTGTGGTCGGACTTTGGGATGGGGTATTTGTTCATCCCGGTGATTTTGCCGGTTACGGCTATGTATTGGTTGCGGAAGGGGCGGGGCGCTTAGGACGGAGCGCGGGTGCGGCTTGTGGGGGTTGCTCGCGCAGTTCCCCGCGCCCCTATAAGCGAAAAGCCTTGGTGGGCTCAGGCTGTTTGGGCGAATGTTTCTGCCGGCTTTTCCAGGACGATCATCGGGACGCCGTCGTTGCCCTGTTCGGTGCCCACCGTCTCGTAGCCGACCTTGCGGTACAGGCGGAGGTTGGTTTCGCTGCGGTGGCCGGTGTGGAGGCGGAAGCGCTTCGCGCCGTGCCGGTCGGTGAGGGCGGACTCGGCGGCCCGCAGAAGCCGGGCGCCGATGCCGTGGCCCTGGAGCCGGGGGTGGACGCAGAGCCGGCCGATCGCGGCGGCGCCGTCCTCGGTGACCGAGCCGCGCACCGCGCCGATCACCTCGTCGCCGAGCCGGGCCACGAAGACGCAGTCGGCGGCGATCTCCGCGCGGACCGAGTCGAGGCTCTCGACCAGCGGGTCGATGCGGTAGTTGCCGTAGAGCGCGGCCTCGCTCTGGAAGCACAGGTATTGCAGCTTGAAGATCTGCTCGGCGTCGTGCTCGGCCGCCTCGGAGATGACCACGCTCATGCCCATGTGTGCACGCCTCCCGCTCACCTGTCGCCTGTTGTCCCCCACTCCTATCCCCGTGCTTCACGCGCCGCAACCTCCGGGGCGAGCAATCGCCGCAGACATCCCAGGCATTTCGCGCGTTCCGGGCCGAGACTGCCCTGTGAGATACCCAACTCCCCCGCGATCTCCCGGTAGGTCAGGTCCCTGGGGGACAGCATCGCCTCCAGCAGCCGGGGGCAGCGGCCCGGCAGCCGGCGCACGGCGGCCCGCAGTGTCCGGCGGCGGGCGGTGAGCAGGGCCAGGTGCTCGGGGCCGGGGGTCGTGAGATCGGCGGGCTCGGCGTCGTACGGTCGTTCGGGTCTGGTGGCGCGGCGGGCCTCGGTGGCGACCGTCTCGCGCAGCCAGCCCGGTGGGTCGGCGGGCGGACCGGCGGTGTCCAGTTGTTCCAGGAGGCGCAGCCAGACCGTCTGTTCCAGGTCGGCCGGTTCGACGCCGGAGGCCGGGGCCTCGGCCCGGACCTCGGCGGTGAGCAGCGGGCGCAGAACGCTGACCAAGTCGTCTGTCATATGCGGCGGGACGCCACCGCCCGGGGCGCGGTTGCCTCGGGCGGTGTTCCTCACCCCATCGGGGTGGGTGGGGGGTGGGTCGTTGACCCCGGTGGGCGGGTAAGTGGACGTCCGGTGGGGGCGACGGGCGTCCGGTGGGGGGTCAGCGGGCGTTGAAGTCCGTGCGGGCCAGTAGGCCGGTGTCCGGGTGGTCGGTGAAGACACCGTCGATCCCGGTGGCGAAGTACGCCTGGTAGAGGCCGAAGACATCGCCGTACTGGTCGGCGTCGGTGCCCTTGCGGAAGGCCGGGGGCAGGAACGGGTTCTCGTTGCGCAGGGTGTAGGGGTGGAGGATCAGGCCCACCTTGTGCGCGTCGGCGACCAGGGTGGTCGGCCGGGTGAGATTGCCGGTCGCGTCCTTCGGGATGACCAGGTCCAGGGTGGGGCCGATGCCGTCGGCGTAGGAGGCGATCTCGCGCAGACCGGCGGGCTTGACCAGGTCGGCGACGGTGCGCGGGTCACCGGACTCGACGAAGTCGTACGGGCGGGTGCTCGCGCCGGAGAGCAGGACCACCAGCGGGTTGTCGACCAGCTTGTGCAGGCGCTGGATGCTGGTCGGCTCGAAGGACTGGAGGATGACCGGCGAGTTCCGCTTGGCCCGCTGGTACTTGCGCAGCACCTTGGCGACCCGCTCCTCCAGAGCGAGGCCCTGCTTGCGGAAGTAGGTGGGGTGCTTCAGCTCGGGGTAGATCCAGACCTGCTTGCCGCGCTTGCGGGTCTGCTCGTCCTGCCACTTCAGCACCTCTTCGAACGTGGGGATCTCCCAGCGGCCGTTGTAGAGGGTGTTGTGGGGGCGGTTGGCGGGGATGCGCTCGACGGCCCGCAGGGTCTTCAGCTCGGCGAGGGTGAAGTCCTCGGTGAACCAGCCGGTGGTGGGGACGCCGTCCAGCAGCTTGGTCCGCTTGCGGTCGGCGAACTCCTGGTGGGCGGCCACATCCGTGGTGCCGCCGATCTCCGGCTCGTGACGGCAGACCAGATGGCCGTCCCTGGTGGGGACCAGGTCACCGGCCTCGACGATGTCGGCGCCCAGGTCCAGGGCGAGCTGGTAGGAGCCGAGGGTGTGCTCGGGGCGGTAGCCGCTGGCTCCGCGGTGGCCGATGATCGTCGGCTTCGGGAGGTTCTTGACTCCGCCGCCGGTGCCGGTGCCCGTGCCCGTGCCGGAGGACTGGCGGGCGTCGGCGGTCGCCGTGCCGGGCAGTCCGAGGACCGCCCCGCCCGCGCCGAGTACCGCCGCCCCGAGCAGCGCCCGCCGTCCCGTGTGCGCCTGGTTCCTCGCCTGCTCGTTCGGGTTCTGCGATCCCATCAGCGGCCTCCTCGCCGTCCGCTCCGCGCCCCGCCGGGGGGCGCAATCCCTCCGGCCGGGCGCCGGGTGGTGCGCGCCGATCGTAGGGCGGCGGACGTGACGGAAGGGGGGCGCCGACCCGAACACCTGGGTGACGGTGGATGTCGTCCGGGGCGCGGGGCTGGGGGGGTGACGGTCCGTCGGATTGAGGCGGTGGGGGCGGGGCAGGTGGAGCGTCACGTACGGGTTACGGGCGGGCGCGCGAGGGGTCGAACAGATGAACGCAGGTCAATTGTGCGTAAGACCTCGATGAACCCGATGTGCGTCCGGTGGGTCACCGCGAGTATCGTCCTCACCTGCACGGACTTCAGAGACATCACCGTCGAAACCATCGAAACCCCTTGACACCGGAGGGCCCGTTGTCCCGCTTCGCGTTCATCAAGGCAGTGCTCGGACCGATCATGCGCCTGATGTTCCGCCCCCGGGTGGAGGGAGTGGAGAACATCCCGGGCGACGGTCCGGTGATCCTCGCCGGGAACCATCTCACCTTCATCGACTCGATGATCCTGCCGCTGGTCTGCGACCGTCAGGTGTTCTTCATCGGCAAGGACGAGTACGTCACCGGGAAGGGGTTCAAGGGGCGGGCCATGGCCTGGTTCTTCACCGGGGTCGGGATGATCCCGGTGGACCGGGACGGCGGGAAGGGCGGGGTCGCCGCGCTGATGACCGGGCGGCGGATCCTGGAGGAGGGCCGGCTCTTCGGCATCTATCCCGAGGGCACGCGCTCGCCCGACGGGCGGCTGTACCGGGGGCGGACCGGGATCGCGCGGCTGACGTTGATGACGGGGGCTCCGGTGGTGCCGTTCGCGATGATCGGCACCGACAAGATCCAGCCGGGTGGGGCGGGGATGCCGCGGATCGGGCGGGTGCGGGTGACGGTGCGGTTCGGGGCGGCGCTGGAGTTCTCGCGGTACGAGGGGATGGATCGGGATCGGTATGTGCTGCGGGCGGTGACCGATTCTGTGATGACCGAGGTGATGCGGTTGTCGGGGCAGGAGTATGTGGATATGTATGCGACCAAGGCGAAGGATGCGGCGTAGGGGTGGGGGCGGGTGCGGGTGCGTGGGGGCTTGTCGCGCAGTTCCCCGCGCCCCTGAGGTGGGGCGGTCCGTTGTCGGGTGCGGGTTGTGGTCGCTTTTTGCGCAGTTCCCCGCGCCCCTGAAAAGCCGATCCCCGCGCCCCTGAAAAGCCGTTCCCCGCAGCCCTGAAAGGCCGTTCCCCGCGCCCTGAAAAGGCGGTTCCCCGCGCCCCTGAAAAAAGGGGGCGTTCAGTGTGGGATCGGGGAGTCCTCCGGGGGAGTTTGCGGGGTTGATTCTCCGGGGGTGGGGAGCCAGAGGGCGAACGTGGAGCCCTCGCCGAGTTTGGAGAAGAGGCGGATCTGGCCGCCGTGGGACTCCACGATCTGGCGGACGATCGCCAGGCCCAGGCCCGCGTGGCGGTCCCGGGTGTCGGCCGTGTCGTCCTTCGCGCGCCAGAAGCGGTCGAAGACCCGGGCCTGGTCGTGGTCCAGGATGCCGGGGCCCTCGTCCTGGACGGCCGTCCACACCCAGCCCTCGCCGCGCCCCGCCGCGACCGTGATCCGGGTGCCCGGCGGGGCCAGCCGTACGGCGTTGGAGAGCAGGTTGCCGACCGCGCGGCGCAGGGCGTCGTGGTCGCCGATGACCGTCAGACCACCCGCCAGTCTGCGCTGGACGACGATGCCGCGTTCGGCGGCCAGCGGCGCGAACTCCTCGGCCGCCTCGCGGGACACCGCGGCGAGATCTACATCCGAGTCGGAGAGGGCGGGCGCGTTGCGCCGGGCGGTGGCGAGGAGGTCCTCGACCAGCCGGGTCATCCGGGTGGTGGCCCGGTCGACGCTGTCGGCGGCGGCCCGGCGTTCGTCCTCGTCGGACTCCTCCGCGGTGAGGACGGCGTCCAGGTTGGCGCGGATGATGGCGAGCGGGCTGCGCAGTTCGTGGGAGGCGTCGTCGATGAGCTGGCGCTGGGCCGTGAACGCCTCGTCGAGCCGGTCCAGCATGCAGTCGACGGTGTCGGCCAGTTCGCGCAGTTCGTCCTTGGGGCCGGTCAGCCGGATGCGCTGGGAGAGATCCGTGGCCTGGATCTCGGCGGCCGTACGGGAGATCGAGCGGACCGGGCGCAGGGCGCGGCCGGAGAGGATCCAGCCGATCAGCGGGCTGGCGACGGCGAGCAGCGCGAGGACGAGGAAGGAGAAGTTGCGCAGATTGCCGAGGGTCTCGTAGTTGACGGCCGCCTCGACCTCCTGGAGCTTCACCACGTCGATCTCGCCGATGTAGTCGTCGTTGACGTACTTCTTCGCCGTGAACTGGCTGCTGACCGGGTGGGCCTCGCCGCTGCGCGCGACGGCGACATAGGTGGCGCCGAGGACCATCGCGGTGAGGATGAAGATCAGGCCGGAGTAGAGGACCGTCAGCCGGAACCGGATGGTGTGGGTGAAGGCGGGGAGCCTGCTGCCGAGGGCGTGGACGACGGCCCGCAGCCGCCGCAGGAATCTCATGGGGTGTCCTTGAGCCGGTAGCCCTGGCGGATCACCGTCTCGATCAGGGGCTCGTCCTCGCCGGTGATCTTCCGGCGCAGCGAGCCGACGGTGACCCGCACGGTGTTGGTGAACGGGTCGGCGTGTTCGTCCCAGACGTGTTCGAGGAGTTCCTCGGCGGGGACGACCCGGCCGGGGCGGGTCATCAGGTAGTGCAGCACGCCGAACTCCTTCGGGGTGAGCTGGAGGCGGCGGGCGCCCCGGTACGCCTCGAAGCGGGCGGTGTCCAGGCGCAGTTCGCCGACCTCCACGATCGAGGTGCCGCCGTCCTCGCGGCGCAGCAGGGCCCGGATCCGGGCGAGGAGTTCGGGCAGGGCGAAGGGTTTGACGAGGTAGTCGTCGGCGCCCTCGTCCAGGCCGCGCACCCGGTCGGCGAGGCGGTCGCGGGCGGTGAGCATCAGGATGCGGGGGCCGCCCGGGGTGGCCCGGATCGCCCGGCAGACGGCGAATCCGTCGCCGTCGGGCAGATTGAGGTCGAGGAGCACCAGGTCGTAGTCGTTGACGGCGAGCTTCTCACCGGCCGTGTCGACATCGGGGGCGACATCGACGGCGTATCCGGCGCGGACCAGGCCGACGCGCAGGGCGACGACCAGGTCCTCCTCGTCCTCGACCACGAGCAGTCTCATGCGGGCCTCCGGTGCGGCGCTGTTCCTCGGCGGGTCGGCATGGATCAGCCGCCGTCGATGATGGTCTCGGCGGCGTCCAGCGCGTCGGCCACGGGAATGGCGAAGCCGATGCCGATGGAGCCGCCCGTCTGCTGGTTCAACGTGGCGATGGCCGTATTGATCCCGATGACCCGGCCCTCGTCGTCGACCAGGGGTCCGCCGGAGTTGCCGGGGTTGATGGAGGCGTCGGTCTGGAGGGCCCTGCGCTGGCCGCCGTCGCCGAGGCGGACATCCCGGTCGAGTGCGCTGACGATACCCGAGGTCACGGTGCCGCTGAGGCCGAGCGGTGAGCCGATCGCGAGGACGGTGTCACCGACGGCGGGCGGGACGCCGGTGGCCAGGTCGGCGGCGTCCAGGCCGCGGGCGGTCTCGGGCTCCAGGACGGCGACGTCGTGGGCGGGGTCCTCGCCGATCACCTCCGCGCTGAGCCGGCGGCCGTCCTGGAGTTCCAGGGTGACCCGGCTGCTGCCCTCGACGACAT
This sequence comes from Streptomyces sp. NPDC093252, assembly GCF_040683675.1. Taxonomy (NCBI): domain Bacteria; kingdom Bacillati; phylum Actinomycetota; class Actinomycetes; order Kitasatosporales; family Streptomycetaceae; genus Streptomyces; species Streptomyces sp. NPDC093252. Next base: position 235,783 of record NZ_JBFBEM010000008.1, on the reverse strand, counting down.
GGGCGTTGGTGAGGACCCGGCCGCGGGCGTCGAAGACGAAGCCGGAGCCCTGCCCGTTGTCGGTCTCCACCGAGACGACGCTGGGCAGGACCCGCGCGGCGACCGCCTCCAGGTCCCCGGCCCGTATCGGCGCGGCGGTCTCCGGGTCGTCCCCGGCGAAGCCCGCGGCGCCGTATCCGGCGGCGCCGCCCGCGAGGATCGCGGCGAGGAGGGTGATCAACGGGGCGACGGCCCGGGAGGCCCGCCGTCCGGTGGTCCGGGGTGGGGTGGGGGGCGGGGCCTGGAAGGAGGCGTAGGGGGCGGGGGGCTCTCCCGGGGCCGGGGTCAGGGGCTCGGGTGGGCGGCCGGGGAGGAAACCGGGGCCCCGGGGTGCGCCCAGGCCGGGCAGGGCCTTCTCCGGCTCCATGGGGGGAGGGAGGGTGCCGCCCCGGTCGCCGAGGTAGCCGTTGGCCCGGGGTATCTCGTGCGCCGGGACGAGGCCGTTGTCGACGGTGGGGACGCCGGGGGGCGGGGCGGGGACGGGGTGGTCCCCGAAGGGGCCGAGGTTCTCCAGCCGGCCGCCGGGGCCGGGATGTCCGTTGTCGGTCACGAGCTGCCTCCTTGGGCGGGGTCGCGGAGGGGATGGTGTCAGGGGAGGCGGGAGAACCAGAGGAGGGAGGTCGCGGCGGCGGCCAGGGCGGCGATCAGCCCGGCGGCCACGAACCACGGCCAGATCTCGCGCTCCTCGGTGCGGTAGCCGACGGAGCTGCCGATGTCCTCGTACACGGCCTGCAACTCCTCGCCGGTGGCGGCCTCGTGGAAGTCGCCGCCGGTGGCCTCGGCGAGCCCCTCCAGGGCGGGGCCGTCGGCCGGGACCTGGATGGTGTCGCCGGAGTCGAGGGTGATCGTGCCCTCCTCGGTGCCGTAGGCGATGGTGGAGACCGGGATCTCCTCGGCGGCGGCCTCCCGGGCGGCGTCCTCGATGGAGCGGCCGGTGGTGTTGGAGCCGTCGGAGAGCAGCACGATGTGGGCGGGCGGGGGCTCGGTCCCGGCGCGTTCGTCCAGGGCCCGGACGGCGCCCCGGGCGGCGACCACGGCGTCGCCGATGGCGGTGCCCTCGCCGGTGGTGAGGCGCCGGATGGCGGCGCGCAGGGCCTCCCGGTCGGTGGTCGGTGCCACCGCGACCGTCGCGGAGCCGCTGAACGGGACCAGCCCGGCGTTGAACTGCTCGGGGAGCCGGTCGACGAAGGCGAGGGCGGCCTCGCGGGCGGCCTCGAAGCGGGTGGGGGCGATGTCGGTGGCCTCCATGGACGCCGAGACATCGAAGGCGACGACGATGGTGGCGCGCTCGCGGGGCACCTGGACCTCGGTGACCGGCCGGGCGAACCCGACGACCAGCAGGGCGAGGGCGGCGCAGAAGGCGGCGGCCGGGAGGTGGCGGCGCCGGCCGGGGCGGCGGGGGGCGACCTTGTCCAGCAGATCGAGGTTGGTGAACCGGACGGCGTACTGGGTGCGGCGGCGCTGGACCGCGAGGTAGGCGGCGATCAGGGCGAGCAGCGGCAGCAGCAGCACCAGCCAGACCGGCGAGGTGAGGCTCATGGGGTCTCCGTGGGGTGCCGGTGGCCGGGGTTCGTGCGGTGGCCCAGGTCCATGTGGCGGCCCGGATTCATGCGGCGGCGCAGGTTCATGTGGCGGCCCGGGTTCACTCGATGGCCCGGATTCATGCGGCGCCCCCGCCGCCGCGGCGGCGTTGGGCCTCGACGTGGCGGGCCACGTCCCGGACCCAGTCGCGGTCGGTGCGCAGGCGCAGATGGGCGGCGCCGGAGCGGCGGATGGACTGCTTGATGAGGGCCCGCTGTTCCAGCGCGGCCCGGGCGTAGCGTTCGCGCAGTTTGCGGGAGTGGGTGGGGACCTCGCGGCGGCGGCCGGTCTCCGGGTCGACGAGGGTGAGCAGGCCGACGGAGGGCAGTTCCAGTTCGCGCGGGTCGACGGTCTCGACGGCCAGGACCTGGTGGCGGCGGGCGGCGACGCGCAGCGGCTGCTCCCAGCCGGTCTCCAGGAAGTCGGAGATGACGGCGATCATCCCGCGGGCGGGCAGTTCGCGCAGGGCGTGCAGGGCCTCGCCGAGGGTGTGTTCGGGGACGCCGGGTTCGACGCGGGGCCGGTCCAGGGCGGCGTACAGGATGGACAGGAGGTGGCGGCGGCCGGGGCGGGGCGGGATGCGGCGGATGCCGTCGGGGCCGGTGAGCTGGGCGCCGAGCCGGTTCCCGGCGCGTTCGGTGAGGAACGCGACGGCCGCGGCGGCGCCGACGGCGAGGTCCCGCTTCTCCATCCGGGCGGTGCCGAAGTCCATGCTGGCGGAGGCGTCGAGGACGAGCCAGATGGTCAGTTCGCGGTCGGCGAGGGTGCGCCGGACATGGGGGACGGTGGTGCGGGCGGTGGCGTTCCAGTCCATCATCCGGACGTCGTCGCCGGCCAGGTACGGGCGGGTCTCGGCGACCTCGCCGCCGGGGCCGGGGACGGCGGCGGCGTGGTCGCCCTGGAGGAGGCCGTCGGGGCGCCGGGTGAACAGCAGCTCCAGATGGCGGAGGGCCTGTTCCGGGGTGAGGTCGCGCAGGGTCGGGGAGGTCATGCGGCGGCCTCCTCCCCGGGGGCCGGGCGGGGGCTGATCCGGGGGCGTTCGACCGCGGCGAGGACCTCGTCGACGATCTGCCCGGCGCCGATGCCGTCGGCGAGGGCGTCGAAGGAGAGCACCAGCCGGTGGGCGATCACCTCGTGGGCGAGGTCGTGGAGGTCCTCGGGCAGGACATAGCCCCGGCCGCGCAGCAGCGCGAGGGCGCGGGCGGCGGCGACCAGGCCGAGGGTGGCGCGGGGCCCGGCGCCGTGCGCGACCCGGCTGCCGGGCCCGGCGAGTTCACGGGTGGCGACGACCAGGCGCACGGCGTACTCGGCGACGGCGTGGTGGACGAAGACGTCGTCGGCGGCGCGCTGGAGGGCGACGAGGGTCCCCGGGGTGAGGACCCGGCGCGGACGGGGCGGGTCGACGCTCATCCGGTAGAGGATGGCGAGTTCCTCGGACTCGCTGGGCGCCGCGACGTCCACCTTCAGCAGGAACCGGTCGCGCTGGGCCTCGGGGAGCTGGTAGACGCCCTCGGACTCGATGGGGTTCTGGGTGGCGAGGACGAGGAACGGCTCGGGCACGGTGAGGGTGGTGCCGCCGATGGAGACCTGGTGTTCGCCCATGACCTCCAGCAGCGCCGACTGCACCTTGGCGGGCGCGCGGTTGATCTCGTCGGCGAGCACCACATTGGCCATGACGGGGCCGGGCTCGACGTCGAAGGTCTCCTGCGAGGGGCGGTAGATGCGGGTGCCGGTGATGTCGGAGGGCACCAGGTCGGGGGTGAACTGGATGCGGGCGAAGTGGCCGCCGAGGACATGGGCGAGGGTCTTGGCGGCGAGGGTCTTGGCGACGCCGGGCACGCCCTCCAGCAGGCAGTGGCCGCGGGCCAGGATCGCGGTGAACATCCGTTCCACCATGCGGTCCTGGCCCACGATCACCCGCTTGACCTCGAACAGCGCCTCTTCGAGGAGCTTGCCCTCGGAGGCGCTCACAGCGCCGGCTCCGGCACGTCGGCGGGGGCGGCGGTGGCCGTGCCGTCGTTCTGCCAGGGGCAGTCGCCGTCCTCGGCGCCGGTGTCGCTGACGGCGCTGTCGGTCTCCTGGACGACGTAGCTGATTCTGTCCCCGGAGGGGTGGTCGTCCCCGGCCAGGGTGGCGCCGCCCGCCGAGAGACCGGCGGCGAGCACGGCGCCCAGACTGACCAGGAGACGGGTGCGTCGGGTCATGGTCGGTGACTCCTTCAGGTCGTGTGGTGACGACGACGGGGTGAGGAGTCAAGACCATCAGGTGGACGCGAAAAGGGACTTAAAGCGGAGACGCTGCCCCTACTTAGCTTCCGTTTACGGGTACGGCCTTCTTCCCGGCGCCGGACCCGGCCTCGGACCCGGCGTCAGCATCGGCCTCGGCCTCGGCTCCCGCGTCGGGGGCCGGTGCCGTCTCGGTGGTCTCCAGGCGCTGGCCGCGCAGCAGGAACCAGGCCGCCACCGCCGCCGCCAGCAGCACCGCCGAGCCGATGCCCGCCGCCGTCGTCAGACCGTCGACGAAGGACTGCCGGGCCGCGTCCAGCAACTGCTGGGCGCTCTCCGGGGGCAGGTGGCCGGCCGACTCCACGGCACCGCCGAGCGACTCGTGCGCCGCCTCGGGGGTCCCCGGCGGGGCGGCGAAGCCGCGGTAGACGCCGGTGACGATGGAGCCGAGCAGGGCGATGCCGAGCGCGGCGCCGAGTTCGTAGGCCGTCTCGGAGACCGCGGAGGCCGAGCCCGCCTGCTCCTTGGGTACGGAGCCGAGGATCACGTCCGCCGTGACAGTGAACGCGAAGCCCGCGCCGATGCCGACGATCAGCAGGGCGGCGCCGAGGATCGGATAGCCCGTGGACTGGCCCATGAAGGTCAGCGTGCCGAGCCCGAGGCCGACCGCCCCGAGGCCGCCGGAGACCACGGCCCGCACCGAGAAGCGGCGGGCCGCCCATCCGGCGATCAGACCGGCCGCCACCGCGCCGACCGCGGCGGGCAGCTCGGCGAGTCCGGCCTCCAGCGGTCGCCTGCCCTGCACGAGCTGGAAGAACTGCGAGAGGAAGAAGACCAGACCGGACAGACCGAAGATGGTCAGCAGATCGGCGAGGACCGCGCCGCTGAAGCCGCGGTTGCGGAACAGCCGCATGTCCAGCAGCGGGGAGGGCAGGGCGAACTGCCGCCGGACGAAGGCGTACAGCGCCCCGAGGCCCAGGACGGCCGCCCCGACGGTGGCCCAGGCGAAGCCGTGGCTGGCCGCCTCCTTGATCGCGTACACCACGGCGATCATGCCGACCAGCGACAGCAGGACGCTGGCCATGTCCCAGGGGCCGGGGTGCGGATTGCGGGACTCGGGCAGCAGCTTGGCGCCGACCAGCACCAGCACCGCCATCACCGGCAGGTTGATCAGGAAGACCGAGCCCCACCAGAAGTGCTCCAGCAGGAAGCCGCCCATGACGGGGCCGATGGCCGTACCGGCGGAGGCGGTGGCGCCCCAGATGCCGATGGCGAGGCTGCGCTCGCGCGGGTCGTGGAAGAGGTTGCGGATCAGGGCCAGGGTGGCCGGCATCAGGGTGGCGCCCGCGACACCGAGCAGGGCCCGCGCCACGATCATCATCTCGGGCGTCGTCGCGTAGGCGTTGAGCACGGAGACCGCGCCGAACGCCGTCGCGCCGATCAGCAGGATCCGCTTGCGGCCGATGCGGTCGCCCAGGCTGCCCATGGAGACCAGCAGACCGGCGATGACGAACGAGTAGACGTCACCGATCCACAGCAACTGGTTCCCGGTGGGGTCGAGGTCCTCGCTGATGTACGGGGTGGCCAGGCCGAGGACGGTCGCGTCGACGGCCACCAGCAGGACGGCGAGCACCAGGACGGCCAGCGCCAGCCAGCGTCCGGGGCGCTTCACCACCTCGGTCGGGGCCGTCGGCTGCGCGGTGCTGCTCATGATTCCTCTCTCCGTATCGCTCCGCCGAGCAGCAGCTCGACGATCATGTTCTCGAAGTCCTTGGCGGCGACCCGGCCGTCCAGTACGGCCCAGGCCGCGGAGCCCACCAGGCCGTAGAGGGCCTCGGTGAGCCAGACGGGGGTCAGGTCGATGCGGAACTCCCCGGCGTCCTGGCCGCGCCGGAACAGCGCGCAGATCCGCGCGTCCAGCCGGGCCCAGCCGGCGTTCTGCTCCTCGCCCTCGAAGAGCTGGTTCTCGGTGACCAGGAAGGCGAGGAGGCCCGCCGCCGGTTCGATCTCGCGGACGAGTCTGCGGACGGCGTCGGGGGCGGGGCCCTCGTCGGTGCGGGCCCGGTCGAGGGCGGCCTCGCACTCGGCGATGCCCTGGGTCTCCAGGGCCCGGATCAGGGCGTCCCGCCCGGCGAAGTGCCGGTGCAGGGTGGCGCGGCTGATCCCGGCGGCCCTGGCGACCTCGTCCATGGTCGCGGTGGCTTTGTGGGTCAGCAGGGCCGCTGCGGTGCGCAGCACGTGGTCACGATCGACAGCCATGAGACGACGATAACCCATTTGAGACACTCTTGTCTCATCCTCGGGGTGCGTGAGATCGCCCACGGCACGGGTTGCGGGCTAAACGCGCAGGTCAGTGCCAGGGGAGGTGGGCGCGGTGGGTCCAGTAGGTCCCGGGGTTCTCGGCCAGCGGGGCCAGCCGGGCGAGCTGGTCGTCGTCGAGGTCGACCACGGCGGCGTGCAGATTGGCGGCGAGCTGGGTGACCGTGGTGGCGCCGGAGAGTACGACCCCGGCCCAGGGCTCGCGCAGGATCAGCGCGAGGGCGACGGCGTCGGGGCCCTGCCCGGTCTCCTCGGCGACGGTCCGCAGCGGCCCGGGGGCGTGCGGCGCGGCCAGCCGGCCGTTGGCCATGGCCTCCTTGACGATCACCGTCAGCCCGGCGTCGTGCGCCTCGGCGAGCGCGGGCCCGGCCGAGGTCTCCAGCGCGTTGTAGGTCGACTGGACGGTACGGAAGAGGGGCTCGCCGTCGACGGTCACGGCGAGGGCGGCGCGGATGGCGTCGGCCTGGGCGGGGCCGCTGGTGGAGAAGCCGACGGTGACGCCCTCGGCGGCGGCCGTCTCGGCCAGCCGGGCGTGCAGGGCGCGGTCGGTGAGCGCCGGGCTGCCGGGGGTCACCGAGTGGATCTGGTAGAGGTCGAGACGGTCGCCGAGCAGGGCGCCGGTCTCGCGGCGCTGGCGCTCGTAGGCGGCGAGGGAGTGGTCCTTGACCTCGTGCCGCTCGGCGTCGAGGGCCCAGTCGGCGGTGTAGGTGTAGCCCCATTTGCTGCCGATGACGAGGTCGTCGATCCCGGGGTGGGCGGTGAGCCAGTCGGCGAGGAACTCCTCGGCGCGGCCGTAGGAGCGGGCGGTGTCGATGTAGCGGACGCCCTGGGCGTAGGCGGCGGTGAGGAGATCCGCGGTGCGGGTGCGCAGGGCGTCTGCGGTGCGGTTCTCTCCGAGGGTTTCGGCGCGGTCGAGGGTGAGGTACGCCGGGCGGCCGACCGCGGCGAGGCCGAGGCCGATGTGGGCGGTGGGGGCGGTGGCCTTGGCCAGGCGGGAGAAGGGCATCGCGGGCTCCGTCGGTCGGTCGGTGCGATCAACGTATCCCGGGGGCGCGGGAGGGGGTGGGAGGTGCGGTGGGACGGCGGGTGCGGGTGGGTGGGGGCTGGGGGCTGGGCACGCAGTTCCCCGCGCCCCCAAAAGCAGGGGCGGCGCCCGGCCCCCTCCGGGAGAGGCTCTGGCCCGGTGCTTGGCCCGGGGGCGCGGTAGGGGGTGGGGAGTGCGGGAGGTGGGGCGGGTGCGGGCCGGTTGGGGCTGGGCGCGCAGTTCCCCGCGCCCCCAAAAGCGGCGGCGGCGCCCGGCCCCCTCCGGGAGAGGCTCTGGCCCGGTGCTTGGCCCGGGGGCGCGGTAGGGGGTGGGGAGTGCGGGAGGCGGGGCGGGTGCGGGCCGGTTGGGGCTGGGCGCGCAGTTCCCCGCGCCCCTAACAGCAGGGGCGGCGCCCAGCCCCGTCCGGGAGAGGCTCAGGCCCGGTGCTTGGCCTGGGTCCACTGGTGTTGGCGGGTCAGGTCCGCCTTCACCTCCGCCAACTGGACGGCGACCGCGCTCGGGGCCGTGCCGCCCCGGCCGTCGCGGGACGCGAGGGCGCCGGGGACGTTCAGGACCGTGCGGACCTCGGGGGTGAGGTGAGCGGAGATCTTGGCGAACTGCTCGTCGGTGAGGTCGGCCAGTTCCTTGCCCTCGGCCTCCGCCGCCTTGACGCACTCGCCCGCCACCTCGTGGGCCACCCGGAACGGGACACCCTGCTTGACCAGCCACTCGGCGATGTCGGTGGCCAGCGAGAACCCGGCCGGGGCGAGTTCCTCCAGGCGCTCGCGGTGGACGGTGAGGGTGGCCATCATGCCGGTGAAGGCGGGCAGCAGGATCTCCAACTGGTCGATGGAGTCGAAGACCGGCTCCTTGTCCTCCTGGAGATCCCGGTTGTAGGCGAGGGGGAGGGCCTTGAGGGTGGCCATCAGGCCGGTGAGGTTGCCGATCAGACGGCCGGACTTGCCGCGGGCCAGCTCCGCGATGTCCGGGTTCTTCTTCTGCGGCATGATCGAGGAGCCGGTGGAGAAGGCGTCGTGCAGGGTGACGAAGGAGAACTCCTTCGTGTTCCAGATGATGACCTCCTCGGCGATCCGGGACAGGTTCACCCCGATCATCGCGGTGATGAAGGCGAACTCGGCGGCGAAGTCCCGGGCGGCCGTGCCGTCGATGGAGTTGGCGGCGGAGCCGTGCTCGAAGCCCAGGTCGGCGGCCACCGCCTCCGGGTCGAGGCCGAGGGAGGACCCGGCCAGCGCGCCCGAGCCGTACGGCGAGACCGCGGTGCGCTCGTCCCACTGGCGCAGCCGCTCGGCGTCCCGGGACAGGGCCTGGACATGGGCGAGGACATGGTGGGCGAACAGCACCGGCTGGGCGTGCTGGAGATGGGTGCGGCCGGGCATCGCCACGTCCGGGTGGGCCTCGGCGAGGCCGACCAGGGCGTCCTGGAGCGCGGCGATCAGCGCGCCGATCGTCCGGGCGTGGTCGCGCAGATACATCCGGAAGAGCGTCGCCACCTGGTCGTTGCGGGAGCGCCCAGCGCGCAGCTTGCCGCCGAGGTCGGGGCCGAGCCGCTCCAGCAGTCCGCGCTCCAGGGCGGTGTGGACGTCCTCGTCGGCGACCGTGCCGGTGAAGGAACCGTCGGCGACATCCGCCTCCAGTTGGTCCAGCCCGGCGATCATCCGGGTCAGCTCGTCCTCGGTGAGCAGCCCGGCGGTGTGCAGGACGCGCGCGTGGGCGCGGGAACCGGCGATGTCGTAGGGGGCCAGCCGCCAGTCGAAGTGGACGGACGCGGACAGCTTGGCCAGGGCCTCGGCGGGACCGTCGGCGAAACGGCCGCCCCAGAGCCGGACGTCCCCGGGCCGAACCTCGCCGGGCCGAACGTCACCGCTGTTGCTGCTCACTCGCGTTGCTCCTCACTGCGCACCGAACCGTCCTGCATGAGTATGCAGACCTCTGCATGATCAGTCAATTTCCGCTCCGGTACTCCGGTCCACCATCCCATTGCCCCGCGATCGTTAGGCGGAATAACCTTTAGGCGTGGGAAAGACATATGAGCGCATAGACGGCAGACTCCGAACGTTCATCGAAGAGCAGCCGCTCTTCTTCACCGCGACCGCCCCGCTGTCCGGCGAGGGCACGGTCAACCTCTCCCCCAAGGGCCTCAAGGGCTCCTTCGCCGTGCTCGACGCCTCGACGGTCGCGTATCTCGACTTCGCCGGGTCGGGCGCCGAGACCATCGCGCATCTGCGCGAGAACGGCCGGATCACCCTGATGTGGTGCGCCTTCCAGGGGCCGCCGAACATCGTGCGGGTGCACGGCACCGGCGAGCCGGTCTTCCGCGACGACCCGCGCTTCCCCGGTCTGCTGGCGCGCTTCCCCGGCATCGACCCCACCCCGCACGGACTGCGCGCGATCATCGTCGTCACCGCCGAACTCATCCGCGACAGTTGCGGCTACTCGGTCCCGCTGATGACCTACGACGAGGACCGGGATCTGCACGGACGGCGGTTCGCGCGCGAGGACGACGCCTCGCTGGACGCCTACTTCCGCAAGAAGGAGCATGTGGCCCACTCCCTCGACGGGCTGCCGGGCCTGCCGCTGCCCCTGCCGCCGACCCCGGTGTAACGCCCGCCGCCCGCCCCGAACGGCTCACCCGCGCTGCCGGGCCGCCGGCTCCGCCCTAGCGTCGGCGCCATGCGCCCCGTTCTCGCCGCCGCCCTCGCCCTGTGCGCCTCCGCCACCGCCCTGCTGGGGGCGGCGCCGCCGCCCGGTACCCCGCTGCCGGAGCGGATGGCCGACACCGGGGGCGGCGAGCAATTGATCACCGCCGTCGCCCCGGACACCGGCTCGACCACCGGCACGGTCACCTGGTGGGACCGGCGCGACGACGGCACCTGGGCCGAGTCCGGCTCCGCGCCCGCCCGGTTCGGCGCGAAGGGGCTGGTCGACGGCGCCACCCGCGAGCAGGGCACCAACACCACCCCCACCGGTCTGTACGACCTGCCGTACGCCTTCGGCATCGAGCCCGCGCCGCCCGGGACGACGTACACCTTCCGGGCGGTGCGGGAGGAGTCCTGGTGGTGCCAGGACAACTCCTCGAAGGACTACAACCGCTGGAGCGAGCCGCGCGCCGCCGACTGCCGCGCCGACCACGCCGAACACCTGGTGACCTACGGCACCCAGTACGCCCACGCCCTGGTCGTCGGCTTCAACTACGCGACCCCGGTGCGCGGGCGCGGCGCCGGGATCTTCCTGCATGTGAACGGGAGCGGCCCGACGGCCGGCTGTGTCTCCGTACCGGCCGACGCCATGCGGACGATCCTGGCCTGGGCGCGGCCCGCGGCCCGCCCCCACATCGCGATCGGCACGGAGGCCGGAGCCACCGCCCTCACCCCCTACTGACCGGGTACTGAACGCGGCGCCGACCCGGCACGTATCTCTGGGCCAAGGGACTCCGACACCACCGTTGCCCCCGTCCCCGGAGGAACCGTGACCAGCACGCTCGCAGGCGGCCGTGCCGCCCGGCGGCAGACGATGCGCCGCATCCGCCCGCGCCGCTCCCCCGCCGTCCCGCTGCTGATGGCGGTGTGGGCGGGCGCCGCGGCGGTGCTGTGGCTGTGGTGGCACAACACCCCCTCCATCGGCGACGACACCGGCCGGATCGTCAACGCGGGCCGGATCACGGGACTGCTCGCGGGCTATCTGATGGCGCTGGTGGTGCTCCAGATGGCCCGGGTGCCCGCGCTGGAACGGCGGGTCGGCTCGGACCGGGTGGCCCGCTGGCACGCCATGACCGGCCGCTACACCCTCTGCCTGGTCCTCGCCCATGTCTTCCTGATCATGTGGGGCTACGCCCGGCAGGCCGGGCTCGGCCTCGCCGACATCGTCCGCCAGACCACCGACTCCATCGACCAGCTCCCCGACCTGGGCAAGGCCGCCATCGGCACGGCGCTGCTGGTGCTGATCGGCCTGGTCTCGATCGGCCCGGTCCGCCGCCGGATGCCGTACGACACCTGGTACCACGTGCATCTGCTGACCTACGCGGCGGTCTTCCTGACGTTCTGGCACCAGATCTCCACCGGCAACGACTTCGCCGTGCAGCCGGTCGCGAAGACCTTCTGGTACGGGCTGTACGGGGTGGTCAGCGCGCTGGTGCTGTGGTTCCGGATCCTCACCCCGATCCGGCTGAACCTGCGCCACCGGATGCGGGTCGAGGCGGTGATCGAGGAGTCGCCGGGGATCGTGTCGGTGCTGATCGGCGGGCGGCGGCTGCACCGGATGGGGGCGGAGGCGGGGCAGTTCTTCCGCTGGCGGTTCCTGGCGCCCGGCATGCGCTTCAGCTCCCACCCGTACTCCCTGTCCGCCGCGCCCCGCCCCGACCTGCTCCGGATCACCGTGAAGGCGATCGGCGACCACAGCGCCGGGCTGCGCGCGCTGCGCCCCGGCACCCGGGTGTGGGCGGAGGGGCCCTACGGCGCCCTGACCGCGTCGCGGCGCAGCCGGGGCAAGGTGCTGCTGGTGGCGGGCGGGGTGGGGATCACCCCGATGCGGGCGCTGTTCGAGACCCTGCCGGGCGCGGCCGGTGACATCACCCTCCTCTACCGCGCCACCACCACCCAGGACCTCGCCCTGTGGGACGAGCTGGCCGCCATCGCCGACGAGCGCGGCGCCCGGCTGATGTACGCGGTGAACAGTCCGGACGGGGCCCGCCCCGACATCTCCGCCGAGACCCTCCAACGCAAGATCCCCGACATCGACCGCCACGACGTGTTCCTGTGCGGGCCGCCCGGCTTCGCCCGGACGGTGTACGAGGCCCTGCGCGGCGCGGGTGTTCCGGCCCGCCGCATCCACCACGAGTCGTTCGCGATGTGAGCGGGCGTTCCGAGCGTCAGGAGACCGGCAGACCATGAAGAAGAGTCACCCCGTCCGGCGTGCCGTGCTCGCCACCGCGGCCACCGTGTCCGGCATCGTGCTGCTGCTGTCGCTGAAACCGGGCGCCGACCCCGCGGCCGAGGCGGTCGGCGCCCGGCCCCCGGCCGCCGGTCAGCAGTCCGCGCAGGGCGGCGCCCAGCCCGCGGGCGGCGGCACGGTCACGGGTGCCGCCGCACAGACCCAGTACGGCCCGGTCCAGGTACGGATCACGGTCACCGGCGGCAGGATCACCGCGGCGGAGACCGTCCAGGCGCCCAGCGGCGGCCAGAGCACCCGGATCACGGAGAACGCCGTCCCGAAGCTCAACGCGGCGGCGGTCGCCGCGAACAGCGCCGGGATCGACGCCGTCTCCGGAGCCACCTACACCAGCGCCGGGTACCAGCAGTCCCTCCAGTCGGCCCTGGACCAGATGAGCCAGGCCGGCCCCACCGAGTCGGCCCCGGCTCCGGCTCCGGCCCAGCGGCAGGTGCTGACCGGCGAGGCGGCCGAGACCCAGTACGGCCCGGTCCAGGTGCGGATCACGGTGAGCGGCGGAAAGATCGTCGAGGCGGAGACCGTCCAGGCACCGAGCGGCGGCCAGAGCACCCGGGTCACCGCGAACGCCGTCCCCAAGCTCAACGCGGCTGCGGTCGCCGCCAACAGCGCCGGGATCGACGCCGTCTCCGGAGCCACCTACACCAGCGCCGGGTACCAGCAGTCCCTCCAGTCGGCGCTCGACCAGTCCGGTGGCTGAGCCGGTGGCCGCCGCTGCCGGGGTCCTGCGGCAGGTGGAGGAGGTCATGGGGACCGTCTTCTCGCTGGATGTGCGCGGCGGTGATCCCCGGGAGGTGGCGGCGGGCGTGCGGGAGGTGGTCGCGGGGCTGCACGGGGCCGACGCGGTGTTCAGCACCTACCGCGAGGACAGCCAGGTGTCGCGGCTGGCGCAGGGGGAGCTGACGGTGGAGCAGTGCGCGCCGGAGGTCGCCGAGGTGCTGGGGCTCGCGGCGGAGGCGGAGCGGGTGAGCGAGGGGTGGTTCAGCGTGCGCTACCGGGGGCGGCTGGATCCGACCGGGATCGTGAAGGGCTGGTCGGTGGAGCGGGCGGCACGGCGACTGGCGGCGGTGCCGGGGGTGGCGGGCGTGAGTGTGAACGGGGGCGGGGACGTGCAGGTGCTGGGCGCTCCGGCGCCGGACCGCCCCTGGCGGCTGGGCGTCGCGGATCCGCTGCGGCCGGGGGGTCTGGCGGCGGTGCTCTCGTCCTCGGGGCTGCCGGAGCTGGCGGTGGCGACCTCCGGCACGGCGGAACGCGGCGCGCACATCGTGGACCCCCGCACGGGCCGCTCCGCGGTGACGGACCTCCTGGCCGTGACGGTGGTGGCCCCCCGGCTGACCTGGGCGGACTGCTGGGCCACGGCGGCCTTCGCGATGGGTTCACGCGAGGGCCTGACCTGGCTGGAGTCCCTGCCGGACGTGGAGGCCCTCCTGATCACAGCGGGGGACGAGGTGCGGTGCACGGGGGGCCTGGCGACGAGACTGGGGTGAGGAGAGTGCCGGCAGCGGGCTTTGATGGGCACGGGGGCCAACGCCCTGCGGTTGGGGGCGCGGGGAACCGCGCACGGCTGCCACACCCACGCCCACCTATAACCCGGGCAAGACCAACCCCTCACCCGGCAAAAAACCTCACCCCCCGTTCTGAGCCAGCCGCAGCAGATGATCCGCCAACGCCTGCCCCCCGTCGGCCCCCCGGCTGATCAGCAGCAACGTATCGTCCCCGGCGATCGTCCCGAGGATGTCGTGCAGCTCGGCCTGGTCGATCGCCGAGGCCAGGAACTGCGCCGCCCCCGGAGGCGTCCGCAGCACCACCAGGTTCGCCGACGCCTCCGCGGAGATCAGCAGCTCGGCCGACAACCGCCGCATCCGCTCCTCCTTCGCCGACTCCCCCAGCGGCGCCCGCGGCGTGCGGAACCCGCCCTCGCTCGGCACGGCGTAGATCAGATCACCGTCGTTGTCCCGGATCTTCACCGCGTTCAGCTCGTCCAGGTCCCGCGACAGCGTGGCCTGGGTGACGCTCAGCCCGTCGTCCGCGAGCAGCTTCGCGAGCTGGCTCTGCGACCGCACCGGCTGCCGGTTGAGGATGTCCACGATCCGCCGGTGCCGCGCGGTCCGGGTCTGCGGCACCGCGGGCCCCGACGCCCCCTCGCCGTCCCGGTCGTGCTCGCGGTCGCCGTCCTGGCCCTGCGCCTGACTCATCGTCGTCTCACACCCGTCCCCGGTTCATTCGCCGGTTCATTCGCCGGATCGTCCGTCCCCGCTCGCCGCGTCGAGGACACCCGGCAGGGCCCGCAGCAGCGCCGCCACCTCGTCGTCGCCGAGATTCAGCGGCGGCATCAGCCGTACGACATCGGGGGCGGGCGCGTTGACCAGGAAGCCGGCGTCCTGGGCCGCCTGCTGCACGCGCGGCGCGAGCGGCTCCGTGAGCACGATACCCAGCAGCAGCCCCGCGCCCCGGACATGCGCGACCAGCGGATGTCCGAGCGCCTCGATCCCGTCCCGCAGGCTTCCGCTCTGCCGTTTGACGTTGTCGAGCAGCCCGTCGTTCGCGATGGTGTCGAGGACGGCGAGCCCGGCGGCGCAGGCGACGGGGTTGCCGCCGAAGGTCGTCCCGTGCTGGCCCGGCTGAAGGAGGTCGGCGGCGCGGCCGAAGGCGACCGTGGCGCCCAGCGGCAGCCCGCCGCCGAGCCCCTTGGCGAGAGTGACGACATCGGGGAGCACGCCCTCGTGGGCCTGGTACTCGAACCAGTGCCCGGTGCGGCCGATCCCGGTCTGCACCTCGTCGAGCACCAGCAGGCTGCCGGTCGCGGCGGTGATCGCGCGGGCCGCCTTGAGATAGCCGGGCGGCGGGACGACGACCCCGTTCTCGCCCTGGACCGGCTCGATGACGACGAGGGCGGTGTCCTCGGTGACGGCGGCGGCCAGCGCCTGCGGGTCGCCGAAGGGGACGTGGGTGACCTCGCCGGGCAGCGGGCGGAAGGGGGCCTGCTTGGCGGGCTGGCCGGTGAGGGCGAGGGCGCCCATGGTGCGGCCGTGGAAGCCGCCTTCGGTGGCGACCATGTGGCCGCGCCCGGTGAGCCGCCCGATCTTGAAGGCGCCCTCGTTGGCCTCGGCGCCGGAGTTGCAGAAGTAGACCTTGCCGTCGCGGCCGAAGAGCTGGAGCAGCCGTTCGGCGAGCGCGACGGGCGGTTCGGCGACGAACAGGTTGGAGACATGCCCGAGGGACGCGATCTGCCGGCTCACCGCCTCCACCACGGCCGGGTGGGCGTGGCCGAGCGCGTTGACCGCGATACCGCCGACGAAGTCGAGGTACTCGGTGCCGTCGGCGTCCCAGAGCCGGGCGCCCGCGCCGCGCACCAGGGGCAGCCTGGGGGTGCCGTAGTTGTTCATGAGCGAGCCCTGCCAGCGCTGGGTCAGCTCGTTGTTGGCACTGCCGGCGGTGCCGGTGCTCCCGGCGGTGCTGCCCGTGTCGGTGGTCATACCGTGCCCCCCTGCGGCTCGTCGGGCACGACCATCGTGCCGATGCCCTCGTCGGTGAAGATCTCCAGCAGGATCGAGTGCTGGACCCGGCCGTCGATGACCCGGGCGGTGGTGACGCCGCCCCGGACGGCGTGCAGACAGCCCTCCATCTTGGGCACCATCCCGGCGGACAGCTCCGGCAGCAGTTTCTCCAGTTGGCTCGCGGTGAGCCGGCTGATCACCTCGTCGCTGCGCGGCCAGTCCTCGTAGAGGCCCTCGACATCGGTGAGGACCATCAGGGTCTCGGCGCCCAGCGCGGCGGCGAGCGCCGCAGCCGCCGTGTCGGCGTTGACGTTGTAGACATGGCCGTCGTCCTGGCTGCGGGCGATGGAGGAGACCACCGGGATCCGGCCGTCGGCGAGGAGGGCCTCGATCGCGCCGGTGTCGATCTCGGTGATCTCGCCGACCCGTCCGATGTCGACGGGTTCGCCGTCGACCAGGGGCCGGTGGCGGGTGGCGGTCATGGTGCGGGCGTCCTCGCCGGTGATCCCGACGGCCAGCGGTCCGTGCTGGTTGAGCAGCCCGACCAGCTCCCGCTGCACCTGCCCGGCGAGCACCATCCGGACGACGTCCATGGCCTCCTCGGTGGTGACCCGGAGCCCGGCCCTGAACTCGCTGACGATGCCGTGCCGGTCGAGGGCGGCGCTGATCTGCGGGCCGCCGCCGTGCACGACGACCGGCCTGAGCCCGGCGTGCCGCAGGAAGACGACGTCCTGGGCGAAGGCGGCCTTCAGCTCCTCGTTCACCATGGCGTTGCCGCCGAACTTGATGACGACGGTCTTCCCGTGGTGCCGGGTGAGCCAGGGCAGGGCCTCGACGAGGATCTGCGCCTTGGGCAGCGCGGTGTGCTTGCGGGTGGCGGTCATGACGAGTACGCGCTGTTCTCGTGGACGTAGTCGGCGGTGAGGTCGTTGGTCCAGATGGTGGCGGTGTCGGTGCCGGCGGCCAGGTCGGCGACGATGTGCACCTCGCGGAAGCGCATGTCGACCCGGTCGCGGTCCTCGCCCACCCCGCCGTCCTTGCACACCCAGACGCCGTTGATGGCGACGCCGAGCCGGTCGGGCTCGAAGGCGGCGGAGGTGGTGCCGATGGCGGAGAGGACCCGGCCCCAGTTGGGGTCCTCGCCGTGGATCGCGCACTTGAGGAGGTTGTTGCGGGCGATGGAGCGGCCCACCTCGACCGCGTCGTCCTCGCTGGCCGCGTTCACGACCTCGATCCTGATGTCCTTGCTGGCGCCCTCGGCGTCCCGGATGAGCTGCTGCCCGAGGTCGTCGCAGACGGTACGGACGGCCTCGGCGAACTCGGCGTGGTCCGGGACGGTCCCGGAGGCGCCGGAGGCGAGCAGCAGCACGGTGTCGTTGGTGGACATGCAGCCGTCGGAGTCGACCCGGTCGAAGGTGGTCCGGGTGGCCGCGCGCAGCGCCTCGTCCAGGACGGGGCTGTCGAGGTCGGCGTCGGTGGTGAGGACGACCAGCATGGTGGCGAGGCCGGGCGCGAGCATCCCGGCGCCCTTGGCCATCCCGCCGACGGTCCAGCCGTCCCGGGTGACCACGGAGGTCTTGTGGACGGTGTCGGTGGTCTTGATGGCGATGGCGGCCTTCTCCCCGCCGTGCGCGGACAGCTCCCCGGCGGCGGTCCCGACCCCGGTCAGCAGCTTGTCCATGGGCAGCAGCACGCCGATCAGTCCGGTGGAGCAGACGGCGATCTCGGCCGCGCTCAGCCCGAGGACCTCGGCGGCCTTCTCGGCGGTGGCGTGGGTGTCCTGGAAGCCCTTCGGGCCGGTGCAGGCGTTGGCGCCGCCGGAGTTGAGGACCACGGCACTCACCCGGCCGCCCTTGAGCACCTGCTCCGACCAGAGGACCGGCGCCGCCTTCACCCGGTTGGAGGTGAAGACGCCCGCGGCGTAGCGGCGGGGGCCGGTGTTGACCACGAGGGCCAGGTCCGGGTTGCCGCTCTCCTTGATCCCGGCGGCGATGCCCGCCGCCGTGAATCCCTGTGCTGCCGTGACACTCACTGCGTCTCCTCGTTCGCCGCTCCGGCCGTGCGGGGCCGGGGTGCGGCTTTCGTCATGGTCTGCTCACCGATGGCCGTCCGCGCGTCCCTCACGGAGCGACCCCGATGGTGGACAGCCCCGTGGTCTCGTCGAGTCCGAGGGCGAGGTTCATGCTCTGCACGGCGCCGCCCGCGGTGCCCTTGGTCAGGTTGTCGATGGCGCTGACGGCGATGATCCGCCCGACGGCCGCGTCATACGCGACCTGCACCTGAACGGCGTTGGAACCCTGCACGGACGCGGTGGCGGGCCACTGCCCCTCGGGCAGCAGCCGGACGAACGGCTCGTCGGCGAACGCCTTCTCGTAGGCGGCCCGCACGCTCTCCCCGGTGACCCCCTCCCGCGCCTTCACATTGCAGGTGGCGAGGATGCCCCGGGGCATCGGCGCGAGCGTGGGCGTGAAGGAGACGGCGACCCGCTCCCCGGCGACCGCGCTGAGGTTCTGGATCATCTCGGGGGTGTGCCGGTGCCCGCCGCCGACGCCGTACGGCGTCATGGAGCCCATCACCTCGGAGCCGAGCAGATGCGGCTTGGGCGCCTTGCCCGCCCCGGAGGTGCCGGAGGCGGCGACGATCACGGCCTCGGGCTCCGCCAGCCCGGCGGCGTAGGCCGGGAAGAGGGCGAGCGAGACGGCCGTGGGGTAGCAACCGGGCACCGCGATGCGCTTGGACCCCTCCAGCGCGGCGCGGGCGCCCGGCAGTTCGGGAAGCCCGTAGGGCCAGGTCCCGGCGTGCGCGGAACCGTAGAAGGTCTCCCAGTCGGCGGCGTCCCTCAGCCGGAAGTCGGCGCCCATGTCGATCACCAGCACATCGGGGCCGAGCCGCTCGGCGACGGCGGCGGACTGACCGTGCGGCAGTGCGAGGAAGACCACGTCGTGCCCGGCGAGCGCCTCCGGCGAGGTCTCCACCAGCACCCGGTCGGCCAGCGGCGCCAGATGCGGCTGCACCGCGCCGAGCCGCTGACCGGCGTTGGAGTGGGCGGTCAGCGCGCCCGTCTCGACCCCGGGGTGGGTCAGGAGCAGCCGCAGCAGTTCCCCGCCCGCGTACCCGCTCGCCCCGGCCACCGCCGCACGTACCGTCATGGAACCCTCCACCCTCCTTCTGGATGGCATGACTATACGCAGGTCTGCACGTTTATGCAATCGATCCGATCAAGCCTCCCCGCGGCCCGTGTGACCGAGATTTTTAGTTGGCACATGGAGCGTGCTAGTTGGCACATCTTGGTCCTGTAACGCTGTGTTGCGGTCAGTACCGAAGAAGTGCCCCTGCTGCTGGTCGAGCGGTGCTGCTCTGGGTACATGGGCGAGGCGGCGAACGCGAAGATCCCTTCGGATTCAAGTCATCTAGACCAGCTTGTCATGGCGTACGACGGGGATGCAGGGCTGCGGGATCGACTGCGGCTCGGGGAGAGCTGGTCGCGTCGGTGGAGCTCGACGTGGCGGGTGGGTGCCGACGAGGTCTGCTGGCCGGTCCGGGATATGGCCCACGTGCCGATGATGACGTCCCGGCCGATGCGGGGGTTCACGTGGCAGGCGGGACAGGGGCATCGCCCCGGGCTTGAGATGATGGCGTCAACCCGCTGGAAGCATGGCTTCGAGTCGCTGAAGGAAGTACGGCTGCTGGTCGCGCTGGACTTCCTGGGGGCATCGGAGGTGCTGTCGCAGCCGTTCCGCCTGGACTTCGAGCATGTGGGCGGGCGGTCCTGGCACATCCCGGACTTCCTGGCCGTGGTCGGTGGCGGGATGTGGTTGCTGGACGTCCGCCCGATGGAGCTGATCGAGGATGCCGACGCGCTGAAGTTCGCGGCGTCCAGGGAGGTGGCGGCGGCCTGCGGGTGGCGGTACTCGGTGGTCGCGGGCTGGCGTCCGCATGTCTGGAGTGTCCTTGATGACCTGTCCTCGCGCCGTCGGCCTGCGAGGGATTTGCTGGGCATGCGGGATCAGTTGCTCAGCGCCATCGGCGGCCAGGGCGGGCGGGTGATGACGTTCTCGGAACTCGCGGGCGCGACCAGCGTGCCTTCGGTTGGCCGGGCAAACATCGTCCGGCTGCTCTGGCACCGTGAGCTTGGCGTTGACCTGGGCAGCCCCTTGCGTGACAGCTCGCTGATCTGGGCGGCGTGATGGCCGCGAGGGGGTTCTTGCAGATCGCGCCGGGCAGGCAAGTCGCGCTCAACGGCGTCGAGTGGAGGATCGACGAGGTCCACGGTCAGTTCGGCCGTCTCGTTCTCGCAGATGACGAGGGCCGCACGGAGACCCGCTCGTTCCGCTGGCTCATCAATCACGCCGACCTGCGGCTCCTCCCGAGGGTCGAAGCGTCGGGGCGCCGGTCTCCGGTCGCCCGGCAGCCGAGGACAGTGGCCGACCTGGCCAAGGATCAGCTGGAGCGGGCCCGGCTGCGGGCGGCGCACGTCCTGGAGGCCGAGACGGGGTTCCGGGAGGGCCACCCGGCTCGGGCCCTGCCGGGTGAGCCCCGGCCGGCCTACGACCCGGATCGCACGACGCTGACCCAGCGTCGGCGCGCGAAGGCTGCGGAAGTGGAGGCGATGCCCCGTCCGGAGGCGGCCCGGTGCGGTCTGCAGCACCTCAGCTACCGGACGCTGATGCGCTTGTCGGGACTGGCTGGCGACAGTCTCCTGCTGGCCTGCGCTGACGGGCGCTGGACGCGGCGACGCAGCGGGCACCACAGCGTCACCGAGGAGGTCCGTGAGGCAATCTTCGCCGTCAAGACCGAGTGCCGCGAACGCGCCCGCCTGAGCCTGGCCGCCAGGCACCGGTTGATGCACCAGTACATGCGTGAGCGGTTCCCGACGTTTCCCACCGAGAAGATCCCTTCCCGCTGGACGTTCGCGGCCGTCTGGGAGGAGTGGTTCGGGCCCGGCGGAGCCCGGCCGCGTTACGGGCGCACGGCCGAGGCCGCCGCAGAGGCCGGAGTCTCCGGCCGGACGGTCATCCACCGGCCGGGCCAGGTTGTGGTGCTGGACTCCACCCCGATGCCGGTGAAGCTGCGCGAGACCGTGTTCGGCGAGGCGGTCACCGCGACGCTGACCCTCGCGCTGGATCTCTACACGCACGGACTGCCGGCCTTCCGGCTCACGCTGCAGTCCGACACCTCGGTCGACATCGCGATGCTGCTGCGGGACGTGATGCTGCCGCTTCCGATGCGGGAGGGCTGGGGCGAGGACATGGAATGGCCCTACGCCGGGGTCCCGGCAGAGGTGATCGCCGAGTTCAGCGGGCACCGGGTCGCCGCTCTGCCGTTCTTCGCCCCGGAGACGGTCACCACCGACCACGGCGGCCCCTACAAGAACCACGACCTTGTGGAGGCCGAAAGGGAGATCGGCTGCCGGATCCTGCCCGCCCGGGTCCTGCGCCAGACCGACAAGTACGCGGTCGAGCGCCAGTTCCTCACCGTCCAGACGATGCTCTTCGAGCACCTGCTGGGCTTCACCGGCGGCGACGTCGCGGACCGCGGGGCCGACCCGGAACGCGATGCGAGCCTCACGCTCGCACAGGCCGAGCACATCATCGCGACCTGGATCGTCCAGATCTGGCAGAACCGCAAATTGGGCGAATACGCCCCGAGCTGGGGACCAGGTGAAGACCACAGCCCCAACACCCTGTTCGCTGCCGCGATGGAACAGGGCGGCTTCGACCTGGACTTCCCCGAACCGAGCTTCTACTACAAGGTGCTGCGCAAGCACCACGTGAAGATCCATCCTCGACGCGGGGTGAAGATCCTCGGACTCTGGTATCACCACCCGGTACTTGAGGAGCCGCGCTTCCTCCAGCCCTCCGCCCGGGGCGGCAAGCACGCGGGCCGGTGGGTGGTCCGCAGTGACCGAAGGGACCGTCGGCAGGTGTTCTTCCAGGACCCTGCCGACCACGAGAACTGGTACATCCTGCGCTGGCGGGGGCTGCCGCCCGAAGGTGAGATTCCCGCTTTCTCGGACAAGACCGCCGACGCCCTTCTGACACGCGTGAGGGCGAACAACATCAGGATCCACTCCGAGAGCGAGCTCCTGGAACATCTGCTGGGCATTCTCGGCTCGGTCACCCCGGTTGACCAGTGGCCCAGCCAGGCCAAGAAGAAGGCCGGGAAGAAGGAGCGCGTCGCCCGGGCCCGCGAGATCACCCGGGCACAGGCCGCCGCGGCCGACCGGCCCGCCGCACCGGCCGCCGACGACGAGCAGGTTCCGGCCGAGATGCCCAGGGCCTGGGCCGAGCACGCTCGCACGATCGACCATGCGGTCGACGCCGACCGGCGGCGGCGGCGCGAAGAGGCACTCGCCGGAACCATGCCTGTTGCCCCGCCGACTCTGCACGAGGCCCTGAGACGGCAGCCCATGTTCCTCCTTCCGCATCGTGAGTCTTCAGATGCCGACACGGCTGCCCGGGAGGACGACACGTGAGCCAAGCCCTCTCGCACGACGATCCGCTGGAGGGACTGCCTTCGCGGGCCAAGATCGCCGAGTTGATTCTGGGAGGCCGCCCGCCCCGTGACACCTATGCCGGCTGGCAGCACTACCGCACCCACTGCGGCCTGCTCGTCCCCGCCCCGGTGATCTCGCCCCGGCAGTGGCCGATGATTCCCGAGAGCCGCCAGGCCGACTACGGCCTCTACCGGCAGTTGACCAACGCGAACCTCCCGCTGCAGGACACCCCCATGCACGACCAGGTCGGCAGGCTGATCCGGCGCCGGTTGCGCGGCAACACGATGAAGCAGGACGATCCGACCCGCGCCGGCGTCATGGTCAGCGGCTGGGGCAACTACGGGAAGACCGCGTCGGTCTGCTCGGCCGGGGCCGCCTTCGAAGACCAGTGGTTGGAACTGCACAGCTACCTCAACCCGGGCGCTCTGCCGGGCACTCGGGACTTCCATGCGCCGGTTGTCTATGTCTCCACCCCGGTGACGGCGACCCCGAAGAGCCTTTGCGCATCGATCCTGGGCTTCTTCCGGGCCCCGATCCGCAAGTCGGCCACCCTGCCGGAATTGGTACGACAGGTCGCCGACTCCCTTCACGATCATGGCGTCAAGGCGCTGATTCTGGACGACATCAGCCGGCTGCGGATGCACAGAGCCGACGACCAGGACGTCCTCGACCTGATGCGGGCCTTGATGAGCCTGGACGTCACCCTGATCCTGACCGGCGTCAACATCTCCGGCATCGGGCTGCTGCGCGAGGCCAAGTGGAACAAGAAGACCCGGCAGTGGGAGATGCCACCGCTGGAGTCGACCCGCATCCACGGCCTGGAGGTCACCCAGACCGAGCACCGCTTCGAACTCATCGAGCTCGACCGTTTCCGCTACGTCACCCCGAAGCAGATCCAGGCCTTCGTCGATCACCTGAGGGGGATCGAGCAGCACCTGCGGCTGCTGAACGCGAAGCCGGGCATGCTCACCGGCGGCACCATGCCGGAGTACTTGATGCGTCGCACCAGCGGTGTCATCGGCCTGCTGGGACGCCTGCTCGAAGACGGCGCCCAGGAGGCCATGGAGTCCGGGAAGGAACTGATCGACGAGAGCCTGCTGGACGAGATCGTGCTCCGGCGAGAAGGACCCGAACAGGCGCCGGACGAGCCCGTCCTCCTTGCCGGCCCGCAGACCGCCCGCAAGAAGGCCACCAAGGCGAAACGACCCCGGAACACCGTTTTCGACGACCACGGCCCTGCTGGCGCAACGGGGAGTTGAAACAAGCTATGCACCCGTTGCCCCGAAGCTTGAACCCGGCCCAAGATGAATCAATGGGGAGTTACCTGCGGAGGCTCTCATATCGTCTTGGGATCTCTCCAGTGCATCTGGCAAGCCTCACGGGCCTGCACAGCACTGACCGTCAACGCAATCGCATGGGACGCCATGCGTTGATGGAGCTTGACAGTGACACCACCACGGTCTTCGGGCAGGCGACACGACTTACCCGAGAAGAGGTCGCTTCACTCACCTTGTCCGCCTGGAAGTATCACTATCCTCCAATCCTTCGCTCCCTTCCTGGGCCTAAACAGCCTCTCCGGCCGGACAGTTGGCTCCTCATTACTCCACGCTTCTGTCCGCAATGCCTCGCTGGTGGCACCGGAAAAGATCGTATCCTCTTCGGAGGGTCATGGAAAAAGGAGTGGCATCTCCCCGTTGTATTCGCCTGCACGGAACATGGCACATTCCTGCGTGACAAGTGCCCTCGTTGCAACCAGCCAGCACAAGACATCGCCACACTGATGCCGCGGTCGAACGACCATACTCTGAGTCCCTCGCAGTGCCGATGGACCGTTGAGACTCCCGGGGTCCGGAAGCGAATGAGCAGGGCATGCGGCTGCTCACTCGACGAACTCGCCGCTGCGGGGCACCAGCTGGATCCTGCGGATCCTCTGCTCGCCCTGCAACAGGAGATCATCGAGACTCTCACCCCCGCCACCTCGCATGACGACGCCGCATCCTTCTTCACTCACCTACGGCTCGTCGTCGCTGCCCTCAGTGCGTCATGGCCGGGAAGCAGTGATCTCATTGATCCTCAATACAGAGATCGCGTTGATCTCTACGTTTCAGGCCAGATTGACTACCGGCGAACAAGCGGAGGCGGGACCCGCAGATATCAGGTTATCGATGCGCTCCCCCGAGACGCTGCCACAAGCGCGGCACTCTTGTCAGCGGCGCGTTCACTCCTTGGCGTCGAAGATCTCCGCGAAAGCCTTGCGCCCCTCATTCGCGAGGGGTTCAGGGACAAGGCCGGACGGGCATCTTGGAACGGACTCGTAACGAGACACGAAGAAGCTTCCTCCCCTGAATTCCGAACCACCATTGAACCACTGACACGATCATTCCGAATGACCAGAGGAACCGCCAACATCCGCTCGGCAACACGCAATGACTATCGCCCTGAGCAGATCCCTGCATTCTTGGAGAAAGACTGGTTCACACACTATCTTCCCCATGTTCCCGAGACATCACCCAAGCTCTTACGCAGGACAGCTGCGGTTCGTCTGGTGCAGTGGGTGCTCGGCGGTTCCATGGGAGATTCTGCAGCATATCTGGGAATTCCCAGCCGTGGAGCAAAATTCCATACAGGAGTAGCCGTCAGCCGGGTCGACCCTTTTGAGTTCCACCAGGGACTTGAAGGCATCGCCGGTGAGATCTGCTCGGCGTCGCGTCCAGTCGACTACCGCCGGCGTCGAGAAGCCCTGCGGGGCTGGGCACTTGACCAGGTTGCCTGGGAGGACATCATCAAGCAGCTGACGCCGACCCCGGCCAGCTGGCATCCGCCAGCGTTCGACGATCGCAAGCGGCAAGTAGCCTCCGTGTTCGTCTGGGTTCAAGTGACCCAAGGCGAGCACGTCTTCGCCCCGAGGCCGATTGAAGCCGCTCAGGCACCGGAGGTCCAGCGCAGGTGGGGGCTCACTCGCAACACAACGTGGTGCCATCTGACCCGCCCCGACGCCGCCCCACATTACGCCGACCTGCGCAAGGTCCTCACCAAGTACGCCAGCCGACTGGCTCGGAGCATTGATGACGGGGAATCGCTCACGCACCAGTGAACAGGCCACGTTCGACGCCCATCGGAGTTTCGGGGCCGCCACCCTCACACACAGTGAACATCCGTGCCCTTGAGGTGCCAACTATCCCGCTCAAGATGTGCCAACAAGAATTCTCCAAGCTGGCCTGACCTGCACGGCTCAGACAGAGATGTGTCAACTAAGAATCTCGGTCACAGCCCGCCTCCGGCCCCTCCGGCCCATGGAACCCCGGCCCCGGGCTCCCCCGGATCCCCCGGATCCCCCGGATCCCCCGGATCCCCCGGAATCCCCGGAATCCCCGGAATCCCCGGAATCCCCGGAATCCCCGGGATTACTATCCACCGTGAAGCCCCGCCACTCCGCGACCTGCGTCACTCCGCGCGGGCGGCGGACGCGACCCCCGCTGTCAGTGCCGACCGCTACCTTCCCTCCCATGAGCGATCAACTGTGGGTGGGGATCCGGGACCGGGTCGAGGCGCTGCGGGACCGGCCCGGAAGCGAGCGGGTGTTCGGGGCGTCGGGGCACGGATGGGAACTGGACGCGACGCTGAGCGGGGCCGAGCTGGCGGAGCTGGAGTCCTCGCTCGGGGTGCGGCTGCCGGAGGAGTACCGGGGTTTCCTGCTGGCGGTCGGCGCGGGCGGGGCCGGGCCCTCGTACGGGGTGTTCCCGGTGCGCCGGGACGAGGGGCGGTGGGCCTGGGACGGGGACGGGGGCGATCTCACCGACACCGCCCGGCTCGGTGAGCCCTTCCCGGAGCGGCTGCACCCCCCGGAGGTGCTGGAGCGACTCGCCGCCTCCCGCCCCGAGGAGGAGGACTTCACGGTCGACGGCGCGTTCGCCGAGGACGCCTTCGACGACGCCATGGAGACCTGGGAGGAGCGCTGGGGCGAGGTGATGTTCGCCGCGGAGCGCACGGTCGGCGCGGTGGTGCTGTGCCATCGCGGCTGCGCGCTGCGGCAGTGGCTGGTGGTGTCCGGCCCGCACCGGGGCACGATGTGGGCCGACGACCGGGCGGACGAGTCCGATCTGGAGCCCCTCCTCGACCCGGGCGGCGCCCCGCTGACCTTCGCCCGCTGGTACCTGGGCTGGCTGGAGGAGGCCGAGCGGGAGGTCGCCGCCGCCCCGGTGGGCTGACGGTCGCGGGCGGCGCTCCGGCCCGGATCAGCGGGCCCGGGGCCCCGCCCCCAGGGGGTGAGCCCGCGCCCGGCCCCTCCCGCAGTACTCTCGCCGCATGGTGCGAAGCACGGCGCGGACGGTGGACGCCTATCTGGACGAGGCTCAGGAGAGCCGGCGTCCGGCGCTCGCCGAGTTGCGGGCGCTGTGCCGTGCCGAGCTGACCGGGGCCGGGTTCCGTGAGGTGATGGCGTACGGCATGCCCGCCTATGAGCGCGGCGGTGTCGCCGAGATCGCGTTCGCGGCGCAGCGGCAGTACCTCTCCCTCTATCTGATGCGGCCCGATGTGCGGGACGCCTTCGCGGAGCGGCTCGCCGGGCAGGACATGGGCAAGGGCTGTCTGCGGTTCCGCAGGCCCGAGCTGATCGACCACGACCTGGTGCGGGATCTGCTGCGGGCCACGGCGGCGGCGCCGGGGCCCGTCTGCTGACCGGGCCGGTGACGACCGTGGGCGGCGACGGGTTCTGGGCGGTGCCGGACGTGCTGGCCCATCTCGCCGGGCGCTGGCGGGTCGAGCGGACCGTGCGCGATCTGGGCGGCGGGGACGAGGGCCGGTTCACCGGGTCGACGATGTTCGAGGCGGCCGGGGGCGGCGAGGGGCTGCTGCACCGGGAGGCGGGGACGTTCGTGTGGCAGGGGGTGGCCCGCCCGGCGGAGCGGACCCTGCGGTTCCGGCCGGGGGCCGCGCCGGGCACGGCCGATGTGCGGTTCGCGGACGGCCGCCCCTTCCACGACCTCGATCTGACCTCCGGCCGGTATGTCGTCGAGCATCCCTGCGCGACCGACCTGTACCGCGGCGAGTTCACCGTCACCGACGCCGACCACTGGCGCACGGTGTGGCGGGTCGGCGGCCCGGCGAAGGATCTGCTGCTGGTCACGGAGTACACCCGGGAGGGCGGGCCCGGGGTCAGGCGGCGCCGTCGAAGCGGAGGTTCCAGTGGCCCCGGTGGCCGGTGACCGTGGTGGTCGACAGGGGCCGTACGTCGAGGTTCCAGTAGGTCGCCGGCGGGGCCTTGAGGGTGTAGACCAGGGCCGCGCGGATCACCGAGGGCTCGGCGACGGCGACGATGCGGACGCCGTCCTCGACCGGCCGGGTCTCCAGCCAGCCGCCGACCCGGGTGATGAAGGAGATCATGGACTCGCCGCCGTGCGGGGTGCCGCGCGGGTCGGACAGCCAGGCGTCGACCGCCCGCGGCTCGCGGGCCATGGCCTCGCCCAGGGTCAGTCCGCGCCAGCGGCCCATGTCGCAGTCGCGCAGGGCGGGCTGGACGAGCGGGGCGTAGCCGAGGGCGTCGCCGGTGGCCCGGCTGCGCGGGGTCGGTGAGCAGTAGCGCAGCTCGGCGGCGGCGAGCGGCACCAGTTCAGGGGCGAGGCGCTGCACCGCGGCCCAGCCGGCCCCGTCCAGCGGCCGGTCGTCCTCGAAGGTCTCGGCGAGCAACGGGGAGCTGCGGGCGGCGGCGACGAAGGTGACCCGAATGGCCATGCGGGGATGGTGTGCCCGGAGTGTGCCCAGGTCAAGGGGGGACATCCGAGGGGCTACCGTCGGTGCGCAAGGGTTTACCGGAAGGTAAGAATCAGCCGGGCATATGCCGTGAAACGCCGGACGCGCCCACGGGCACTCCGCGGGTCCGCGGACGGGGACTCAACGGGGGTCCGTGGACGCGGACTCCGGGGGTCCGCCTGCGGGACTCCGCGGGTTCCGGCCCGGCTGCCTACTCCCCCGGTATCAGCGCCATCCACCGCTCCGGCTGCTCCAGGCCCCGGAACCCCAGCTTCTCGTAGACCCCGTGGGCATCCTGCGTGGCGAGCATGACCCGGCGCAGCCCGTACGGCAGGAGGGTGTCGCGGACGGCGGCGACGAAGGCCGTGCCGATGCCCCTGCCGCGCACCGAGGGGTGCACGTACACATCGCACAGCCAGGCGAAGGTGGCCCGGTCGGTGACGACCCGGGCATAGGCCACCTGATCGCCGCGGGCGCGGTCGTAGACCCCGTAGTTGAGGGATCCGGCGAGGGCGCGGTCCTGGGTGTCGCGGGGGCGGCCGAGGGCCCAGTAGGCGTCGGTGGAGAGCCAGTGGTGCACCCGGGCGGCGTCGATCCGGCCGGGGTCGGCGGAGAACTCGTAGCCGGGGGCGAGTTCGAGGGAGAGGGTGGGGATGGGGTCGGTCATGGCGGGGATCCTCACAGTCCGGCCGGGGTCTGTCGAACGGTTTCGGCGGCCCCGGATCCGCCGAGCGCCTCGTCGCAGGCGGTGCGCAGCCGCCGCAGCCCCTCGGCGATCTCGTCGGTGGAGGCGACCGCGGCGAAGCTCAGCCGGATGTGGACGGCGGGCGGCTCGGCGCTGAAGTAGGGGCGGCCGGGGGTGAAGGCGACGCCCGCGCGCAGGGCGGCGGCGTGCAGCCGGGCCTCGTCGGTGCCGTCGGGCAGCCGCAGCCAGAGGTGGTAGCCGCCGGAGGGGATGTGCGGGAGGGCCAGTCCGGGCAGCCGCAGACGCAGTCCGGCGGTCATGGCGTCGCGGCGGGCCCGCAGTTCGGCGGAGAGGCGCCGCAGATGGCGGGGCCAGGCGGGCGAGCCGACGAGTTCCAGCGCGGCCTCCTGGAGGGGGCGGGGGACGAAGAAGGTGTCGACGACCTGGATGGCCCGCAGCCGCTCCAGCACCGGACCGCGCGCGGCGAGGGCACCGACCCGCAGACTGGGCGAGGTCGCCTTGGTGAGCGAGGAGACATGGACCACGACCCCGTCGGCGTCGTCGGCGGCCAGCGGTCGCGGCAGCGGCCCCGCGTCCTCGTGCACCAGGCGGCGCACGAAGTCGTCCTCCACGACGAAGGCACCGGCCTCGCGGGCGATGCGCAGCACCTCGGGGCGGCGGTCGGCGGCGAGGACCGAGCCGGTGGGGTTCTGGAACAGCGGCTGGCAGACGAAGACCCGGGCGCCGGTGGCGCGGAAGGCGTCGGAGAGCAGTGCGGGGCGGACGCCGTCGGCGTCGACCGGCACCGGGACCGGGCGCAGTCCGGCGGCGCGGGCGATGGCCAGCATGCCGGGGTAGGTGGGCGACTCCACGAGGACCGGGGCGCCGGGCGGGGCGAGCGCCCGCAGGGCGGTGGTCAGCGCGGACTGGCCGCCTGCGGAGATCAGGACGTCGGCGGCGGTGACGGTGTCGCCGATGCCCCGCGCGAACCACTCGCGCAGTTCGGGCAGTCCGTCCAGCGGGGGGCGGCCCCAGGCGCCGGGGCGGCGGCCCGCCCGGGAGAGCGCGGCGGCCATGGCCCGCTCGGGCTGGAGCGAGGGGTGCGGATAGCCGCCGTTGAACTCGATCACCCCGGGCGGCGGCGCGGCGAGGCAGACGGTGACCCCGGACGCGTCGACCGTGCGCGGGACGAGGTCGGCGGCGCCGTCGGCGCTGAGCGCGACCTCCTGCCAGGAGGTGTCGCCGGTCCGGGGGAGCGGGGCGCGCGGCCGGGCGCGGAAGGCCCCGGCGCCGGGCCGGGTCACCACCAGGCCCTCGGCGGTGAGCTGGGCGAGGGCGCGGGAGACGGTCACCGGGCTCACCCGGAACCGCTCGACGAGCGCCCGGCTCGACGGCAGCTTTCCACCGGGTGAGTAGCGGTCCAGCTCCTCGCGCAGCCGGTTCGCCAGCTCATCCACACTGCTACTCTGGTGCATGACAGTACAGGATAGCGCTATCGCCTCGAAGCCGGTAGCGGTGAGCGGTCCCGACCGGGCCGGTCTCGGCACCCTTCAGGCGGCCCTCGGGGTCACCGCCTTCTCCCTGACCTTCCCCGCCACCGCCTGGGGCCTGGAGGGGTTCGGGCCCTGGTCGCTGGTGGCGGTGCGCAGTGTGCTCGCGGCGGTCGTCGCGGGCGGCTGTCTGCTGGCCCTGCGGGTGCCCTTCCCCGACCGGGCGCACTGGCCGGGGCTGCTGGTGGTGGCGGGCGGGGTGGTGGTCGGCTTCCCGCTGCTGACCACCCTCGCCCTGGAGACCTCCACCACCGCGCACGCCGCCGTGGTGGTGGGGCTGCTGCCGCTGACCACGGCGGCGCTGTCCGCGGTGCGGATGGGCCACCGTCCCTCGCGCACCTTCTGGGCGGCGGCCCTGGCGGGCGCGGGCGCGGTGCTGGCCTTCACCGTGCAGCAGAGCGGCGGGGCGCTGAGCGGCGCCGATCTGTATCTCTTCGGGGCGCTGCTGGTGTGCGCGGCCGGGTACACCGAGGGGGGCAGGCTGGCCGGGGTGATGCCGGGGTGGCAGGTGATCGGGTGGGCGCTGGTGCTGTGCCTGCCGGTGGGGATACCGGCGGCGCTGATCGCGCTGGCCCGGGAGCCCGTGCAGCTCACCGCGCACAGTGTGACGGGGCTGGTGTGGGTGGCGGTGGGGTCGCAGTTCCTGGGCCTGCTGATCTGGTACCGGGGCATGGCGGCCATCGGCATCCCCAGGGCCAGCCAGTTGCAGCTCGCGCAGCCGCTGCTCACACTGGTGTGGTCGGTCCTGCTGCTCGGCGAGCACCTCACCCCGGCGGCCCCGCTGACGGCCGCGGCGGTGCTGATCTGCATCGCGGTCACCCAACGGGCCCGAGCCTGAACGGCCCCGACCGCCGGGCGGGGGAACCGGCGGCGGGCGGTCCGGCCCCCGAGGGCCCGGAAACCCCCGCCGTGGGTCGACGGCACGGACCGCCGCTCCGCTCCCGTACGGCGTGAGGAGGCCCGCAGATGCGTGCAACCGTCGGTGACCAGCTTGTCCAGCACGGCAGGGTGGTCGGCCAGATCGACAAGGTCGGCGAGATCGTCGAGGTACTGGGCCGGGCCGGTGAACCCCCTTACCGCGTCCGCTTCCAGGACGGCCACGAGGGCGTCTGCTCCCCGGGCCCCGACACCGAGATCCGGCACCGGGAGATGACCCCGGGCCGCTGATCCGCCCCGCCCCGGGCGCCGCCCCCGGCCGCATCACGCCAACGGCAGCGTCACGGGACCGCCTGCGTCCCGCCCCCGGCCGTGTCCCGCCCTCGGCGACGTCACGGAACCGCCCGCGCCACAGGACCGCCGAGGTCCCGCCACGCCAACGCCCGCGCCACGGAACCGCCCGTGCTCCGTCACCGCCCACGCCACGGAACCGCCCGCGCCACAGGACCGCCGAGGTCCCGTCACATCACCGCCCGCGCCACGGAACCGGCCGCGCCACAAGACCCCCGGCATCCCGCCACGCCACCACCCGCACCACAGGACCACCCGCGTCCCGCCACCACCCCCGCCAAAGAACCCCCCACACCCCACCCCCCTCACCGAGGCGGCACCGCCGCCACCCCGTAGTGGTCGGCGGTGACCCGCCGCATCGCGCCCACCGGGTCCGACCCCACCTCCTTCGCCGCGAAGAACACATGCCCCCGCACCTCGGGGTGGCGCGCGGCGAGGGTCAGATGGCGGGACAGCTCGGCGGGGTCCTGCCAGGCCGCCGCCTGGGCCGGGTCGCCCGCCCGGTACAGCGCCTCCCCGATGTACAGCTTGGTGCCGGTGCCCTGGGCGACCTGCGCCCACCAGGGCACCAGCTTGGCGTAGTCCGCTGCGGAGTTGCCGATGTGCCAGTAGAGCTGGGGGCACAGGTAGTCGACCCAGTTCTCCCGCACCCAGCGCCGGGTGTCGGCGTAGATGTCGTCGTAGGACTGCATGGCGCGGGTGTCCGAGCCCAGGGGGTCGGTGGCCGCGTTGCGCCAGACGCCGAACGGGCTGATGCCGAACTCGGTGCCCGGCCGGGTGCGCCGGACGGCGGCGCCCATGTCCCGCACCAGCCGGTTGATGTTGTCCCGGCGCCAGTCGGCCCGGGTGGCGAAGGAGCCGCCGTGGGCGTCGTAGGCGGCGTCGTCGTCGAAGACCTGGCCGGCCACCGGGTAGGGGTAGAAGTAGTCGTCCCAGTGCAGGGCGTCCACCGGGTAGCGGGTGACCGCGTCGAGCATCGCCTCCTGCACGAAGGCGCGGACCTCCGGCAGCCCCGGGTTGTAGTACAGCTTGCCGCCGTAGGGGACCGTCCAGTGGGGGTTGCGGCGGGCCGGGTGCGCGGCGGTGAGCTTGGTGAGGTCGGTGTGCGTGGCCACCCGCAGGGGGTTGCACCAGGCGTGCAGTTCCAGCCCGCGCGCGTGCGCCTCGGTCACCGCCGTGCCCAGCGGGTCCCAGCCGGGGTCCTTGCCCTGGGTGCCGGTCAGATACTGCGACCACGGCTCGTACGGCGACGGCCACAGCGCGTCGGCGCACGGCCGGACCTGGAACAGCACCGTGTTCAGCCCGGCCGCGACCGCCCGGTCCAGATGGGTGAGGAGTTCGGCGCGCTGCTGGGCGGCCGTCAGTCCGGTGCGCGAGGGCCAGTCGCGGTTGACGACCGTGGCCAGCCAGACCCCCCGCATCTCCCCCACCCCGCCGGTGCCGGTGCGCCGGGGGCGGCTGCCGGGCACGGCCCGCGCCTCCCCCGCCGTCACCAGGGCCGACAGCGCGGCCAGCGCGAACGTCCGTCGGGACAGCCGCCCCATGGAACTCCCACCTCTCCATCACCCTGCGGACCCGCGTGATCACGGACCGCCCTCGGGCCTCAGGATGCCCGCACCCCGGCGATCGATCATCGCTAC
Organism: Streptomyces sp. NPDC093252; assembly: GCF_040683675.1. Lineage (NCBI taxonomy): Bacteria > Bacillati > Actinomycetota > Actinomycetes > Kitasatosporales > Streptomycetaceae > Streptomyces > Streptomyces sp. NPDC093252. Next base: position 202,790 of record NZ_JBFBEM010000008.1, on the reverse strand, counting down.
GTACGGGTAACGTGCACGAACGGAGCAGGGTGCCGAAGCCGTCGGCCCAACCGCCGGGCGGCGCGAAGCGACGACGAGGACGACGAAGGGGACGATGTGACCGACATCGAGCGGGTCGGAGTGGTCGGCTGTGGCCAGATGGGCGCGGGCATCGCCGAGGTGTGCGCCCGGTCCGGGCTCGCGGTGAAGGTCGCCGAGACCACCGGCGAGGCCCTGGAACTGGGCCGGGCCCGGCTGCACACCTCCCTCACCCGGGCCGCCGAGCGCGGCAAGATCACCGAGGAGGAGCGGGACACCACCCTGGCCAGGCTGACCTTCACCACCGATCTGGGCGAGTTCGCCGACCGTGATCTGGTGATCGAGGCCGTGGTCGAGAACGAGCAGGTGAAGACGGAGATCTTCCAGGTCCTGGACCAGGTGGTGAGCCGCCCGGACGCGATCCTCGCCTCCAACACCTCCTCGATCCCGCTGGTCCGGCTCGCGGTGGCCACCTCCCGCCCCGACCAGGTGATCGGCATCCACTTCTTCAACCCGGCCCCGGTGCAGCGGCTCGTCGAGCTGATCCCGGCGCTGACCACCTCCGAGGGCACCCTCGGCCGGGCGCAGCTCTTCGCCGAGAAGGTGCTCGGCAAGCACGCCATCCGCGCCCAGGACCGCTCCGGTTTCGTGGTCAACGCGCTGCTGATCCCGTATCTCCTCTCGGCGGTGCGGATGTTCGAGTCCGGGATCGCCGGGCGGGAGGACATCGACAACGGCATGGAGCTGGGCTGCGCCCACCCGATGGGCCCGCTGAAGCTGGCCGACCTGATCGGCCTGGACACGGTGGCCTCGGTGGCGTCCTCGATGTACGACGAGTTCAAGGAACCGCTGTACGCCGCTCCCCCGCTGCTCCAGCGGATGGTCGACGCGGGCCGCCTGGGCCGCAAGTCCGGGTCGGGCTTCTACAGCTACGGCTGACACGCGACGGCGGCCACAGGGCCCGGCACCGCACGGATGCCGGGCCCCGTACCGCTCCGCTCCGTCCGCCCTACGCCACCAGGTCCTGCCCCAGCCGCAGATGGTGCAGTAACAGCAGCGCCGCCGCCATGTTCGCGGCCGGGACCTCGCCCCGGGCGACCAGATCGGGCACCACCTTGAGGGGGACCCACTCCCGGCGGTCCGACTCGAAGTCGTCCACCGGATGGCCGGTGTACTCGCCCGCGTCGGTCCAGTAGATGTGGTGGACGGCGTCGGTGAGCCCGTTGGACGGCTCGACGCTCATCAGATGCCGCAGGGGCCCCGGCCGCCAGCCCGTCTCCTCCTCCAGTTCCCGGGCGGCGGCGACCGCGATGTCCTCGCCGTCCTCGACGACACCCGCGGCCAGTTCCCAGCCCCAACTGTCGGTGATGAAGCGATGGCGCCACAGCAGCAGCACCTCGTTCGCCTCATTGACCACCGTGGCCACGGCGACGGGCCGCAGCCGGATCAGGAAGTGATCGAGATGCCGGCCGTCCGGTAGCTCGACATCGGCGAGATTGACGCTGAACCAGCGGTTTTCATACACAGTTTGCTCGGTCTGTTTCGTCCACTGCACGGTTCTGCCACCTTCCGCTGAATAAGGGGCAATATCGCAGCAGCGGCGTTCCGGCAGCAGGCGCAGAAGGAGCGGCCGACGATGCAGCGGCGGGCGCGCGGGAACCGGCCCCGTCGGCCGGAACGCATCCCTCCGGCCGTCCGCGCTTCCGTGCGCCGCGAGCCCCGGGGCGTGTCGGACGCATCCCCGCGGCGCCGCGACGACCGGCGCGCCCTACAGCGGGACCCGCAGCGCCCCGTCGATCAGCTCGGCCGCCTCGGTGGTGCCCGTGGCGCCGCTGCGGATCAGATGCTCGCGCACCGCGCGCAGCCGGTCGCGGAGCCGGTGCGACTCCATGCCACGCGCCTGCTCGGCCATCCGGATGGCCGTCTCCACCGCCTTGTCGGCGTTGCCCTGGCGGAGTTCGATGGTGCTGAGCATGGCGAGCCGGTGCACCCTGCCCCGGTCGTGCGCCGGGTTGTCCACCGCCGCCGTGGCGTGCTCCCCGGCCGCCGTCAGCTCACCGAGGCTGAGCAGCGCCTCCGCCACCTGGACATTGACCAGGCCCGGCTGGACATATCCGGTCTCATCGGGCTCGTACGGGGGCCGGATGCGTTCGGCGGACCGCTCGGCCCGCCGGATGCAGGACAGCGCCTCGCCGCTGTCGCCGAGGTGGGCGTACGCCTTCGCCTGCATCGCGTACAGATCGGAGGCGAGGGCCGGGGTGATGTGCTTGCCGGCCGCCCGCAGCGCCGCCTCCGCGAAGGCGACCGCCTGCCGGTACTCCCGCAGGAACAGCACCTGGTTGACCAGCAGCGCGATGACATAGGCGCCCAGCCCCCGGTCACCGCTCGCCTTCGCCAGCCGCAGCGCCTGATGGAAGTAGCGCTGGGCGAGGCCGTGGGCGTCGGAGTCGTAGGCGCAGATCCCGGCGATGGCGACCAGCCCGCCCGTGGCCCGGTGCAGTTGGCGGCCGGTGGCGTCGGTGTAGCTGCCGCGCAGCAGGGGCGCGGCCTCGGCGTTGAGGAAGCCGACGATCCGGGTGCGGGCCACGATCCCGCCGGCCTTGCGGTAGAGCTGCTCGTAGTGGGTGCGGGCGGCGCGCAGCATGTCGAGGTCGGCCGGGGTGACCCGGTGCCGGCCGCCGCGCGAGACATCGGTGTCCTCGGGCGGGTTCTCCCACTCCCACACCGGCATCACCGCGGGCGTCCCGGTGACCGCGGGGGCGCCCAGCAGATGCGGGCGGAGCTGCTGGTCGGAGCGCCACAGCGCGGTCGCCCGCTCCACGAACCCGGACAGCGAACCGGCGTGCGGGGAGACGGGCCCGCCGGGCACCCCGAGGCCGATGTCGTCCAGGGTGACCGTCCGGCGCAGCCGGGCCGCGAGCACCTCGCAGATCAGGTCGGGCACCTGACCGCGGGGCCGCTGCCCCTTCAGCCAGCGCGCCACGGCCGTGTGCTCGTAGCGCAGGGCCAGGCCCCGGGCCCGCCCGGCCTGGTTGACATGCGCGGCCAGCCCGGCGTGCGAGACCCCGGCCTCGTCCAGGATCGCGTCCAGCAAGGAATTGGGCTGCATTTCCCGTCCCCCCGACATTCCCGGTCCCCCCGACATTTCCCGTCCCCCGAAACAGGGTCCGGACAGCGTAGTACCACCGCGTTCACACCCCGTGTGATCGGAGTGCCCGCCTCCGGGGTGTGTGCGCGCTGTCGCTCAGAGTGCCCAACCGCTTGACTGGAACACCTCGTCAAGAGGCCGGCTGGGCCGCCGGCTCCCCCTCGTACAGTGCGGCGGCCCCTGCACGCGCCGTCCGTCCGGCCGTCTGCCCGACACTCCGTGGCCGGGCGGACGGCGCCGCCGCGCCGACGAGGGACACACCGGTAACCGGGAGGAGGACCCAGGCGCACCACGGGCCGTCGGACGCCGCTCGGTCTCGGTGTCACGGCACGTGGTGCGCCCGGTGACCGACCGGTTCCCCGGGCAGCGGCAGCACGGCGCACCGCTCGTTGCGCAGCGCCAGCATGGCCACATCGTCGGCCGGCCGCCCCCCGGCGTGCCGCAGCAGCCGGGTGTAGACCCCGCCCAGCACCGCCTGCGGCGGCAGCGGCCCCTCCGCCACGACCGCCCGAAGCGCCTCGCCGAGCGCAAAGAACCGGCCATGCGCATCCCGGGCGTCCTCGACACCGTCCGTATGCAGAAACAGCGTCTCCCCGGGCAGCAACAGCCCGAGCGGTACGGGGTGCAGCTCGGCCGGCAGCGGAAACGGCCCGAGCGGCGGCAGCGGTTCGGCCCCCACCGGCACCACCGCCGCCCCGTCCCGCAGCAGATGCGGCCACGGATGCCCGCAGTTCAGCGCCCGCACCTCCCCGTCCCGGTGGATCTCCAGCAGCAGGACGGTGACGAAGTCCTCGCTGCCGGTGTCGGCGCCGGTCCCGGACCGCTGGCGCAGATGCCGGGCGAGCGCCCGCTCCAGCCGGCGCAGCACGCCCGCGAGGTCCCGCTCGTCGTGCCCGGCCTCGCGGAAACTGCCCAGGACGGCGGCGACGGTCCCGATGGCGGCGAGCCCGTGCCCGCGGACGTCCCCGATCACCACCCGCACCCCGTGCTCGGTGGCGATCACGTCGTAGAGGTCACCGCCGAGGAACGCGCCCCGGTCGGCGGAGAGCTGGGCGGCGGCCACACCGAGCCCGTCGACCTTCGGTGGCAGCGGCCCGATCAGCGCCTCCTGCGCCGCTCCGGCCACCTCGCGCACCTGCCGCAACTCGCTCAGCAGCGCCCGCCGCACCTGGAGGACGATGCCGGCCCCGACGGCGAAGAACACCGCGCTGGTCGCGATCCGCGCACCGAGCCCGGTCTGCTGCGCCAGCGGACAGACCAGCTTGTAGGTGATCGCGACCGCACCCCAGGCCACCGGAAGCCCCAGCACGAGCGAGCGCCGTACCGGCCGAGCACCGAAACGCATCATGCCGATGGCCCCCCAGACAGTCCCCAAAAGCACGGACCGGCCCCGAAAGGCCGGTCCGATTCTCCCGCCGCTCACCCCAAAGAACCCAGATCACCCCATTTCCTCACCCAGACGAGTGAGGCGATCCGACAAAACAGGGCTGAGGGCAACGCCCCGCTTTCAGGGGCGCTGGGGGTACCCCCTCTGGGGGAGGAACTGCGCGACCAGCCACGACAGACCCGCAGCCGCCACACATCCCCCCACACCCCACCCCGTTAGGCGCCCCGCAACACAGCCCCCACCCGCTCCCCCGCAACCGCAACCGCCGCATCCCGAGCCCCAGACGCCTCATCCACCGTCAACGTCCGATCCCCCGCCCGGAAGCGGAGCGCATACGCCAGGGACTTCTTCCCCGCCCCCAACTGCTCCTCGTTGACATACACGTCGAACAGCCGGATCCCCTCCAGCAGTTCCCCCGCGCCCTCCCGCAGCGCCGCCTCGACGTCCGCGTGGGCGACCCCGGCATCCACCACCAGCGCCACATCCTGCGTGGCGACGGGGAACGACGAGATCCGGGGCGCCCGGAGCACCCCGTCGCCCGCCGCGGCGACCGCGTCCAGGTCCAGCTCCATCGCACAGGTCCGCTCCGGCAGCCCCAGCGACTTCACCACCCGGGGGTGCAGCTCACCCGCGTGTCCGACGACCCGCTCGGCGCCGTCCACCACGACCGCCAGTTCGGCGCAGCGGCCGGGGTGCCAGGGCCCGTACTGCCCCGCGCGGACGACGAGTGCGGCACCGGCCTCGCGGGCGACGACCCGGGCCGCCTCGACCGCGTCGGCCCAGTCCGCCGGACGGCCCCTGCCCCACCAGCCGGCCTGCTCGCGGGCGCCCGCGAGGACGACGGCGGCATGGCGGGGCTGCTCGGGCAGGGCGAGGTCCAGCGCGGCCAGTTCCTCGTCGGTCGGGCGCCGGTCCACCGGCAGCGCGGCGACGGCCCTCCGCTCGGCGCGCGGCAGGAACACCAGCCCGGTCTCGAACAGCGCCAGGTCGTGCGACCCGCGGCCGTCGTTGCGGCGCAGTGCGCCGAGCAGACCGGGCAGCAGCGTCGTGCGGAGGGCGGGCTCCTCGTCGTTGAGCGGGTTGGCCAGGGTGACCACCCGGCGGGCCGGGTCGTCGGCGGCCAGTCCGAGCTGGTCGAAGACGCCCTCGCCGAGGAAGGGGTAGTTCAGCGCCTCGACATAGCCCGCTCCGGCCAGCGCGCGCCCGACCCGGCGGTGCAGCCGCTGCCGGTCGGTCAGCCCGCGCCCGGGGTTGGGCCTGGGCAGGGTGGAGGGCAGGTTCTCGTAGCCCTCCAGCCGGATGACCTCCTCGGCGAGGTCGTTGCGCTCCAGCAGATCGGGCCGCCAGGACGGCACGGTCACGATCAGCTCGTCCTGCCCGTAGACATCGCAGCCGACCTGCTGGAGGCGGCGGACGACGGTCTCCCGGCCGTAGGTGACACCCGCGACCTTGTCGGGGTGGTCGGCGGGGGTGGTGACGGTGTGCGGCGCGGACGGGGTGGCGATGACGGTGACCCCGGCCTCGGCGGTGCCGCCCGCGAGGAGGACCAGCAGATCGACCGTGCGCTGGGCGGCGGCGGACGCGGCCTGCGGGTCGACGCCCCGCTCGAAGCGCCGGGACGCCTCGGAGGACAGCTTGTGGCGCCGGGCGGTCCGGGCGATGGACACGGCGTCGAAGTGCGCGGCCTCGATGACGACCTCGCTGGTGGCGCCCGCGGCGGTGTCGTGGTCGGCGATCTCGGTGTCGGCGCCGCCCATGACCCCGGCGAGGCCGATGGGGCCCCGGTCGTCGGTGATGACCAGGTCCTCGGCGTGCAGGGTGCGCTCGACCCCGTCGAGGGTGACGATCTTCTCGCCCTCCTCGGCCCGGCGGACCCCGATGGTGCCCTGGACCAGGCTCCGGTCGTAGGCGTGCAGCGGCTGGCCCAGCTCCATCATCACGTAGTTGGTGACATCGACGGCCAGCGAGATCGGGCGCATGCCGACCTTCTGGATCCGGCGCTGGAGCCAGATCGGGGAGCGGGCGTCGGGGTGGAGTCCGGTGACCGTGCGGGCGGTGAAGCGGTCGCAGCCGAGCGGGTCGGCGACCTCGACCGGGTAGCCGTAGGCGTTGGGTCCGGGGACGTCGAGGAGGGCCGGGTCGCTGAGCGGGAGGCCGTAGGCGATGGCGGCCTCGCGGGCGACACCGCGGATGGAGAGGCAGTCGCCGCGGTTGGCGGTGACGGCAATGTCCAGGACCTCGTCCACCAGCTCCAGCAGCTCGATGGCGTCCTTGCCGGTCTCCGTCTCGGGCGGCAGCACGATGATGCCCTTGGTGCCGTCGTCGCCCATGCCCAGCTCGTCACTGGAGCAGATCATGCCGTGCGAGGTCTTGCCATACGTCTTGCGCGCGGCGATGGCGAAGCCGCCGGGGAGCACCGCGCCCGGCAGGACCACCACGACCTTGTCGCCGACGGCGAAGTTGCGGGCACCGCAGACGATCTCCTGCGGGGCGCCCGTGCCGTTGGCGGTGCCGACATCGACCGTGCAGAAGCGGATCGGCTTCTTGAAGCCCTCCAGCTCCTCGATGGTGAGGACCTGTCCGACGACCAGGGGGCCCTTGAGGCCGTCGCCGAGCTGCTCGACCGTCTCGACCTCGAGGCCCGCCGAGATCAGCTTGGCCTGGACGTCACGACCGGTCTCGGTGGCCGGCAGGTCGACGTACTCCCGCAGCCAGGAAAGCGGGACCCGCATCAGATCTCCATCCCGAACGGCCGGGTGAACCGGATGTCACCCTCGACCATGTCTCGCATGTCTTCGACGTTGTGGCGGAACATCAGCATCCGTTCGATGCCGAACCCGAAGGCGAATCCGCTGTACTTCTCCGGGTCGACCCCGCAAGCCGTGAGGACGCGCGGGTTGACCATCCCGCAGCCGCCCAGCTCGATCCAGCCCTCGGAGGAGCAGGTGCGGCAGGGGCGGTCGGGGTTGCCGACGGACGCGCCGCGGCAGACGTAGCACACCATGTCCATCTCGGCGGACGGCTCGGTGAAGGGGAAGAAGTTGGGCCGCAGCCGGGTCTTCATGTCCGCGCCGAACAGGGACTGGACCATGTGGTCGAGGGTCCCCTTGAGGTCGGCCATGGTCAGGCCCTCGTCCACGGCGAGCAGCTCGACCTGGTGGAAGACCGGGGTGTGGGTGGCGTCCAGCTCGTCGGTGCGGTAGACGCGGCCGGGACAGATCACGTACACCGGCAGCTCGCGGTCCATGAGGGAACGGATCTGCACCGGGGAGGTGTGGGTGCGCAGCACGACCCCGGACTCGGCGCCCCCGCTCGCGTCGCGCACGAAGAAGGTGTCGGCCTCGCCGCGGGCGGGGTGGTCGGGCCCGATGTTCAAGGCGTCGAAGTTGAACCACTCGGCCTCGGCCTCGGGCCCCTCGGCGACCTCGTAGCCCATGGCCACGAAGACGTCCTCGATGCGCTCGGAGAGGGTGGTGAGCGGATGCCGCGCACCGGCCGGGACCCGGTCGTACGGCAGGCTGACGTCCACCGCCTCCTCGACCAGGACGCGGGCGTCGCGCTCGGCCTCCAGCGCGGTCTGGCGGGCGGCGAGGGCCTTGTTCACCGCGCCCCGGGCCTGGCCCACCCGCTTGCCGGCGTCGGCCTTGGCGTGCGGGGGCAGGGCGCCGATCTCCCGGTTGGCGAGCGCCAGCGGGGAGGTGCCGCCGGTGTGGGCGACCTTGGCCTCCTGGAGCGCGTCGAGGGAGCCGGCGGCGGCGAACGCGGTGAGCGCCTCGTCCCGCATGCGCTCGATCTCTTCCGGTTTCAACGCCTCGACCTCGACAGGGTCGTACGACTTATTGGGTGCCGACATCTCTTCCCGTACTTCCGATTGGCTGGCTGGAGATCCCCGTCACCGACTGGCGGGCGACGCTCGGCGGCGCCTGAGGACACAAAGGTGCCAAAGGCCGAGTCTAACGGGGTGGGGACAGACGGATGCGCCCGCGGCCGTCAGGCGAGATACGCCGGAGCGGCCACGGGCAGCGTAAATCGGAATTCGGCGCCGCCGCCGGGCGCGCGCCCGACCGTGATGGTGCCGCCGTGGGCCTCGACGATGCCCTTGACGATGTAGAGCCCGAGCCCGGTGCCGCCGCGCTTGCTGCCCCGCCAGAAGCGGGTGAAGACGCGGTTCATGGACTCCTCCGGGATGCCGGTGCCCTCGTCGCTCACGGTGACCGATGTGCCGGCGTCCTCTCCCTCGCGGGGGGACGCGGTGGGCGTGATGTCAATGGTGACGGTTCCCTCGCCGTGCCGCACGGCATTTTCGATGAGGTTGCTGAGCACCTGGTCGACCTTGTCGGGGTCGGCCCACAGCGGGGGCAGCGGCTGCCCGACCCGCAGCAGGAACCGCTCGGCGGACTGCCCGGCGGCCACGTACGCCTGGATGTGCCGTCCGACGGCGGCGCCCATGTCGACGGGCTGGCGGCGCACCTCCAGCCGCCCGGAGTCGATCCGGGAGATGTCCAGCAGCTCGGCGATCAGCCGGGTGACCCGGTCGGCGTCGGCGTCGACGGTCTCCAGCATCAGCCGCTTCTGGTCGTCCGTGAACCGCTCCCACTTCGCCAGCAGCGTCGCCGTGAAGCCCTTCACGGAGGTCAGCGGCGAGCGCAGCTCGTGGGCGACGGTCGCTATCAGCTCGGCGTGGCTGCGCTCGGTGCGGCGCCGGGCCTCGGTGTCGCGCAGCGAGACCATCAGCCGCCGGACCGGCCCGGTGGGCGTCTCGCGCACATAGGTCGCCGAGACCAGCACCTCCCGGCCTCCCGGCAGCAGCAGATTGCGCTCCGGCTGCCGCACCCGGATGGCGAGCCCGCCGTAGGGATCGGTGAGCTGCCACCAGCGGCGGCCCTCCAGATCCTCCAGCGGCAGCGCCTTCTCCAGCGGCTGCCCGAGGGCGTCGGCCGCGGCGACGGCGGTGATGCGCTCGGCGGCGCGGTTGAAGCAGACGACCCGGCCGTCCCGGTCGGCGACGACGAGTCCGTCGGGCAGCTCGTCCGGGTCGAATCCGAGGTCCGCGGGCTGTGCGGACGGCCGGGACGCGGCGGACGTGCGCACCCGAGGTGCTCCCGGCACGCTGCTCGTACCGACACTCATCCCCGTACCCCACCTCTCAGACAGCGCAGGAGGCCCCCGAGCTGGTCACCCTACTAGGTCCCGCTGACGGTCCGGCAGCCTTCGGGCGCGCGCTGCGCACGGGCGGACGCGTAGAGACATACGGCGGCGGCGGTCGCCAGGTTCAGGCTCTCGGCCCGTCCGTGGATGGGGACGCGGACGACGGCGTCGGTGAGCGCCCGGGTCTCCTCCGGCAGCCCCCATGCCTCGTTGCCGAACACCCAGGCGGTGGGCCCGCCCATGGTGCCGTGGTCCAGCTCGTCGTCCAGATCCCGGTCTCCGGCGCCGTCGGCGGCGAGCACCCGCACCCCGGCCCCCTTCAGCCCGGCGACGGCCTCCGCGACCGGTACACCGACCGCCACCGGCAGATGGAACAGCGACCCGACGGACGCCCGGACGGCCTTGGGGTTGTAGAGATCGACGGACGCGTCGGTCAGCACGACGGCCTCCGCGCCCGCGGCGTCGGCGCACCGCAGCACGGTCCCGGCGTTCCCGGGGTCCCGGACGTGCGCGAGCACCGCGACCAGTCGGGGCCGGGCCTTCAGGATCTCCGCGAACGGGGTGTCGACGAACCGGCAGACCCCCACGAGCCCCTGGGGCGTCACGGTGGTGGAGATGTCGGCGATGACCTCGTCGGACGCGAGATGCACCCGGGCCCCGCCGCTGCGGGCGGCCCCGACGATGTCGGCGTACCGCTCCGCGGCCTCGACCGTCACGAACAGCTCGACCAGCGTCTCCGGCTGCGCGCCCGCCTCCCGCACGGCCTGCGGCCCCTCGGCGAGGAACAGCCGCTCCTTCCCCCGGAAGTTCCGCTTCCCCAGCCGCCGCGCGGCACCCACCCGAGGGGACCGGGGCGAGATGAGTTCGGGAGTAGGACTGGCACCTGCCATGGGCTCGCTTTCGGTGAGGGGGAAGGTTGTTGGGTGGGATGGGTTCGGGGTTCCAGTGCCGGGCAGGGCAGCGCCCTGCTCTTAGGGGCGCGGGGAACTGCGCGACCAGCCACGACATACCCGCACCCGACAACGCACCCAACCCGGTACACAAAGAACCCGCAGGCATCAGACCTGCGGGTCCCATAGTCACCGGCGAAGGCCAGCGCCAGCGTCACGCCGCCTTGGGGGCGTTCACATCCGCCGGCAGCGCCTTCTGCGCGACCTCGACCAGCGCCGCGAAGGCGTTCGCGTCGTTGACGGCCAGCTCCGCGAGGATCTTGCGGTCGACCTCGACGTTCGCGGCCTTCAGGCCCTGGATGAAGCGGTTGTACGTGATGCCGTTGGCGCGGGCAGCGGCGTTGATGCGCTGGATCCAGAGCTGACGGAAGTCACCCTTGCGCTTCTTGCGGTCGTTGTAGTTGTAGACCAGCGAGTGGGTGACCTGCTCCTTGGCCTTGCGGTACAGGCGCGAGCGCTGTCCGCGGTAGCCGGAAGCCTGCTCCAGGATCGCCCGGCGCTTCTTGTGGGCGTTGACTGCCCGCTTGACGCGTGCCACTTGTTAACTCCTTGTAGCGGGGTCGCGGTGGGACTCACGCGACCCGGAAACGATATGGGTCCCGGTCGGAGATCAGGCGCGGAAGCCGTCCGCGCCGGATGTCACTTGCCGAGAAGCTTCTTGATCTTCTTGGCGTCGCCCGGGGCCATCTCGGCGTTGCCGGTGAGGCGACGCGTCACACGGGACGACTTGTGCTCGAGCAGGTGGCGCTTGCCGGAGCGCTCACGGAGCACCTTGCCGGAGCCGGTGATCTTGAAGCGCTTGCTGGCACCGCTGTGCGTCTTGTTCTTCGGCATAGCGCCGTTATCTCCTCGTCGTGGCGCTCCGGTGCCCGGTCGCGCGACCGGGCACGGGTGGAGCGTCGTTCTGTCTTTCGGTCTGCCCTGGGACGGTGTCCCGGGGATCACGCCTCGGCGTGCTCCTCCGCAGGAACCTCTGCGGGGGCCTCCGCATCGGCGGGAGCCTCGTCCGCGTCGGCGGGGTTCTGCGAGCGACCGGGGTTCGCCTTGGCGGATGCCTTGCGGGCCTCCTGGGCCTGGCGGGCCTCGGCCATCGCCTCGGTCTTCTTCTTGTGCGGACCGAGGACCATGATCATGTTGCGGCCGTCCTGCTTCGGGTTCGACTCCACGAAACCGAGGTCCTGGACATCCTCCGCGAGCCGCTGGAGCAGTCGGTAGCCCAGCTCGGGCCGGGACTGCTCGCGACCACGGAACATGATCGTGATCTTGACCTTGTCGCCCTGCTTGAGGAACCGGACGACGTGACCCTTTTTGGTGTCGTAGTCGTGCGGGTCGATCTTCGGCCGGAGCTTCATCTCCTTGATGACCGTGTGCGCCTGGTTCTTGCGCGCCTCACGGGCCTTCATGGCCGACTCGTACTTGAACTTCCCGTAGTCCATGAGCTTGCAGACCGGCGGACGGGCGTTCGCCGCCACCTCGACGAGGTCGAGGTCGTACTCCTGGGCAAGCTCCAGTGCCTTGGCCAGCGGGACGATGCCCACCTGCTCGCCACTGGGACCGACAAGTCGCACCTCGGGAACGCGAATCCGGTCGTTGATGCGGGGCTCGGCGCTGATTTGTCCTCCTCGGTTAGCACCACACGGCCATCTGGCGGACGGCCGCGTATGTCTCTTTGCGTCAGACCTAACCGCGCCGAAGCACAAAAAATGCCCCGGACGATCACAGGCGGGGCTCCTTGAACTACCGGAACACCGTCGCGAGGATCGCGGGGCGCGCTTTCGGACGGATCGCCGCCGGAGGGGCGGGACCGTCTGACCGGTGACCCACCGCCCGGCAGGGCGGTCAGGTGGGAGTGCGGAGCCTCCACTTGTGGGCCGGGCTCGTGAGCCGCGAGGCATACGTGTCCGGCCGGTCGTCACACAAGGTTAGCAGTTCCCCGGGGCTTCGGCGAACCGAGACCCACTGGGGCCGGACCCCGCACTGCCCCTAAGGTGAACGCCATGAGTGCAGACACACCCGACTTCAATGAGATGACCCGGGACATCGCCGAGGTCCCCGCGGTCGAGGTGATCGTGACCGTCGCGGTCAATCTGATGAGCGCCGCCGCCGTCAAGCTGGGTCTCACGGAGGAGGGCGACAAGCACAAGGACCTGGACGAGGCCCGCAAGCTGATCCACGCCCTGGCGGGTCTGATGGACGGCAGCGCGACCGAGATCAGCTCCTTCCACGCGGCCCCGCTGCGCGACGGGCTGAAGTCGCTCCAATTGGCCTTCCGCGAGGCGTCCGTGGTGCCGGACGCGCCGGGCCAGGGTCCGGGCGAGAAATACACCGGCCCGGTCTACGGCTGACCCGCGCCCTCGCGCACATACAGGGGCTCGCCCGGCGGCGGGGTCCCGGCCGGCAGCAGTGCCAGGTCGAGACCGCGCACCAGGCGGGCCCTGAGTGTTTCGTCCCGCGCCAGCCGCCCGGCCACGGACCGCGCCGCCACGGCGGCGTCGGCGGCCGGGTCCAGGACCAGGGCCAGCGTCCCGTCCGCCTGCCCGGGGCCGAGATGGGCCCGGACGACGTCCGGCTCGGCGGCGACCGCGGCGACGACCGCGGCGACGACCGCGGGGTCGGCCAGCGGGTCGGTGCTGGTGCGGCCCTCGGCGAGGGCCAGCAGCGCCGGGCCGGTCAGCTCGAACGGCACCGGCCCCGCCAGATCCAGCACCACCGTGTCCGCCTTCTCGTGCGCCGCCGCGCGCAGCGCCTGGTGCAGCGGGACCGCGACCGGGCGGGCCGCCGGGTCCCAGCGGGCCAGCGACGCGGTGGAGGTGAAGGCGGGCAGCGCGGTCCGGCCGGCCGCCTTCAGGGTCGGTACGGCCATGTCGCTGGTCTTCTCCCGGCGCAGCCCGTTCTCGTCCTCCTCGACCTCGCCGAGCACGGCGACCACGGGGACCAGCAGCCGGGCGTCCCGCAGGGCGGACAGCACCGGGCCGACGGCGGTGCGGTCCCCGGCCCAGGCGGTGAGCGCCGCGCTCAGCCGGGGGTCGGCGGAGCCGTCGTCGTCGGAGTAGCCGGGGTCGGGAATGTTCTTGTTCGCCACGGTCCCGACCCTATTCCCGGGCGGCCCCGCCGGCCGGAGCGGGGTCGCCGGAGGGGTGGATGGCGAGGTTCCGTTCGGTCTCATGCAATTCTCAGAAAATCTTGAGACTACTCTCATGTCGGCTTAACAGGCCGCACAGTCGGCGCCCCGAGCATCGCGGGCATGAAGTCCCGACGAGACCGACACGCCGTCCTCGGAGCCGCCCTCGCCTCGGCCGTCGTGGCGGCCGGTACGGCGGGTATGGCGTACGCGCTGACCGCCCCGGCGCCCGCGGCCCGGCCCGTATCCTCGTCCTCGGCCGCGACGCCGTCGCTCCCGGCGGCCGGTGAGGGGACGGTGGAGCCGGTGGTGACGGAGTCCGCGATCGACTACGACGCGCTGCTCGGCGAGGCGATGGCCGACGTGCCGGTCGGGGAGCGGGCGCGGGTGTCGGTGGCGGTGCTGGACCTGGCGAGCGGGGACGGCGCGGTGTACGGGGGCGGGACCGCGTTCGACACCGCGAGCATCGTCAAGGTGGACATCCTGGCGGCGCTGCTGCTCCAGGCGCAGGACGCGGGGCGGGAGCTGACGGCGACGGAGAAGTCGCAGGCCACCGCGATGATCGAGTACAGCGACAACGCCTCGGCCTCGGCGCTGTGGGAGGTCATCGGGGGCGCGGAGGGGCTGGACGCGGCCAATGAGCGGTTCGGGCTCACCGGGACGCGGGGCGGTGCCGACGGGTCGTGGGGGCTGACCCAGACCACGTCGGCCGATCAGATCACGCTGCTGGAGCAGGTGTTCGGGAACGATTCGCTGCTCGACTCGGAGGCGCGGGCGTATGTGCGGGGGCTGATGGGGGGCATAGCCGCCGGGCAGCACTGGGGGGTGTCGGCGGTGGCCGACGGGACCGCCTGGGAGCTGAAGAACGGGTGGCTGCCGCGGACGGCCACCGGGCTGTGGGACATCAACAGCATCGGGCGGGTGACGGTGGACGGGCGGGAGTTCCTGGTCGCCGCGCTGTCGGACGGGAATGTCTCGCAGAAGACCGGGATCACTCTCGTGGAAGCGGCGGCGCAGGCCGCGGTGTCCGTGTTCGCCGGGAGCGCCGCGGGCTGAGAGCGCCGTCCGGGCGGGCCGGGCGGGCGGGCCGTCAGAAGGTGTCGTACTCGCGGCCCCGGCGCCAGACGACGACCGCCGCGCCCAGCAGGGCCGCCCCGGTGCCGACGGCCAGGGTGGTGGCCCAGCCGCCCGAGGTGCCGGTGTCGTCGGGACGGTCGGGGCCGGGGCCGAAGTACTCGTCGGCGTAGGACGCCGCCCTGAGGTTCCCGGGCTTGAGGTCCGCCGCCGCCTCGATGGCCGCCGCCGGGTCGACGAAGCCGAAGCCGCGCGAGTCGTCCCGGCCGTCGACGGGGGCGTCCCGGGCGGTGTCCTCCATCAGCTTCTTGATCTGGGCCGGGGTGAGACCGGGGTGGGCCGACTTGACCAGGGCGACCGCGCCGGAGACGAAGGCCGCGGCGGCGCTGGTGCCCCAGCCCTCGTAGTACTTGCGGTCGGGGTCGGCGATGACGACATCGACGCCGGGCGCGCTGACCGTGGCGTACCAGCGGCGGGTGGAGAAGGAGGCGCGGGTGCCGTACTTGTCGACGGCCGCCGCCGCTATCACGCCGGGGTAGGCAGCCGGGTAGGAGATGTTGTCGCCCTTCTCGCCGCCGTTGCCGGCCGAGGCGACGACGACCGAGCCCTTCTTCAGCGCGTACTGGACGGCCTCGTCCTCGGCGGGTTCCGGGTGGGCGGAGTCGGAGTCGTCGCCGAGGGAGAGGTTGATGACGTCGGCGCCCTGGTCGGCGGCCCAGCGGATGCCGTCGGCGAGGGCGTTGCCGCGGGTCTCGCGGGCCTCGGCGCGGGAGGAGTCGCCGTCCTCCAGGATCACCCGGACCGGGAGGATCTTGGCGGCGGGGGCGATGCCGAGGACGCCGTCCTCGCCCTGGTAGCCGTGGCCGTGGCCGGCGATGATCCCGGCCATGGCGGTGCCGTGCCGGGCCCAGGCGCGGTCGCCCTGCTCGGCGCCGAAGCCGACCATGTCCTTGCCGGACAGGACGTTGCCGACGAGGTCGGGGTGGTCGGCGTCGACCCCGGTGTCCAGGACGGCGACGGTGATGTCCTCGCCCTTGGTGGTCCGCCACGCCTCCTCGGTGCGCAGGGCGGCCAGGGCCCACTGCTGGGCGCGGATGGCGTCGGCGTGCGCGGCGGTGGGCGGGACCAGGGTGACCGAGACCGCGGTGAGCACGGCGACCAGGGCGGCCCGGCCGGTCGTACGGGGGCTCATGACGGCTGCTCCGTGGGGGTGGTGGCGTTCTTGCGCAGGGCGCGTTCGATCCGGTCGGCCAGGCCCTTGGCCTCGTGGCCCAGGCCCGCCTGGGCGGGGTCGGTGTCCGCGTCGGCCCGGACGGCGTCGGCGGCGGGCTGCGGGCTGTCCACCCGGCGGTCGTCGGCCCAGCCGCTGACGGAGTAGACGACGACCGGCGCGTCGGTGAGGACGTGCACGGTCCAGGAGGCCCGCTGGTCGTCGCCGAATCCGGCGGCGACGGTGTTGTCGGCGGCGTAGGGGCGGGGCATGAGGTCGTCGCGGCGGTCCAGGCCCTCGTCCTCGAACCGCTGGGCCAGGGCGCGCATCGCGGGGGCGTCGGCGTCGGTGAAGAGCAGGCCGACGGTGGTGACGAAGCTCTGGGTGGCGTCGGTGTAGGTGGCGCGCAGCAGGCGTTCGCAGCCGACGGGGGCGAGGGCGCCCCGCAGCAGGGGGTCGAAGGCGTCGGAGCAGCCGCCGTCCGGGGCGACGGCGACCCGGGTCCAGGTGCGGTCGGCGCCGCCGGGGCCCGCGCCCCTGCCGTCGACGGCGGGCGGGAAGAGGCGGTCGACGGGGACGCTGTGCCACATGTCCCCAGCGGTCTCGAACGCGTTGCGCTCGCGGTCCGCCTCGGAGTCTCCGGCCAGCCAACTGCCGGTGACCGCACCGCCGATCAGCCCCAGCCCCAGCACCACGCAGGAGGCAACGGCGACGGTACGGCCGCGCAGCCGACGGCCCAGCGGGCGGGGGCGGGCGTCGGCGTCGTAGCCCTCGGGGCGGCCGAAGCTGACCGTGGGGCGGCCTCCGGGGGGCAGGGCGCTCCAGGACCGGGCGGGGTCGGGCCCGGGGGGTCCGGCGGGGCGGGGCGGGGGGATGGCGGGGGCGGTCACCGGGCGGACGGGGTGGTCGTCGTCGGGCCGGAAGGGGCGCAGGCGGGGGGTGTGCTCGCCGGGGGTCTCGGCGGGAACCAGGGGGCGGCGCGGAGCGTGTCCGGTGGCCGGGGGGCCGTCCGGGAAGCGGGCGGAGGCGGCGGGTGGGGGTGGTGCGGTGGGGGTGTCCGGGTCCTCGGGCTTGCCGGGTTCTCCGGGTGGTTCGGATGGTCCGGGCCCGGCGGGGACACCGTGCTGGTGCGTCCTGTCGGTGGTGTCGGGGGCGTCCGGGGTGTTCGAATCGTCGGGGCCGGTGGCGGGTGGGTGCGCCGGGGGCGGTGGCACGACGGGGCGTGGCGGGAGCGGGGGGCGTCGCGCTTCCGTGCTCATGCACCCCCCCGTTTCCGTTGCCTGCGCGTCACTCTACGGGCTGATCCGGCTCGAACGGGAACCAGTCCACGACCCCGGGGCATCTGCCCGGAACGTCCCCCTACCCTGCGGTAATCAGGTCTGGCAGGCTTCGGCCATGACCGCACGCGCCGCCGACCGGGCCCGCTACGACCGGGCCACCGCCGCTCTGGACGCTCCGTTCGCGATCGTCGATCTGGACGCCTTCGACGCCAACGCGGACGATCTGCTGCGCCGGGCGGGCGGGAAGCCGGTCCGGGTGGCCAGCAAGTCCGTGCGCTGCCGGGCGCTGCTCGAACGGGCGCTGGCCAGGGACGGGTTCGCGGGGATCATGTCGTTCACGCTGGCCGAGTCGCTGTGGCTGGCCCGGTCGGGGTTCGAGGACGTGCTGCTGGCGTATCCGTCGGCGGACCGGGCCGGGTACGCGGAACTGGCGGGCGATCCGAAGCTGGCGGCGGCCGTGACGGTGATGGTGGACGACACCGCGCAGCTCGATCTGATCGACGCGGCGCGCGGCGGCGGGCGCGAAGTCGTGCGGGTCTGCCTGGAGTTGGACACCTCGCTGCGGCTGCTCGGCGGCCGGGTCCGGATCGGCGCCCTGCGCTCCCCGCTGCACTCCCCCGCCCAAGTCGCCGACCTGGCCCGCGCGGTGACCCGCCGTCCGGGGTTCCGGGTGGTGGGGGTCATGGGCTACGAGGGTCATGTGGCCGGGGTGGGGGACGCGGTCGCCGGGCGGCCGGTGCGGTCGCGGGCGGTCCGGCTGATGCAGGGCGCGGCGCGCCGGGAGCTGGCCGAGCGGCGGGCGGCGGCGGTGCGGGCGGTGCGGGCGGTGGTGCCGGACCTGGAGTTCGTCAACGGCGGCGGCACCGGCAGCGTCCAGCACACGGCGGCGGAGGACGCCGTCACGGAGATCGCGGCCGGGTCGGGACTGTACGTACCGCGGCTGTTCGACCACTACACCTCGTTCAGCGGGCGCCCGGCGGCCCTGTTCGCGCTGCCGGTGGTGCGCCGGCCTGGCGTCGGGGTGGTGACCGTCCTCGGCGGCGGCTATCCGGCGTCGGGTGTGGCCGGCCCCGACCGGCTCCCGGTGCCGTACCTCCCGCCGGGGCTGCGCTACGACGGGCAGGAGGGGCCCGGCGAGGTGCAGACCCCGCTGCTGGGCTCCCCGGCGGACGATCTGCTGATCGGCGACCGGGTGTGGTTCCGGCACGCCAAGGCCGGTGAGGTGTGCGAGCGGTTCGACGCGCTGCACCTGGTGTCGGGCGACCGGGTGACGGCGACGGTCCCGACGTACCGGGGCGAGGGGCGTACGTTCCTGTAGGCCGCCTGCCCGGAACGTTCCTGTGGGCCGCCTACCCGGACGGGGTGACGCCGCTGCCCACGCCGCCGCCGGTCGCCGGGTCCCGAGCGGGCGGATGCCCCGGGTGATGCGGTCCAGGTCGGCGAGCGGGGGCGCGTCGCCGCCCGCGTCGAGGACGTAGCGGACGACGACCGGGGCCTGGGTGCCGGTGCCGGACGGGAAGGCGAGGGACTGGACGTAGCCGCCGGGGCCGAGGGCGGTCTCGACGCGCCAGCGCACGTAGTACCCGGCGCGGTCGGCCACCGCGACCGGGCCCGCGGCGACGCGGGTGTGGGACTCGATGCCGCCGTAGGGGAGCCGGTCGAGTTCGTCGCGGTCGTAGGCGGCGTCGGCGGCGGCCTCGATGTCGGCCTCGGCGAGGGCCTTGGGCGAGGTCTCGCCGTTCTCGGTGACCGTGCGGGAGACGACCCAGCCGGGGCGGCAGAGCGCGCCCTCGCCGGGGCAGTCGTAGGTGGCGTCGGCGCGCAGGAGGGAGTTCTCGGGGAGGGCGCTGTCGGAGGGCTCCCAGCCGGGCAGGACGGGGAAGGTGAGCCCGTTGAGGTGGTCCACGACGACGTCCGGGTCCCCGGTGGGAGTGGGGGTGCGGGAAGGGGAAGGCGTGGGGGTGGCGGTCGGGGCGGGGGGTGCCGGGGTGGCGCCGCCGGGGGCGCCGTCGTCGTCGCGCAGGACGAGCGCGCCGGTGACGACGGCGGCGACCAGGACCGCGCCCGCGACCGTCATGGCGATGGCCCTGGCCCGTACGGACTCGCCGCCGGGCGGACCGGCCGTTTCCGGTCCGGGCGGTCCCGGCGGCGGTGTCCCCTCGGGGGCCGCGCCGCGCCAGTGGTCGGTCCAGTTGGTGCCGTCCCACCACCGTTCCAGATGCGGGGCCGACGGATCGTGGTACCAGCCGGGCGGCGGGGAGATGCTCACCCGGGCACTGTAGGACGGGGGCCGGGGGCTCCCTAGAGGGGTGTCACGTACGCCCCCGAGATGCCGCCGTCGACCAGGAAGTCGGTGGCGTTGACGAACGAGGAGTCGTCGCTGGCCAGGAAGGCGACCGCGGCGGCGATCTCCTCGGCCTCGGCGAACCGGCCGACGGGGATGTGCACCAGGCGGCGCGCGGCCCGCTCGGGGTCCTTGGCGAACAGCTCCCGGAGCAGGGGGGTGTTGACCGGTCCGGGGCAGAGGGCGTTCACGCGAATGCCCTCGCGGGCGAACTGCACGCCCAGTTCGCGGGAGAGGGCGAGGACGCCGCCCTTGGAGGCGGTGTAGGAGATCTGCGAGGTCGCCGCGCCCATCCGGGCCACGAAGGAGGCGGTGTTGATGATGGAGCCCCGGCCCTGGCGCCGCATATGGGGCAGGGCGGCCTTGCAGCACAGGTAGACGGAAGTGAGGTTGACCTCCTGGACCCGGCGCCAGGCGTCGAGGCCGGTCTCCAGGATGGAGTCGTCGTCGGGTGGGGAGATCCCGGCGTTGTTGAAGGCGATGTCGACGCTGCCGTAGGTGTCGTGGGCGGTCTGGAAGAGAGCTTCGACCTGGTCGGGGTCGGTGACGTCGACGCGGACGAAGAGGCCGCCCACCGCGTCGGCGGCGGCCTTGCCGGAGGTCTCGTCGATGTCGCCGCAGACGACATGGGCGCCCTCGGCGGCGAGGCGGCGGGCGGTGGCGAGGCCGATGCCGCTGCCCGCTCCGGTGATCACAGCGGTACGGCCCACGAGGCGGCGGCAGACGGCGGCTTCGGGCGTGGTGGCCTGGGCGGTGTCGGCGGTCTCTGCGGTCACTGTGCGGGGCCCTCCGTGCTGGTGGCGGTGCTGGTGGCGGTGGTGCTGGTGGTGGCGTGGCTGAGGAAGACGTTCTTGGTCTCGGTGAAGGCGGTGAGGGCGTCCGGGCCGAGTTCGCGGCCGATGCCCGACTGCTTGAAGCCGCCGAAGGGGGTCCAGTAGCGGACGCTGGAGTGGGAGTTGACGGAGAGGTTCCCGGCCCGGACCGCCTGGGAGACGCGCAGGGCGCGGCCGAGGTCCCGGGTCCAGATCGAGCCGGCCAGGCCGTACTCGGTGGCGTTGGCGAGGCGGATCGCGTCGGCCTCGTCGTCGAAGGGCAGGACGACGGCGACGGGGCCGAAGACCTCCTCGACGGCGACCCGGGCGGTGGGGTCGACGCCGGTCAGGACGGTCGGCGGGAACCAGAAGCCGGGGCCCTCCGGGGCCTTGCCGCGGATGCCGTCCAGGCCGGGGGTGACGTAGGAACGGACCCGGTCGAGCTGGGCGCGGGAGATCAGCGGGCCCATGTCCGTGCCGGGGGCGGCCGGGTCGCCGACGGTGACGGCCTCGATCGCCGGGGTGAGGAGGTCGAGGAAGCGGTCGTGGACGGAGCGCTGGACGAGGATGCGGGTGCGGGCGCAGCAGTCCTGGCCGGAGTTGTCGAGGAAGGACATGGGGGCGGCGGTGGCGGCGGCCTCCAGGTCGGCGTCGGCGAAGACGATGTTGGGGCTCTTGCCGCCGAGTTCGAGGGTGACCCGTTTGAGGTGTGCGGAGCCCTTGGCGAGGACCTGTTTGCCGACGGCGGTGGAGCCGGTGAAGACGATCTTGGCGACGCCGGGGTGTTCGACCAGGGCGCTACCGGTGACCGGGCCGTGGCCGGGCAGGACCTGGAAGAGGTGTTCGGGCAGGCCCGCCTCCAGGGCGAGCGCGGCGAGGCGGAGCGCGGTGAGGGGGGTGGTCTCGGCGGGCTTGAGCAGGACCGCGTTGCCGGCCGCGAGGGCGGGGGCGGTGGCCCAGGCGGCGATCGGCATCGGGAAGTTCCAGGGGGCGATCACCCCGACCACGCCGAGGGGTTCGAGGATCGTGAGGTCCAGGCCGCCGGGGACGGGGATCTGACGGCCGGTGAGCCGCTCGACGCCGCCCGCCGCGTAGTCGAGCAGATCGCGGACGTTGCCCGCCTCCCAGCGGGCGTTGCCGAGGACGTGCCCGGCCTCGCGGACCTCCAGCAGGGCGAGTTCTTCGAGGTGGGCGTCCACGGTGGTGGCGAACCGGCGCAGCAGCCGGGCCCGGTCGCCGGGGGCGAGGGCGGCCCACCCGGTCTGCGCGCGGGCGGCCCGAACGACGGCCTCGTGGACCTCGGCGGCGGAGGTGGCGGGGACGGTGGCGACGACGGCCTCGGTGGCGGGGTTCAGGATCTGGAGCTGGTCGGGCAAAGGATCGGATGAGGGGTCGGGCAGGGGGTGGGGCGAGGGGTCGGACAAGAGGGGGTCCTCACATGCGTTCGAAGGAGCGGCGGCGCTCCCAGTCGGTGACGGCGGCGTCGAAGGCGTCGAGTTCGACGCGGGCCATGTTGCGGTAGTGGTCGACGACCTCGTCGCCGAAGGCGGACCGGGCGAGGGCGCTGTGCTGCCACAGCTCGGCGGCCTCGCGCAGGGTGGTGGGGACATGGGCGTAGTCGCCGGTGTAGGCGTTGCCGGGGCAGGCGTCGGGGAGTTCGAGGCGCTGCTCGATGCCGTGCAGCCCGGCGGCGACCATGCCGGCGACGGCGAGGTAGGGGTTGACGTCACCGCCGGGGAGCCGGTTCTCGAACCGGGTGGAGCCGCCGTGCCCGACGACCCGCAGCGCGCAGGTCCGGTTGTCGTGCCCCCAGGCGACGGCGGTGGGCGCGAAGGAACCGGGCTGGAAGCGCTTGTACGAGTTGATGTTCGGCGCGTAGAGCAGGCTGAACTCGCGCAGGGCGGCGAGCTGCCCGGCGAGGAAGTGCCGCATGGTCTCCGACATGCCGCCAGGGTCGGACGGGCCGCCGGGCATCACCGGGGCGCCGGTGGGGTCGGCGAGGGAGAGATGGATGTGGCAGGAGTTGCCCTCGCGCTCGTTGAACTTGGCCATGAAGGTCAGCGAGACGCCCTCCTGGGCGGCGATCTCCTTGGCGCCGGTCTTGTAGACCGTGTGCTGGTCGCAGGTGACGAGGGCGTCGTCGTAGCGGAAGACGATCTCGTGCTGGCCGGGGTTGCACTCGCCCTTGGCGGACTCGACGGTCAGCCCGGCGGCGGCCATCTCGTTGCGGATGCGGCGCAGCAGGGGCTCGATGCGGCCGGTGCCGAGGACGGAGTAGTCGATGTTGTACTGGTTCGCCGGGGTCAGGTCGCGGTAGTCGGCGTTCCAGGCGGCCTCGTAGGTGTCCTTGAAGACGATGAACTCCAGCTCGGTGCCGACCTGGGCGGTCAGTCCGTGGGCGGCGAGGCGGTCGAGCTGGCGGCGCAGGATCTGCCGGGGCGCGGCGACGACCGGGCTGCCGTCGGCCCAGGCGAGGTCGGCGGTGACCAGGGCGGTGCCCTCGTTCCAGGGCACCCGGCGCAGGGTCTCCAGGTCGGGGTACATCGCGAAGTCGCCGTAGCCGCTGTCCCAGGACGACATGGCGTAGCCGTCGACGGTGTTCATGTCGGCGTCGACGGCGAGCAGGTAGTTGCAGCCCTCGGTGCCGTGGTGGAGGACTTCGTCGAGGAAGAAGCGCGCCGCGAACCGCTTGCCCTGGAGGCGGCCCTGCATATCGGGGAAGGCCAGGACCACGGTGTCGACATCACCCGCCGCGACGAGGGCGTGGAGTTCCTCGATGCCGAGCGGGGGTGTGCGGTCTGCCACGGGTGGGCCTCCTTGAGGCTGCTCGGCTCGGGGCTGTTCGGTTGGGGCCGGTCGGTTGGAGCTGCTCAGCTCGGGGCCGGCCGGTTGGGGCTGGTCGGCTCGGGGCTGGTCGGTTTGGGGGGTGCCGCCTGCTGGGCTGTGACGCGTCGGGAGCCATAAGGTATTGCCGCAGACCATTGCTTGGGAAGGGGGCACGGCCGTATGCCGGTGCATCGGGTGGACGGATTCGCGGACCGGTTGACGCCGGTGCTGCGGCCGGTGCGGGCGGGCAACGGCTTCGAGGAGGCGCTGGAGCAGATCCTCCAGGTCGTCCGGCTCGGACTGGTGCCGGCCGGTGGGCGGCTGCCCGCGGAGCGGGAGTTGTCGGAGCGGCTCGGGATCAGCCGGGTGACGCTGCGGGAGGTGCTGCGGGTGCTCCAGGACCAGGGGCTGATCGAGTCCCGGCGCGGACGCTACGGCGGCACGTTCGTGCGGGCCCGCGCGGACGCGGGCGGCGAGGACGAGCTGCGGCGGCGGGTGGCCGAGGTGGACATCGAGGACGTGCTGCGGTTCCGGGAGGTGCTGGAGGTGGGGGCGGCGGAGCTGTGCGCCGCGCACGGGCTGGCGGAACCGGGCGCGGAGCGGCTGCGTGCGGCGCTGGCCCGCACCCGGGACGCGCCGCCCGCCGAGTACCGGCGCCGGGACACCCTCTTCCATCTGGCGCTCGCCGAACTCTCCGGGTCGGCCTCGCTGACCGCGCAGTACGCGGCGGTCCGGGCCACCGTGAACGACCTGCTGGACTGCATCCCGCTGCTGGTGCGCAACCTGGAGCACTCCCAGCGCCAGCACGCGGCCCTGGTCGACGCCGTGCTCGACGGGGACACGGACGGGGCGCGGGAGATCATGCGGGAGCACTGCGCGGGGACGGCGGCGCTGCTGCGGGGGTTTTTGGCGTGAGTGGTGCCGAGGGGCTTCCCGTGGGGTGGCGTGGGTGTTGTCGAGGGGGGTGCTTCCCGTGGGGTGGCGGGGGTCTTGCCGTGGGGGGTGGCGGGGAGCGAGGGTGTCTCATGACCGGACCCAAAGGTATGAGTCCGGCCCATTGCGGACGCCGGAAGCAAGCAGCCGACAGCGCGGAGCGGAGGACGGATGACCGGGAGGCCGTTGATCGGCGTCAGCACCTATCTGGAGACGGGGGTGCGCTGGGGTGCCTGGGAGGTGGAGGCGGCGCTGCTGGACGCCGGGTATCCGCGCTTGGTCCAGCGCGCGGGCGGGCTCGCCGCGATGCTGCCCCCGGACGCGCCCGAGCACGCGGCGGCGGCGGTGGCCCGACTGGACGGTGTGGTGATCGCGGGCGGCCCCGACGTCGACCCCGCCCGCTACGGCGCCGTCCGCGACCCCCGCACCGGGCCCCCGGCACCCGAGCGGGACGCGTGGGAACTGGCGCTGATCGACGCGGCGCTGGCCGCCGGGGTGCCCCTGCTGGGGATCTGCCGGGGCATGCAACTGCTGAACGTCGCCCTCGGCGGCACACTCGTCCAGCATCTCGACGGGCACGTGGAGACGGTCGGGGTCTTCGGCACGCACCCGGTGCGACCGGTGCCGGGCACGCGTTACGCGGCGCTGGTGCCGGAGCCGACGGACGTCCCCACGCATCACCATCAGGCGGTGGAGCGGCTGGGCGCGGGGCTGGTCGCGGCGGCGCACGCGGCGGACGGCACGGTCGAGGCCGTCGAGCTGCCGGGGGGCGGGGACGGGCGTGAGGGTGGGGGCGGCTGGGTGCTGGGGGTGCAGTGGCATCCGGAGGTGGGCACGGATGTGCGGGTGATGGAGGCGCTGATGGAGGCGGCGGGGGTCGGTCGGGGGGAGGGTGGGGACCAATAGCGGGGAGGCTGGATAGCCGCCCTACCCGCGCGTCAGGGTCAGCAAGTCCCTCGCCGGGCCCACCGGGCGGTGGCCCCTCGGCCAGATCGCGCGGAGGTCGCGGGTCAGGGCGACGCCCTCGACGGGGACGCTCACCAGGCGGCGCAGGGCGAGTTCGTCGCGGACCGCGAGTTCGCTGAGCACCGAGGGGCCCGCGCCGCCGACGGCCGCCGCCTTGACGGCGGTGGTGGAGGACAGCTCGATCAGCGGGCGGGCGAGGCCGCCGAGGGCGGTGTCCAGGACCTGCCGGGTGCCGGAGCCGCGCTCCCGCAGGATCAGCGGGGTGGCGGCCAGTTCCGCGGCCTCCAGGGGGCGCCGGCGGCGGGCCCAGGGGTGGCCGGGTGCCGTGACGACGATCAGCCGGTCATGGGCGATGACGACGGAGTCCAGGCCGCTCGGCACGGTCAGCCCCTCCACGAACCCGAGGTCGGCCTCGTCGGACAGCAGCAGCGCGGCCACCGCGGCGGAGTTGCCCGCCTGGAGCGACACCGCGGTGTCGGGCCGCTGGGTGCGCAGCGCCAGCAGCCAGCCGGGCAGCAGATACTCGGCGATGGTCATGCTGGCGGCGACCCGGAGCCGGGAGTCGCGGCGGTCGCGCAGCGCCTGGGCGCCCGCGTCGAACGCCTCCGCGGCCTCCACCACCCGGCGCGCCCAGTCGGTGACCAGCGCGCCCGCGTCGGTGAGCCGGGAGCCGCGCGGTGAACGGTCGACCAGGGCGACGCCGAGCTGCCGTTCCATGGAGCGCAGCCGGCTGCTGGCGGCGGGCTGGCTGACCCCCGTCTCCCGGGCGGCGGCGCCGAGGCTGCCGAGCCGGGCCACCGCGAGGAGCAGTTCCAGCGCCCCGAGGTCGGGCACCCGGTGGGCGAGGCCGCCGCCGTGCTCCGGCGACGGCGGCCGGTGCCCCTCACCGGGCACACCGTGTCCGGTCCGCTCCCGCCCCGTCCGCTCCCGCCCCGTACGGTCGTGCCCCGTCCGGTCGTGTCCCACCCGCCCCTGTCCCATCCGCTCCCGCCGCTGTTCCTCCGGGCTGCTCATAACTCAAGCTTATGTCCCCATAGGGTGGGCGTCCCTGGCGGCCGGGGCCGTCCCGGCGGGACCGTGGGGACATGGTCACCGCCGCCCTCCCCTCTCCCACCGGGCCCCCCACCACGTCCCCCGTCACATCCCCCGCCGCGCCCGTCATCACGGACGGCCGGCCCCGCGTACCGGCCGTCCGTCACCTCGGGCCGAACTGGTACGCCGCCGTCATGGGCACCGCGATCGTCGCCACCGCCGGGGCCGCGCTGCCCGTCCGGGTCCCCGGACTGCGGACCCTGTGCGCGGCGGTGTGGGCGCTGTCCCTGCTGCTGCTCCTGACCCTCCTGGTGGCCCGCGCGCTGCACTGGCGCCACCACGCCGACCAGGCCCGCGCCCATCTGCGCGACCCCGGCATGGCCCCGTTCTACGGCTGCCTCGCGATGGCGCTGCTGGCGGTCGGCGGGGGCGCGGTGACGGTCGGGGCGGACTGGATCGGGACGACGGCGGCGGTCGCGCTGGACGCCGTGCTGTTCACGGCCGGGACGGCGATCGGGCTGGCGGCGGCGGTGACCGTCCCGTATCTGCTGGCCGTGCGCGGGCGGACCGGGCCCGGCGAGGCCAGTCCGGTGTGGCTGCTGCCGCTGGTGGCGCCGATGGTGTCGGCGGCGCTGGGCCCGCTGCTGGTGCCGCATCTGCCGCCGGGGCAGCCGCGCGCGACGCTGTTGCTGGCCTGCGTGGCGATGTTCGGGGCGAGTCTGCTGGCGACGCTGCTGATGCTGCCGCTGGTGTTCGCCCGGCTGCTGACCGGCGGTCCGCTGCCACCGGCGCTGACCCCGGCGCTGTTCCTGGTGCTGGGCCCGCTCGGGCAGTCCACGACCGCCGCCGGGAACTTCGCGGACGTGGCACCGGGGGTCGTACCGGAGCCGTACGCGGCCGGGTTCGGGGTGTTCGCGGTGCTGTACGGGGTGCCGGTCATGGGGTTCGCGCTGCTGTGGTTCGTGCTGGCGGCGGCGCATGTGGTGCGGGCCCGGCGGCTGGGGATGGGGTTCACGATGACCTGGTGGGCGTTCACCTTCCCGGTCGGCACCTGTGTCACGGGCGCGGCGGCGCTGGCCCGGCACACCGGCCTGCCGGCCTTCGGCGGGCTGGCGGTGCTGCTGTACGCGGTGCTGGTGGCGGCCTGGCTGACGGCGGCCGTACGTACCGCGCGGGGGGTGCTGGGCGGGGCGCTGCTGCGCTGACGCCGACGCCGACCCCGGCTCCGTCCAAGGGGAGCAGCGCCGCGCCGACGCCGCCCCCGCCCGCCGCTCCCGACCCCGCCCCCCGTCAGGCGCGGAGCGCCGCGCCCAGGCGTCGTGGGGCCTCGGCGAGGGAGGGGCCGTACCAGGTCAGGTGCCGGCCGCTGACGAGGGCGCTGGGCACGCCGGGGAATGCCTCGGGGCCGTCGGTGGCGGTGAAGCGGTAGGGCTCGTCGGGCAGGACCACCAGGTCGGGGCGGGCCGACAGCAGGTCGGGCAGCGGGATCCTCGGGTAGCGCTCGGGGTGGTCGGCGTGGAGATGGTCGACGCCGAGCCGGGCCAGAACGTCCCCGGCGAAGGTGTCGCGGCCCAGGACCATCCAGGGGCGGCGCCAGACCGGCACGATCGCGGTGGTCCGGTGCTCCGGCTCGGGCAGGGCGCTCCAGGCGGCCTCGGCGTCGTCGAGCCAGCGGGGGCGGGAGCGGGCGCCGCACGCGGTCACCACCCGGTCGAGTTCCGTGAACGCCTGCGGTACGTCCCGCACCTCGGTGACCAGGACCTCGATCCCGGCCCCGCGCAGCGCGGCCAGGTCGGGGGCGCGGTTCTCCTCCTCGTTGGCGACGACCAGATCGGGGGCGAGGGCGATGATCCGTTCGACGTCGGGGTTCTTGGTGCCGCGGATCCGGGGCACGTCCAGTCTGGGCGGATGGGTGCACCAGTCGGTGGCGCCGGCCAGCACCCCGGGCAGGGTGGTGGCGACGGCCTCGGTCAGCGAGGGCACCAGGGAGACGACACGCAGCACGCCGCAGAGCCTACGGCCGGTCCTCGACGGCGGCGATGTGCTCGGCGACGGCGACGACCAGCACCCGGGTCTCCGGGACCGTGGCGCGCCAGCGGTGCCGTACGCCACCGGTCAGGTACAGGGAGTCGCCGCGGCCCAGCCGGTAGGCGCGGCCCTCCGCCTCGATCTCCACGGCGCCGTCGGCCACGTAGAGCAATTGGTCGTTGCGGTGCTGGAACTCGCGGCCGGCCTCGTGGTCGCCGGTGTACTCGGTGGCCTGCATCTGGTGGTGGCCGCGCACCAGGGAGCGCGACTGGGGGGCCGGGGCGGGCCCGGCCGGTTCGGCGCGCACCACATCGACCGTGCAGGCGGGGTCGGCGGCGGCGAGCAGTTCGACGGCAGTGGTGCGCAAGGCGTCGGCGACCTTCTCCAGGGAACCGCGGCTGGGCCGCGCCCGGTCGTTCTCGACCTGGCTGAGGAAGGGCACCGACAGGCCGCTGCGCTCGGCCACCACGGCGAGGGTCAGATCCAGGGCCCGGCGGCGGCGCCGCACGGCCGCGCCCACCCGCAGGGACTGTTCCTTGTGGTCACCCATCGCTCCGGCTCCCTCCTTCGCGCGTCGGTCCGGGTGCTTCGATCCCATCCTGCGACGATCTCGCTCGGCGCGTTCTCCCGACGAGTCCGGCGAGCTCTCCCGACGAGCCCTCCCGATGAGCCCTCTTGACGAGTTCTCCGGATGAGTTCTCCTGATGAGTTCTCTGCACCCTACGCATGTTCGGCAAACCGTTTCCGGCGGGCGTCATATCGCCGACACATTGTCCGAGGTCCCGCCCCGCGGTTCGCGCCATCCCGGCGGGGGGCGGAGAGTGTGGCGGGGCCGGTCCGGCGCACGTCACGGGGTCGCGCGCCGGATTCCTGGACATGCGTGCGCCGGTTGACGCGACGAGGTCGCTCTCCGTGATTGGCCGGAATCCGACCGTCACCATCAAGAGCGACCTCGTCATGCGTGCGGAACCGCCCGCAGCGCTACCCGGCGGGTGTCATCCGGCCCACGATGTCCGGGTGGTCCGCCAGCCAGGCGGCGACGGCCTCCTCCTCCTTGCCCTGTCCCCGGTTCTTGATCTCGGCCTCCAGGGTGCCCAGCTCGTCCTCGGTCATCCGGAAGCCCTTGATCCACTCGGTGAGCTGCGGATACCGGTCCGGGAACGCCTCGCTGGAGATGGTCCGGATGGTGTTGCCCTCGCCGAACGCCTTGCGCGGATCCTTGAGCTTGGTCAGTTCGTACTCGCTGTACGCCCAGTGCGGTGACCAGAGGGTGACGGCGATCGGCTCCTTCTTGGCGTACGCCCGCTTGAGTTCGGCGAGCATCGCCGGGGTGGAGCCGTCGACGACCCGGTATTCGCCCTCCAGGCCGTAGCCGGGCATGACCTCGTTCTTCAGCAGGTCCATCTCGCCGGTGCCGGGCTCGATGCCGACGATCCGGCCGTCGAAGAGATCAGCCCTGCCCTTGAGGTCCGCGAGCGAGTCGACGCCCTTGACGTAGGACGGGACGGCGATCTCCAGGGAGGTCGGCTCGTACCAGGTGCCGAGGTCGTGGAGGCGGTCCTTGTGCTTGTCCCAGTAGTTCTTCTGGGCGTGCGGCAGCCAGGCGTCGAAGTTGAGGTCCAGGTCCCCGGCGGCGAGGCCGGTGTAGACCGGGCCGACGTCCATCTGCTTCAGGTTCAGGGTGTAGCCGCGCCGCTCCAGGACGTTCTTCCAGAGGTAGGTGATGGCGATGTCCTCGTCCCAGGGGAACCAGGCCACGTTCACCGGCCGCTCGGCCTCGGCGGGGGTGTCACCGCCGGTGGCGTTCCCGACCGGCGCCCACTGGTCCACCAGACCAGGGTTCCGCTCCAGCCAGGCGCGGACCGCGTCCTGCTGGTTGCCCTTGCCGGCCGTGTTGATCTCGGCCTCCAGGCCGGTGAGCTGCTCCTCGGTCATGGAGAAGTCGCGCAGCCACCGGCTCACCACCGGGTGGTCGTCGGTGAAGCCCTGGCGGGAGAGCATGTGCACCCCGTCGCCCGAACCCCAGGCGCCCTCGGGGTCCTTGAGCTTCTTCAGGTCGTAGTCGTTGTACGCCCAGTGCGGCGACCAGAGGGTGACGACGATGGGTTCCTGCTTGGCGTACGCGCGCTTGAGCTGGGCGAGCATCGCCGGGGTGGAGCTGTCGACGACCTGGTACTCGCCCTCCAGGCCGTACTCCTTCAGCACCTTGCTCTTCAGCAGGGCCATCTCACCGGCGCTGGCCTCGATGCCGGTGATCTTCCCGCCGAACCGGCCCGCCTCGCCCTTGAGGTCCGCCAGGGAGTCGATGTCCTCCATGTAGCTGGGGACGGTCAGCTCCAGCGAGGTCTCCTCGTACCAGGCACCGAGGTCCTCCAGCCGGTCGCCGTACTTCTTCCAGTACTGCTCATGGGTGGTGGGCAGCCAGGAATTGGTCTCGAAATCGAGATCCCCGGCGGCCAGGGACGTATACATCGGCCCGGCGTCCAACTGCTTGGCCTCGACCTCGTAGCCGCGCCGCTCCAGGATCTCCTTCCACAGGAAGGTGGAGGCGACCCCCTCGTCCCAGGGGATGTACCCGACGGTGAGCTTCTGGCCCTTGCCGACGTTCTGCGCGTCGGCGGTGCCGGTGCCGTCCT
This sequence comes from Streptomyces sp. NPDC093252, assembly GCF_040683675.1. NCBI lineage: Bacteria > Bacillati > Actinomycetota > Actinomycetes > Kitasatosporales > Streptomycetaceae > Streptomyces > Streptomyces sp. NPDC093252. Next base: position 171,877 of record NZ_JBFBEM010000008.1, on the reverse strand, counting down.
TGGTGCCCCCGAAGATCCCGAGCCCGCCCGCGACGAGCGCGAGCACCAGCACCCCGGCCATGGCGACGACCGGCCGGGGCCGGTACGACCAGACCTTCAGGGCGTACGAGGTGTGCGCGGCGCGGGCGCGGGCGGCGGCGCGGCGGGCCATCGGCGAGACCTGGGTGCCGAGGGCGCCGGTCATCCGGTCGAGGTAGATCGCGAGGATGACGATGGCGACGCCCGCCTCGGAGCCGAGGCCCACATTGAGCTGGCCGAGGGCCTCGTTGACATCGGCGCCCAGCCCGGCGGCGCCGACCATGCCGGCGATGGCGGCCATGGACAGGCCCAGCATGATGACCTGGTTGACACCGGCCATGACGGTGGGCAGGGCCAGCGGGAGCTGGACCCGCAGCAGGATGTCCCGGCGGCTGGTGCCGAACGCCTCGGCGGCCTCGACCAGGTCCTTGTCGACCTGGCGGATGCCGAGTTCGGTCATCCGGACGCCGGGGGCGAGGGCGAAGATCAGGGTGGCGACGATGCCGGCCGGGGCGCCGCTGCCGAAGAACAGGATCGCCGGGATGAGGTAGATCATCGCGGGCAGCGTCTGCATGAGGTCCAGCACCGGGCGGATCAGCCCGCTCACCCGGCCCGAGCGGGCGGCCCAGATACCGGCCGGCACGGAGATCACCAGGGCGATGAGGGTGGCGACGAGGACCAGCGAGAGGGTCATCATCGCGTTCTCCCACAGGCCCAGGGAGTCGATGAACGCGAAGCCCGCGAAGGAGAGCACCCCGGCGAGGGTGCCGCGCAGCCAGCACGCGATCACCGCGAAGATCCCGGCGAGCAGGAGGGGCTGGGGGGCCTGGAGGACGGCGTCGATGCCGTCGTAGACGCCCAGGAAGACGGATTTGAGGAAGTCGAACAGCCAGGCGACGTTGTCCAGCAGCCACTCGACGGTGCTGTTGACCCAGTCGCCGAAGGGGATTCTAGGCACGGGCGGTCACCTTCCCGCCGCCCTTGCCGGTCGCGGGTCGCGGGGAGCCGCAGGGGCGCGGCGGGCCGGGTTCGTCGCCGACCACGGCGACCAGTCTCCGCCGCGGGACGACGCCGACCAGTTCGCGGCCCCGGAGGACGGCGACGGGGTGGGCCGTTCTGGCGCTGAGCGCGCACAGCTCGTCGAACGGGGTGTCCGGGGTGGCGGTGGGGCAGGCGCAGTCGGCCTCGTCGCCGCGCAGCTCCCGCTCCATGACGGCCTCGGCGGTGAGCACCCGGGAGCGGTCGACGTCCTGGATGAAGGAGGCCACGTAGTCGTTGGAGGGGCGCAGCAGGATGTCCTCGGCGGTGCCGTTCTGCACGATCCGGCCGTCCCGCATCACGGCGATCCCGTCGCCGAGCCGCATGGCCTCGTTGAGGTCGTGGGTGATGAAGACGATGGTCTTGCGCAGGGTGCGCTGGAGGGTGAGGAGCTGGTCCTGCATGTCCCGGCGGATCAGCGGGTCCAGGGCGCTGAAGGACTCGTCCATCAGCAGCAGATCCGCGTCGGTGGCGAGCGCGCGGGCCAGGCCGACGCGCTGCTGCATACCGCCGGACAGCTCGTCCGGCCAGGACTTCTCCCAGCCTTCGAGACCGGTCAGGGCGAGGGCCTCGGCGGCGCGCCGCTCCCGCTCCGCCCGGGGCACGCCCTGCACGGCGAGCCCGTAGGCGGCGTTCTCCAGCACACTGCGGTGCGGGAAGAGCGCGAAGTGCTGGAACACCATGCTGATCTTGTGGGCGCGCACCTCGCGCAGGGCGCGCGGGTCCAGCCCGGTCAGGTCCTGCCCGTCGAAGCGGACGGTGCCCGCGGTCGGCTCCAGCAGTCCGTTGAGCATGCGCAGCAGGGTGGACTTGCCGGACCCGGACAGGCCCATGACGACGAAGATCTCACCGGGTTCCACGGTGAAGGAGGCGTCGATCACGGCGGCGGTGGTGCCGTCGGCGCGCAGTTCCTCCCGGTCGGCTCCGTCGCGGAGCCGCTGTACGGCACTGTCCGGTCGTCTCCCGAACACCTTGAACAGGTGCTCGGCCTCAAGCCTGGATGACACGCGAACCTCTTGTCTCGGGGGCAAGGACAGGAGTGACGCCGGACGGTTCGCGTCCTGGTCGGGGCAGTTGAATCCGCAACCGGCATCACTCCGAGGCGGCGCCTGCCCCGACCTTTTCCGGCCAAACGAAAAGTGGCGGGGGTCACAGGGGTGGGGGGTTGATTTGAGGGGGTGGGGGGAGTGGGGCGGGGTGGGGTGCCCGGCAGTCTCCCGGCGCCGCCTCCCGGGACCGTCCACCGCCGCCACCCGGGACCGTTCCCCGCCGCAGGAGTCGCCGGAGGCCGCTGTCAGTGCCGTGCGGCATGATGCGAAGGGTGACCGGAAAGCTGATGCTCCTCGACACCGCCTCCCTCTACTTCCGCGCCTACTTCGGCGTCCCGGAGTCCGTGAAGGCCCCGGACGGCACGCCGGTGAACGCCGTGCGCGGCCTGCTGGAGTTCATCGAACGCCTGGTCCGGGACCACCGCCCGAGCCATCTGGTGGCCTGCATGGACGCCGACTGGCGGCCCCAGTGGCGGGTGGACCTCATCCCCTCCTACAAGGCGCACCGGGTGGCCGAGGAGCGCGAGAGCGGGCCGGACGAGGAGGAGGTGCCCGACACCCTGTCCCCCCAGGTGCCGGTCATCGAGGAGGTGCTGGACGCGCTGGGCATCGCCCGGGTCGGCGTCGCGGGCTACGAGGCGGACGACGTGATCGGCACGTTCACCGCGCGGGCCACCGGCCCGGTCGACATCGTCACCGGCGACCGCGACCTCTACCAGTTGGTGGACGACGGGCGCGGGATCCGGGTGCTGTACCCGATCAAGGGCGTCGGCACGCTCCAGCTCACCGACGAGGCGGTGCTGCGCGAGAAGTACGGCGTGGACGGGCCCGGGTACGTGGATCTCGCGCTGCTGCGCGGCGACCCCAGCGACGGTCTGCCGGGGGTGCCCGGCATCGGGGAGAAGACGGCGGCGAAGCTGATCGCCGAGTTCGGGGACCTGGCCGGGATCATGGCGGCCCTGGACGACCCGAAGGCGAAGCTGACGCCGTCGCAGCGCAAGCGGCTGGCCGAGTCGCGGCCCTATGTGGCGGTCGCCCCGACGGTGGTCCGGGTCGCGCGGGACGTACCGCTGCCCGAGGTCGACACCGTGCTGCCGCGCGCTCCGCGCGACCCGGCGGCCGTGGAGCGACTGGGGGACCGCTGGAACCTGGGCGGTTCCCTGCGCCGGCTGCTGCTCACCCTGGACGCGGTCGCCTGAGCCCCACCGTCGCGCACCACCGCGCACCACCGCGCTCCCCCGGGGTGCGACGTTCGACGTGCGGCATCCGGCGTTGCACTCGGGGCGTTCGGCGTTGCACTGGGGGCGTTCGGCGTTCCCGGAAAAAAACCGACGATAGGTAAATGCCCTGCTCCGCGCGGGTGCGAGAGCCGGCCGCTATCCAAAATCATGGTCACGCCCGTGTTCAACTGCGGCGGAACAACAGAACAGAGTGCTAACTTAGGTAAACCTAAGCATGGAACAGCAGGGAGGCTGTCATGGCAGCACGTCCGGCCCGCAGGCCGCCGAAGCCGCATTCCGCGCAGGTCGTCCGCACCGAGCGGCTGACTCCTCATATGCAGCGGGTGGTCCTCGGCGGCGACGGATTGGCCGACTTCGCGGCCGGCACCTGCACGGATCACTATGTGAAGCTGCTGTTCCCGGCGCAGGGCGTGAGCTACCCCGAGCCGTTCGACATCCAGCGCATCCGGGACGAGTTCCCGCGCGAGCAGTGGCCGGTGACGCGCACCTACACCGTGCGCGCCTGGGACCCGGTCCTGCGCCATCTCACCCTGGATTTCGTGATCCACGGCGACGAGGGCCTGGCCGGGCCCTGGGCGCTGCGGGTCCAGCCGGGTGAGACCGTGCGCCTCCTCGGCCCCGGCGGCGCCTACGCCCCCGACCCGGCCGCCGACTGGCATCTGCTGGTCGGCGACGAGAGCGCGCTGCCGGCCATCGCCACCGCCCTGGAGGCGCTGCCGGGCGGGGCTCGGGTGCGGGCGTTCGTGGAGGTCTCCGGCCCCGAGGAGGAGCAGAAGATCGACTCGGACGCGGAGGTCGTCTGGCTGCACCGCGGCTCCCGCCCGGTCGGCGAGGCCCTGATCGCGGCCGTGCGCGGGCTGTCCTTCCCGGACGGCCGGATGCACGCGTTCGTGCACGGCGAGGCGGGCTGGGTGAAGGAACTGCGCCGCATGCTGCGGATGGAGCTCCAGATCCCGCGCGAGGACATCTCCATCTCCGGCTACTGGCGGCTCGGCCACGACGAGGACGGCTGGCAGGCGTCAAAGCGGGACTGGAACGCCCGGATCGAGGCGGAGCAGGAGCCGGCGGCGGGCAGCGGCGAGCAGACGGCGGCGTAGCCCCCTCCGGGCACTCTCCCGAGAGCCCCCTTCCCGGCACGCTCCCGAAAGCACCCCTCCCGGCACTCTCCTGAACATCCTCTGAAGCGGCGGTACCCCGACGGGTACCGCCGCTTCGCGCTGTCACGCCCCCGGCCGTCACGACATAACGCGATCGACGCGCCCGCCCGGCGGCGTGAGGAGTTGGGCCCGGAGCGGACACGCCGGCGTGACGCGGCCGAAACAGCCGGTCCCTAATTTCTGTCACTCGACAGGAATCCCGGTCCCGGTTCCCCCCGCGTCCCCCGCGCCCGGCGCTCCCGTCGCCACCAGAACCCTCCGTGCCCGAGGCAGGTGCCGCCGTGACCACCACCGCTCCCTCCGACGTCCGCCCCGACCCGCCCCACTCCCCCGGCACCGCCGCCGCCCCCGACGCCTCCCTCGCCGCGTTCGGCTACCGCCAGGAACTCCACCGCAGCCTGGGCAAGTACGCCTCCTTCGCCGCCGGGTTCTCCTTCATCTCCGTCCTGACGACGGTCTTCCAGTTCTTCACCATCGGCTATGCGTTCGGCGGCACGGTCTTCTTCTGGACCTGGCCGGTGGTCCTGGCCGGACAGCTCCTGGTGGCCGCCTGCTTCGCCGAACTGGCCGCCCGCTACCCGATCTCCGGCGCGATCTACCAGTGGTCCACCCGGCTCTCGAACGCGGTCTTCGGCTGGTTCGCCGGCTGGATCATGGTGATCGGGCAGATCGTGGTCGTCGCGGCGGCGGCGCTCGCCCTCCAGATGGTGCTGCCCCCGATCTGGTCCGGCTTCCAGCTCATCGGCACCGACCCCGCCCCCACCTCCGCCGACGGCGCCGCGAACGCCGCCGTGCTCGGCGTGGCGCTCCTCGCCCTCACCACCCTCGTCAACGTCCTGGACAACCGGGTCCTCTCGGCGGTCAACCGGATCGGCGTCACCGCCGAGATCATCGGCGCGATCCTGATCGTCGTCCTGCTCCTCACCCACGCCGAGCGCTCCCCCGGCATCACCCTGCACATGACGGGCGGCGCCGAGTCCGGGCTGCTGGGGGCGCTGCTGGTGGGCTCGTTCACGGCGGCGTACGTGATGATCGGGTTCGACAGCGCGGGCGAGATGAGCGAGGAGACGCACCACCCGAGGCGCACCGCGCCGCGCACCATCCTCACCGCGCTGGCGGCGGCGGGCCTGCTCGGCGGGCTGATCGTGCTGGGCGGACTGCTGGCCGCGCCCAGCCTCACCGACGGCCGCCTCGCGGTCGACGGCCTCAGCTATGTCCTGACCAGCAGCCTCGGGGACGGGGTCGGGCGGCTGCTGCTGGCCGATGTGGCGGTGGCCATCGCGGTGGCGACCCTCGCGATCCAGACCTCGGCCTGCCGGATGCTCTTCTCCATGGCCCGCGACGGCCAGCTCCCCTTCTCCGGCCGCCTCGCCAAGGTCAACCCGCGCACCGGGATGCCGCACGCCCCCGCCGTGATCGTCGGCCTGCTGGCCGCCGCCCTGCTGCTGCTGAACTTCGCCTCCCCGGAGGCGTTCCTCGCCATCGGCACCACCTGCATCGTGATGCTGTACCTGGCGTACGCCATGGTCACCGGCCCCCTCCTGGTCGCCCGCCTGCGGGGCCGCCTCCCCCGCACCGGCACCGACGAGACCGGCGCCCCCCTGTTCTCCCTGGGCCGCTGGGGCGTCCCGGTGAACGCCCTGGCCCTGCTCTACGGCCTGTTCATGACCGTCAACCTGGCCTGGCCCCGCGCGGAGGTGTACGACCCGGCGGGCGGGCACTGGTACTTCCAGTGGTTCACCCTCCTCTTCCTCACCGTCACGGTCGCGGCCGGCGCCGGATACCGCCTGTGGCGCGCACGCCGCACGACCGCGGCCCTCGTACCCTGAACCCACCATGAGCCGCCGCCCCGTGCCCCCGCCCTCCCCGCTGCCCCAGCGCGACGGGATCGATCCGGTACGGATGCGGCTGCCGCGCGAGGGGCCCTGGGCGTCGGCCGGGGCGTATCTGATGGAGCGGCTGTCGGGGGCCGGGCCCGGGGTGGTGGACCGGATGCTGGACGCGGGCCTGATCGTCGGCGCGGACGGGCGGCCGGTGGCGGCGGACGCGGACTTCGTGCCGGGGATGTACGTCTGGTTCCACCGTGAGCTGCCGTACGAGGTGCCGGTGCCGTTCCCGATCCGGATCGTCCACCGGGACGAGCATCTCGTCGTCGCGGACAAGCCGCACTTCCTGGCGACCACCCCGCGCGGCGGTCATGTGGTGCAGTCGGCGCTGGCCCTGCTCCGGGTGCGACTGGGGCTGCCGGAGCTGGGCGCCGCCCACCGCCTGGACCGGCTGACCGCGGGCCTGGTCCTGTTCACGGTACGGCCCGCCGAACGCGGGGCGTATCAGGGGCTGTTCGCGGAGCGGCGGGTGCGCAAGGAGTACGAGGCGGTGGCCCCGTACGATCCGGGGCTGGTGCTGCCCCGGACCGTGCGCAGCCGGATCCTGAAGGAGCGCGGGGTGCTGGCCGCGCGGGAGGTGCCGGGCGAGCCGAACGCGGTCAGCGGGATCGCGCTGGCCGAGCACCGGGCCGACGGGCTGGGCCGGTATCTGCTGACCCCGGCGACCGGACAGACCCATCAGCTCCGGGTCCATATGACCGCCCTCGGCATCCCGATCCTCGGCGACCCGCTGTACCCGGAGGTGGCCCCGCCGGTGCCCGACGGCGACTTCCGGCGACCGCTCCAGCTCCTGGCCCGGTCCCTGGAGTTCACCGACCCGGTGACGGGCGTCGAGCACCGGCTGCGCAGCACCCGGGAACTGACGGCCTGGACGGACCCGGAGGGCTGGGCGGAGGGCTAGGGCCAGGGCGTGTGCGACGGATCTCCGCGGCGTCGCGACGCCCGACCCGCCCTAGGACTCCCCCCGCCACCAGCGCAGGAAGCGGCGCCAGGCGCCGGGCCTCGGTTCCGGGGCCTGCTGCGGGGGCGCGGGGGGCTCGGTGGGGGTCGGGGGCGGGGTGCTGGTGAGGGAGCGGAGGTCGGGCGCCGGGCCGGGCTTCGGGGAGACGATCTCCCAGTGCTGGCGGGGTGCCGCGTGCCGGACCGCCGGGGGCGACTGGATGTCCTGGGTCGGGCGGGGGCCGAAGGTGACCGGCAGGGCGACCAGATGGCGGGAGGCGATGGACTCGGTCCAGCGCAGTTCCTCCTCGGCGCAGTCGAGTTCCACATCCGGCAGCCGCATCAGCAGGGCGTCGACCCCGACATCGGCGATGGCGCGGCCGATGTCCTGGCCGGGGCACTCGTGCGGGCCGCCGCCGAAGGCGAGATGGGAGCGGTTGCCCTGCATATGGGCGGTGAGGTCGGGCCGGACCCGGGGGTCGATGTTGCCGGGCGCGGGGGCGAAGAGGAGGCCGTCGCCGCGCTTGATGCGCTTGCCGCCGAGTTCGGTGTCCTGCTTGGCGAAGTAGGCGAACACCGTGCTGAAGGGGGGCTCGTCCCAGAGGGACTGCTCGACCGCCTCGGGCACGGTCATCTGGCCGCCGTTGAGCTGGGCGCGGAAGCGGGGATCGGTGAGGACCATGCGCAGCACGCTGGAGAGCAGGTTGACGGTGGCCTCGTAGGAGGCGAGGAGCACCAGCCGGAGGTGTTCGCGGACCTCGTCGTCGCTGAGTCCGGCCGGGTGGCGGACGAGATAGCTGGTGAAGTCCTCGCGGGGCTCGGCGCGGCGGCGGGTGGTGACCCTGCTGAGGGCCGCCATCAGCTTGGCGTGGCTGGCGATGGCGGTATCGGTGCCCTTGAGGGTGTCGCGGGCGGCGGCGACGAGTTCGTCGCCGTACTCGTCGGGCATGCCGAGGATCTCGCACATCACGCCCATCGGCAGATGCTCGGTGAACTGGCTGACCAGGTCGGCGGTGCCGCGTTCGGAGAACCGGTTCACGAGCCGCTGGGTGTGCCGGTAGATGTGCCGGCGCAGCGAGCGGTGGTCGATGGTGGACATGGCGCCGGTGACCGCGCCGCGCAGCCGCAGATGCTCGTCGCCCTCGGCGTGCGAGGCGATGGGCTGCCAGGCGATGTGCGGCATCAGCGGATGGTCGGGCTTGACCCGTCCGTCGGCCAGCGGGGTCCAGATCCGGCTGTCGCGGGTGTACTGCGAGGGGGTGCGCACCATGTGCAGGTTCTCGGCGTGGCCGAGCACCACCCAGATGGGCACGTCGTCGTGGAGCAGTACGGGGGCCACGGGGCCGTGTTCGGCGCGGAGCTTCTCGTAGAGGCCGCTGAGGTCGAGGGCCTCGGGGCCGTAGAGGCGGTGCGGTCCGCCGGGGCCGCCGCGGTGGGCGGGGCAGCCGGGCGGGGGAACGCCGGGGAGGGCGGCGTCGGAGGGGGAGGGGTGGGTGTCTGAGGTCACGGGGGTTGCTCCGGAGAGGGGGCGGTCAGGTGAGGGCGCCCGCCATGGCGAGCTTGTGCAGGAAGCGCATGAGGGTCATCAGGGTGTCCCGGCTGGAGGCGCGGCGGCGGGCGTCGCACTCCACGATGGGGATCTCCGGGGCGAGGTCGAGGGCGGTGCGCAGATCCTCCACGGGGTAGTGGGGGGCGTCGGGGAAGGTGTTCACGGCGACGATGAAGGGCACCCCGCGCTCCTCCAGCCGGCCCATGACGTCGAAGCTGACCTCCAGGCGCCGGGTGTCGATCAGCACCACCGCGCCGAGCGCCCCCTCGAACAGGCCGTTCCACAGGAACCAGAAACGTTCCTGGCCGGGGGTGCCGAAGAGGTAGAGGACGAGCCGGTCGGAAACGGTGATGCGGCCGAAGTCCATGGCGACGGTGGTGGCCGTCTTGGTGTCGGAGCCCCGGTTGTCGTCGACGCCGATCCCGGCCTGGGTCATGGTCTCCTCGGTGGTCAGCGGTCTGATCTCGCTGACGGAGCCGACCATGGTGGTCTTGCCGACCCCGAACCCGCCCACGATCACGATCTTCACCGCGGCCTGGGCCGTGTGCGGCAGATGGTCCTCGGTGCGGGGGCCGGGAAGGGTGTCAGAGCTGCTGAAGTCCATGCATCACCGCTTCGAGAAGGGAACGGTCGGGCAGCGCCTGCCGGACGATGGGGGCCCGCGCCTGGACCAGTTCGGCCGTCAGCATGTCGGTGAGCAGAACGGTCACCGCGCTGTACGGAAGGCTGAGATAGGCCGAGAGTTCGGCCACGGACAGAGGCGCCGCGCACAGCCGCAGCACCGCCGCCTGCTCAGGGGTGGTGGACGGCGGCGGGTCCTCGGCGCGGGCCACGACCAGGGTGACGAGGTCCAGTCCCGCCCGGTCGCCGTCGGCGCCGCCGATGACGTAGAACCGCTCGGGGTTGCGGCCGTTGGGGCCGTCCTGGGCGGGCGGGGTGTCGGGGGTCCGGTCGGGTGCGGGCGGGGCGTCCGGGGTCCGGGCGGGGTGCGCCGGGTTCTCGGGGTGCCCGGTCCGGTTGGCGCCCGGCGGTGACGGGGGCGGTGGCTGAGGGGGGGCCTGGGGGTGACGCCGCCGGCGTTTCGGAGCCGTCATACGGTCTGCCCGTTGCTGTGCCGGGCGGGACTGGTGAGATGGGCGCCGATCCGGACGACCAGGTCGCGCATGCGGTTGCTCATCATGCCGGGCTCGCAGGTGATGTCGGAGAGGACCGCGAGATAGGCGTTGGCGCCGGCCGCCATGAGATAGAAGTAGCCGCGGTCGATCTCGATGACGATCAGGTTCATCTCCCCGTCGCTGCCGGGCAGTTCCTGGGCGACGGCGTTGGCGAGGCTCTGCATGCCGGCGCAGGCGGCGGCGACCCGGTCGGCGGCGTCGGGGTCGCCGGAGTAGCGGGCGAGCCGCAGTCCGTCGGCCGAGAGCACCACGATCATCTCGATGCCGGGCACCCCGTCGTACAGATCCTTGAGCAGCCAGTCGAAGTTGGCCCGGTACGTCACTTGACGTCCCCTTCGTCGTCGGCCTTGTCGCGGGCCGGGTCGTCGTCGATCAGGTGGAGGTACTTGGTCGGGTTCCGGGTGAAGTCGGTCGGGTGGGTGCCGGGCGGCAGATCCTTCTTCAGGCCCTCCCAGAAGGACTCGACCCAGGCGCCGGGCGCGACGAACTCCTCCTGCTCCGGCTCGGGTTCCGGCCGCTGGATCCCGGCGGCGCGGGCGGCCTCGCGGGCCTCGCGCTCCGCCTTCTCGGCGCGTTCGGCGGCGTACTGGGCGGCGTACTGCTCCTTGATGCGCTGGGTGATCGGGACGGTGGCGCGGCTGCGGCGCTGGGGCAGGCCGTTCGCGGTCCACTCGGTGACGACCGGGACGTCGTCCTCCAGGGAGACCCCGGCGGGGATCTTCGGGCTGGTGGGGCGGCGGGTCTTGGCCGGCCGGGCGGGGCCTTCGAGGGCCTCCATGGTGACCGGGACGCCGGTGGCGCCGATGCCGTGCGCGAGACCGACGCCGCGCTCATGGGTGAGCATGGTCATCGGGACGACCAGGACCGCGCGGACCCCGCCGTACGCGGAGGTGCGCAGCGAGATCTGCATGTGGAACTGGGCGCAGAGGCGGCCCACGACGGCGAGGCCGAGGCGCGGGCTGTCGCCGAGTTCCTGCATGTCGACGCCCATCATGGCGTTGGCGAGCATCTGTTCGGCACCGGCCCGGGACTCCTCGCCCAGGCCCATGCCGCCGTCCTCGATCTCGATGGCCAGTCCGCTCTGCACCTCGACGGCGGTGACATGCACCTTGGTGTGCGGGGGCGAGTAGCGGGTGGCGTTGTCGAAGAGTTCGGCGCAGGCGTGGATGATCGGCTCGACATAGATGCCCTTGGCGCTGATGCGGGCGATGTTGTCGAGCGAGATCCGGCGGTACTCCAGGATGCGGGACATCGCGCCGCGCAGGGTGGAGTACATGGAGACGGCCTCGGGCCACTGGCGGCCGGGGCGTCCGCCGCCGAGCACCGAGATGGAGTCGGCGAGGCGGCCGATCAGCGCGGTGCCGTGGTCGAGGCGGAGGAGGTCGTCGAAGACCTCGGGGTTGGTGCCGTGGTCCTCCTCCATCTCCCGCAGTTCGTTGGCCTGCTGGTGGACGATGGCCTGGACCCGGCGGGCGACGTTGACGAAGGAGCGCTGGGCGGAGTCGCGGAGGTTCTCCTCCTGGTCGACGATCCGCAGCATCAGCCGGACCAGTTCCTTCTGGACCTCGGGGATGCCGCTCCACCCGGCCTCGATCTCGTCGAGCTGGTTCAGCACCTCGCCGATGGAGTTGCCCTTGCGCATGTGGTCGATGGCGCCGGGGACGATGTCGGTGGCGAGATAGAGCATGCGCCGGTCATGCTCCTCGATCCGGCATTCGAGCTGCGCGAGGTGCTGGGCGTGCTCGGCCCTCAGTGCCCGCAGGGCCCGGCCCCGGCGCACCACCTCGGTGGCGGTCAGGGTCACCAGCAGCGTGGCCACGGCACCGCAGACACCGACCGCGAGCCGCGCGGACGGTGCCACCAGGGCGGCGGCTCCGGTCGCCGCGGCCATCAGCAGGGCGGGCGGCAGCAGCAGGCGCGCGGCGGGGACTTCGCGGCGTCGGGGTGGGGGTTGAACACTCACCATGTGGGCCCTCGGAAGCGAATCGACGGGGATCTCGGGCGGGCGTGCTTGAGGCACTGTGCGGGGGGAATTCTGAAAAGGGGTCTTCTGGATGTTCGAGACCTTCGATATCTTGGGAACAAACGCACGATTTCAACTCAACTCGGTGCGCTGCGGGCGAGCTTAGCCGGGGCGCATCACCGTCGGGTCATCTTCGGCAAGCCCCTGAAATGGGCACCGCGCAGGAGTACCCTCGACCCCATTTGCACGCTCGGCATCGGATAGCACACACTCCGTGACGGCGCACGGGCATGCGAAACCCCTTCGCCCGGACGGGTGACGCGGGTCAGCCCCCGGCGATCCGCAGCGCCGCGTCCGCCGTGGCCGCCGCGAACTGCGCCACCGGCCGGTCCGGTCCCGAGCGCCGGACCAGGATCACTCCCTCGATCAGCCCGAACACCAGATCCGTGCGCAGCTCCAGATCCCCCTTGCCGAGGGTGCCGCCCGAGTCCGTGGCCGCCAGGAGCTGCCGGTAGGCGTCCCGCAACTCCGCCCGCACGGCGTGGAATCCGGCGAACCGCTCGCTGCGCACCTCCGGCAGCAGATACAGCGCGCCCAGATTGTGCGGCCCCCCGCAGAGCAGTTCCACATCCGTCCGGCACAGCTCCCACAGCCGCCGCTCGGCGGGCCCGCTGTCGTCGGCGAGGAGTTCGCGGGCACAGGCGAGGGACGGGGTGACCGTCGACTCCAGCAGCTCGGCGAGGAGTTCCTCCTTGCCGGAGACATAGTGGTACATCGACGCCTGCCGCATCCCGGCGCGCTCGGCGACGGCCCGGGTGGAGGTGGCCGCGTAGCCGAGGGTGGTGAACAACTCGGCGGCGGCCCGCAGCAGTTCGGCCCGGGGCGCGAGCCCGCTGTCCGGGCGCCCCGCGGCCCTCGGCCGCCCGACCCGCCGTGCACCACCCGTGGTCCCCATGGGTCCGATCGTCGCACAGGGCGGGTCATGACGATCACGGACCCGGACCGGCCCCGCCGCCCTTCCGGGCTCCCCGCCCCCGCCTCCGGCCCGCCGTGAGGGATCGGTAACCCCCCGGGAACATCCGGGCAACGCCCGCGACCCGGCCCGCCCCTAATTTCTGTCGAGCGACAGAAATGCATGTCCCCTCTTGTCTCTCCCGCCCCATCCCGCCGGAGGATCCCCATGGCGACCGCCACCCCGTACGGCGCGCGAGCGCACGCGCGGGCCCAGGAAGGCACCCGGGCCGAGGCCATGCCCGTCGTCCCCGCCGCCGACTGGCCCGCCCCGCCCTGCGAGGCCGGCCATCTGGTGTGGGCGGAGACGGTCGCGGGCGGCAACTACACCCACCGGGTGCTGGCCCGCGGCACCGAGCTGCGCCTCACCGACCCGCACGGCGACGCCTGCGCCCATCTGCTGCTGTACGCCGCCGACCGCCCCTGGGAGCGGCTGAACACCGCCGACACGGTGAAGGTGCAGTGGAACGCCTATCTCGGCGAGGGGGTGCTGCTGCTGTCCGACCAGGGCCGGGTGCTGGCCTCGGTCACCGCCGACACCTCCGGCCGCCACGACGCCCTGTGCGGCACCTCCGCGCTGGCCCGCAACACCGCCCGCTACGGCGACGGCACACCGCAGTCCGCCTCCCCCGCCGGGCGCGAGCTGTTCAAGCTGGCCGCCGCCAAGAACGGCCTGGAACCCCGCGATCTGCCGCCCTCGCTCTCCTTCTTCCAGGGCGTGGAGGTCCGCGAGGACGGCGCCCTGGACTTCACCGGCTCGGCCGGCCCCGGCGCGAGCGTCACCCTGCGCGCCGAGCAGGACGTCACCGTTCTGCTCGCCAATGTGCCGCACCCGGTCGATCCGCGGGCGGAGTACGTGTGCAACGCGCTGGAGGTGCTGGCCTGGCGGGCGGCCCCGACCCGGCCCGGCGACCCGCTCTGGGACGCCACCCCCGAGGGCCGTCGCGCCTTCCTCAACACCACCGAATTCCTCGCCGCGAGGGGGCTCGCATGACACCGGAGCAGCATCACGGCACACGGTCCGCGTCCGCGGCCGAGGCGACCCGCCCGACGCCGCCTCCGGCCGACGCGACCCACCCGGCCCCGCCCCCGGCCCAAGCGACCCGCCCGACCCCGGCCCCGCCCCCCGCCGACCCCGCCGACGCCCCGGCCGCCCCCGCCGCCCCCTCCGTCCTCCCCGCCCGCGCCGCCTGGTCGGCCGTGATCCCCGCCGGGCACACCCTCACGATCACCGATCTGCACGGCAACCAGGCCGTCGACTTCCTGGTCTACGACGCCCACGACACCGCCGTCCGCTACAGCGCGCCCGACACGATCCACGCCCAGGGCGGGCTGTTCCTCGGCACCGGCAGCGTGCTGCTCTCCGGCGAGCACACCCCGCTGATGACGGTGACCGCCGACGAGGTCGGCCGCCACGACACCGTCGGCGGCGCCTGCTCCAAGGAGTCCAACACCCTGCGCTACGGCCATCACACCTGGTCCCAGCACGCCTGCGTGGACAACTTCCTCGCCGAGGGCGCCCGGCACGGCCTCGGCAAGCGCGATCTGGTCTCCAACGTCAACTGGTTCATGAACGTGCCCGTCGAGAAGGACGGCGCGCTCGGCATCGTCGACGGGCTGTCCGCGCCCGGCCGCTCCCTCACCCTGCGCGCCGAGACCGATGTCCTCGTGCTGGTCTCCAACTGCCCCCAGATCAACAACCCGTGCAACGGCTTCGAGCCGACGCCGGTCGAGCTGACGATCGGGGCCCCGGCATGACCTTCGACACCCTCCTCGTCGCCAACCGGGGCGAGATCGCCGTCCGGATCATCCGGACCGCCCGGGAACTGGGCCTGCGGACCGTCGCCGTGTACTCCGACCCGGACCGCTCCGCTCCCCATGTCCGGCTCGCGGACGAGGCGGTGCGGCTCGGTCCGGCGCCCGCGCGCGAGTCGTACCTCGACGCCGATCTGGTGCTCGCGGCGGCCAAGGACACCGGGGCGGGCGCGATCCACCCCGGGTACGGGTTCCTCTCCGAGGACGCGGCCTTCGCCCGGCGCTGCGCGGACGCCGGGATCGTGTTCGTCGGCCCGACGCCGGAGCAGTTGGAGCTGTTCGGCACCAAGCACACCGCGCGAGCCGCAGCCGAGGCGGCCGGGGTGCCACTGGCCCCCGGCACCGGACTCCTCGCAACCCTGGAGGAGGCCCTCACCGCCGCCTCCGCCATCGGCTACCCGGTGATGCTGAAGGCGACCGGCGGAGGCGGCGGCATCGGTATGTCCGCCTGCCGGGACGCGGCCGAACTGGCCGGGGCGTGGGAGCGGGTGCAGCGGGTCGCCGCCGCCTCCTTCGCCACGCCCGGCGTGTTCCTGGAGCGGCTGGTGGAGCGGGCCCGCCATGTCGAGGTGCAGGTCTTCGGCGACGGCGAGGGCCGGGTCGTCACCTTCGGCGACCGCGACTGCTCGCTCCAGCGCCGCAACCAGAAGGTCCTGGAGGAGGCCCCCGCCCCCGGCCTGCCCGACCGGGTCCGCGCCGGGCTGGCCGACGCCGCCCGCGACCTGTGCGCCTCGGTCGGCTACCGCTCCGCCGGAACCGTCGAGTTCGTCTACGACGCCGCCCGCGAGGAGGCGTACTTCCTGGAGGTCAACACCCGCCTCCAGGTGGAGCACCCGGTCACCGAGGAGACCTACGGCGTCGATCTCGTCGCCTGGATGCTGCGGCTGGCGCGCGGGGAGCGCGAGGTCGTCCAGGAGCCCGGCGAGCCCCGCGGCCATGCCGTCGAGGCCCGGGTGTACGCCGAGGACCCGTCCCGCGACCACCGTCCGGGCGCCGGTCTGCTGACCCGGGTGGAATTCCCGCCGGGCGTGCGGGTGGACGGCTGGGTGGAGGCCGGGACGGAGGTGACGACGTCGTACGACCCGCTCCTCGCCAAGGTGATCGCGCACGGACCGGACCGGGAGAGCGCGCTCGCCCGACTGGACGCGGCGCTGGCCGCCACCCGGGTCGACGGCATCGAGACCAACCTGGGCCTGGTCCGCGCCGCCCTCACCGACCCGGACTTCCGCACGGCCGCCCACTCCACCGCCACCCTCGCCCACGTCACCGACCCGACCCCGCGCATCGAGGTGGTGTCGGCGGGGACGCTGACCACCGTCCAGGACTGGCCCGGCCGCACCGGGCTCTGGCAGATCGGGGTCCCGCCGAGCGGCCCGATGGACGACCGCTCCTTCCGCCTCGGCAACGAGGCCCTCGGCAACCCGGAGGGCGCCCCCGGCCTGGAGTGCACCCTCCAGGGCCCGTCCCTGCGCTTCACCCACGCCACCACCGTCTGCGTCACCGGCGCCCCCGCCCCGGTGACCGCCGACGGCGTCCCGGTCCCCCCCTGGCAGCCGTTCACCGTGCCCGCCGGAGCCGTCCTGGAGATCGGCGCCCCGGCCGAGCACGGTCTGCGGACCTACCTCCTGTTCGCGGGCGGTCTCGACGTCCCCGACTTCCTGGGCAGCGCCAGCACCTTCACCCTGGGCCGCTTCGGCGGGCACGGCGGCCGGGCCCTGCGCACCGGGGACGTCCTGCACGGCGGCACGACCGGCACCGGCACGGCCGTCGCCGACCCGCCCGTCTTCGGCTCGGTCTGGCACATCGGCGCCGCCGAGGGCCCGCACGCGGCACCGGAGTTCTTCACCGAGGACGACATCCGCGACTTCTACGCCGCCGAGTGGAAGGTCCACTTCAACTCGGCCCGCACCGGGGTGCGCCTGGTCGGCCCCCGCCCGCGCTGGGCCCGCCCCGACGGCGGCGAGGCGGGCCTGCACCCCTCCAACATCCACGACACCCCCTACTCGGTCGGCGCCGTCGACTACACCGGGGACATGCCGGTGCTGCTGGGCCCGGACGGGCCGTCGCTCGGCGGGTTCGTCTGCCCGGCTACCGTGCTGAGCGGCGAGCGCTGGAAGCTGGGCCAGCTCCGGCCCGGCGACACGGTCCGCTTCACCCCGGTCGCGGTGGACGGCTCACCGCGCCCGGAGATCGTCGACGGGGGCGTCCTGGCCCGGGACGGCGATGTCACCTACCGCCGCAGCGGCGACGACAACCTGCTCGTCGAGTTCGGCCCGATGCAGCTCGATCTGGCCCTGCGGATGCGGGTGCACGCCCTGATGGAGGCGGTCGGCGCGGACACCCCGGCCGGAGTCCTGGACCTGACCCCGGGCATCCGCTCCCTCCAGATCCGCACCGACCCGGCCCGCCTCCCCCAGCGGGACCTGCTGCCGCGCATACGGCGGCTGGTGGCCTCGCTGCCCCCCACCGACGAACTGGTCGTCCCGTCCCGCACGGTCCATCTCCCGCTCTCCTGGGACGACCCGGCCACCCGCGAGGCCATCGCCCGCTACATGGCGGGCGTCCGCGACGACGCCCCCTGGTGCCCCTGGAACATCGAGTTCATCCGCCGCGTCAACGGCCTGGACTCGGTGGACGACGTGTACCGGACGGTGTTCGACGCCGAGTATCTGGTCCTCGGCCTCGGCGATGTGTACCTGGGCGCCCCGGTGGCCACCCCGCTGGACCCCCGGCACCGGCTGGTCACCACCAAGTACAACCCGGCCCGCACCTGGACCGCCGAGAACTCCGTCGGCATCGGCGGCGCCTATCTCTGTATCTACGGCATGGAGGGGCCGGGCGGCTACCAGTTCGTCGGCCGGACCACCCAGGTCTGGTCGGGCTGGGCGCAGCGCGGGGCGTTCGAGCCCGGCAAGCCCTGGCTGCTCCGCTTCTTCGACCGGATCAAGTGGTACCCGGTGGAGGCGGACGAACTGCTGGAGCTGCGCGCCGACCTGGTCTCCGGCCGGTTCGCCCCGCGCATCGAGGAGGGCACCTTCTCGCTCGCCGCCCACCAGGACTTCCTGGCGCGCGACGCCGAGGCCATCGCCGCGTTCCGGGCCCGGCAGCGGACGGCGTTCGCGGCGGAGCGGGACGCGTGGGAGGCGGCCGGTGAGTTCGCGCGGGCGGAGGCCGCGGCGGCGCCGGTGGCCCCGGCGGCGGAGGTGACGGTGCCGCCGGGCGGGCGGCTGATCGAGGCGGAGTTCGCGGCCTCGGTCTGGCAGGTGAACATCGCGCCGGGCGACACCGTGACGGCGGGTCAGCCGCTGCTCGCCCTGGAGGCGATGAAGATGGAGTCCCGGGTGTCCGCGCCGGTGTCCGGGGTGGTGACCGAGGTCCTGGCCCGCCCCGGCGACCAGGTGGAGGCGGGCACGGCACTGCTGGTGCTGGGCCCGGCGACGCAGTGACCACAACCCCCGCACTCATGAGGGAAACGCCCATGACACCTCCGTCCACGGCCCTGGACCGTGTCCGTGCCGCCTACGACCGGATCGCGGCCGTCGACCGCCCGGAGATCTGGATCGACCTGCGCCCGCGCGCCGAACTGGAGGCGGAGGCCCGCGCCCTGGACGCCCGGGTCGCCGCCGGTGACCGCCTCCCGCTCGCCGGGCATCTGCTCGCCGTCAAGGGCAACATCGACGTGGCGGGCCTGCCGACGACGGCCGGCTGCCCCTCGTACGCCTACCGGCCGGACGCGGACGCCCCGGCGGTGGCCCGGCTGCGGGCGGCCGGGGCGCTGGTCCTCGGCACCACCAATCTGGACCAGTTCGCGACGGGCCTGGTGGGGACGCGCTCGCCGTACGGCCCGGTCCGCGGCGCCGTCGACCCGGCGCGGGTCTCCGGGGGCTCCAGCTCCGGTTCCGCGGTGGCGGTGGCCCTCGGCATCGCCGATCTCGCCCTCGGTACGGACACGGCGGGCTCGGGCCGGGTCCCGGCCGCCTTCAACGGCATCGTCGGCCTCAAGCCGACCCGGGGCCTGGTCCCGGCGGACGGCGTGGTCCCGGCCTGCGCCACGCTCGACTGCGTCACGGTCTTCGCCCGCACCCTGCCGGAGGCGGAGGCAGCGCTCTCCCATCTCACCGCCCCGCCCGCCCGGCCCCTCCCCACCCTCCCCGTCCGCCCGCCGGGCCCCTGGCGGATCGCGGTCCCCCCGCCCGAACAGCTCGGCACCCTGGACGAGGGCTGGGCACAGGCGTACGAGACGGTGGTGGAACGGATGGCGGAGGCGGGCGCCGAACTCCGCACCATCGACCTCTCCCCCTTCACCGAAGCCGCGGCGATGCTCTACGAGGGCGCCTTCGTCGCCGAGCGCTACGCGGCGGTGGGCGCCTTCGTCGACACCGCCCTGTCGGCCGGGGCCACCGACCTCGACCCCACC
Organism: Streptomyces sp. NPDC093252; assembly: GCF_040683675.1. Taxonomy (NCBI): domain Bacteria; kingdom Bacillati; phylum Actinomycetota; class Actinomycetes; order Kitasatosporales; family Streptomycetaceae; genus Streptomyces; species Streptomyces sp. NPDC093252. Next base: position 152,619 of record NZ_JBFBEM010000008.1, on the reverse strand, counting down.
GTCACCACCATCATCACCGGCGCCCGGGACATCCCGGCCCACCGCCTCTTCACCGACCGGGCCCGCCTGGAGACGCTGCGCTCCCGCGCCCTCACCGAACTCGCCGACGCGGACGCCCTGCTGCTGCCCACGACCCCCGGTCACCCCACCCTCGCCGAGGTGGCCGCGGACCCCCTCGGCGCCAACGCCCGCCTGGGCCGGTTCACCAACTCCACCAATCTCTTCGACCTGGCCGCGGTCGCGGTCCCCGCGGCCGAGGTGAACGGTCTGCCGTTCGGCGTGATGCTGATCGGCCCCGCCTTCACCGACGACCGCCTGGCCGCCGTGGCCCGCCTGCTGGAACCCCGCACCCGGCTCGCGGTCGTCGGCGCCCATCTGACGGGCCAGCCCCTCAACCCCCAGCTCCTGGCCCTGGGCGCCCGCCTCTCCCACACCACGACCACGGCCCCCGTCTACCGCCTCCACGCCCTGCGCACCACCCCGCCGAAACCGGGCCTGGTCCACGTCGGCGAGGAGACCGGCGCCGCCATCGAAACAGAGATCTGGCACCTCCCCGCAGCATCCCTGGGCCACCTCCTGACCACCCTCCCGCACCCCATGACCCTGGGCAGGGTGGACCTCGCGGACGGCACGACCGCCCCCGGCTTCCTCTGCGAACCCTCAGCCCTGCCCCACACAGAAGACATCACCAAACACGGCGGCTGGCGCCCCTACCTAAACCAGGCTGGGAGAGAAGGCTTTTAGGGGCGCTGGGGGTACCCCCCTCTGGGGGAGGAACTGCGCAACCAGCCACAACCCACCCGCACCCACTCAACAACCGCACCCACCCCCCTCCCCAGGGGCGCGGGGAACTGCGCGAAAACCCACGACGCACCCGCACAGACCCACCACCCGAAGGCCCCCCACAGGGGCGCGGGGAACTCCGCAAAACCCGCGCCCCACCCAACCCCTCACCCCACAGACGAATAAGCCACAACCCCCCGCAAAACCCCATCAACCGCCTTACGCGCAGCCTTCCCCACACTCGACCCGCTCGGCGCAGCCGCCCCCACCTGCCCCAGCACATCGATTACCTGCTTGCACCACCGCACAAAGTCCCCCGCCGGCATGTCCGCCTCGCGCAGCACCTCGTCGAGCCCCTTCCCCGAGGCCCACTCATACACCGCCCACGCGAACCCGAGGTCCGGCTCACGCTGCCCGACCCCCTCGGTCTGGTTGATCCGGAAATCCTCCTCCAGCGCGTCCAGCCGCCCCCAGATCCGCACCATCTCCCCCAGCGCGGCCTTCGCCTTCCCGGACGGCACCTTCGGCGCCATGGCATCGTCGGCGACCCGCGCCTCGTACACCAGCGCCGATACGCACGCCGCCAGTTCGGCGGGCGCCAGCCCTTCCCAGACCCCGGCCCGCAGGCATTCGCTGGCCAGCAGATCCAGCTCGCCGTAGAGCCGGGCGAGGCGCTTGCCGTGCTCGGTGACCTCGTCCCCACGGAGGTAGTCCAGCTCGGTGAGAAGGGCCACGATCCGGTCGAAGGTACGGGCGATGGTGTTGGTGCGGCCCTCGATCCGCCGCTCCAACTGCGAGGTGTCCCGCAGCAGCCGGTGGTAGCGCTCGGCCCAGCGGGCGTGGTCCTCCCGGTCGCTGCACCCGTGGCAGGGGTGGGCGCGCAGGGCGGCGCGCAGCCGGGCGATCTCCCGGTCGTCGGCGGCCTGGGACCGCTGCTTGCGGTGCCGCTCGGCGGGGATGTGCCCGGCCTTGGTGCGCAGCGCGGAGGCGAGATCGCGGCGGGACTGCGGGGAGCGCGGGTTGAAGGACTTGGGGATACGCATCCGCTCCAGCGCCTGGACCGGCACCGGGAAGTCGATCGACGCGAGCCGCTTGACCTGCCGTTCGACGGTGAGCACCAGGGGGCGGGGCCCGTCGTGCGCCTCGAAGCCGCGGTGTCCGTTGGAACGGCCCGCGGGCAGCCCCGGGTCCAGCACCAGGGCGAGGCCCGCGTACTTCCCGGTCGGGACGTGGATGACATCGCCGGGCTTGAGCCGCTCCAGGGCGACGGCGGCCTCGGCGCGGCGCTGGGCGACGCCCTGGCGGGCCAGCTCGGTCTCGCGGTCCTTCAGCTCCCGGCGCAGCCGGGCGTACTCCTCGAAGTCGCCGAGGTGGCAGGTCATGGACTCCTTGTAGCCGTCGAGCCCTTCCTCGTTGCGCTGCACCTGCCGGGAGATCCCGACCACCGACCGGTCGGCCTGGAACTGCGCGAACGAGGTCTCCAGCAGCTCCCGCGACCGGTGCCGCCCGAACTGCTCGACCAGATTGACCGCCATGTTGTACGACGGCTTGAAGCTGGAGCGCAGCGGATAGGTGCGGGTCCCGGCGAGTCCGGCGAGGTGGTCGGGGTTCATCCCGCGCTGCCAGAGCACCACGGCATGGCCCTCGACGTCGATGCCCCGGCGCCCGGCGCGTCCGGTGAGCTGGGTGTACTCGCCGGGGGTGATGTCGGCGTGCTGCTCGCCGTTCCACTTGACGAGTTTCTCCAGGACGACGGAGCGGGCGGGCATGTTGATGCCCAGGGCGAGGGTCTCGGTGGCGAAGACGGCCTTGACCAGCCCCCGGACGAACAGCTCCTCCACGACCTCCTTGAAGGTGGGCAGCATGCCCGCGTGGTGGGCGGCGATGCCGCGCTCCAGACCCTCCAGCCACTCGTAGTAGCCGAGGACGTGGAGGTCCTCGGTGGGGATGGCGGCCGTGCGCTCCTCGACCAGGGCGCGGACCTCGGCGCGGGCCTCGTCGTCGTTGAGCCGGAGCCCGGCGTGCAGGCACTGCTGGACGGCGGCCTCGCAGGCGGCGCGGCTGAAGATGAAGGTGATGGCGGGCAGCAGGCCCTCGGCGTCGAGCCGCTCGATGACCTCGGGGCGGCCCGGCGTCCAGATCCGGGAGCGCTGGCGGCGCTCGCGCTCGCGGTCGGCCTCGCGCATGGCGCGTCCGCGTCGGCGGTCCTGGTAGCTGGGGCGGCTGGCCTCCATGCGCGCCATCCGCGTCAGATCCGGATTGACGGCCTTCCGCTGCCCCTCCCCCTCCTCGAAGAGGTCGTACATCCGCCGCCCGGCCAGCACATGCTGGAACAGCGGCACCGGCCGGTGCTCGGAGACGATCACCTCGGTGTCCCCGCGGACGGTGTCCAGCCAGTCGCCGAACTCCTCGGCGTTGGAGACCGTCGCCGAGAGGGACACCAGCGTCACGGACTCGGGGAGATGGATGATCACCTCTTCCCAGACCGCGCCCCGGAAGCGGTCGGAGAGGTAGTGCACCTCGTCCATGACCACATGGCCGAGGCCCAGGAGCGTCTGCGAGCCCGCGTACAGCATGTTCCGCAGCACCTCGGTGGTCATCACGACCACCGGGGCGTCGGAGTTGACGCTGTTGTCGCCGGTGAGCAGACCGACCTGCTCGCTGCCGTAGCGGCGGCACAGGTCGTTGTACTTCTGGTTGGAGAGCGCCTTGATCGGCGTCGTGTAGAAGCACTTGCGGCCCTGGGTGAGGGCGAGGTGGACGGCGAACTCGCCCACGATCGTCTTCCCGGAGCCGGTGGGGGCGGCGACGAGCACGCCCTTTCCGGACTCCAGCGCCTCACAGGCTTCGATCTGGAAGGGGTCGAGCCCGAAGTCGTACATCTCGCGGAAGGACGCGAGCGCGGTGCCCTGCTCGACAGCGCGCCTGCGGGCCGCCGCATAGCGCTCGGCAGGTGAGAGGTCCTCTGTCATCGTGCTTTCGAGCGTACCGGGCCGCACTGACAACAGGACGATCATTATCCCGATCGGGCCGTTGACCAGGCAGATGACGGCCCCACCGGGTCCGCCACCGCCCGGCTCGGCCCCACCGGGTCCAGCACCGCCCGGCTCGGCCCCACCGGGTCCAGCACCTCCGGGCTCAGCGCCTCCCGGCCCGCCCCAGCCGGATACAGCCCCGCCGGATGCAGCAGCGTCGGATACAGCCCAGCCGGACTCGGCCCCACCGGACTCGGCCCCACCGGACTCGGCCCAGCCGGGCTCAGGGCCCGACGACCCGGACCGCCCCCGGCACACAGCGCGCGCTCAGCGGCAGCGGCCCGAGCGGCTCCCCGTCGGCGTAGCCGGTGAGCCCGTCGGAGGCGATCTCGACCGTCGCGGCCCGCATCACACCGACCTTGGGATGGTCGACATGGGTGCCCCGGTAGACCCGAGGGAACACCCGGACCAGGGTGGCGCGGCTGCAATCGCCGACGACGGTGATGTCGAACAGCCCGTCGGCCGGGTCCGCGCCGGGGCAGATCCGCATCCCGCCGCCGTAGGAGGACCCGTTGCCGACCGCGACGAGCGTGGCCTCGATCTCGCGCACGGCCCCGCCGTCGAGGGTGATCCGGTACGGCAGCGGGCGGAACGCGGCGAGTTCGGCGATCATCGCCAGGTCGTACTTGAGACGCCCGGCGGGCCAGCGCATCCGGTTGCCGCGGTCGTTGACCCGGGAGTCGAATCCGGTGGCGAGGACGGTGCCGAACCAGCGCTCCCCCACCCGCCCCAGGTCGAGGTCCCGTACCCGCCCGGCCTTGAGGCTCCGGGCGATCAGCCGCCCGGCGGCGGCCGGGTCGCGCACCGGCAGACCGAGGGTCCGGGCAAGGTCGTTGCCGGTGCCGACGGCGACCAGGGCGAGCGGGGTGCGGGTGCCCGCCACGGCCTGGAGGGCGAGGTGCGCCATCCCGTCCCCGCCGACCGCGACCAGGGCGCCGGTGCCGCCCGCGACGGCCGCACGGGCGCGGGCGAGCGCGTCGGCGGGGTCCGTGCCGAGCACCGTACGCACCGAGAATCCGGCGTCCCGCAACGCGGAAGCGGCCGGCTGCGCCGCTCGGGCGCCCCGGCCGCGACCCGCGGTGGGGTTGACGAAGAGGGTGATCTCGCTGGTCATCCTGCCGACCCTACGAGGACCGGGGCGATCCTCAGGTCACGTCGTCATAACCGTTGACCCGGTCCCGGCCGGCCTGCTCGGGGAGGGCGCGGCTCGCCGAGACCGTCTCGACGTCGTCGATGTGCTCCGGGGTGAGGTCCAGGTCGGACGCCTCGTCGTCGGCCGGGCCCCTGGCCTCCCGGCGGCGCCGGCGCCTGTCGTTCACCAGGGAGAAGGCCACCGCCGCGAAGTACAGCACCCAGATCGGCCCGGCCAGCATGATCATCGTCAGCGGGTCCGTGCTCGGCGTCGCCAGGGCCGCGAACAGCGTGATGCCCATGATCATGGCCCGCCACCAGCCGAGCATCCGCCGACCGGTCAGCACCCCGGTGAGGTTGAGCATGATCAGCAGGAGCGGAAGCTCGAAGGCGACTCCGAAGACCACGACCATCCGGACCACGATGTCCAGCAGATCGTCCAGCGGGAGCAGGTTGAGCGTGCCGTCGGGGGTGAACCCGATCAGGACCTCGGCGGTCGTCGGAAGCACCTGGTAGGCGAAGTACGCGCCGCCGAGGAACAGCGGGGCTCCCATACCGACGAACCAGTAGGCGTACTTCTTCTCATGCCGGTGCAGACCGGGTGCGACGAACGCCCACAACTGGTAGAGCCAGACCGGGGAGGCCAGGACGATACCGGCGGTCAGCGACACCTTCAGCGCCAGCGTGAACGGCATCAGCAGACCACTGACGGTGATCTGCGCGCAGGGGTCCTCCGTCGACCGGGACAGTTCCTCGAAGGACTGCTCGCACCCCACCGAGTCCAGGATCGGCCGGGTGATGATGTTGATGATGTCGTAGTAGAAGAACGCGGCAACCACGGTGACGGCGACGATGCCCAGCAGCGCCTTCGCGAGCCGGTTGCGTAGCTCGCGAAGATGTTCCGCGAGGGGCATCCGCCCCTCGGGATCCTTCTCCGTCTTGCGGGCAGACTTCAGCAACCCACGTTCCCATCTCGTGCGGCGGGCCGGAGGTCACCGGCCCTCGGTCAGCGCTTGGTGGAGTCGGTCGGCTCGGTGACCGGGCGGGAACTGGTCACATCGCCGGGCGACGCCTGGATGATGCGCTGGGCCGGGGCCTGCTCGTCCGTGTTCGGCGGGTCGGCGGGGGCGGCGGTCTTGGTGCCGTCGTCCTTCATCGCCTTGGCCTCGCTCTTGAGGATGCGGGCGGACTTGCCGAGCGAACGGGCCATGTCCGGAAGCTTCTTCGCGCCGAAGAGCAGGATGATGACGACGAGGATGAGAATGATCTCGGGGGCTCCGAGCCTTCCGAACATAAGTCTTTACCTTCTCACCGAGGCGGCTGGGTGGGTGCTGACCAGCCGGTCGGACGTCCGTCCGATCAGCCGTACGTCAGCGATCGTAACGCTCAGGGGTGAACGCGAAGCAATCCCTGTGCGTACTCCTTACTCCCGGTCCGCGGTCCGTGCCTCGTCTGCGGGCCGCGATCAGCAGCGTACCTGCCGGGTACGGCCTGGTGACAGGGCGAAGCCGCGCACATCACGGGCGGTGCGGCCCGCGCGCACCCGGGATTCCCGGCCCGGAGGGCCCGGCACCCGGCGCCGGATTCACAGGGAATCGACAGATCGCGCGGTGCCCGCCGTGCCCGCGGCGCTCACCGAGGCCCGCTCCAGTTCCTCGGCGGCCCGGCTGATCCGCGCCGCCGACTCCGTGACCTGCCGGCCGAGGCCCTGTGCCGCGAGGAACACCCGCACGGCGAGCACCCCGAGCACCGCGATCCCCACAAAACCCACCACTACCGCGAACATCGGCCAGAACATGGCCCGAGCCTAGGGCCTGTCGTTCGGATCCTCCAGGCGGGTCGCGGGCTCTGGTCCGTCAGCCCATCGCCTGGAGTCTGAGTGTGCGCACACCGCCCCCGACGAGGAGTTCCACAATCCGCTCTCCGGCCGGTTTGCGGACCAGGGTGCCGCAGTCCGGGCAGGTGAAGGAGTAGAACGTGGTGCGGCTGGTGCCGCCTATCGCCAGTCTGAGCGCGTTCGCGGTCAGCTCGAAGCTGCCCCGGCAGTCCGGGCAGCCCGCCCGGAACACCACGGGGACCGCGTTCCGCATTCCGGCGAACGCGGCGGCGACCGTCATGCCCACCGCACCGGACGGTACCGACTCGCTCACAGCGCCTGCTCCTCTTCCTTGGGTGTCCCTGCGTCGTGCGTCCCGCCCGCCGGGCGTCCCGGCCGGGGTCCCGGCGGCTGCCGGGGTCCGCCACTCGTCCGTCCGCCCGCGCGTGCCCCGGCGCGCAGCGCGGGTACGGGAGCGGCCCCGTACACCCTGCCCGGCGGCGGGCCTCCCGGTGCCGGGCGGGGCTCAGTCCCGCCCGGCGGGGGTGCCGGGCACCGGTGCCGGTGCCTCGATGTCGTCGTACGCCTCCAGGGCCCGGCGGGCGGCCCGGCGGGCGCTGGCGGCCAGCTCGCCGGGGGCCACGATCCGGCCGTCGGCGCCCAGCCGCAGCGCCAGCCGTCTGAGGGAGGCCGGGTCGGGGGTGCGCAGGGTGATCCGCAGACCGCCGTCCGGCAGCTCGTCGGCGCTGTCGTGGGGGTAGTACTCGGCGACCCAGCGCCCGCCGGGGCCGACCTCCACCACCACCTCCGGGTCCTCGGCGGCGGGCTGGACCAACCCCTCGGACAGGTCCCGCAGCTCGACCTCGGGCGGCGCGGACGGCTCGTCCAGGACCCGGATCTCGGCGACCCGGTCGAGCCGGAAGGTGCGCCGGGCCTCGGAGCGGCGGCACCACGCCTCGACATAGGTGTGCCCGACGCTGACCAGGCGGATCGGGTCGATCTCGCGCTCGGTCAGCTCGTCGCGGGCCGGTGAGTAGTAGCGGATCCACAGGCGGCGCCGCTCGGAGATCGCCCGGTCCACATCGGCGAAGACCCCGCCCTCGGACTCGAACGTCACCGACAGCCGGGAGCTGGCCCCGGCGGTCTCCCCGGCCGCCGCCTCCACCTTGGCGGTGGCCCGCAGCAGCGCCTGACGGTCGCCCTCGCGCAGTCCGGGCAGGGTGGCCACCGCGCGGGCGGCGACCAGCAGCGCCGTCGCCTCGTCGGCGGCCAGCCGCAGCGGCTCGGCCACGTCGTCCGGGTTGTGCCACCAGATGCGCTCGCCGTCGGTGTCGATGTCGAGGAGGTCGCCGCCGCGGAAGCTGGTCCCGCACATGGGGAGCACATCGAGGTCGGAGACCAGCTCGTCCTCGGTGATGCCGAAGGCGCGCGCCACGTCCTCGATGCGCGCGCCGGGCCGCTCCCTCAGATAAGTCACCAGGGAGAGCATCCGCCGTGTCTGGTCGATGGCGTTCACGGGCCTGATCGGTTTTCCGGCCACTGTCCCCACTTCCTCGTCCGCTCCCCCTCAGCCCTTGGCCACGGCACGCAGCCGGTCGACCACGTCGGCCCGCAGCTCCGCCGGTTCCAGCACCACCACGTCCGGTCCGAACTCCACCAGCCAGGCGTCCAGACCGTGCCCGTACGGAATCTCCAACTCGTCCCAGCCGCCACCGAGTTCCCGGACGGCGGTGGCCTTCGCCCGCAAGGGGTACCCGGAGCCGGTGCGCAGCCGGATCCGGGCGCTGCGGTCGGCGCTCTCCCCGGCCCACCCGGCGACCGTCTCGCGCACGGTGACCACATCGGGGACCGGCGCGGTGAACCGCCCGGCGCGCGAGCGGACCTTCCCGGTGATCCGCGACAGCCGGAAGACCCGCTCGGCGGACCGGTCCCGGTCGAAGCCCGCCAGATACCAGTGGCCGCGCCAGCACTCCAGGGCCCAGGGTTCGACGGTCCGGGTCTCGGGGTGGGCGGCGGTGGCCTTGCGGTACTCGAAGGCGACCGGGCGGCGGTCGCGGCAGGCCAGCATCAGCGGCTCGAACGCGGCCTCGTGCACCGGGATCCGGGGTTCGAGGGCGCCATGGGCCTCGTAGGGGTCGACATCCTCGGGCAGGCCCGCGGCGCGCAGTTTCTGGAGGGCGCCGCTGGCGGCACCCGCGAGGCGGGCCTGCTGCCAGACCTTGGCGGCGAGGCCGAGGGCGGCGGCCTCCTCGGCGTCGAGGGTGATGGGCGGGAGCCGGTTGCTGTCGCGGCGGGCGAGATAGCCGACCTCGGCGTCCAGGTTCTCGACGGTCTCGATGACCAGACCGAGTTCGCGCAGATCGTCCTTGTCGCGCTCGAACATACGGTTGAAGGAGTCGTCGCTGCCCGCTTCGAGATAGGCCTCGATGGACTCCCGCAGCTCGCGCTTGCTGAGCGGGCGCCGGGTCCCGAGCAGACACAGCGCGAGGTTCATCAACCGCTCGGCCTTGGCAATGGCCATCGACGCCCTTCGCCTTCCGTATGGTGCTTAGACCGATGACCGTACCGGTCCCCGGTGCGGTCACAAAAGCCGAGGGCCCATGCCCGGTCGGGCATGGGCCCCGGTCGATCGCTCCCCGGTCGGACCCGGGCACACTCCGGAACCATTCAGGCTCCGGGTCCGGGTCCGGAACGATTCAGGCTCCGGGTCCGGAACCGTTCCGGCTCCGGATCGGGCTCCAGGTCCGGTCGGTGTCCCGTCTCCGCGCGCGGACGGGTCCGTCCGAACGGGTCCGTCCGGGAGGGGTCAGACCGCGACGAGGTCGCAGACGAAGATCAGGGTCTCGCCCGGTCCGATCCGGCCGCCGGCGCCGCGGTCGCCGTACGCCAGGTGGGGCGGGATGACGAGCTGGCGGCGACCGCCGACCTTCATGCCCTGCACGCCCTGGTCCCAGCCGGAGATGACCTGGCCGACACCGAGCTGGAAGCGCAGCGGCGTGCCGCGGTTCCAGGAGGCGTCGAACTCCTCGCCGCTGGAGAAGGCCACACCCACGTAGTGCACGGCGACGGTGTCGCCCGCCTTCGCCTCCGGGCCGTCGCCCTCCCAGATGTCCTTGATCTCAAGGTCCTTCGGGGGCTCGCCGCCCGGGAAGTCGATCTCGGGCTTGTCGATGCTCACGTCTCGCTCCTGCGTGTTCTGCGGATAGTGCAACGGGTCCAGTGTTTCACCCCGGCGCGGCCGGGGCGCGGGGGCAGGGGGGAACGGGAACCGGGAGGTCGCTCACATCTTCGCGAGGATGTCGACCGAGAACACCAGGGTCGAGTCCTTGGCGATGCCGCTGCCCTCCGGCGGCTGGTCCCCGTAGCCCAGCGCGGGCGGGATGACGATCAGGACGCGGCTGCCGACCTTCTTGCCGGTCAGGCCCTGCGCCCAGCCGGGGACGACCTGCTGGAGCGAGAAGGAGGTGAGGGCGTCCCGGCTGTAGCTGGAGTCGAACTCCTTGCCGGTGTCCCACAGCACCCCCTGGTACTGCACCAGGACCGTGCTCTCGGCGGCCACCTCGGGGCCGTCGCCCTCGATGACGTAGTTCGCGACGAGGTCCTTGGGCGGGTCCGTCTTGGGGACGGTGATCGCCGGGGCCTTGCCGTCGGTGTTGGTACCGACCTTGGGCAGGTCCACGTTGTCCTGGGCGACGTCGGTGCCCTTGGCGGAGGCCTTGGAGTTGAACGCGGCCTGGATGTCCACCACGAAGACCAGGGTGTCGGTGCCCTTGATACCGGCCTGCTCATTGCCCTGCGTGCCGTAGCCCCAGGTCGGCGGGACCGCCATCTCGATGCGGCTGCCGGCCTTCTTGCCCGCCAGGGCGTAGCGCCAGCCGTCGATGATGGAGCCCGCGGCGAGCTGGATCAGCAGCGGGGTGCCCCGGTCGTAGGAGTTGTCGAAGACCTTGGCGGTGGCCCAGACCTGGCCCAGGTAGTTCGCCTGGATGTAGTCGTTCTCCGCGACCGTGGTGCCGCCGCCGGCGATGACCGTCTTCACCGCGAGCTGGTCCGACGGCTCCCCGCTGCCCTTGGCGACCGTCGGCTTCTCGTCGAACTTCGTGCCCGCCGTGATGGCCGGGAGCGGGCCGTCCACGATCTTCGGGGGCGGCGCGGCCGAGGTGTCCGACGCGGACGGGGACGCCGAGGAGCTGGCGGTGCCGGAGTCGGACCCTTCGTCCCCGCAGGCGGCGAGGGTGGCCAGGCCGGCGGGTACGGCGATGAGAACGGAGCGTCGGCGCACGGTGGGGGCCTCGGAATTCGATCGATCTTGTAGGTGGGCGCGCGCAACTCTACGGCGTGAGAAGGGCGCCGTACGAGACAACGTACGGCGCCCGTGTGGCGTTCCGGCGCTCCTCCGGAACGGTCGGCTCACATTCCGGCGATGAGTTTCTCCACCCGGTCGTCCACCGAGCGGAACGGGTCCTTGCACAACACGGTGCGCTGTGCCTGGTCGTTGAGCTTGAGGTGCACCCAGTCGACGGTGAAGTCCCGGCGCTGCTCCTGCGCCCGCCGGATGAAGTCGCCGCGCAGCCGGGCGCGGGTGGTCTGGGGCGGCACCGACTTGCCCTCGAAGATCTTCAGGTCGTTGCAGATCCGCGCGGCCTGGCCCTTGCGCTCCAGCAGGTAGTACAGGCCCCGGCGGCGGTGGATGTCGTGGTAGGCGAGGTCTATCTGCGCGACACGCGGATGCGACATCGTCATGTTGTTCTTGGCCCGGTACCGCTCGATGAGCTTGTACTTCATCACCCAGTCGATCTCGGTGCCGATCCGGTCCAGGTCCTCGGCCTCGATCGCGTCCAGGGTGCGGCCCCACAGCTCCAGCACCTGCTCGACGGTGCCGGTGCGGATGCCGCGGCGCTCGACGAAGTCGACGGCCTTCTCGTAGTACTCGCGCTGCACCTCCAGCGCGGACGCCTCCCGGCCGCTGGCGAGGCGGACCTTGCGGCGGCCGGTGATGTCGTGGCTCACCTCGCGGATCGCCCGGATCGGGTTCTCCAGGGTGAGGTCCCGCATCACCGTGCCCGCCTCGATCATGCGCAGCACCAGATCGGTGGCGCCGACCTTCAGCAGCATCGTCGTCTCGGACATGTTGGAGTCGCCGACGATCACATGCAGCCGCCGGTAGCGCTCGGCGTCCGCGTGCGGTTCGTCGCGGGTGTTGATGATGGGGCGGGAGCGGGTCGTCGCGGAGGAGACGCCCTCCCAGATGTGCTCGGCACGCTGGCTGACGCAGTACACGGCGCCGCGCGGGGTCTGGAGCACCTTGCCCGCACCGCACAGCAACTGCCTGGTCACCAGGAACGGAATGAGAATGTCGGCGAGGCGCGAGAACTCCCCGTGCCGGGCCACCAGATAGTTCTCGTGGCAGCCGTAGGAGTTTCCGGCGGAGTCGGTGTTGTTCTTGAAGAGGTAGACGTCGCCCGCGATTCCTTCCTCGTGCAGGCGTCGTTCCGCGTCCACCAGCAGACCTTCGAGAATGCGCTCGCCGGCCTTGTCGTGGGTCACCAGTTCGGTCACGTTGTCACATTCGGGTGTCGCGTATTCCGGATGTGATCCGACGTCCAGATAGAGCCGGGCGCCGTTGCGCAGAAAGACATTGCTGCTACGGCCCCATGACACGACACGGCGGAAGAGGTACCGCGCCACCTCGTCAGGAGACAGGCGCCGCTGTCCCCTGAACGTGCACGTGACGCCGTACTCGTTCTCCAGCCCGAAAATGCGGCGGTCCATGACTGAACATTACGCCCGTTCACCGGAACTGAAACGGGGTTCGACGGTCCGGTTCTGATCATTTTCGGATGCGGCGGCGATCACGGCCCGGCGCACGGGAGCGGCGAGGACCCGTCCGGTGGCCAGCAGGACCAGCACCGACACCGCCCCCGCCACCGGCGCCACCGCGAACCCCCACACCGCCCCGCCCGCCTCCACGACCGGCCCGGCGAGGCCGGTCCCGACCGAGGCGCCCACGGTGAACGTCGTCACGAACCAGGAGAACGCCTCGGTGACCGTCCCGGCCGGGGCGTGCCGGTCGACGATCAGGAACGCGCAGGCGATGGCCGGCGCCAGGAACACCCCCGCCACCCCGGTGAGCACCGTCATGCCCACCGGCCCCGGGACCAGGAGCAGCGGCAGGTAGCAGATCGCCAGCAGCGCCACCAGCACCCGCAGCCGCCGCTCCGGCGCCCCGGTCCAGTGCCGCGCCCCGTAGACCGCGCCGCCGATCAGCGCGCCCAGGCCCAGCCCCGCCATCAGCCACCCGTACACCGCGTCGCCGCCGTGGTCGTCCGCGTAGGAGACCGCCGCGACCGTGATGGACCCGAGGGCGATCCCGACGAAGAGGAACGCCGCCAGCAGGGCGAGCAGTCCGCGCGAGCGCAGGGCGCCCAGCCAGTGCGCCTCCCTCGGGGCCGACCGCCACGCGCGCGAGGGGCGCGACACGACCACCGAGAGCGCGCCCAGCACCCCGACCGCGTTCAGCACCAGCAGCGCGGCCTGCGCCGACCACAGCGACACGCAGAGCGTCACCAGCAGCGGCCCGACGGTGAACATGACCTCCTGCGCCACCGCGTCCATGGCGTACGCGGTGTGGAGCTGCCCCTCCTTGCGCAGCACGGAGGGCCACAGGGCCCGCAGACCGCCCTCCAGGGGCGGGGTGAGGAGCCCGGCCGCGGCCACCGCCGCGTACGCCACCGCCAGCGGGCCGATCCCGGTGAAGGCGAACACCGCCATGGCGAGCGCCGAGGCTAGCGCGGCGGGCAACTGCACCCGGGGCTGCCCGTACAGATCCACCAGCCGGCCCAGCAGCGGCTGCCCGACCGCGTTCGACACGCCGTAGGCCGCCGCCAGACCGCCCGCCAGGCTGTAGGAGCCGCCCTCGGCGCGGACGAACAGCACGATCGCGATGGCCGCGGTGGCGTTCGGGAGCCGCCCCACCAGCGTCCCGGCGAGCAGCCGGGCGGCGTGTCTCGTCCGGAGGATCTCCAGGTACCCCGTGGCCATCGTGTCCGCCTTCCGGCTCAAGTGTTACGTATAACGTCCGCCGTCATACGTACCATGTGCGCTGTCCGGACGTCCACAGGACGTCGTCCCGGGGAAGGAGCTGGCGCACGGTGGCACACGGCAGCACACCCGGCGGTACCCGCCCCACCAGCCGGGACGTCGCCCAGGCCGCCGGGGTCTCCCAGGCCGCCGTCTCCCTGGTCCTCGGCGACAAGTGGCGCGGCCGGGTCTCCGAGCCCACCGCCCGGCGGGTCCGAGAGGCCGCCCGCGAGCTGGGCTACCGGCCCAATCTCGCCGCCCGCAATCTCCGCCTCGGCCGCACCCGCACGGTCCTGCTGGTCGTCCCGGCGCTCACCACCGAGTTCTTCGCCGGGGTCTACACCGGGGCCGCCCGGGTCGCCGCCCGCCACGGCTTCGGGGTGGTCCTCTACCCCTCCCCCGAGGGCATCGGCCCGGCCCGCGACCCCTTCGCGTCCGCGCAGGCCGCCCTGGACGGCGTCCTCGCCTCCTCCATGGCCGCCGACGCCCTCAGCGCCATCCGGGGCGACCAGCTCCCCCTGGTGATGCTCGACAGCGACCCCGACGGCAGCCTCGGCGCCGCCACCGTCAACCTCGACATCGCCGACGGCGTCCGCCGGCTCAGCGACCACCTCACCGGCCTCGGCCACCGCCGCGTCCTGCATCTGGCCGCCGACATCCCCTCCTGGACCTTCGACGTGCGCGCCCGCGAACTCGCCGCCCGACTGGCCGGTGTCCCCGGCGCGACCGTCCGCACCGCCCGCGCCCCGATCGACATCGACGCCGCCCGGGACGCCACCCTCGCCGCCATCACCGCGCCGGGCCCCCGCCCCACCGCGGTGGTCTGCGACGACGACAAGCTCGCGGCCGGGGTCTACAAGGCCGCCCGCCGCCTGGGCCTGGCCATCCCCGACGACCTCTCCGTCACGGGCCTGGACGATCTCGCCCTCGCCACCGCCCTGGACCCGGAACTCACCACCGTCCGCCTGGACGCCGAACTCTTCGGCGAACACGGGATGCGCGCCCTGCTGGCGGTCCTGGACGGCCGCGAGCCGGACGGCGGGGACATCCCCGTCGAGTTGGTGGTCCGGGCCTCCACGGCACCGCCGCGGGACGCCTGAGGCCCCCCGCCGCGAAAACACCTGTGCCCCGGTCGCGGTGGACCGGGGCACGGGAAAGGGGTGGAGCGGGGTGTCACTCGTCGCCGGACCCGGCCTCCCGGGCCTCTCCGGTCTCGCCGGTCTCGTCCGGGCCGGACGACGGCTCGTCGTCGGCGGTGGCCGCGCTCTCCGCCGCCGCGCCGTTCGCCAGGAGCCGGGCGAGCTGGCCGCCGGTGATCCGCTTGAACTTGCGCTGCTGCGGACGCGTCCGGTCCAGCACCGCGACCTCCAGGCGCTCCGCCGGGATCTCGCGCTGGGTGCCGTTCGACTCCCGGGACAGGGCCTGGACGGCCAGCTTCAGCGCCTCGGACAGGGACATCCCGTCCTCGTGCCGCTGATCGAGATAGGTGCTGATCAGCTCGGCGTTGCCGCCGACCGCCACCGAGCCGTGCTCGTCGACGATCGACCCGTCGTGCGGCAGCCGGTAGATCTGGTCGCCGTCGGGCGTCTCCCCGACCTCGGCGACCACCAGCTCGACCTCGTAGGGCTTCTCCGCCGTGCTGGAGAAGATCGTGCCCAGCGTCTGGGCATAGACGTTGGCCAGGCCGCGGGCCGTGACATCGTCCCGGTCGTAGGTGTAGCCCCGCAGATCGGCGTAGCGCACACCGCCGATCCGGAGGTTCTCGTACTCGTTGTACTTGCCGGCCGCGGCGAAGCCGATCCGGTCGTAGATCTCGCTGAACTTGTGCAGCGCGCGGGACGGGTTCTCGCCGACGAAGACGATGCCGTCGGCGTACTGGAGCACCACCAGGCTGCGGCCCCGGGCGATGCCCTTGCGGGCGTACTCCGCCCGGTCGGCCATGGCCTGCTGGGGTGAGACATAGAACGGCGTCGACACCGGTTATCCGTCCCTTTCTGTGGAAGTCACTCGATCACCTGGACACAAGGGGCGGGGCCGCTAGAGCAGCGCGGCCCGCGGGCCGTCGGGCTGCTCCAGACGGCGCTCCAGCACCGACCGTGCGATCACCGCGGACTCGTCCTCGGTCAGCCGGCGGAAACCGTCGTCGGTGATCACCGTGACGATCGGGTAGATCCGGCGGGCGACATCGGGACCACCGGTCGCCGAGTCGTCGTCGGCCGCGTCGTAGAGGGCCTGGACCACCAGGGTGGTGGCCTGCTCCTCGGTGAGGTCGTCGCGGAACAGCTTCTTCATCGCGCCCCGCGCGAAGATCGAACCGGAGCCGGTGGACGCGTAGCCCTGCTCCTCGGAACGGCCGCCGGTGACGTCGTAGGAGAAGATCCGGCCCTTGCCCCGGTCCACGTCGAACCCGGCGAACAGGGGGACCACGGCCAGGCCCTGCATGGCCATGCCGAGGTTGGAGCGGATCATCGTGGACAGCCGGTTGGCCTTGCCCTCCAGGGAGAGCTGGGCGCCCTCGACCTTCTCGAAGTGCTCCAGCTCCAACTGGAAGAGCTTGACCATCTCCACGGCCAGACCCGCCGTGCCGGCGATGCCGACCGCCGAGTACTCGTCGGCCGGGAAGACCTTCTCGATGTCCCGCTGGGCGATCACATTCCCCATCGTGGCCCGCCGGTCGCCGGCCAGGACGACTCCGCCGGGGAAGGTGACGGCCACGATGGTGGTGCCGTGCGGTGCCTCGATGGCGCCCTGGACGGGGGGCAGCGCGCGCCCGCCGGGCAGCATCTCGGGCTGATGGTCCGACAGGAAGTCCACGAAGGAGGACGACCCGGGTGTCAGGAAGGCAGCAGGTAGACGCCCGGTGCTACGAGTGTTGGCTTCCACGGGGTTCCTTCCAGATAGGCGGCAGCCCGACGGACCGCGTCGGGATCGTCTCCCAACTTGCCGATGGCCGAATTGCAGTTGAAGCACAGTACGCCACGGACCCTACCCGTCTTGTGGCGGTGATCCACATGAACGGCGGGGGGCCTTCGCGCGGATCCCGGGGAGCGCCCGGGGCACCGCGCCCGGAGCGGACGGGGCTGCCCACGGCACCTGATCCGCGCGCCGCGGGCAGCCCTTGGTCGCTGAGGCCCTCGATCACATCACCACTCCCCCGAGACCTTCGAATCGAAGGCGAGAAGCCCTTACTGCCCGCCCTTCTGCACGAATGAGCGGACGAAGTCCTCTGCGTTCTCCTCCAAGACATCGTCGATCTCGTCGAGGACGGAGTCCACATCGTCGCTCAGCTTCTCCTGGCGCTCCTTGAGGTCCTCGGCAGCCTGTGTGTCCGCTGCCTGCTCGTCGACCTCCTCCGTGGAGCGTGTCGCCTTCTGCTGTCCGCCGCCGGTGTCCTTGGTAGCCATCACCCTCACCCCGCTCGGTTCGCCCGACATGTTCGGCATTGCTGCCGATCGGTCATGATCAGACCCTACTCGCCGGGTCTGACAACGGCCCCGCAGTTGTTCCAACGTACGGGGACCACCTCGATGATTCCCGGGCGCGGGGATTTCCACCCGGCGCGCCCGGCCGGCTCAGCCCGCCAGGGGGCTGCCTCAGCCGCCGGAAAGCACTCTGACCAGGTCTTCCGCGGTCCGGCAGCGGTCGAGCAGCTCCTTGACGTGATTACGCGTTCCGCGAAGCGGTTCGAGGGTTGGGACCCGCTGGAGGGAGTCCCGGCCCGGCAGATCGAAGATCACGGAGTCCCAGGAGGCGGCGGCCACGTCGTCGGCGTACTGCTCCAGGCAGCGTCCGCGGAAGTAGGCGCGGGTGTCCTCGGGGGGCTTGCTCTTGGCCCGCTCGACCTCGGGCTCGTCCAGCAGCCGCTTGATCCGCCCCCGGGCCACCAGACGGTTGTAGAGGCCCTTCTCGGGGCGCACGTCGGCGTACTGGAGGTCGACCAGATGCAGGCGGGCGGCGTCCCAGTCGAGGCCGTCGCGGCGCCGGTAGCCCTCCATGAGTTCCCGCTTGGCGACCCAGTCCAGCTCGCCGGAGAGGCTCATGGGGTCGTGCTCCAGACGGTTGAGGGTGTCCTCCCAGCGGGTGAGGACGTCCTTGGTCTGGTCGTCGGCGTCCGCCCCGTACCGCTCCTCGACATACTTCCGGGCCAGCTCGTAGTACTCCATCTGAAGCTGTACGGCCGTCAGGGTGCGCCCGCTGCGGAGGGTGACCAGGCGCTTGAGGGTGGGGTCGTGGGAGACCTGGTGGAGCGTGCGCACGGGCTGGTCGACCGCGAGGTCCACGGCGATGAAGCCGTCCTCGATCATGGACAGGACCAGCGCGGTGGTGCCCAGCTTGAGATAGGTGGAGATCTCGGAGAGGTTCGCGTCGCCGATGATCACATGCAGGCGGCGGTATTTCTCGGCGTCGGCGTGGGGCTCGTCGCGGGTGTTGATGATGGGCCGCTTGAGGGTGGTCTCCAGACCGACCTCGACCTCGAAGTAGTCGGCCCGCTGGCTGAGCTGGAAGCCGTGGTCGTGCCCGTCCTGGCCGATGCCGACGCGGCCCGCGCCGGTGAAGACCTGGCGGGAGACGAAGAAGGGCGTGAGGTGGCGCACGATGTCCGAGAAGGGGGTCTCCCGCTTCATCAGATAGTTCTCGTGCGTGCCGTAGGAGGCGCCCTTGTTGTCGGTGTTGTTCTTGTAGAGGTGGATGGGCTGGGCGCCGGGGAGCTGGGCGGCGCGCTCGGCGGCCTCGGCCATGATGCGCTCGCCCGCCTTGTCCCACAGGACCGCGTCACGGGGATTGGTGACCTCGGGGGCGCTGTACTCGGGGTGGGCGTGGTCGACGTAGAGGCGGGCTCCATTGGTGAGGATGACATTGGCGAGGCCGATGTCCTCGTCGGTGAGCTGGCTGGCGTCGGCGGACTCCCGGGCGAGGTCGAAGCCGCGGGCGTCGCGCAGCGGATTCTCCTCCTCGAAGTCCCAGCGGGCCCGGCGGGCCCGGTGCATCGCCGCTGCGTAGGCGTTCACGATCTGGGACGAGGTGAGCATGGCATTGGCATTGGGGTGGCCGGGGACGGAGATCCCGTACTCCGTCTCGATGCCCATTACTCGCCGTACGGTCATGCGGCCCTCCTTGCCCGGCGGCACCCTCGGTCGTGGGGGCCGCTCAAGTACCGCTGGTGCTCCGGTGCCTGTGCGGTGCCCGTCCCCGCACTGCGCGACCCGGCGGTATGGAAGAGCCTAGAACGGCTTTGCACTGGTGGGGAGATCATTTGCGTCATTGCCTGCATTGCCTGCTCCAACCGTGGCCCGAAAAACAGACGGCTGCGGGTACCCGGTGAGGGGACCCGCAGCCGCCCTGCCTTTTACAGGTACTGTCCGGTGTTCGCCACCGTGTCGATGGAGCGGCCGGTGTCGGCGCCCTGCTTTCCGGTGATCAGGGTGCGGATGTAGACGATCCGCTCGCCCTTCTTTCCGGAGATGCGGGCCCAGTCGTCCGGGTTGGTGGTGTTGGGGAGGTCCTCGTTCTCCTTGAACTCGTCCACGCATGCCTGGAGGAGATGGGAGACCCGCAGACCCTTCTGGTTGTGCTCCAGGAAGTCCTTGATCGCCATTTTCTTGGCGCGGCCCACGATGTTCTCGATCATGGCGCCGGAATTGAAGTCCTTGAAGTAGAGGACTTCCTTGTCGCCATTGGCGTAGGTGACTTCCAGGAAGCGGTTCTCCTCGGTTTCCGCGTACATGTGTTCCACGGCCGTCTGGATCATGCTGTCGACCGTGCTGCTCTTGGAGCCGCTGTGCTCGGCGAGGTCGTCGCCGTGCAGCGGGAGGCGTTCCGTGAGGTACTTGCCGAAGATGTCCTTGGCCGCCTCGGCGTCCGGCCGCTCGATCTTGATCTTCACATCGAGGCGGCCGGGGCGCAGGATGGCCGGGTCGATCATGTCCTCCCGGTTGGAGGCACCGATCACGACCACGTTCTGGAGGCCCTCGACGCCGTCGATCTCGGCGAGGAGCTGGGGGACGATGGTGTTCTCGACGTCGGAGCTGACGCCGGAGCCGCGGGTGCGGAAGAGGGACTCCATCTCGTCGAAGAAGACGATGACGGGGGTGCCCTCGCTGGCCTTCTCCCGGGCCCGCTGGAAGACCAGGCGGATCTGCCGCTCGGTCTCGCCCACGTACTTGTTGAGCAGCTCGGGGCCCTTGATGTTCAGGAAGAAGCTCTTGCCGGCGGCCTGGCCGGTGACCTCGGCGACCTTCTTGGCCAGCGAGTTGGCGACGGCCTTGGCGATGAGCGTCTTGCCGCATCCGGGAGGCCCGTAGAGCAGGACTCCCTTCGGGGGACGCAGCTCGTGCTCCCGGAACAGGTCGGGGTAGAGATACGGCAGCTCGACCGCGTCGCGGATGGCCTCGATCTGGTTGCCGAGGCCGCCGATGGCCTCGTAGCCGATGTCGGGGACCTCTTCCAGGACGAGTTCCTCGACCTCGCTCTTGGGCACGACCTCGTAGACGTACCCGGAGCGGGGTTCGAGGAGCAGGGCGTCGCCGGGGCGGATGGTGACGTCCAGCAGGGGTTCGGCGAGCCGTACCACCCGCTCCTCGTCGGTGTGGCCGGTGACCAGGGCGCGCTCGCCGTCCTCAAGGATCTCCTTGAGGGTGACGATGTCCCCGACGCGCTCGTACGCCATGGCCTCGACCACGTTGAGCGCTTCGTTGAGCATGACTTCCTGGCCGCGCCGCATGGCGTCGAGTTCGACGCTGGGGCTGACGTTCACCCGGAGCTTGCGGCCCCCGGTGAAGATGTCTGCGGTGCCGTCCTCGTTGGCCTGTAGGAAGACACCGAAGCCGGCCGGCGGCTGGGCGAGCCGGTCGACCTCCTCCTTGAGGGCCACGATCTGGTCGCGGGCCTCACGGAGGGTGTTGGCGAGTCGCTCGTTCTGGGCGGACACGCCGGCCAGGTTTGTCTGCAGCTCGACGATCCGCTCTTCGAGAATCCTCGTGTGTCGCGGAGAGTCGGCGAGCTTGCGTCGCAGGACGGCGATCTCCTGCTCAAGGTAGGCAATCTGCCCGGCCGGGTCGTCGGACCCGCGTCCCGGGCGGATGCCGCGGTTCATGTCGTCGTCGTGGGCTGCCACGGTCCTCACCTCCTCCAAGGGGAGCTGGACGCTTCCAGACCCTACCTGGGTGGGTGTCGATTGAAACCCCTAGATCACAAAGACTGTCAAGGTGTGTCGTCGGTCACCCTGCGCTCTCCCTCACGCGGTCTGGATACCCACTCAACGCTATTCAGAAGCCGCCTGTTCCGAGCGGAACGATGTCAAAATCCTGCGCGGGTGGCAGCAGTTGCCCGCGCGGACGGCGGGACTGCCTGCGGCGGGGCGCTCCGGAGGCGGCGGGAGTCGCCGCGCAGCAGGTCCGGATCGTGCGGGGCGAGGGCGGGGGCATACGCCGGGGCCCGCTCGGCGCGCGGTCACGGAGCGTGTTCAGGCTCGGGGGGCGAGGCCGGGGCGTACGGGGCTCCCTCGTGGGGTCTGCGGCCTTGATCGAGGGCCTGTGTGACCTTGATCGAAGGTACCTGTGACCTTGATCGGGGGTGCGCCTGCGTCCTTGACCGGGGGGTGTCTGTGTGCTTGACCGGGGGCGCGCGCGGGGGGCCCGCACGGGGGTCCGTCAAACAACTTTGACCACGGATGGTGATCACTTCATGACGCGGAGGGCGGGGGCCGGTCCCCGGGTGGGGTTCAGACGCTGCGGGCGCCGGCGGACTCCCCGCGCAGGAACGATCCGTCCTTCCACTGCCACGCCGGGTGCTCGGTGACATCCGGGCAGCAGGTGGGGACATCGGACGCCGAGTAGCCGAGCAGGGTGGCCCGGACGGCGCCGTCGCGGATCGCGAGGTCCCGCACGGTGGTGCGGTCCTTGGGGTCGACCAGGGTGGCGACCAGCCGGGGCTCGGCGGCCCCGGCGCCCTGGGTGAGGACGTACACCCCGTCCGGGGGCGTGCTCATCGCGGCGTCGCAGTGCACCACGGCGACCGTCTCGGGGCGGTCGTCGCCGTCCAGGTCACCGGTGACGGTCCGCTCGACCACCGCCTCCACCGGACCGCAGTCGAGCGGGAACGCGACCCCCTCGGTGGAGGGCGGCGCGGCGGCGGGGGCGGGACGGGGCGCGCGCTCGCCGGGCGGGGCGGCGGTCGCGGCGTCGGGCTGCGCCACGGAGGAGAGGGCGATGACCCCGGCGACGGCGGTCGCGGTGGCGAGCCAGTGGATGGGGCGGGTCTGCGCGTGGGCCTGGGCCAGTTCCGGAACGGCGGAATGCTGCACTAGGAGTGTCTCCCGTGAGGGCTGTGCCGGTGGGGGTGGGGTGGCCTGCATGGTGCCACACGTCACAGGCCGGGGGAACGGCGGGGTGCGCGGTTGTGGCGGGGGAACTGACGGGGGGTCGGGTTCGGGTGGGGCGGGGGAACGGGCGGCGGTTGGGGTGGGGTGGGGGAACTGGCTCGGGTGAGGCGGGGAGCTGGCGGCGGTCGGGGTCGGGTGGGGTGCGGGGGCGGCACGGGGAGGGTGGGCAACGCGGAGGCGCCGCCGTCGAGTTGCCCGGTGGGTGGGGAACTCGACGGCGGCGCCGGTGCGTTCGGACGGAGAGAGGGACGCTCAGCGGCCTCCCATGCCTCCGTCGGCGTTGGGGCCCGCGTAGTCCTCGCCATAGGCGCCCTTGGCGGGGCGGCGCCTGCGCATGGGCGGCTCCACCCCGTCGGCCAGGCGGCGGGCGGTGAGCAGGAAGCCGGTGTGGCCGATCATCCGGTGGTCGGGGCGGACGGCGAGACCCTCGATGTGCCAGTTGCGGATCATCGTCTCCCAGGCGGTGGGCTCGTTGAAGGAGCCGATCTCGCGGATGGACTCGACGGTCCGGGCGAGCTGGGTGGTGGTCGCCACATAGCAGCACAGGATGCCGCCGGGAACGAGCGCCTTGGAGACGGCCTCCAGGCACTCCCAGGGGGCCAGCATGTCGAGGATGACGCGGTCGACCTCGGTGTCGGACAGATTGTCCTGGAGGTCGCCGACGGTGAGCTGCCAGGCGGGGTGCGGGCCGCCGAAGTAGCGCTCCACGTTCTGCCGGGCGATGTCGGCGAAGTCCGCGCGGCGCTCGTAGGAGTGCAGCATGCCCTGGTCGCCGATGGCGCGCAGCAGGAAGCTGCTGAGCGAGCCGGAGCCGACACCGGCCTCCACCACCCGCGCGCCGGTGAAGATGTCGGCGAAGGCGAGGATCTGCCCCGCGTCCTTCGGGTAGACGACGGCTGCCCCGCGGGGCATGGACAGGACGTAGTCGGGGAGCAGGGGGCGCAGCGCGAGGTAGGCGACGTTTCCGGTGGTGCGGACAACGCTGCCCTCGGGAGCACCGATCAGTTCGTCGTGCGGGAAGGAGCCCTTGTGGGTGTGGAAGTTCTTCCCGGCTTCGAGCGTGAACGTGTAGTGGCGGCCCTTGGGGTCGGTCAGCTGTACCTGGTCCCCGACCTTGAAGGGCCCGCGCCTGCGGGCGGCACCGGTCGGTTCGGACATGTGAACAGCCTACCGGCCCCGGGCGGGGCCGCCGACCACGGTGGGTGGGGCCCCGGGGGGGGATCCGGGCAGCCTAGGAGGGACGGGCCATGGCCTTGACGAAGGCGCGCTCCACATCGGCGGCGGACAGGACGCCGTAGATCGCGCCGGTGTCCTCGATCACCAGGTACTCGGTGGCCGGGGTGGCGCGCAGCACCTCCAGGAGGTCCTCCCCGGCGAGTTCGGCGGAGACCCGCATCCCGTCGGTGAGGTCCTGGGCGAGCCCGCTGACCGGCACCCAGGGGCGCCGGTGCTCGGGTACGCCGACGATGGCGGCCTCGCGGACCAGGGAGACGGGGTTGCCGTCGCCGTCGACCACGACCAGCGCGCGGGCGCCCGCGCTGTTGGCCCGGCGCAGGGCCTCGGAGAGCGGGGTGTCGCTCTCCACGGGGACGGCCCGCCGGGTGAGGGCGCGGGCCTGGAGCTCGGGCAGGTGCTCGCGCAGCCGGGCGACCCGCAGGCTGTTCCCGGCGCCGGTCCAGATGATCGCGGCGAGGATCGCGGCGAGCAGGGCGTCCATGACGGTGTCCATGCCGACGTTGTCGGCGGCACTGGTGCCGAGGACCCCGGACTGGGTGAGCAGTGGCAGGCCGATCAGGACGGAGACGGCGAGCGCGCGGCCGACCCAGGCGGCGGCGACGGTGCCGCTCATGGGGCGGCCGGTGAGCTTCCAGACGACCGCGCGGAGCATCCGGCCGCCGTCCAGCGGGAGGCCGGGCAGCAGGTTGAACGCGGCCACGATCAGGTTGGAGATCATCAGGCCCGCGAGCAGGACGCCGGGGACCGTGCCGGGCTCCACGAGTTGCATGGCGAGGTAGAAGACGCCGCCCAGGACGAGGGAGAGCAGCGGGCCGACGAAGGCGAGGACGAACTCCCGGCCCGGTGTCTCGGCCTCCTTCTCGATCTCGGAGACCCCGCCGAAGAACTGGAGCTGGATCCGGCGCACCGGCAGCTTGAAGCGGAGCGCGGCCACCGTGTGCGCCAGTTCGTGCACCAGCACGGAGGCGTAGAACGCGACGGCGAAGAACAGGGCGACCAGGTAGCGGGCGCCGCCCAGCTCGGGGAGCACCCGGTCGAGCTGTCCGCCGAACACCCAGGTGATCAGCGCGGCGACGACGAACCAGCTCGGCGCGACATACACCGGCACGCCGAACGGCCGCCCCATCAGCAGCCCGCCCCCGGGCTCCCGGGGCCGCCGGGGGGGCTGGGCGGAGGACGGGGCGGTGATCTCACCGGTACGGGGATCGGGGTGGGGGTGGGATTGGGGGTGAGGCTGGGTGGGTGTGTTGGTGTGCGCGTGGGCGCGGTCGGGGTGGGAGTCGTGGGGGGTGTTGGGGGGCTGAGGGGGCTTGGTGAGGTGGGGGGTCCGAGGGGGGGTGGGGGGCTGGGAGGGGTGGGGGGTCTGTGGGGGCTGGGCGGTCTCCGGGGGGTGGGGCGTCCCGGGAGGCGGTGGGGAAGGCTGCTCGGAGGGCGAGGGGGGCTTGGGGGGCGTGGGCGAGGAGGAAGGCTCGGAGGGCGCGGAAGGCTCAGGAGGCTTGGGAGCGGCGGAGGCGTCGGTCGGCGGTCCGGGGTCGGGGGTCGCCGGGGGCGTCGGGGCGTCCGCCCGTTCTCCCGCTTCCCGGCCTCCCGGGGTATCCGGGGCATCCGGACCTCCCGGCTCCTCGGGCTCGCCCGGTCCGTCGGATTCCGGGGGGGCCGTCTCCTCGGGCTCAGGGGTGGCCGCCGGGGTGCCCGGGTCCCCCGGGTTCTGGGGGCCCTGGGAGGGGCCGGCCGGTGCGGCGTCGTCCACGGGCGGGGCCGTGGGCGCCGTGGGGCTCTCGGTCGGCTCGTCGTGCTCCGACCGCGGCTGCCGGCTCCCGCCGCTCTCGTCCACGCTGTCCCCTCGTTCGACGCGTCTTCCGCTCCTGGCGGGCGGAAGGGGTATGGGATCGATGGTATGTGGCCGTCCGGGCACCGTACGCCCCGGCACCCCTCCAGTTTCCTCTTCCGCCCCGCCCGTCACGAACGCGGGTGGGTCACTGTCAGTGGCGGGCCGTATGGTCTGTGGCATGGAGAGCAGTGGCGGGGGCGAGGGCCTGGGGCCCGGGGGCGGTACGGCGGAGGCGGTGGCGCCGGTGACGGGCGCGGTGCCGGAGCGTGCGGCCGGGACGGCGGCGGCACCGGCGGAGCCGGTCGTCAGAGCGCCGGCCTCGCTGTCGCCCTCGCGGGCGGGTGACTTCATGCAGTGCCCGCTGCTGTACCGGTTCCGGGTGATCGACCGGCTGCCGGAGAAGCCGTCGGAGGCGGCCACCCGGGGGACGCTGGTGCACGCGGTGCTGGAGCGGCTGTTCGACGCGCCGGCCGGGGAGCGTACGGCGCCCCGGGCGAAGGCGCTGGTCCCGGGGCAGTGGGATCGGCTGCGGGAGAGCCGTCCGGAGCTGGCCGAGCTGTTCGCGGACGACCCTGAGGGGGACCGGCTGGCGCGCTGGCTGGGCGAGGCGGAGCAGTTGGTGGAGCGCTGGTTCGCGCTGGAGGATCCGACGCGGCTGGAGCCGGCCGAGCGGGAGCTGTTCGTGGAGGCCGAGCTGGAGTCGGGGCTGCGGCTGCGCGGGATCATCGACCGGGTGGATGTGGCGCCGACCGGCGAGGTGCGGATCGTCGACTACAAGACCGGCAAGGCGCCCCGCCCGGAGTACGCGGAGGGCGCGCTGTTCCAGATGAAGTTCTACGCGCTGGTGGTGTGGCGGCTGAAGGGGATCGTGCCGCGGCGGCTCCAGTTGGTGTACCTGGGCAGCGGGGACGTGCTGACGTACGACCCGGTGCCGGGCGATCTGGAGCGGGTGGAGCGCAAGCTGCTGGCACTGTGGGAGGCGATCCGGCAGGCGACCGAGAGCGGTGACTGGCGGCCCCGGCAGACCAAGCTGTGCGGCTGGTGCGACCACCGGGCGGTGTGCCCGGAGTTCGGGGGCACTCCCCCGCCGTACCCGCTGCCGGTGACGCGCGCCGGAGCCGACGCCCCGGGGGGTGTGATCCGCGCCGGAGCCGCCGTCCCGGGGGCCTGATCGGCGGCGGAGCCGATGCCGCACCAGGGGGGTGATCCCCGGCGGAGGCGGTGTCGCCCCAAGGGTGTGATCCGCGCCGCAGCGCGGGCGGCGCCGGTGAGGGCGGCCGGGGCCGGGGCGGGTGCGCAGGGCAGAATGGGACGGGCCGAGCGAAGGAGAGTTACGTGGCCATCCGTGTCCTACTGGTCGATGACCAGCCGCTGCTGCGCACGGGTTTCCGGATGATTCTGGAGGCCGAGCAGGATCTCGCGGTCGTCGGCGAGGCCGGGGACGGCCTCCAGGCGCTCGACCAGGTGCGTGCCCTCCAGCCCGATGTGGTGCTGATGGACATCCGTATGCCGCGGATGGACGGGGTCGAGGCGACCCGGCAGATCACCGGTCCGGAGCGGGACGGCCCGGCGAAGGTGCTGGTGCTGACCACGTTCGATCTGGACGAGTACGTGGTGGAGGCGCTGAAGGCGGGGGCCAGCGGCTTTCTGCTGAAGGACGCCCCGGCCAATGAGCTGGTGCAGGCGATCCGGGTGGTGGCGGCCGGGGAGGCGATGCTCGCGCCGAGCATCACCCGCAGACTGCTCGACAAGTACGCCACACATCTGCCCTCGGGTGACGAACCGGTGCCGGACACCCTGCACACCCTCACGGACCGTGAGGTGGAAGTGCTGAAGCTGGTGGCGCGCGGGCTGTCCAACGCGGAGATCGCGGCGGATCTGTTCGTCAGCGAGACCACGGTCAAGACCCATGTGGGGCATGTGCTGACCAAGCTGGGGCTGCGCGACCGGGTGCAGGCGGCGGTGTACGCGTACGAGAGCGGGCTGGTGCGGCCGGGCGCCCAGTAGGGGGTGCCCTCACAGCGGTGCGGGGTGCTCCTCCTTCTGGAGGGGCACCCCGCGTTCGTCGCTCTCGGGCCGGACCGGGCCGGGTCAGCCCTTGCTGATCTCCCAGAACCGGAACACCGTGGACGCGTCGAGGCAGTACTCCAGCCCGTAGACCCCGTCGCCGACGACGGCGTACTGCTTGGCCTGCCAGACCGGGATCATCGGGACCTCTTCGGCGACCAGGTCCTGGAGGCGGTCGTAGTCGGCGTCGGTGGCGGCGCGGTCGCTCTGGGCGGCGGTGCGCGGGATGAGGGTGCCGGTGATGGTGTTGTTGCGGTAGTTGTTGCCGAGGACGTTGCCCTCGCCGAAGAACGGGGCGGTGAAGTTGTCGGGGTCGGGGTAGTCCGGCACCCAGCCCTTGACGTAGACGCCGTACTTGCCGTCGGCGATGTCCTTCTCGTACTGGTCGAAGGCGACCGAGCGGACCTCGGCGTCGAACAGGCCGCTGGCGTTGAGCTGGTCGGCTATCGCCTTGAGTTCCTGGTCGGTGGCGGGGCCGTAGCGCGAGGGCGTCGACCAGAGGGTGAGGCGCACCTTGTCGGTGATGCCGTCGGCGAGCAGCGCGTCCTCGGCCTTGGCCTTGGAGGGGCTGGCGCCGTAGGTGTCGAAGAAGGCGGTGTTGTGGCCGCCGATGCCCGCCGGGATGATCGAGTACAGCGGGGTGGCGGTGCCCTGGTAGACCTTCTCGACCAGGGACTCGCGGTCGAGGAGATAGGCGATGGCACGGCGGACGCCGAGCTGCCCGGTGACCGGGTCGTCCATGTTGAAGACGAGGTGCTGGACCTCGGCGCTGCTGCCCTCGACGACCTCGGTGCCGGTGCCGTCGGCGTCGCGTTCGATGTCGGCGATGTCCCCGGCGCTGAGTCCGCGGTAGGCGATGTCGACGTCACCGGCGGAGACGGCCTGCTTCAGCTTCTTCTGGTCGCCCTGGTAGAAGCGGAGCGTGACGCCCTCGTTGGCGACCTCGGAGGTGCCCTTGTAGTGCTCGTTGACGGCGAAGACGGCCTCGTCGTCGGAGAAGGACTCCAGCTTGTAGGGGCCGGAGCCGACGGCGTCGCCGTCCTCGCGCAGACCGTCGGCGTCGTAGGACCGGTGGTCGACGATGGAGCCGGCGCCGGAGGCGATCTTGCTGGGGAAGGTGGCGTCGGGGGTCTTGAGGTGGAAGACGACGGACCGCTCGTCGGGGGTCTCGACCCGGTCGAGGGTCGGGAACATGACGGCCGGGCCGTCGGGGTCGTCGATCTTCAGCATGCGGTCGAAGGAGAACTTGACGTCCTCCGAGGTGAGCGCGTCACCGTTGCTGAACTTGAGGCCGGTCTTGAGGGTGCACTTGTAGAGCTTGGTGGCGGTGTCCGTGAAGCCGCAGCTCTCGGCCGCCTCCGGCTGGGGTTCGGTGCTGCCCTTGGGGAAGCTCAGCAGGGACTGGAAGACATTGTTGAACAGCAGCCACGAGCCGGGGTCGTAGCCGGAGGCGGGGTCGGTGGCGAGGACGTCGTCGGACATGCCGATGACGACATTGCCGCCGTCGCCCCCGGAACCGCCGTTCTGGGTGCCGCATCCGGTCAGCAGGCCGCCGGCCAGTCCGGCCACGAGCGGCAGCACGGGCCACTGGTTGCGCTTGTTCACCTGAGAGTGCCTTGTCGTCGTTCGGAGAGGACGGATCCGGGAGAGCGGATCCGGGAGAGCGGATCCAGGAGGACGGATCCGGGAGGCGCTCCGGGCCGGGCGGTTGTCAGCCGCCGACGCCGCGGTTCAGCTCCCACAGTTGAAGGGTGGAGGAGGAGTTGACGGCGTAGGCCGTGCCGGTGATGTCGTCGCGGGCGGCGACGTACTGCTTGCCCTGCCAGAGCGGGATGACCGGTACGTCCTCGGCGACGATGTCCTGGATCTCGGTGAGCGCGTCGACGGCGGAGATCCGGTCGGCCTCGCGGCGGGAGTCGGGGATCAGGGTGCCCCGGATACGGTTGTTGGTGTAGGGCGACTTGAGGAAGTTGTCCTTGTCGAGGAACGGGGCGAGGAAGTTGTCGGCGTCGGGGAAGTCGGGGAACCAGCCCATGCCGTAGACCTCGTACTCGCCCTTGCGTTCGGCGGGGACGAAGGCGTCCCAGGCGGTGCCCTTGATGCTGACGTCGAACAGGCCGCTGTCGTTGAGCTGCTTCTGGAGCACCTCGAACTCCTGGCGGGTGGCGGCGCCGTAGTGGTCGGTGGTGTAGTTCAGGGTCAGCCGGACCGGGGTGGTCACGTTCGCCTCGTCCAGCAGGGTCCTGGCCTTGCCGACATCCGGGTCGCCGTACTTGTTGAAGAACGAGTTGGAGTGACCGGTGACGGCGGCCGGGACGAGTGAGTAGAGCGGCTCGGCCTGGGTGCCGTAGACCTCGGAGACCAGGCTGCTGCGGTTGATGAGCTGGGCCATGGCCTGGCGGACGGCCTTGTCGCCGGCGGTCGGGGCGTCGGTGTCGAAGCCGAGGTAGCGGATCTCCAGACCCTGGACCTCGATGAGTTCGACGGCGCCGCCGGAGCTATCGGAGAGCTTCTGGATCTGCGCGGGCGTCATCGAGCGGGTCATCACATCGATGTCGCCCTTCTCCAGGGCGGCGCCCATGGCGTCGGCGTCCTGGAAGGAGCGGAGCTCGACCTTCTCGTTGTTGACCTTGAGGGAGCCCTTGTAGTGCGGATTCCGGGTGAACACGGCGGATACCATCTCGCCGCCCTCGACCCTGGGTTCCATCCGGTAGGGGCCCGAGCCGGAGATGGCGAAGCCCTCGCGGAGGGTGTCCGCGGCGTAGTCGTCGGGGTTGACGATGCCGGCCACGGGCGTGGACAGCTTGTAGGGGAAGGTGGCGTCGGCGGTCCGGAGGTGGAAGATCACCTCGCGGTCGCCGGAGGTCTCCACGGTGTCGACGGTGGACAGCAGGGCGAAGACCCCGCTGTCGGCCTCGATGGCGAGGGCGCGGTCGATGGAGTACTTCACGTCCTCGGCGGTGACCGGGTCGCCGTCGGAGAACTTCAGGTCCTTGCGCAGGGTGCAGACATAGCGTTCGTTGCCGCTGTCGGTGAACGCGCAGCTCTCGGCGGCCTCGGGCACGGGTTCGCCCTCGCCGCGGGGCTGGACCATCAGGGTCTGCACGGTCTGGCGCAGAACGTTCCAGCTCCCGACGTCGTAGGAGTAGGCGGGGTCGACGGGGGCGGGCGCGTCCTCGGTGGCGACGAAGCGGTCGGTGGTCCCCGTGACGATCGTGTCGCCGCCGTCCCCGGCCCCGTCGGATCCCCCGCAGGCGGCGAGCGCCGGGACGAGCAGACCGGCCACGGCCGGCAGCACGAGAATCTTTCGGTTCATGCTCGGGTTTCTCCAGGCGTCGAATCCGTGCATCGCACACACAGGGGTGTCGTGGTGGATGGCGGGGGTGGGAACGGGGTCTCGCGACGAGATTAGTCGGCGCCCGCACCGGGGTTCACGGACAGCGGAGTTGAGTCCCCATCACGCTGCGGAACCGGGTGCGGACACACCGAAAACCCGCCAGCGGAAGGATTCGTGCGGCATTTCGCCAATCGGGACACAACGGTGCGTCAACACAGGCGTAACGAAGCCGAAACCGGGGCGGAAAGCACACGCCCCGGACCCTGTCGACCCCCGCCGAGGTGGTGAACCTCACATCGCCCGGCAGGGGTAAGTGCGCCTGAATTCGGTCATCGGGGCGAGAAGAATTCCCTGGCGGAAGCCTCGCCGGTTAGTGCAAGAACGTTCTTGAATTCCGCCCCGACGGGATCTCCGCACGCTCGGTGAACAGGTGACGCATTTCCGTCATCGGGCGGCGATCCGCGCTGTCGTCAGGTCGCCATCAGGCCGTACAGAAAAGCGAGGTCGACGTCTTCCAGGGAGTTCACGATCGTGCGCCCGGCGGCCGGGGCGATGGGGGCGACGGACGGCACGGCGACGACCTGGCAGCCGGCGGCCTCGGCGGCGGCGACCCCGGTCGCGGTGTCCTCGACGACCGCGCAGCGCGCCGGATCCACGCCGAGCCCGGCGGCGGCGAACAGATACGGGTCGGGGAACGGCTTGGTGCGGGCGACCTCGTCCCCGGCGACCGTGAGCGCGAAGTACTGGGGGCCGAGCGAGGTGAGGACCCGGTCGATGATGCGCCGGTGCGAGGCGGAGACCAGGGCCGTGGGGACGCGCTGGGCGGCCAGTTCGGCGAGCAGCCGGGCGGCGCCGGGCATCAGCGGCAGGGCGCGGTCGATCCGGTCCTCGAAGCCCTGGTTGAGCAGGGTGGTCAGCTCGGCGAGCCGGATGTCGGCGCCGGTGGCCTCGATGAGGAACCCGGCGCTGCGGGTCATCGGGCCGCCGACCACGACATGGCGCCAGGAGTCGTCGAGGGTGTGACCGAGGCCGGCGAAGACCTCGACCTCGACGTCCCACCAGAAGCCCTCGGTGTCCACCAGGGTGCCGTCCATGTCGAGGAGCACGGCCTGGAGACCGGAGCCTTCGGCCGTACGGGTGCCGAGCGCGGGGACGGTGGTCGTCATCCGGCGTACCTCCTTGAGGGACGACCGGGCCGGTTCCCGCGCGGGGAACCGGCCTGGCGTGGACCGACCAGTGTACGTCGGCTCCGAGCGGAGTGCCGGGCGGGACCGGAGAGGGCCGTGGGCGGGACCGGAGAGGGCCGTGGGCGGGGCCGGATGGAGCCCCGGCACTGGCCTCACCGGACGTGCGCTCCCGTCCCGGGGTCTCACCGGGCGCCCCACGCGGGCGTCACCGGGCGCCCCGGGCGGGACCTCACCCGGGGTCCCGAGCGGGCCTCACCGGGTGGCCCCGGCGCGGCCTCACCCGGCACCCCACACGGGCGTCACCGGACGTCCCCACCGTGACCTCACCGGGCGTCCCGAGCGGGCCCCACCGAGCGTCCCCGCCGGGACCTACCCGGCGTCCCGAGCGGGCCCCACCCGGCGGCCCCGGAGGGGGGCGCCTCACCGGGCGTTGAAGTACTTCGCCTCGGGGTGGTGGATGACGATGGCGTCGGTGGACTGCTCGGGGTGGAGCTGGAACTCCTCGGAGAGCCGGACGCCGATCCGCTCGGGCTCCAGCAGCTCGGCGATCTTCGCCCGGTCCTCCAGGTCGGGACAGGCCCCGTAGCCCAGCGAGAAGCGGGCGCCCCGGTACTTGAGGGCGAACATGTCCTCGATGGCGGCCGGGTCCTCCCCGGCGAAGCCGAGTTCGGAGCGGACCCGCGCGTGCCAGTACTCGGCGAGCGCCTCGGCCAACTGGACGGAGAGGCCGTGCAGTTCGAGGTAGTCGCGGTAGGCGTCGGCCGCGAAGAGCCGGGCGGTCTCCTCGCCGATCCGGGAGCCGACGGTGACGACCTGGAAGCCGACCACGTCGATCTCCCCGGACTCCTCCGGGCGGAAGAAGTCGGCGAGGCAGAGGCGGCGGCCCCGGCGCTGGCGGGGGAAGGTGAACCGGGTGCGTTCGTTGCCGTCGTCGTCCAGAACGATCAGGTCGTCGTCCTTGGAGACACAGGGGAAGTAGCCGTAGACGACGGCGGCTTCGAGGAGGTTCTCGGTCTGGAGCCGGTCCAGGAGCCCGCGCAGCCGGGGGCGGCCCTCGGTCTCCACCAGCTCCTCGTAGGTCGGTCCCTCGCCGGTGCGGGCCTGCTTGAGGCCCCACTGGCCCTTGAAGAGGGCGCCCTCGTCCAGCCAGGAGGCGTACTCCTTGAGCTGGATGCCCTTGATGACCCGGGTGCCGCGGAACGGCGTGGCCGGGATCGGGTTGTCGGTGGCGACGTCGGAGCGGACGTGCCCCTCCTCGGGCCGCTCCTCGGTGACGGCGGTCGCGGCGGGCCGCACCCGGCGCTGCTTCAGCTCCGGCAGGACGGCGCCGGGGACGCCGCGCTTGACGCCGATCAGGGCGTCCATCAGGCGCAGGCCCTCGAAGGCGTCCCGGGCGTAGCGGACCTCGCCCTGGTAGATCTCGTGGAGGTCCTGTTCGACATAGGCGCGGGTGAGGGCGGCGCCGCCGAGGATGACCGGGTAGTCGGCGGCCATGCCACGGGCGTTCAGCTCCTCCAGGTTCTCCTTCATGATCACCGTGGATTTCACCAGCAGCCCGGACATGCCGATGACATCGGCCCGGTGCTCGGCGGCGGCGTCCAGGATCGCGGCGACGGGCTGCTTGATGCCCAGGTTGACCACGTTGTAGCCGTTGTTGGAGAGGATGATGTCCACGAGGTTCTTGCCGATGTCGTGGACATCGCCGCGGACGGTGGCGAGCACGATGGTGCCCTTGCCCGCCTCGTCGGTCTTCTCCATGTGCGGCTCCAGATGGGCCACCGCGGTCTTCATCACCTCGGCGGACTGGAGCACGAACGGCAACTGCATCTGGCCGGAGCCGAACAGCTCGCCGACCACCTTCATGCCGTCGAGCAGGATCTTGTTGACGATGTCGAGGGCGGAGGTGGTGGTGAGGGCCTCGTCGAGGTCGGCCTCCAGGCCGTTGCGCTCGCCGTCGATGATGCGGCGCTTGAGGCGCTCGTCCAGGGGCAGCGCGGCGAGTTCCTCGGCCTTGCCCGCCCGCAGGGACTTGGCGGTGGCGCCCTCGAAGAGGGCCATCAGCTTCTGGAGCGGGTCGTAGCCCTCGCGGCGGCGGTCGTAGACGAGGTCGAGGGCGGTGGTGACCTCCTCCTCGCTGAAGCGGGCGATGGGCAGGATCTTGGAGGCGTGCACGATCGCCGAGTCCAGGCCCGCCTTGACGCATTCGTCGAGGAAGACGGAGTTCAGCAGGATGCGAGCGGCCGGGTTGAGGCCGAAGGAGATGTTGGACAGGCCGAGGGTGGTCTGGACGTCCGGGTGGCGGCGCTTGAGTTCGCGGATCGCCTCGATGGTGGCGATGCCGTCGCCCCGGGACTCCTCCTGGCCGGTGCAGATGGTGAAGGTCAGGGTGTCGATGAGGATGTCCGGCTCCAGGATGCCCCAGTTGCCGGTGAGGTCGTCGATGAGCCGTTCGGCGATCTCGACCTTCTTCTCCGGGGTGCGGGCCTGGCCCTCCTCGTCGATGGTCAGCGCGATCAGCGCGGCGCCGTGCTCCTGGGCGAGGGCGGTGACCTGGGCGAAGCGGGACTCGGGGCCGTCGCCGTCCTCGTAGTTGACGGAGTTGATGACCGCGCGTCCGCCGAGCTTCTGGAGTCCGGCCCGGATGACGTCGACCTCGGTGGAGTCGAGGACGATCGGCAGGGTGGAGGCGGTGGCGAAGCGCCCGGCGAGTTCCTCCATGTCGGCGACGCCGTCCCGGCCGACGTAGTCGACGCAGAGGTCGAGGAGGTGGGCGCCCTCGCGGATCTGCTCGCGGGCCATCTCCACGCAGTCGTCCCAGCGGGCCTCCAGCATGGCCTCGCGGAACTTCTTGGAGCCGTTGGCGTTGGTGCGCTCGCCGATCGCCAGATAGGAGGTGTCCTGCCGGAACGGCACCGACTGGTAGAGGGAGGCGGCGCCCGGCTCGGGACGGGGGCTGCGCTCGCCGGGGGTCAGCTCGCGGACCCGCTCCACGACCTGGCGCAGATGCTCGGGCGTGGTCCCGCAGCAGCCGCCGATCAGGGACAGCCCGTAGTCCCGTACGAAGGTCTCCTGGGCGTCGGCCAGCTCGGGGGCGGTGAGCGGGTAGTGGGCGCCGTCGGAGGTGAGGACGGGCAGACCGGCGTTCGGCATACAGGACAGCGGGATGCGGGAGTGGCGGGCGAGGAAGCGCAGATGCTCGCTCATCTCGGCGGGGCCGGTGGCGCAGTTCAGGCCGATCATGTCGATGCCGAGCGGTTCCAGCGCGGTGAGCGCGGCGCCGATCTCGGAGCCGAGGAGCATGGTGCCGGTGGTCTCGACGGTGACGGAGACGATCAGCGGGACGTCGTACCCGGCGACGGCCATCGCGCGGCGGGCGGCGATGACGGACGCCTTGGTCTGGAGGAGGTCCTGGGTGGTCTCCACGATCAGGGCGTCGGCGCCGCCCGCGAGGAGGCCCTCCGCGTTCTGCTGGTAGGCGTCGCGGATCGCGGTGAAGGTGGTGTGGCCCAGGGTCGGCAGCTTGGTGCCGGGGCCCATGGAGCCGAGCACCCAGCGCGGGCGGCCGGTGTCGGCGGCGAAGTCGTCGGCGGTCTCGCGGGCGATCCGGGCGCCCGCCTCGGACAGCTCGAAGACCCGCTCGGGGATGTCGTACTCGCCGAGCGCGGAGAGGTTGGCGCCGAAGGTGTTGGTCTCGACGCAGTCGACACCGGCGGCGAAGTACTCGGTGTGCACCGAGCGGACGATGTCCGGGCGGGTGACGTTGAGGATCTCGTTGCAGCCTTCGAGCTGCTGGAAGTCGTCCAGGGTGGGGTCCTGCGCCTGGAGCATGGTGCCCATGGCACCGTCGGCGACCACCACGCGGGTGGCGAGCGCCTCGCGGAGCGCGGACACACGGGTCCGGGGGTCGGCGGAAGAGGTCGGCACAGAGGCCATGGAGTGGGCTCCCTCGGCTGCGACGGCTGTCGGCTTTGCGTCCCGGTCAGTTCCGGTAATCCCGATCGGTCCCGTTCGATCCCGGTCGGTCTCGATCGGTCCCGGTCAGCATGCGCTCGGCGGGCGCCGGGCGCCATCCCCGGTCGTGGGACGCACGCCGCCCAGGGTAGCGGGGCGGCAGGGATTATCGTCAGCACGTCCACGGGACGGACCGGCGAACCGTGCCCGGCCTGCGTACTGATATGCACCGAAGTACCGACACGCGCCCGCCGACCGATGGCGGGGGGTCGGCATGCACCGGTACTGTTCGACAATGCCGAACGGCGGCTGGGCGGGGGCCGGACAGAGGCCGAGCAGCGCCGGCCGGTGGGCCGAGAGGTCGGGGGAAACGGACGGAGGCAGGACGGCCATGGCACGGAACATCCAGTCGCTCGAACGGGCCGCGGCGATGCTGCGGCTGCTCGCGGGCGGCGAGCGGCGGCTCGGCCTCTCGGACATCGCCTCCTCGCTCGGCCTGGCCAAGGGCACCGCGCACGGCATCCTGCGCACCCTCCAGCACGAGGGGTTCGTGGAGCAGGACGAGGCGTCGGGGCGCTATCAGCTCGGCGCCGAACTGCTGCGGCTCGGCACCACGTACCTGGATGTGCACGAGCTGCGCGCGCGGGCGCTGGTCTGGACGGACGACCTGGCCCGGTCCAGCGGCGAGAGCGTCCACCTGGGGGTGCTGCACCAGCACGGGGTGCTGATCGTGCACCACGTCTTCCGGCCCGACGACAGCCGGCAGGTGCTGGAGATCGGCGCCATGCAGCCGCTGCACTCCACGGCCCTGGGCAAGGTCCTGTCGGCGTACGACCCGGTGGCGCACAGCGAGGCCCTGGAGAGCGAGCGCAAGCCGTTCACGGACCGCACGGTGTGCGACGCGGCGGGCTTCGAGGAGCTGCTGGACCTCACCCGCGCGCGGGGCTACGCGGCGGACGTCGAGGAGACCTGGGAGGGCGTGGCGTCGATCGCCGCGCCGATCCACGACCGGCGGCGGATGCCGGTCGGCGCGGTGGGCATCACGGGCGCGGTGGAACGGCTGGCGCGGGGCGGGGAACTGCGCCCCGAGCTGATCGCGGCGGTACGGGACTGCGCACGGGCGGTGTCCCGGGATCTGGGGGCGGGGCGCTTCTAGGGGGCGTTTAGGCGGGGCGCAGCTAAGGGGGCGCTTCTAGGGCGGCGCTTCTAGGCGGGGCGCTATTAGGGGGCGCTTCCAGGCGGGGCTCTGTTAGGGGGCGCATCTAGGCGGGGCGCTTCCGGGGGGCGCCCGCGGGGTGGCCCGTACCGGCGCCGTGGACCCCGGCCCGGGTGAGGCGGGGCGCTTCCAGGGGTGCCCGCGGGGGCGGCCGGGCGGTGGCCGGGCGCCGCCCGGACGTTGTCCATCCGGGCCGTGCGCGCAGGGCGTCCAGCCTCGCCCGGAAGGCATCCGGGCCGCGCCCAGAGAGCATGCGGGCCGTGCCCGGAAAGCATCCAGGCCACGCCCGAAGAGCATGCGGACCGCGCGCGGAGAGCCTGCGGGCCACGCCCGGAGTGCATGCGGGCCACGCCCAGAGAGCGTGCGGGCCGTACCCGGACGGCGTCCAGACCCTGCCCCAGGACCTCCGGGCCCTGCCCCACCCCCCCCCGGAGGGGCCCCGTACCCGCCCGGCCCCGAAGTCGACAGGTCGACTCCCCCGCTTCGCCCTACCCTGAAATCAACAAATCCCCCGAAAAGGGGGCAGATCAATCAGATCACCTCCCCATCTCATCGCAGAT
This sequence comes from Streptomyces sp. NPDC093252, assembly GCF_040683675.1. NCBI lineage: Bacteria > Bacillati > Actinomycetota > Actinomycetes > Kitasatosporales > Streptomycetaceae > Streptomyces > Streptomyces sp. NPDC093252. The sequence goes on along the minus strand of NZ_JBFBEM010000008.1, from coordinate 115,009 downwards.
TGACAAGCGGAGCCGATCAGTAACGATCACGCTTCCGATCACAGAACCCTTGACTGACGCGTGACCCAGAGCAAGACTCGCGTCCATCGGTCGGCATTGTCGAACACCTACCGGCTATACGCGTTAGAGTGTGGTGACCTCGCGGGCCGTCGGACCCCGGAAAGGGATGAAGGGGTTCTGCTTCCCCTGGACGAAGGACAAAGGAGTCGCGGGTGTCCAGCTCCGACATCTTCATCGGCGAGACCATCGGTACCGCCCTGCTCATCCTGCTCGGTGCCGGCGTGGTCGCGGCCGTCACCCTCAAGGCGTCCAAGGCGCGCGGCGCCGGCTGGGTCGCCATCACCTTCGGGTGGGGCTTCGCGGTGATGGTCGCCGTCTATGTGTCCGCGCCGCTCTCGGGCGCCCACCTCAACCCGGCGGTGACCCTGGCGCTCACCATTGAGGACGGCAAGTGGAGCGACCTGCCCATCTACTGGGGCGGTCAACTGCTCGGCGCCATGATCGGCGCGGCCCTCACCTGGGTGGCGTACTACGGCCAGTTCCAGGCCCATCTCACCGACCGCGAGATCGTCGGCGAGCCGGTGCCGAAGGCCGACAAGGCCCTGGAGGCCCGGGAGCGGGGCGCGGGCCCGGTGCTCGGCATCTTCTCCACCGGCCCCGAGGTCCGCAATGTGTGGATGAACCTGGCCACCGAGATCATCGGTACGTTCGTGCTGCTCATCGCCATCCTCACCCAGGGTCTCAACGACAACGGCAACGGCCTCAGCGTCCTCGGCGGTCTGGTCACCGCGTTCGTCGTGGTCTCCATCGGTCTGTCGCTGGGCGGCCCGACCGGATACGCCATCAACCCGGCCCGTGACCTGGGCCCGCGCATCGTGCACGCCCTGCTGCCGCTGCCCAACAAGGGCGGCTCCGACTGGAGCTACGCCTGGATCCCGATCGTCGGCCCGCTGATCGGCGGCGCCGCGGCGGCCGGTCTCTTCAATGTCGCCTTCCCGCACTGAGCCGACCGGGTAGGACCCGACAAGGACCGGGCAACGACCGGACGCAGCCCCCGCACCCACGGAAACCCCAGGAGCACACCGTGACCGACGCCCACACCGCCGGACCCTTCATCGCCGCGATCGACCAGGGCACCACCTCCTCGCGCTGCATCGTCTTCGACCGGGACGGCCGGATCGTCTCCGTCGACCAGAAGGAGCACGAGCAGATCTTCCCCAAGCCCGGCTGGGTCGAGCACGACGCGAACGAGATCTGGACCAACGTCCAGGAGGTCGTCGCCGGGGCGATCGAGAAGGCCGGCATCACCCGCGACGACATCCTCGCCATCGGCATCACCAACCAGCGCGAGACCACCGTGCTGTGGGACCGGAACACCGGTGAGCCGGTCCATCACGCCATCGTCTGGCAGGACACCCGTACCGACGCGCTCTGCAAGGAACTCGGCCGCAATGTCGGCCAGGACCGGTTCCGGCGCCAGACCGGCCTGCCGCTGGCGTCCTACTTCGCCGGTCCCAAGGCCCGCTGGCTGCTGGACAACGTGCCCGGCCTCAAGGAGCGCGCCGAGGCCGGCGACATCCTGTTCGGCACCATGGACACCTGGGTCATCTGGAACCTCACCGGCGGGGTGAACGGCGGCAAGCACGTCACCGACGTCACCAACGCCTCCCGCACCCTCCTCATGAACCTGCACACCATGGCCTGGGATCCGAAGATCGCCGAGTCCATCGGTGTCCCGCTGTCGATGCTGCCGGAGATCCACTCCTCCTCCGAGGTGTACGGCGAGATCACCGGCGGGCGCCTGGGCGAGCTGCTCGGCGGCATCCCGGTGGCGTCCGCGCTCGGCGACCAGCAGGCGGCGCTGTTCGGCCAGACCTGTTTCGCCGAGGGCGAGACCAAGTCGACGTACGGCACCGGCACCTTCATGGTGATGAACACCGGCGAGAAGATCATCAACTCGTACAGCGGGCTGCTGACCACCGTCGGCTACAAGATCGGCGACCAGGCCACGGTCTACGCCCTGGAGGGCTCGATCGCGGTCACCGGGTCGCTGGTGCAGTGGATGCGGGACCAGATGGGCCTGATCTCCACGGCCGCCGAGATCGAGACCCTGGCGCTCAGCGTCGAGGACAACGGCGGCGCGTACTTCGTCCCCGCCTTCTCCGGTCTGTTCGCCCCGTACTGGCGCTCCGACGCGCGCGGGGTGATCGCCGGGCTGACCCGGTACGTCACCAAGGCGCATCTGGCCCGTGCCGTCCTGGAGGCCACCGCCTGGCAGACCCGCGAGATCGCGGACGCCATGACGAAGGACTCCGGGGTGGAGCTGACCACCCTGAAGGTCGACGGCGGGATGACCTCCAACAATCTGCTGATGCAGACCCTCTCGGACGTCCTGGACGCCCCCGTGGTGCGCCCCATGGTCGCCGAGACCACCTGCCTCGGCGCCGCCTACGCGGCCGGTCTCGCCATCGGCTTCTGGAACAGCACCGACGATCTGCGCGCCAACTGGCGCCGGGCCGCCGAGTGGACCCCCCGGATGGACGCGGAGACCCGCGAACGCGAGTACAAGAGCTGGCTCAAGGCCGTCGAACGCACGATGGGCTGGCTCGAAGACGAGAACTGACGAGAGCAGACGAGAACTGACGAGCGCTGACGAGCACCGACGAAAGCTGACAAGCGCTGATGAGCGCTGACGCGAGCGTCGGGAGGCGCTCGGAGAACCGACGAGATCCGGGGCGGGCCGGTGATCCCGGCCCGCCCCGGTGCGTGGTGAGGAGTTGGAACCCCGCATGACCAGCATGACCAGTCCGTCCACCCGTCCGTCCGTGCCCACTCTGGGCACCCACCCGGCCTCCGGGACCGCCCCGGGCCGCGCCGAGACCCGCGAGCGGCTGGCGGGGGCGTCGTACGACCTGCTCGTGGTCGGTGGCGGGATCCTGGGGATCTCGACCGCCTGGCACGCCGCGCAGTCCGGGCTGCGGGTGGCGCTGGTCGACTCCGGGGACTTCGCCGGGGCCACCTCCTCCGCCTCCTCCAAGCTGCTGCACGGCGGGCTGCGCTACCTCCAGACCGGCGCGGTGAAGCTGGTCGCGGAGAACCATGTCGAGCGGCGCGCGGTCTCCCGCCGGGTCGCCCCGCACCTGGCGAACCCGCTCACCTTCTACCTCCCGGTGTACAAGGGCGGCCCGCACGGCGCGGCGAAGCTGGGCGCGGGGGTCTTCGCGTACTCGGCGCTGTCCGCGTTCGGGGACGGCGTGGGGCATCTGCTCTCCCCCTCCAGGGCCGCGCGGGAGGTCCCGGAGCTGCGGACCGAGAATCTGCGGGCGGTGGCCGTCTACGGCGACGACCAGATGAACGACGCCCGGATGGCGCTGATGACGGTCCGCGCGGCCGTCGAGGCGGGCGCGGTCGTCCTGAACCACGCCGAGGTGACCGGGCTGCGCTTCACCCGGGGCCGGGTGACGGGCGCCGAGCTGAGGGACCGGCTGAGCGGTGACGAGTTCGGGGTGAACGCCCGGCTGGTGCTGAACGCGACCGGGCCGTGGGTGGATCATCTGCGCCGGATGGAGGACCCGGCCGCGGCCCCGTCGATCCGGCTGTCCAAGGGAGCCCATCTGGTGCTGAAGCGGACCTCGCCGTGGAAGGCGGCGCTGGCCACGCCGATCGACAAGTACCGGATCACCTTCGCCCTGCCCTGGGAGGACATGCTGCTGCTGGGCACCACCGACGAGGAGTTCGAGGGCGACCCGGCGGATGTGGCGGTCACCGACCGGGACGTGACCCAGATCCTGGACGAGGCCGCGTTCTCGGTCCGGGACCGGCAGCTCGGCCGGGATCTGATCACCTACTCGTTCGCCGGGCTGCGGGTGCTGCCGGGCGGGCCCGGGGACACCGCGAAGGCCAAGCGGGAGACCGTGGTGACCGAGGGCCGGGGCGGGATGCTGTCGGTGGCGGGCGGCAAGTGGACGACGTTCCGGCACATCGGCCGGACCGTGATGCGCAAGCTGGAGTCGCTGCCGGGCCATCCGCTCGGCGAGGACTTCGAGCCGATCGCGAAGCTGCCCCGGCAACTGCCGCTGCCCGGCATCGCGAACCCGCGCGCGGTGGCCCACCGGCTGCTGGTGGACGGCCCGGCGCCGGGCCCCCGGATGGCCGCCGACACCGCGCGGCATCTGGCGACCCACTACGGTTCGCTCGCCTTCGACATCGCCCGCCTCGCCAACGAGGACCCGGAACTCGCCCGGCGCGTCCACCCGGACGCCCCCGAGATCTGGGCGCAGGTGGTGTGGGCGCGCGACCACGAGTGGGCCGAGACCGAGGACGACGTCCTGCGCCGCCGCACCACGCTGACCGTCCGCGGCCTGGCGACGGACGAGATCCGCGCCCAGGTGCGGACCCTGCTCGACGCGAAGCCCCGGTAGCCCCACTCGTCCAGTAGCCCCAAGCAGGCCCAGCCCGCTTAACGAACTTAAGTCGTTCATGCACGCGGGTACTTGACAGAAGCAGACCCGGCGAAAGCCGAACGTACAGCCCCCAAGGGGCGGTTCCCCCACCGGAGCCGCCCCTTTCGGCTGCCCGCGATCCGCCCGCGCACCCCCCACGATCCGCCCGCGATCCGCCCGCGCACCCCGTCGCCCAGCCGATCACCCCTCCGTTCACCCCGTGATCGCCGGGCGCGCGGGAGAGTTCACGGCGTATTGGAGCGCGGGCGGTGTAAGGAGGGTGACGGTGCGCCAATCATCTTGTCATGAACCTGCTGTCCGACGGTCGGGCCGCAGCCTCGTGGAGGTGTGGGATGCACCGCAGACTCGCCACCGGTCTCGCCGCGTCGGCCCTGGCCGTGATCACCGTCGCCGTGACCGCGACCAGCGCCACCGCCGCCCCTGCCGACAAGCCCCAGGTCCTGTCCAACTGGACCCAGACCAGCGCGTCCAGCTACAACTCCTGGGCCGCCGCCCGAGCCAACCAGAGCGCCTGGTCCGCCTACCAGTTCGACTGGTCCACGGACTACTGCTCCTCCTCCCCCGACAACCCCTTCGGCTTCCCGTTCGCCAACTCCTGTGCCCGCCACGACTTCGGCTACCGCAACTACAAGGCGGCCGGCTCCTTCAACGCCAACAAGGCCCGCCTGGACAGCGCCTTCTACGAGGACCTCAAGCGGATCTGCAACGGCTACAGCGGCGCCTCCAAGGCCGCCTGCAACAGCACCGCCTGGACCTACTACCAGGCCGTGCGCGCCTTCGGCTGACCCCCGCGCCGACCCGGGGTGCGGGCCGGTGACCGGGCGGTTCGTATGATCGCGGGGCCGCCCGATCCACCGCCCGCCCCCTGGGAGCCGCCGTATGCCGCAGGACCTCCAGCCGCTCACCCGCATACCCCGCACCGGGCTGCCGGCCCATGCCGTCGTCGTCGGCGACCCGGCGCGCGCCGCGGCCGTCGCCGCGCTCCTCGACGGCGCCGAGGAGGTGTCGTACCACCGCGAGTACCGGGTCTTCGCCGGGAGCTGGAAAGGGCTGCCGGTGGCCGTCGCCTCGCACGGCATCGGCGGGCCCGGCGCCATCCTGCTCTTCCAGGAGATGGCCGACGCGGGGGTGGGCACCTTCCTCCGGTTCGGCACCGCGGGCGCGATGCGGCCGGGGATCGCGGACGGCGACCTGGTGATCGCCGAGGCCGCCGTGCGCGACGACGGGGTGACCGGGCAGTTGCTCCCGGCGGAGTACCCGGCCGTGGCCACCCCCGAGGCGGTACTCGCGCTGGAGCGGGCCGCGCGGGCGGCGGCGGCGCCGCACCACCGGGGGATCGTCTGGACCCGGGCCGCGTTCCAGCCGGGCCTGATCCCGCTGACCGGCTACGAGGGCGCGGGCCTGGCCGCCATCGAGATGGAGCTGTCGGCCCTCCTGGTCACCGCCTCCCTGCGCGGCCTGGTGGCCGGTGGTGTCCTGGTGGTCGACGGGATCAACGCCGATGAACTCGCCGACGAGCGGGCCACCGGGGCGTACGACCCGCACCGCGAGGTCGTCGCGGCGGGCGTGGCGCGCGGGGCACTGGTGTCCCTGGAGGCGCTGCGGCTGCTGGCGGAGGGATCCGGGGCCGCGGCCTGACCCCCGTCCCCTCGGGCCCCGTCCGGCGCTGCGGCTACCGGCAGCCTGACCCCCGTCCCCCCGATCCCGTCCGGCGCGGAGACGGCCGGGCGGGCACGAGCGGCTGGACCACCCCCGTACACCCCCCGTGGGCCCATCCGTACGCCCGTCCGACCTGTGCGTTCGGCCTGCCCGGCGCTCTCCGTGCCGCGCATAATGGGCGGTGAGACATCCGATGTCTGGGCGAGCGGGAGGCGGGGCGATGGCGGTCACCGACGAGGCGATCGAGAAGATCAAGGGCATGATCGTCTCCGGCGCGCTGCGCCCCGGCGACCGGCTGCCCAGGGAGAGCGAACTCGCCGCCGGGCTGGGCCTGTCCCGCAACTCGCTGCGCGAGGCCGTCCGCGCCCTGTCCCTGATCCGCATCCTGGATGTCCGGCAGGGCGACGGGACCTATGTCACCAGTCTCGATCCGCAGTTGCTGCTGGAGGCGCTGAGCTTCGTCGTCGACTTCCACCGGGACGACACCGTGCTGGAGTTCCTCGCCGTGCGCCGGATCCTGGAGCCGGCGGCGACCGCGCTGGCCGCCCCCCGGATCGGGGCCGGGCAGCTCGACGCGCTGGCCGCGCAGCTCGACGCCCTCGGCGAGAGCCCGTCGGTGGAGGAACTGGTCGCCGCCGACCTGGAGTTCCACCGGGAGATCGTGCGGGCGTCCGGCAACGCGGTGTTGTGCTCCCTGCTGGACGGGCTGTCCGGGCCGACCACCCGGGCCCGGATCTGGCGCGGTCTGACCCAGGAGGACGCGGTCGGCCGCACCCTGCGCGAGCACCGGGCGATCCTGGCCGCGCTGCGCGACCGGGACGCGGAGGCGGCCCGCTCCTGGGCCACCGTGCACATCGCCAGCGTCGAGCAGTGGCTGCGGGCCAGCCTCTGAGACCCCGGCGGAGGGGCCGGTGGCCGGATGATTCGCAGAGCTGTTCTGCGGGGTGTTCCGGGGTGGCGGGCGGGGCAGTGATCCGTTCACTGCCCCCTGCCAGGGGGCTGCGGGCGCCCCCGCCGCACGCCGTAAGGTTGGGTGGTCAGCGAGGGCATGTCGGAAGGAGGCGCTGGGTGATCGAGCTGGAGGGGGTTCCCGAGCTGATCGACCCAGTGATGGTGGCCGCGTTCGAGGGCTGGAACGATGCCGGCGACGCCGCTTCCACCGCGGTCGCGCATCTGGAGCGGGAGTGGAAGGGCGAGGTGTTCGCGGCGCTGGACGCCGAGGACTACTACGACTTCCAGGTGAACCGCCCCACGGTGTGGATGGATGCCGGGGTGCGCAAGATCACATGGCCGACGACCCGGCTGTCCGTGGTGCGGGTCGGCGGCGACAAGCCGCGCGATCTGGTGCTGGTCCGGGGCATCGAGCCGTCGATGCGCTGGCGCTCGTTCTGCAACGAGCTGCTCGGTTTCGCGCATGAACTGGGGGTCGAGCTGGTCGTCATCCTGGGCGCGCTGCTCGGCGACACCCCGCACACCCGCCCGGTGCCGATCAGCGGCACCACGTCCGACGCGGACCTGGCCCGGCGGATGGACCTGGAGGAGACCAAGTACGAGGGCCCGACCGGGATCGTGGGCGTGCTCCAGGAGGCGTGCACCCACGCCGGGGTACCGGCGGTGTCCCTCTGGGCGGCCGTACCGCACTACGTCTCGCAGCCGCCGAACCCGAAGGCGACGCTGGCACTGCTGAACCGGCTGGAGGATCTGATCGACGTCCGGATCCCGCTCGGTGAGCTGGCCGAGGACGCGCGGGCCTGGCAGGTCGGGGTCGATCAGCTCGCGGCCGAGGACAGCGAGGTCGCCGAGTATGTGCAGACGCTGGAGGAGGCGCGGGACACCGCGGAGCTGCCGGAGGCGTCGGGCGAGGCCATCGCACGGGAGTTCGAACGCTATCTGAGGCGCCGGGACGGCGGCACGGGCCCGTCCCTCCCCGGCGAGCGGACCCGTCCGCCCAAGCCCCCGAAGGCGACGACGGACGACGACGAGTCGTCGGAGGACTGAGCCCGATCCGTCCGGCACGACGAAAGGCCGACGGACGGACAGCGGACGTAAGACGGAAGAACGGCGGAAGGCGGGCCCCGGTCGGGGACCCGCCTTCCGCCGTACTACGTCGATCCGCTACAGCGCCACGCCCAGCAGCGCGTCCACCGCTCGCGAGACGACCCCGGGGGCGCCGGCGTCCGTGCCGCCCCGGTCCTGCTGGAGCAGCGCCCAGCGGTCGACGGCGGCGAGGGCGGCCGGGGCGTCGAGGTCCGCCGCGAGGGCCTCGCGGATCTCCTCGACCAGGGCGTCGGCGGACGGGCCGTCGGGCCGGGAGACGGCCGCGCGCCAGCGCTCCAGCCGGGCCACGGCGTCGGCGAGGACCTGGTCGGTCCACTCCCAGTCGGCGCGGTAGTGGTGGGCGAGCAGGGCGAGGCGGATGGCGGCCGGGTCGACGCCGTCGCGGCGGAGCCCGGAGACGAAGACCAGGTTGCCCTTGGACTTGGACATCTTCTCGCCGTTCAGCCCGACCATCCCGGCGTGGACGTACGCCTTGGCCATGGGGAACTCGCCGGTGAGGACCTGGGCGTGGGAGGCGCCCATCTCGTGGTGCGGGAAGGCGAGGTCGGAGCCGCCGCCCTGGACGTCGAAGCCCATCCCGAGATGGTCGAGGGCGATGGCGACGCACTCGATGTGCCAGCCGGGCCGGCCGGGGCCGAGAGAGCCGCCGTCCCAGCTCGGCTCGCCGTCCCGGGCCGTGAGCCAGAGCATCGGGTCCAGGGGGTTCTTCTTGCCGGGCCGGTCGGGGTCGCCGCCGCGCTCGGCGGAGAGCAGCCGCATGGCGGTGGCGTCGAGGTGGGAGACCTGGCCGAAGTTCGGGTCGGATCCGACGGAGAAGTAGATGTCGCCGTCGAGTTCATAGGCGGCACCGAGGTCGCGCAGCCGTTCGACCAGCGGGACGATGCCCGGTATGGCCTCGACGGCGCCTATGTAGTGGCGGGGCGGGAGCATCCGCAGGGCGGTCATGTCCTCGCGGAAGAGGGTGGTCTCCTGCTCGGCGAGGGCGGTCCAGTCGACGCCGTCGCGCTGGGCCCGCTCCAGCAGCGGGTCGTCGACATCGGTGACGTTCTGGACGTAGTGGACCTGGCGCTTGGTGTCGAGCCACACGCGCTGCACGAGGTCGAACGCGTTGTAGGTCGCCGCGTGCCCCATGTGGGTCGCGTCGTACGGCGTGATACCGCAGACGTAGATACGGGCGACGGGACCGGGGTCGAGGGTGACGAGGCCGCCGGTCGCGGTGTCGTGGATCCTCAGGTCGCGGCCCTGACCAGGCAGGGCGGGGACCTCGGAAGCGGGCCAGGCATGCATGCTGTGAGCCTAACCGGACGACTGTTCCGCATACGAACCGGACGGGCCGGATGGCCGGTAAGGCGTTCTTGCGGATTGGGCCCCGATATGCCCGGGGCCCGTCGCGGGGCTCAGACCGGCGGCCAGGGGATGGACGGCCACTCCCCGCCGGGGGCGGGGTGGACGCCCGTGCCGAGCAGGGCGGTGACGCGGTCGCGGGTGGCGTCGAGTTCGGCGGGGGTGATCAGGGCGGTGAGGCGGGCGGCGAGGGGCGCGCCGGGCACCAGGTCCCCGGCGAGGCGGCGCAGGGCGTCGGTGGCCTCGGTGGGCAGCGGTTCGCCCGCCCAGCCCCAGAGCAGGGTGCGGAGCTTGTTCTCGGTGTGGAAGGTGACGCCGTGGTCGATGCCGTGGAGGCGGCCGTCGGCGGTGGGCAGGAGATGGCCGCCCTTGCGGTCGGCGTTGTTGATGACGGCGTCCAGGACGGCGAGGCGGCGCAGCCGGGGGTCGTCGGCGTGCACCAGCAGGGCGGTCCGCTCGTCGCCGACCTCGGCGCGGCCGATCGCCTTCCAGCCGGGCCCGGCCTCCTCCCGGTCCACCAGGGCGAGGAGTTCGGTGTCCGGGGTGCCCTCGATCCACAACTGGACCATGCCCTCGCCGTAGGGGCCCGCGCGCAGCACGGTCGGCGGGACCAGGTCCCAGCCGGTGGCCGCGGAGACCTCGTAGGCGGCTACCTCGCGCTGGGCGAGGGTGCCGTCGGGGAAGTCCCACAGGGGGCGTTCCCCGGCGACCGGCTTGTAGACGCAGGCGGCCTCGCGGCCCTCGTGGGTGAGGGTGCAGTAGAGCGCGGCGTTGGAGGCGTCCCGGATGCGACCGCGTACGGTCAGCTCACCCTCGGTGAGCAGTTCCATGTCGGTCACGCTCCGCGGCGGTATCCGTTCTGGCGCGGACATACATGTCCCTCCGGGTCGAGCGGCAGGCTGCACAGCGGACAGGGCGGCCGGCCGGCGTTGACGACATCCAGGGCCCGCTTGGCGAAGGCGCGGGCCTGGGCGCCGGTGAGCCGGACCCGCAGCATCGGGGGCCCGTTCTCCTCGTCCTGGAGCAGGCGTTCCTCGGCCTCGGCGAGGTCCTCATCGGAGTCGGCGTCCAGCTCGACCAGGGCCTGCGCCTCGACGATCATCCGCTGTTCCTCGCCGTCCCAGGCGAGCGCCATGGTGCCGACCCGGAACTCCTCCTCGACGGGGGTGTCCAGGGGGCCGGTGTCGGAGATCTCCGAGGGCGCCACGGCCGGGACGGAGGCGCTGCCGCCGCTGCGCCGGACGACCTCGTCCAGCAGTTCGTCCATGCGTTCGGCGAGGGCCGCGACCTGGGTCTTCTCCAGGGCCACACTGGTCACGCGGGAGCCGGCGGTGGCCTGGAGGAAGAACGTACGGCGTCCGGGCAGCCCGACCGTACCGGCCACGAAGCGGTCCGGGGGGTCGTAGAGGAACACCTGACGGGACACGTCCAGCTCCAGAGCAGTCGGGGTGGGAATCGGGCGGTCGTGGGGGATCGCGGTCACTGCCGGCCGGGGTGCGGCCACTGCAACCGCTCAACCCTACTGCGGGCGACGATCACGGTGCGCCCGCACCGCCCCCGACCGGGGCGTCCCCCTCCGGCGGTGCCTCGTGGGGCGCCAGGGAGGCGAAGTCGCCGGTGTCGCCGAGCCGCACCAGATAGGGCCGCAGCGGGGTGTACCGGATGACGGTGACCGAGCAGGGTTCGACGGAGATCCGCTGGAAGAGGTCCAGATGCAGGCCGAGGGCGTCGGCGACGAGGGACTTGATGATGTCGCCGTGCGAGCACATCAGATACACGGCGTCGGCCCCGTGGTCCCGCTCCACGCGCGCGTTCCACTCCCGTACGGCCTCGGCGGCGCGGGTGGCCATGGCGCGCATGGACTCGCCGCCGGGGAAGGCGACGGCGGAGGGGTGGGTCTGGACGACCGGCATCATCGGCTCGTCGTTCAGCTCGGCCAGCTTGCGGCCGGTCCAGTCGCCGTAGTGGGCCTCGCCGATCCGGTCGTCCTCCTCGGCGGTGAGGCCGGGGCGGGCGTCCAGGAGCGGCTGGACGGTCTCCCGGCAGCGCGTCAGGGGGCTGGTGACGATCTCGGCGAGGGGCAGCGCGGCGAGCCGTCCGGGCAGGCCGGCGGCCTGCTCGCGGCCCCGTTCGTCGAGGGTGACGCCGGGCGTCCAGCCGGCGAGCAGTCCCGCGGTGTTGGCGGTGGAACGTCCGTGCCGGACCAGGATCAGCGTGGGCATGCCGCCCAGGGTAGGCGCAGCCCGGGTGCGGTGGCCGGGCGGTGGCGGGAGAATACGCAGGGTGATCGTGGACTGCGCCGTCTACCGCGCGGGGCGCCGTGAGGAGGCGCCCGAGGACTTCTCGGCGGCACTGGCCGAGGCCCGCGCGGGCGGCGGCTTCGTCTGGATCGGGCTGTACGAGCCGACGCCGGGCGAGTTCGACCTGGTCACCGAGGAGTTCGGACTGCATCCGCTGGCCGTGGAGGACGCCCTGAAGGCCCACCAGCGGCCCAAGCTGGAGGTCTTCGACGACTCCCTGTTCCTGGTCCTGAAGCCGGTGCTGTACGAGCCGGAGGGCGACACCGTCACCACCGGCGAGGTGATGATCTTCATCGGGGACGGGTTCGTGGTGACCGTCCGGCACGGCGAGGGCGCTCCGCTGGCGGCGGTCAGGCATCGGCTGGAGAGCGAGCCGAAGCTGCTGGTCAAGGGCCCCACGGCGGTGGTGTACGCCATCTCGGACGCGGTCGTCGACCACTATCTCGATGTCGCCGGGGAGCTCCAGACCGATCTGGAGGAGCTGGAGGCGGAGGTCTTCTCCCCGGAGGGCGGCGGCTCGCGCAACTCCGCGCTGCGGATCTACTCGTTCAAGCGGCAGGTGCTGGAGTTCCGGCGGGCGTCGGTGCCGCTGGCGCTGCCGCTGACCCGGCTGGCGGGGCTCGGCCCGTTCGACGTCACGGTGCCGTTCGTGAACGACAAGGCGCGGCCGTACTTCCGGGACGTCAATGACCATCTGGCGCGGGTGAACGAGGCCGTGGAGAGCCTGGACCGGCTGGTGTCGGACATCCTGTCGGCGCATCTGGCCCAGATGAGCGTCCGGCAGAACGACGACATGCGGAAGATCTCCGCCTGGGCGGCCATGGCGGCGGTCCCCACCCTGATCGCGGGCATCTACGGCATGAACTTCGACCACATGCCCGAACTCCACTGGATCTGGTCCTACCCGGCGGTCATCGCCCTGATGGCCACGCTGGTGGTGTTGCTCTACCGGGGGTTCAAGCGGAGGGGGTGGATGTAGGGGGGTGGATGTAGGGGGCCGGTGCCCCGGGGGGCTTCATTTTCTGGGGAGGGGAGGGGGCAGCCTGGCGGCTGGGGGCCGTGACGGCACGGGGGCCTGGCCGCTCGGGGGGGCAGCCCCTGGGGTCTGGGCGGGCGGCCCGGGAAGCCCGGGGGCGGCTTTGGAGGCGCGGGGTGGCAGCTTTGGAGACCCGGGGGGCGTCAGCCCTGGAGGTCCGGGGCCGGGGGCGCCGGGGGCGGGGGCGCCGGGGGCGGGGGCGCCGGGGGCGGGGGCGCCGGGGGCGGGGGCGCTGGGGGCGGGGGCGCTGGGGGCGCCGGGGGCCAAGGGTCGACGCCCGAGCCGGGAATCCCGGGGCCCGAATGCCTGGGGGCACCCGGCGGAGCCGCTCCCGCGCGGGGTGGGCGTCCCGCGCAGCGCGCGTCGGCCCGGCAACGGGGAGGCCCCCCGAGCCGGTGCTCGATCTCCGGTCCCACCGCCACCGGGGCCGCCCCGCCCCCGTGGGGCGATCGACGGCGCTCACGGGCTCGGCCCCGGAAGCGGGCGCGCAGGCCCGCGCGCGTGGGGCGCTCACGGACTCCCCCGGTAGCCCGCTCCGCGTCACCCGCCCGCGTGGGGCGATCCCCCCGGGCAGGCCGGAGGCCAGGACCCGGAGTTCGGAGGCAGCCGGTCCCGGCCCGGTGCGGTCCGGCGTGGTCAGGTGCGGTCCGGCGTGCCCCATGCGGCCCAGTGGGACCCGGCGCGACCCAGCACCGTCCGGCGCGGTCCGGCGCGGCCCGCTGCGACCCGGCGTGACCCACTGCGGCCCGGCGCGGCCCGCTGCGACCCGGCGTGACCCGATGTGGCCCGGCCTGACCCGCTGCGCCCCCCTGTGGTTCAGGCGAACTCCGGGGCCGCCCCCGCCGACCCCCCGAGGGCGTCCCTGCGGTCCGGCATCCGCAGGGAGACCATGCGGCGCCAGCCGCCGAGCCGTTCGTAGAGGTAGACGGCGTGGATGCCGAGGGCCAGAACGGCCGCCTTGGGGCGGGACCAGCCGAGGACGTGCCCCATGTGGGCCATGACGGCGAGGCTGACGTCCCGGTAGATCCGGATCTCGGCGAGGGCGCAGGCGCGCAGCGTGCGCTGGATGGCCCGGCCGTGTCCGGCGTCGGCGTAGCGCAGCAGTTCCTCATGGCAGTAGGCGAGGTGGTTGTCCTCGTCCTGGGAGATCATCCGTACCGCCCGGCCGATGTCCGGGTGGTCGCTGAAGCGGCTGCGCAGCATCTCCATCTGCTCGGCGGCGCGCTGCTCGGTGACCCGGCTGTGGGCGAGGTAGGTGATGATGTCCTGGCGGGTGAGGGCCTGGTCGCTCTTGAGCTTCTCGTGGGCGAGACCGATCCCGGCGCGTTCCAGGAGCATGGTGTAGTCGGTCGCCGGGGGGACGTCGACGGGTTCGAGGCCGCGCTTCTTCATCAGGGCGTTGAAGATCCGCCCGTGCTTGTCCTCGTCGGCGCCGTGCCGGGTGATCTTGGGGGCGAGATCGCGCTCGCTCGCGGGGACGAGCGCGGCGATGCGGGCGTTCTCCCATCCGCCCTGCGACTCACCGCTGGCGGCGATGGAGCAGAACAGCCGGAAGGACTCGTCGTTGTCGAGGATCTCCTGGAACAGGCTCTTGGCCGAAAGCATCTGAGGCACCTCTCTGGAGGAACTCCGCAAAGAACGAGTCAAATGCCCGCGCCGAGGTGCTGCAACAGTTGTGTCGGACAACTCCGCCAAATGACGGACCCGGCCGCCGCCCCGGGCGTATCCGGGCCCGCCCCCGGGCGTAACCGGGCACGCTCCGGTGCGTTGTACGCGTGACGGCCGTGGCGGGGAAGACCCCCGAGCCCCCACCACGGCCGCGAACTCCCCCTCTCCCCCCTCTCCCCCCTCCGCGCGGCGCCCGCGCGCCGCCGTGTCAGGCGAGTCCGGCGCGTTCCAGGGCCTCGGTACCGGCGCGCAGCGCGGCGAGCCGCTCGTCCAGGGTGAATCCGGCCGGGGCGAGCGTGAGGGTGGTGACCCCGGCCGCCGCGTACGCCTTCATCCGGTCGGCGATCCGGTCGACGGAGCCGAGCAGGGTGGTGGAGTCGATCAGGTCGTGCGGGACGGCGGCTGCCGCGCCCTGCTTGTCACCGGAGAGGTACTTCTCCTGGATCTCGGCGGCGGCCTGTTCGTAGCCCATGCGGCGGGCGAGCTGGTTGTAGAAGTTCTGCTTCGCGCTGCCCATGCCGCCGACGTAGAGCGCGGTGTAGGGGCGGAAGGTGTCGGCGAGGGCGGTGACGTCCTTGTCGTCGCCGAGGGCGAGCGGCAGGGTCGGGCAGACGTCGAAGCCGTCCAGGGTCCTGCCGGCCTTCTCGCGGCCCGCGCGCAGATGCCGCAGCGCGGTGTCCTCCAGGTGCTCGGCGGACGCGAAGATCAGCAGGGCGCCCTCGGCGATCTCGCCGGTCTGCTCCAGGTTCTTCGGGCCGATCGCGGCGATGTAGAGGGGGATGTGCTCGCGCTCGGGGTGGACGGTGAGCTTGAGGGGCTTGCCGGGGCCGCCGGGCAGCGGCAGCGTCCAGTGCGCGCCCTCGTGGGTGAGGCGCTCGCGGGTCATGGCCTTGCGGACGATCTCGACGTACTCGCGGGTGCGGGCCAGCGGCTTGTCGAACCGGACGCCGTACCAGCCCTCGGAGACCTGCGGGCCGGAGACGCCGAGGCCGAGCCGGAACCGGCCGCCGGACAGGGAGTCGAGGGTGGCGGCGGTCATGGCCGTCATCGCGGGCTGGCGGGCCGGGATCTGGAAGATGGCGGAACCGACATCGATCCGTTCGGTGCGGGCGGCGACCCAGGCCAGGACGGTCGCCGCGTCCGAGCCGTACGCCTCCGCCGCCCAGCACACCGCGTACCCGAGCCGGTCGGCCTCCTGGGCGACGGCGAGGTTGTCCGCGTCCATCCCCGCGCCCCAGTAGCCGAGGTTGATCCCGAGCTGCATGACCGCATCCCCTTACTGATCAGTAACGTCCCTGTGTCCGCAGACCTTAGCGCGGGCCGGAGCCGGGGGCGAGACGCCTGTGACGAGGCTCGCGCCCCCGGCGCCCGACCAGCGGGGCGGCCGGGGAACCCGTTGTCCACAGGCAACCCACGGCACCAGTTCTGGCCAGTACTCTCGGCGTTCATGGAGCAGAGGCATCTCGGCCGCACCGGCCTGCGCGTGTCCCGCATCGGACTCGGCACCCTCACCTGGGGCAGAGACACCGACGAGCACGACGCGGCGGACCTCTTGAAGACCTTCTGGGAGGCGGGCGGGAACCTCGTCGACACGGCGGACGTCTACAGCGACGGCGAGGCCGAATATCTGCTCGGGCGCCTCCTGGAAGGGCTCGTACCGCGCCGGGACTTCGTGATCTCCACCAAGGCGGGCAGCGTCCCCGACCCGGACCGCCGGTTCAACGGCTCGCGCGGCCATCTGCTCGCCGCCCTCGACGCCTCCCTCACCCGCCTCGGCACGGACTACGTCGACCTCTGGCACATCCACGCCTACGACCCCGACACCCCGCTGGAGGAGACCCTCCAGGCCCTCGACCTGGCCGTGGCCAGCGGACGCGCCCGCTACGCCGGGGTCTCCAACTTCTGCGGCTGGCAGCTCGCCAAGGCCGCCACCTGGCAGTTGGCCGCCACCGGCACCCGCACCCGGCTGTCCAGCACGCAGATGGAGTACTCGCTGCTCCAGCGCGGGGTCGAGCGCGAGGTGCTGCCGGCCGCGCTGGACCTGGGGATCGGGCTGCTGCCGTCCTCCCCGCTCGGGCGCGGGGTGCTCACCGGCAAGTACCGCGACGGTCTGCCCCCGGACTCGCGGGGCGCCTCGGAGCATCTGTCCCCGTTCGTGGAGCCGTATCTCGACGACACCGCGAGCCGGATCGTGGACGCGGTGGCCACGGCCGCCGACGGGCTCGCGGTGACCCCGCTCCAGATCGCCCTCGCCTGGGTCCGCGACCGGCCCGGGGTGACCGCCCCGATCGTCGGCACGCGCAACGCGCAGCAGCTCAGCGCCGCATTGTCAGTGGAGGCGCTTAGTCTTCCTGACGAGATCTGCCGGGCGCTGGACGATGTGTCGGCGCCCGTGCACCGCTATCCCGATCACGACTGGAGCACCCTGTGAGCACGGAGCCGGAGAGCACCCCGCAGGACCCGGTGAACCCGGTGGCCCCGGAGGAGACCGCCGCCCCGGAGGGCGACGAGCACACCGACGGCCGCTCCATGGAGGCTCCCGCCGCGGAAGGCGGCGACGAGGACACCGGCCAGCAATCCGATTCAGCTCCCGCCCAAGAGGGCGACGACGACACCGGCGGGCGGCGTGAGGCGGCTCCCGCCGCAAAGGGCGGCGGCGACACCGGCGGGCGGTCCGAGGCCGCGGCCGAGCTTGCCGCCCAGGAGGTGGAGCGGGAGCGGATCGAGCGCCGCAAGGCCGAGAAGGCGGGCCCCATCGACGCCGGGGCCAAGCTCAGCGGCACGGCCGCCGATCTGCTCGCGGCGGTCCGGGCGGTGGAGAGCGGGCAGAAGCCCCCCGCCACCGCCTTCCCCGGGCCCGAACCCGCCCCGCGCCGCCCGGCCCCCGCGCCCGCGCCGGTCCGCCGCCCCGACCCCGTCCCCGCCGGGCCGCCCCCGGGCCCCGGACCCGACGCGGTCGCGGCCGTGGCGCGGGTGCTGACCGAGGGCGGCGCGCCCGCTTCGCTCGCCGCGCAGACCGCCGAGACCCTGGGCGAGGAGGCGCCGTCACTGCTGCGCGAGGACCCCTGGCGGCTGCTACGGGTCGCCGGGGTGCGGCCGGAGCAAGCGGACGGCTTCGCGCGGGCGCTGCTCGGCGCCGACGGCCGCCCGGACGACGAGCGGCGCGGCCGGGCGGTGGTGTGCTGGCTGCTGGAGCAGGCGGCGCTCGCCGGGCACACCGCCCTGGACCTGCCCGCCCTGCTCACCGCCCTGACCCGGTACGGGGTGCCCGACCCCGACGAAGCCGTGCAGAGCGCCCTCGCCGAGGGCGAGGCCCTGGTCTTCCAGGACGCCCTGGACGAACCGGGCGTTCCGGTCGCGCCGACCGGGGAGGCGGACGGCGAGGGGGAGGAGGAGGAGCGCCCGGTGCGGGTGCTGGTGGGCCTGGAGCGGTACGCGCTCGCCGAGGAGAGCCTCGCCGACGGACTGGCCCGGCTGATCACCTCGGTCCCCAAGCAGGACGGTTCGGCCGCCGAATGGGAGCGGGCCTCCGACGCCGCCGAGGGGGCCGCCGCCGAGCTGATCCGCGCGGTCGCCGGGCACGCGCTGGTGCTGCACACCGGCGCCGAGGCGTCCCTGGCCGAGCCCGCCGCGCTGCTCACCGCCGCGCACACGCTGGGCCTGCGCGCCTGGGCGGCGGCCCACACCCCGGTGGGCCGGGAGCGTTTCGCCGCGCGGGTGGCGGAGACCGGCGCCACCGACCCCGGTACGGTCACCACCCTCGCCGCGCTGCTCTCCGGTGCCCACGGTCCCGGGCGCGACCCGGACGGCGCGCTGGATCTGGATCTGCTGATCGTGCTGGACGCCCCGCAACTGGACGTGGAGGGTGCCGCGCTGCTCACCGAGTCGCTGCCGGACGGGGCCCGGCTGGTGCTGGCCGGTGACCCGGCGGTGCTGTGGTCGGCGGGCCCCGGCCGGGTCTTCGCCGATCTGCTGGCCGCCCGGCACTGCCCGCAGATCGCCTCCCGCCGCCCCGACCCCGGCCCGCTGGGCGAGCTGGTCTCGGGCATCGGCGTCGGCGAACTGAACCAGGTCGAGGCGCCCGGCAAGGAGATCGTCATCGTGCCGGTCCGGGACGCGGGCGAGGCCGTGCACCGCACGGTGCAGCTCGTCGCCGACTCCGTGCCCCGCGCGATCGGCGTGCCCGCCGAGGAGACGGTGGTCGTCACCCCGGGCCACGGCGGCGCCGCCGGTACCCGCGCGCTCAACGCCGCCCTCAAGGAGCGGCTCAATCCCGGCCCCGGCCGCTTCGGCGGCTTCGACCCCGGCGACCGGATCGTCCACTCCCCCACCCCGGGCCGCGCGGACCCGGGCACGGTGGTCACGGCGGACGGCGACGGACTGCACCTCGCGTGCGCGGGCGAGCGGATCGTCGTCCCCCAGGACCGGGTCGCCCGGTCCGTGCGGCACGGGTGGGCGCTGACCGCCCACCAGGCCGTGGGGTCCCGCTGGCCGGCGGCGGTCGTGGTGCTGCCCGGCGATGCCGCGCAGACCCTCACCCGACCCTGGATCTACACGGCGTTCGGCCGCGCCGACCGTCATCTGTCCGTGGTCCACGGAGTGGAGCAGGCGCTGCCCAGGGCCGTCGCGGAAGCCACCGCGAAACCCCGCACCACCCGGCTCCCGGCCCTGCTCCGCCCGCAGATCCCGACGGCCGACTGACACCCCCGCGAACCCTCTTGACGAGAACGGCGGTGGCCGGGAGAGAACCCTCCCGGCCACCGCCGCGAACCACCGGCCACCCGCCACCGCCCGAGTCTAACGCCGGTCGGCGTCCAGGGCCTCCAGGTCCTCGTCCTCCTCCTCGTCCAGGGTGTGCAGTTCTACCTCGTCGATGTCGTCGAGATCCTCGCCGCCCTCGTCACCCTCGTCCTCGGTGTCGTCGTCCTCGCTGTCGTCGTCCTCGTCAAAGACCGAGCTGACGTCGAAGCGGCACACCACCCGCTGCGGATCCACCTGCTCGAACGGGGCGTCCAGCCACTCCCCCGGGTCGGCCGACTCGTCGGCCGCCGTCACCCAGAGCGTGGAGTCGCCCTCCTCCAGCCCGAACTCCTTGTGCCGCGAGGCGATCTCGTCCGGTTCGTACTCCCCGAACAGCACCCCCAGCGCCCCGTGCAGGGTGCCCGCCGCCCGGTCGTCCGCCGCGCCGTCCTCCTGGTCCACCGCCTCGATCCGCTGGGCCTGCGCCAGCAGCCGCTGGGGCTCCGCCACCGCGTAGTCCCGGCGGATCAGCACACTCAGCGCGTTCGGCTCCTCGGGGCCGGTGTAGGGCGGCAGCGTGTCCTCCGCGCCGGGGATCTCGAAGGGTGTGACCTCGTCATAACGGTCGTAGAGCAGCTCGTCGTACGCCTCCGCCGCCGCGGCCAGCTCGTTGAACGCCTCGTAGACGGCCTGGTCGTCCTCCTCGGACCGGCGTTCGACCGCGGCCAGGTGGCGGTCGAGCGCGGTCTTGACCGCCTCGGCGGCGGCACGTACCTCGGCAGCGGTGGGCTGCGCAGCATCAGACATAGTGCAGACGCTATCCGTACCGGGCCCCAGCCCGCACAATAGATGCGATGCCGGAATACGAATTTGTCGACGTGTACGTGCCGCGCGGGCTGTCCCGCAGGGAGACCGCGCGTCTGCTGACCGACCACGCCGAGTACGGGCACTGGGAGTTGTACCGTCTGAGCCTGCTGCGCGACGGCAGCCGGCGGGTGCGGCTGAGGCGCCGGATCATCCGCCAGGTCCGCGCGACCTGGTAGCCCGGGGAACGGCGAACGGGCCCCGCCGGGACGGGACCCGCTCCACGCGCCGGGGTGCGGCGGCCGGTTACGCCGAGGCCCGTGCCCGGCGGTAGATCACCGCGCCCGCGAGCACCGCACCGGCGGCCAGCGATCCGGCGGCGCCCAGCGGCAGCGAACCACCGGTCTCGGCGAGCTGGGCGACCCCGTGCGGCTGCACCTCGGACCGGGTTCCGGGCCAGTTCACGGGATTGCCGTGCGTGCCTTCACCGGGGGCTGCGGGAGTGGTGGGCGGTTCCACCGGGTTACCGGGGGTTCCCGGCTGGCCGGGGGTTCCGGGGTTGCCCGGAGTGCCGGGCTCACCGGGGTTGCCTGGGGTTCCGGGGTTGCCAGGGTTGCCGGGCTGACCGGGGTTGCCCGGGTTCCCGGGGTTTCCAGGATTGCCGGGGTTTCCGGGGTTCCCAGGCTCACCCGGGTTACCCGGCTCACCGGGATTACCCGGGTTCCCGGGGTTACCCGGATTCCCAGGCTCACCGGGATTGCCGGGGTTCCCGGGCTCACCCGGGTTGCCCGGATTTCCGGGATTCCCCGGGTTCCCCGGCTGCTCGCCGTACCCCCCGTCCCCCCCGTTGCCGCAGTCGTTGCCCATCGCGGGGTTGGCGATGCCGATGACGTCCACGGTGTTGCCGCAGACGTTGACCGGGGCGTGCACGGGGGCCTCGACATGGTTGCCGGAGGCGACGCCGGGTGAGTCGGTGGCGGTGCCCCGGGCGTGGGAGCCGCCGGCCTTCCCCGAGCCGGCGGAGTGCCCGGCGCCCTGGCCGGCGTTGGCACAGGTGTTGCCCATCGCCGGGTTGAGCAGTCCGATCACGGAGATCGTGTTGCCGCAGAGATTCACCGGCGCGTGCACCGGCGCCTGTACCGAGTTCCCGGAGAGCACACCGGGTGAGTCGACGGCGGAGCCGTACGCTCCGGAGTCGGCGTGGGCCGTGCCGCCCGCGGCGGCGATCACACCGGTCGCGGCGGCCACGGTCATCAGTCCCTTACGGGTGACCTGTCGCATTGCTGAAGTTTCCTGCCTTCGACATCTGAGAAGTGTCTGAAGCGTCTGAAGCGCGTGAAGCGTCTGAGAAGTGGTGGAAGAACGATCGGCCCCGGAGCGCGGCGGGCGCTCCGGGGCCGAAGGCTCAGACCCTCATCGGGCGAGGCACGACGTCACTTGTTGATGCAGGTGTTGCCGAAGGCGGGGTTCAGCAGCCCGATCACCGAGATCGTGTTGCCGCAGACGTTCACCGGGACGTGCACCGGAACCTGGATGACGTTGCCGGACACGACACCCGGGGAGTGCACCGCGGCACCCTGGGCGCCGGAGTCGGCGACGGCCAGGCCCGCGCCCGCGAGAACCAGCCCACTGGTGGCAGCCGCAGCGGCGACGACCTTCTTGATCATTATTCCTCCTTGTTGGCACAAAAGCGATCCCGTACCGCGGATCGCAACACCAGTAACGAGGGGCGCGCATTAGGGCTACGACCTGATGAGCGCATTCACTCGTCCCGGTGAGAACCGAACGCGAGGACGAATCCAGGGGCCGGGCGGCGGGGTCAGGAGGCGTCGATGAAGCGGTCCAGGACCCGGACGCCGAACTTGAGGCCCTCCACCGGGACCCGCTCGTCGACGCCGTGGAACATGCCCGCGAAGTCCAGCTCCGGGGGCAGCTTCAGCGGGGCGAAGCCGAAGCAGCGGATGCCGAGGTCGTCGAAGGACTTGGCGTCGGTGCCACCGGAGAGCATGTAGGGCACGGCGCGGGCGATCGGGTCCTCGGCGCCGAGGGCGAGCTGCATGGCGTCGACCAGCCTGCCGTCGAAGTCGGTCTCCAGCGCCTTGTCGCCGTGCACGTCCTCGCGGCGGACGCGGGGGCCGAGGATGCGGTCGAGGTCGGCGAGGAACTCCTCCTCGTAGCCGGGCAGGAAGCGGCCGTCGACATGGGCGGTGGCCTGGCCGGGGATGACGTTGACCTTGTAACCGGCGCCGAGCATGGTGGGGGCCGCCGAGTTGCGCAGGGTGGCGCCGACCATCTTGGCGATGCCGCCGAGCTTGGCGAGGGTCTCGTCCATGTTCTCGGGGTCGAGCTCGGTGCCGAGCGCGTCGGACAGCTCGTCCAGGAAGGACCGTACGGTCTTGGTGACGCGGACCGGCCAGGTGTGGCGGCCTAGGCGGCCGACGGCCTCGCACAGCTCGGTGATGGCGTTGTCGTCGTTGGTCATCGAGCCGTGCCCGGCGGTGCCGTCCACGGTGAGGCGCATCCAGTGCATGCCCTTCTGGGCGGTCTCCACCAGATACAGCCGCAGTTTCTCGTTGACGGTGAAGGAGAAGCCGCCGACCTCGCCGATCGCCTCGGTGACGCCCTCGAAGAGGTCGGGGTGCTTGTCGACCAGGAAGCGGGCGCCGTAGGTGCCGCCGGCCTCCTCGTCGGCGAGGAAGGCGAGCACGATGTCCCGGGGCGGTTTGCGTCCGCTGCGCAGCCGGTCGCGGACGACCGCGAGGGTCATCGCGTCCATGTCCTTCATGTCGACCGCCCCGCGGCCCCAGACACAGCCGTCGGCGACCTCGCCGGAGAACGGGTCGTGGGTCCAGTCGGCCGCGTTGGCGGGGACGACATCGGTGTGGCCGTGGATCAGCAGCGCGGGCCGGGACGGGTCCTCGCCCTCGATCCGGGCGACCGTGGAGGCCCGCCCCTTGTGGGACTCGAAGATCTTCGGTTCGAGCCCGACCTCGGCGAGCTGCTCGGCGACATACTCGGCCGCCGCCCGCTCACCCGGCCCGGAGTGGTCGCCGTAGTTGCTGGTGTCGATCCGGATCAGGTCGCGGCAGAGGTCGACGACCTCGTCCTCGCCCCTGACGCCGCCCGCGGTGCCCGTCTGGCTCACGCTGTTCCTCCCGCTGTCGCTGCTGGCAGTCCCCCCACATCCTCCCTCCGACCGGCCCTGACCCCAAGAGCGGTCCCGGTCCGTCATCCGTCGTTCACGCACGCCGGGGCCCTCCGGGGGTGTGATCGGACAGACTCGAAAGCCTGGTAATGTTTACGTCGTCGCCAAGGGGAAAACCCACGCGACAAACACCTTGTCCGGGTGGCGGAATGGCAGACGCGCTAGCTTGAGGTGCTAGTGCCCTTTATCGGGCGTGGGGGTTCAAGTCCCCCCTCGGACACCAGTAGAAACCCCAGTTGATCTGGGGTTTTTCTGTTTCTCCGGCTGCGGCGTGACCAACGTCCGAACCAACGTCCGAGCGGAATCGCCTGGTCGGAGCAGGGATGACAGACCGAGTCGACCGGCACGGGCCCGGACACCACGGGACCCCGACTGTCAGTGGCGGCACCTACGGTGCGCTCATGGACGACAACCCACAGAAGCCGAATCCGGGTCGGGGCCCGGCTCGCTCCAGGACCGCGCAGGGGGCAGCCCCACCCGGGGCGTCAGAGGCCGACGGAGCGACGAAGGGCATCGCCCTGTATCACGACATGCGGGTCGAAGAGGACTTCGCCAAATGCGCCAGCCGCCTCTTCTCGACCCTCAGGCATGCCGCCGCCTCCGACCCGGGCGCCCCGCGCCACCTCTTCCTCGACATCCAAGGACACCCGCTCGGCGGTTCCAACGATGTGCCCCTGACGTGGCGGACGCCGAGGCGTTCTGGTCCTGGGTCGACTACGCCTGCGACCGCGATGGTCATATGAAGTGGCAAGGTGTGGATCCCGAGTGGCTGGCCAGGGCGGAACGTGTCGGGCTCCGCATCGACACCTCAGGACCGGTCCGCAAGAGCCTTCACCATTTCGGTCGGGTCCGCGATGAACTCGTGCGTCACTACGGCTGGCGCCCGGAGGACTTCGCCGGTGGCGACCACTGGGGTCTGCTGATGGAGGAGTTCCACACGGTGATGGACGCCGCGACCAGTACCCACTTCAATGCCGCCAAGAAGGCGTCCACCGAGGCATGGGCCTTCGAAGTGGCCCGCAGACGCCTGCGGGACGGGGCGACGGAGTCCGGGGCGGACGAGGACCTTCCGTTGGCATCGGGCCATCCGTCGGTCGAGCTGACCGAGCGGACGGTGCGCACATCGCCCGAGAGCGGCTGCGCGCAGGGCCTCGCCGATGCCGCCCGTCGAGCCGACATCGCCACCGAAGCGGCGGCACTCGTGCGCGACCTCATCGCCTCCGCGGGGGTTTCCAGCGCGGAGGAGGTGCTGCGGGGCGTCAGAGAGGAGGTCGCGCACCGCACCGCGCAGTTCGAACGGCTGGCGGACGAGTCCATGGGGCACGCGGTCTGCCGGCACTGCGGCCACGCGATAGCCCGCATCGGGAACGCGGCCTGGCGCCACAGTGCCGCGGCGCCCATGTCCCGTGGCTGCCGGGCCGCCAGCTTCGACCGAGACGGCACCTGGGACAATTCCCTCGGCCGAGCGTGGAAGGCGAGCCCGCCGAAGACCCATCGGTGAGGTGGGGTGGGGTGGAGGTGGCCGCAGATCTGGTCGGCCAGTGGCGACCAGGCCCCTCCCACTGGGACGCATCCGGACAGGTGTCCCGGTCATGTCCGGGGCCCTGTTCCCGTGGTCGTCGGAGGGCCTTCCGTCCGGTTTCACGCACTGTGTGGGGGATCTCTCGCTGTGTCGAAGATCCCGAGGTCATCGGTGTCGTGAGGGGGCGGAATCGCGTCCGTACGGACGTGTCGGGTGGCTGTGGGCGGGTGGCGAAACTAGCGTCGTACTAAAGTTTCCGGCTTGTTACGGAGCTGGAGCCGGACAACCCAGGCAGACCTGCGGACCGTCCAGCGCCCCGGAGGCTTCCGGGATCGAGACGCGAGGACCCGATGGCAGCCATTCACGAGAGCGACGCTCTCGGCCTGCTCGACGAAGAGATCCGCGAGCGGTTCGGCGACACGGCACGATTCTCCGGCGGTCAGGCCGCCCCGCCGCGCACGCTCGTCGACATCTTCGACGCGTCGGTGCGGGCGTTCCCGGACGAGCCGGCGCTCGATGACGGGACCGTGCGGCTCAGTTACCGGGCGCTCGCCGGGGCGGTGGGGAAGCTGCGGGCGCGGCTGGAGCGGGCCGGGGTCGGGCGCGGTGACCGGGTGGGGGTGCGGGTGCCGTCCGGGACGAATGAGCTGTACGTGGCGATTCTGGGGGTGCTGGCGGTGGGGGCCGCCTATGTGCCGGTGGACGCCGAGGATCCGGACGAGCGGGCCGAGCTGGTGTTCGGGGAGGCCGGGGTGCGGGCGGTGATCGGCGCGGGGGACCCGCTGCTCGTCGAAGGGCGGAGCGAGGAGCCCGCGGGGCGGCCCGGCACCGAGGACGACGCGTGGGTCATCTTCACGTCCGGGTCGACGGGGAGGCCGAAGGGGGTCGCGGTCAGTCATCGCAGTGCGGCGGCGTTCGTGGACGCCGAGGCGGCGCTGTTCCTGAGGGAGGAGCCGATCGGGCCCGGGGACCGGGTGATGGCGGGGCTGTCGGTGGCGTTCGACGCGTCCTGCGAGGAGATGTGGCTGGCGTGGCGGTACGGGGCCTGTCTGGTGCCGGTGCCCCGGGCGCAGGTGCGCAGCGGGGCCGACCTGGGGCCCTGGCTGGTCGAGCAGGAGATCACCGTGGTGTCGACGGTGCCGACGCTGGCGGCGCTGTGGGAGCCGGAGACGCTGGACGACGTACGGCTGCTGATCTTCGGTGGGGAGGCGTGCCCGCCGGAGCTGGCGCAGCGGCTGGTGACGGAGGGGCGGGAGGTGTGGAACACGTACGGGCCGACCGAGGCGACCGTGGTGGCGTGCGCGGCGCTGATGAGCGGGGAGGGGCCGGTGCGGATCGGGCTGCCGCTCCAGGGGTGGGAGCTGGCTGTGGTGGATGAGGGGGGAGAGCCCGTGAGGGTGGGGGGGAGTGGGGAGCTGGTGATCGGGGGGGTGGGGCTTGCCCGGTATCTGGATGGGGAGAAGGACGTGGAGAAGTACGCGGCGCTGGAGTCGCTGGGGTGGGAGCGGGCGTACCGGAGCGGGGATCTGGTGCGGGCCGACGCCGAGGGGCTGGTGTTTCTCGGGCGGGCGGACGAGCAGATCAAGCTCGGGGGGCGGCGGATCGAGCTGGGGGAGGTCGACGCGGCGCTCCAGGGGCTGCCCGGGGTCGCGGGGGGTGCGGCGGCGGTGCGGACCGCGCGGAGCGGGAACCAGTTGCTGGTCGGGTATGTGGTGACGCAGGACGGGTGGGACCAGGCGGTGGCGGTGGAGCGGCTGCGGGCCGCGCTGCCGGCGGCGCTGGTGCCGCTGCTGGCGCCCGTGGCGGCGCTGCCGACGCGGACGTCCGGGAAGGTGGACCGGAACGCGCTGCCGTGGCCCCTGGAGGGGGTGACGGGCGGTGTTCCGGCCGAGGAGCTGTACGGGACGGAGGCGTGGCTCGCCGAGCAGTGGGGGGAGGTGCTGGGCGCTCCGGTCACCGGTGCCTCGGACGACTTCTTCGCCATAGGGGGCGGCAGTCTGGCCGCCGCCCAGCTCACCACCCGGCTGCGGGTCCGGTATCCGAGCGCGGCCGTGCTGGACATCTATCAGCGGCCGGTGCTGCGCAAGCTGGCCCGGTATCTGGAGGAGTCGGCGCAGGAGGACACGACCGCGCGGAAGATCGCGCCGGTGCCGGTGCGGGCGCAGGTGGTGCAGTCGCTGGCGCTGGTGCCGCTGTTCGGGCTGCTGGGGCTGCGGTGGGTGGTGGTGCTGGCGGCGGCCGGGAATGTGCTGGGCGGGTACGGCTGGCTGCCCACGGCGCCCTGGTGGGCGGTGGTGGCGGGGGCGCTGGTGCTCTTCACCCCGCCGGGGCGGATCGCGGTGGCGGCGGGCGGGGCGCGGCTGCTGCTGCGCGGGGTGCAGCCGGGGCGGTATCCGCGCGGCGGGAGCGTGCATCTGCGGCTGTGGGCGGCGGAGCGGCTGGCCGAGTTCAGCGGGGCGACCGGGCTGACCGGGGCGTGGCTGCTGCGGTACGCGCGGGCGCTGGGCGCGAAGGTGGGCGAGGACGCGGATCTGCACTCGCTGCCGCCGGTGACCGGGCTGCTGAAGCTGGGCCGGGGCGCGGCGGTGGAGTCCGAGGTGGATCTGTCCGGGTACTGGCTGGACGGGGACCGGCTGCGGGTGGGTGCGGTGAAGGTCGGGGCGCATGCCGTGGTGGGGACGCGGAGTGTGCTGGCGCCGGGGGCGCGGGTCGGCAAGCGGGCCGAGGTGGCGCCCGGGTCGGCGGTCGGCGGGACGGTCCCGACCGGGCAGCGCTGGGCGGGCTCCCCGGCGGTGAAGCTGGGCAAGGCCAAGCGGAACTGGCCGAAGGAGCGCCCGCAGCGGGGGCCGGCGTGGCGGGTCATGTACGGGGTGACCGGGGTCGCGCTGAGTCTGCTGCCGGTGCTGGCGGGGCTCGCGGCGCTGCTGGTGGCGCGGGTGTTCGTGACACCGGGGACGGGGCTCGGGGCGGCGCTGGCCGGGGCGGCGGTGGCGCTGGTGCCGGCGACGCTGGCGTTCGGGGCGGCGTACGCGCTGCTGATCCTGGCCGGGGTGCGGGTACTGAGCCTGGGGCTGCGGGAGGGCACCCATCCGACGCACAGCCGGGTCGGCTGGCAGGCGTGGACGGTGACCCAGTTGATGGACCGGGCGCGCGAGACGCTGTTCCCGCTGTACGCGGGGCTGGTCACCCCGGTGTGGCTGCGGCTGCTCGGCATGCGGATCGGCAAGGGCGCCGAGGTGTCCACGGTGCTGGCGCTGCCGAGTCTGACGACGGTCGGCGAGGGCGCGTTCCTGGCCGACGACACCCTGACCGCCCCGTACGAGCTGGGTGGGGGCTGGGTCAGGATCGGGCGGGCCGAGATCGGGCGGCGGGCGTTCCTCGGGAACTCGGGGATGACCGCGCCGGGGCGGACCGTGCCGGACGGCGGGCTGGTGGGGGTGCTGTCCGCGACGCCGAAGAAGGCGAAGAAGGGGACCTCGTATCTCGGGCTGCCGCCGGTGAAGCTGCCGCGCAGCGCGGCGGACGGCGAGCAGAGCCGGACCTACGACCCGTCCGCGCGGCTGCTGTGGGCGCGGGGGCTGGTGGAGCTGTGCCGGTTCCTGCCGGTGCTGTGCTCGGCGGGGCTCGCGGTGCTGGTGGTGGCGGCGCTGAGCGCGCTCGGGGGCTGGGCGTGGCTGCTGGCCGGGCCGGTGCTGCTGGCGGCCGGGGTGCTGGCCTGCGCGGTGACGGTGGTGGCCAAGTGGCTGCTGGTGGGGCGGCACCGGGCCGGGGAGCATCCGCTGTGGAGCTCCTTCGTGTGGCGCAACGAGCTGGCGGACACCTTCGTGGAGGTGCTGGGGGTGCCGTGGCTGGCGGGGGCGGTGCCGGGAACGCCGGTGCTGACGGTGTGGATGCGGGCGCTCGGGGCGCGGATCGGGAAGGGCGTGTGGCTGGAGTCGTACTGGCTGCCGGAGGCGGATCTGGTGACGCTGGGGGACGCCTCGACGGTCAATCGGGGCTGTGTGCTCCAGACTCACCTCTTCCACGACCGGATCTTGCGGACGGATACTGTGGTACTCCGTGAGGGCGCGACGCTGGGTCCTGGCGGGATCGTTCTGCCCGGCAGCACCGTCGGGGCCCGTACCACCCTGGGTCCCGCGTCGCTGGTGATGGCGGCGGAGTCCCTCCCCGACGACACCCGCTGGCTGGGCAACCCGATCGAGGCCTGGCGCCGCTAGGGTCCCTCGGACGGGTCGGAGCGGCGGCCGGCCGGGCCGTACGGGCACAGGTGTGGGCACAGGGCAGGGAGCAGGCGGGGCAGTGGCAGTTCAGCAGGCGGCGGTTCCGGATCCGTACTTCCCGGGCAACGGTGACGCCCGCTTCCGGGTGCACCGCTACGAACTCGCCGTGGACTACCGGCCGGGGCCGAACCGGCTGGCGGGCACGGCCCGGATCAACGCGATAGCGGGCCGGGCGGCCCTCCACGACTTCCAGTTGAATCTGGCCGACTTCAAGATCGGGCGGGTACGGGTGGACGGGCGCCAGCCGCATTACACGCATCGCGGCGGGCGGCTGCGGATCAAGCCGGCCAAGGCGATCCGGGCGGGGGCCGCGTTCACCGTCGAGGTGCACTGGTCGGGCAATCCGAAGCCGGTGCACAGCCCCTGGGGCGGGATCGGGTTCGAGGAGCTGACCGACGGGGCGCTGGTGGCCAGCCAGCCGGTGGGGGCGCCGTCCTGGTACCCGTGCAACGACCGGCCCGCGGACAAGGCGTCGTACCAGATCTCCGTCACCACGCCCTCGGTGTACTCGGTGGTGGCGGGCGGGCGGCTGCTGACGCGGACGGCCAAGGCGTCCACCACGACCTGGGTGTACGAGCAGGCGGCGCCGACCTCCAGCTATCTGGTGGGGCTGTCGATCGGCAAGTACCAGACGGTGCTGCTGGGCGATCCGGGGCCCGGCGGGGTGCCGCAGCACGGGCACATCCCGGCGCAGTTGCTGCCCCAGTTCTCCCGGGACTTCGCCCGGCAGCCGCAGATGATGGAGCTGTTCCAGGAGCTGTTCGGGCCGTATCCGTTCGACGAGTACGCGGTGGTGGTGACGGAGGAGGAGCTGGACGTCCCGGTGGAGGCGCAGGGTCTTTCGCTGTTCGGCGCGAACCATGTCGACGGGGCGCGGGGCGCGGAGCGGCTGGTGGCGCACGAGCTGGCCCACCAGTGGTTCGGCAACAGCGTGTCCATTGCCGACTGGCGGCACATCTGGCTGAACGAGGGGCTCGCCAAGTACGCGGAGTGGCTGTGGTCGGAGCGGTCCGGGGGGCGGTCCGCGCAGCAGCTCGCGGCCGTCGCGCACCGGATGCTGGCGGGGCTGCGGCAGGATCTGCGGCTGGCCGATCCGGGCCGCAAGCTGATGTTCGACGACCGGCTGTACGAGCGCGGCGGGCTCGCCGTGCACGCGCTGCGCTGCGCGCTGGGCGACGAGGGGTTCTTCCGGATGCTGCGGAGCTGGACCGCGCAGCACCGCAACGGGTCGGCGACGACGGCCATGTTCGCGGCCCACGCCGCGCGCTTCGCCAACGAGCCGCTGGACGAGCTGTTCGGGGCGTGGGTGTACGGGACGGCTCTGCCGCCGCTTCCGGACCTGGCCCCGGGGCTGCCGGCCCGCCCGCCGTATCCGCCGAACGCGGGGCCGGCGGCGTGAGCGGGCGACGCAAGGGAGGCGGTTCGGGCGGGGCGGCGGTGGGGTGTCCCTGCGGGCTGCCGGCGCCGTACGCGCAGTGCTGCGGGCGGTTCCACTCGGGGGGTGCCGCCGCGCCGACCGCCGAGGCGCTGATGCGGTCGCGGTACTGCGCCTTCGTCCGGGGGGACGCGGGGTATCTGCTGCGGACCTGGCATCCGCGGACCCGGCCCGCTTCCCTGGACCTCGATCCCGGGACGCGCTGGACCGGGCTGGAGATCCTGGCGACCGCCGACGGCAGCGCCTTCCACCGCACCGGGGTCGTGGAGTTCCGGGCCTCGTACCGGGGTGGCGCGCTGCGGGAGCGGAGCCGGTTCGCGCGGGTGGACGGGGCGTGGGTGTACGTGGACGGGGAGTTTCCCGGGAACTGAGGGGCGGGCGGCTCAGGGCGCCAGGATGTCCAGTTCCTGGAGGGCGCCGACGGTGATCTCCCGGGTGAGGTGCTCGGCGCGGGCCGCGTCGCCCGCGCGGACCGCCTCGGCGACCTGGACGTGCAGGGTGACGGCGGCCGGGTCGGGGTCGTCGAACATCACATCGTGCTGGGTGCGCCCGGTGAGGACCTCGGCGACGACATCGCCGAGGCGGGCGAACATCTCGTTGCCGGAGGCGGTGAGGATCACCCGGTGGAAGGCCACGTCGTGGAAGAGGTACCGGTCCAGCCGCTGCCCGCGTGAGTGGGCGACCATGCCGAGGGCGCACTCGGTGAGTTCGGCGCACTGCTCGGGCGTCGCGTGCTGGGCGGCGAGTCCGGCGGCGACCGGTTCGACGGCCGAGCGCAGCACGGTCAGGGAGCGGAGCTGGCGGGGGCGGTCGGCGCCGGCCAGCCGCCAGCGGATGACCTGCGGGTCGTAGACGTTCCACTCCGCCTCCGGGCGGACCGTGACGCCGACGCGGCGGCGGGACTCGACCAAGTGCATGGACTCCAGGACCCGGACCGCCTCGCGCATCACCGACCGGGAGACATCGAAGCGCTGGGCGAGTTCGTCCGTGCGCAGCACGCTGCCCGGCGGGTATCCGCCCGCGGTGATCTCGGGGCCGAGGGTGTCCAGTACCCGGCCGTGCAGTCCCCGGCCCGCTGTGCTCATGCACTCAGCGTACGGGGCGGATCACAGATGGAAAAAGTCAGACTTATTCATCACAGACTCTTGAATTTGTCTTACCTAATAGGTTTCAGTGGCGTGACATCAGGCGGGACATCAACAGACAGCGAGGCAGCGATGAGTACCCCCCACGTCGTCGTGGTCATGGGCGTCGCGGGCACCGGCAAGACCACGATCGGTCCCCTGCTCGCCGCCCGGCTCGGCGTTCCGTACGCCGAGGGCGACGCGTTCCACCCCGAGGCCAACATCGCCAAGATGTCGGCCGGCACCCCGCTCACCGATGACGACCGGTGGCCCTGGCTCGACGCGATCGGCGCCTGGGCGGACGGCCGGACCGGGCTCGGCGGGGTGGTGAGCAGCTCGGCGCTGAAGCGGGTCTACCGCGACCGGCTGCGGGCCGCCGCCCCCGGGCTGGTCTTCGTCCATCTGACGGGCGACCGGTCGCTGATAGCGGACCGGATGGCGCACCGGCAGGGGCACTTCATGCCGGCCGCGCTGCTGGACTCGCAGTTCGCCACGCTCGAACCGCTCCAGGCGGACGAGAGCGGGGTCGCCGTCGATGTCTCCGGCACACCGGAGGAGATCGCCGGGCGGGCGGTGGCCCTGCTGACCGCCCTCACCGGCTGACCTCCCCGCTTCCCTCTCCTTCTCCTTCCCCTTCTCCTTCTCCGTCTCCCCTCACCCCGTCTCTCTGCAAGGGAAATCCCACCCGTGACCAGACTCAGCGTCGAGATGCTGGCAGCGGACACCGTCGAGCCGATCACCTCGGCCGGCCATGCCCAACTGGGCATCGCCGTGCTGGCCGGTATCGCCGTCATCGTCCTGCTGATCACCAAGTTCAAACTGCACGCCTTTCTGTCCCTGACCCTCGGCTCGCTCGCGCTGGGCGCGTTCGCCGGGGCACCGCTGGACAAGGTGATCAAGTCCTTCACCACCGGGCTCGGCACCACGGTCGCGGGCGTCGGCGTGCTGATCGCGCTCGGCGCGATCCTGGGCAAGATGCTCGCCGACTCCGGCGGCGCCGACGAGATCGTCGACACGATCCTGGCGCGGACCGGCGGCCGGTCGATGCCCTGGACGATGGTGCTGATCGCCTCGGTGATCGGGCTGCCGCTGTTCTTCGAGGTCGGCGTGGTGCTGCTGATCCCGGTCGTGCTGATGGTCGCCAAGCGCGGCAACTACTCGCTGATGCGGATCGGCATCCCCGCCCTCGCCGGGCTCTCCGTGATGCACGGACTGGTGCCGCCGCACCCCGGCCCGCTGGTCGCCATCGACGCGGTGGACGCCGATCTGGGCATCACACTGGCGCTCGGTGTGCTGGTCGCCATCCCGACCGTGATCATCGCCGGACCGCTGTTCTCGAAGTACGCCGCCCGCTGGGTGGACGTCCCCGTGCCCGAGCGGATGGTCCCGGAGCGGCCGTCCGAGACGCTGGAGAAGCGGCCGAGCTTCGGGGCGACGCTGATCACCATCCTGCTGCCGGTCATCCTGATGCTGTCCAAAGCCCTGGTGGACATCGTCATCGACGACCCCGAGAACACCACCCAGCGGGTCTTCGACGTCGTCGGCTCGCCGATGATCGCGCTGCTGGCCTCCGTGCTGCTGGGCATCTTCACCCTGCTGCGGCCCGCCGGGTTCGCCCGGGAGCGGGTGTCGGGGCTGGTGGAGAAGGGGCTCGCGCCGATCGCGGGGATCCTGCTCATCGTCGGCGCGGGCGGTGGCTTCAAGCAGACGCTGATCGACTCCGGCGTCGGTCAGATGATCCTGGAGATATCCGAGAGCTGGGCGATCCCGACGCTGCTGCTGGCCTGGCTGATCGCCGTGGTGATCCGGCTGGCGACCGGCTCGGCGACGGTGGCGACCGTCTCCGCGGCCGGGCTGGTCGCGCCGCTCGCGGCCGGGATGTCCAGCGGGGAGACCGCCCTGCTGGTGCTGGCCATCGGCGCCGGGTCGCTGTTCTTCAGCCATGTCAACGACGCCGGGTTCTGGCTGGTCAAGGAGTACTTCGGGCTCGATGTCGGCCAGACCATCAAGACCTGGTCGGTGATGGAGACGATCATCTCGGTGGTCGCCGGGGGGATTGTGCTGCTGCTGTCCTTGTTGATGTAGCAGGGCCATGGGGGCGGGGGTCCGGGGGGCGTGGGGTGGTGCCGGGTGCCGCCCCCGCCCCCGCCGGGGCTTCTGGGCTGTGTCTCGTACCGATACCGGTACGGACGTGATCCCCTCGTGGCTTTCCCGATGACGCGGCCTGGATGATGATGGGACGGCTCCGGCCGGCCCCGATCGGCCGCCGGAGGTCATCACAGCGGGGGGCGTCATGACGGTTTCCCTGGGGACACGTGTCTCGGGGTGGCTGGTAGCGGGGGCGGTGGCGATCGTCGCCGTCGCGTTCACGGGCGGCGGGCGCGACGCGCTCGGCCCACCGGACCAGCCCGGCAGACCCATGATCGCCGGACCCTCCTCGGGGGCGGTCGGCGGTACGGTCACCCCGGCGCCGACGCCGGAACATCCCCCTCTGCGCTCCTCGCCCGCCGGGGGCGTCGGCGGCACCGCCACCGCGACCCCGCCGACGGCCAGCCGTCCGCCGGGCACCTCCCCCGGCCCCGTCCGCCCCTCCCCCACCGACCGCCCGGGAACCGTACGGCTGCGCTGGCTGCCGCCGGGTCCCGACTCCCCCGACGCCGACCGGACCGCCGACCCGGCGCGGGTCTACGACATCCTGCGCGACCCCGGCCGCTGCGGTGAGGCGCTGGCCGCCGTGCCCGCGGCGACGGACGATCCCGAATGGCTGGTGCTGCGCGGGCTCGCCTCGGCCTGTCTGGCCGTGCAGGGGCGGGACGGTCACTGGGAGGCGGCCCGGCGGGCGCGGGACGCGGTCGCGGAGGACGCCGTCGGTTGCAAGGGGGTGGCGGCGCTCGCCGTGCTCGACGGGCTGCTGGACTTCGCACGCCGCCACCCGGGGCAGAGCGCGGTACTCGGCTCCGCGGCGGCCGAGGCGCCGCCCGCCTGCGCCTTCGGCATCACCGGCGTGGACACCGGCACCCCGGCGGCCACGGTCCGGCCCGGGGAACGGGTGCGGATCGGACTGCGCGGGGTGTTCTTCGATGTCGCCGAACTCGCGGTCGGCGGGGAGGTGGTGGTGGACGGGCGGACCGTCCCCGTGACCCCGGAGCACCGGCCGGGGGCTGCGCCCGGGGTGTCGGTGACGGTGCCGCCGGATCTGGCGGGCCTTCCTCGGACGGTGAGCGTCACCGTGCGGTACGGAGGTGAGGAGGCCGTGCTGGAGGACGCGTTCGGGGTGGTGGCGGGGCCGGGGCCGGGGTCCACGCCGGGGGCGCAGGAGCCGGGTGGGGTGCCGGGTGGGGTGCCGGGTGGGAGTCCTGGGGGAGTGCCGGGTGGGGTGCCTGGGGGATCGCCGGGCGGGGTGCCCGGTGGGTCGGCCGGGGAGGTGCCGGAGGGGGTGTCGGGGCCGGTGCCTGTGCCGGTGCCGGGTGGGGAGCCGCCGATGGGGTCGGCGCCGGGGGTGCCGGAGGTGGCTGGGCCGGGGGTGGCTGGGGTGGCTGGGCCGGTGTTGCCGGAGGCTGGGGTGCCCGAGGTGACGGGGCCGGGGGTGCCGGAGGTGTCCGGGGGGCCTCGGCCGGTGTCGCCGGAGGCCGGGGTGCCGGAGGGGTGGGGAGTCGAGGGGGCGGGGATCCCTGGGGTGCCGGGGATGCCCGGTGCGGTGGGGGCGCCGTCGGGGGTGCCTCGTCGCTGAACGGGGCTGCTCATCGGGGCTTCGGGTCCCCGTGGACCCCTTCGGGTCGGGGTTCACGGGGACCGGGTGCCGTCGGGCATCCCTCAGGGGGACGCCCTCACTCCGCGCGGGACTCCGCCGCCTTCTCCAACTGGAACGCCTCGTTGCCGAGGCCGATCCGGGCGTGGGCCTCCGGCCTGCGGGCCCGCATGATCAGGCCCTGCACCAGACCGCCGAGCACGGCGAGGCCGATGATGCCGGGCAGCACCCAGCTCAGCGAGGAACCGGGGCCGGTGCCGACCAGGACGTCGAAGTCCTTGACCGTGTAACCGGCGATCACCACCAGCGCGATACCCGCGAGGGACGAAGTGACCAGACGCCAGCCCTGGGTCCCGGCGGCACCGCGGCGGACGAAGAACACCACCACCGAGAGGGACGCGGCGGCCATCAGCACGATCACCCCGAGCGCGCCGACGTTCCCGAACCAGGTGAAGAGCTGGAGGACCGGCGCGGTCGGGTCGCCGTCCGGCTTGTCGTCGGTGAGGGCGAAGGCGATCACGATGACCGCGGAGACGGCGGTCTGGAGCAGCGAACCCGTGCCGGGGGCACCGCTGGAGCCGGTGGTGCGGCCGAAGGCCGACGGCAGCAGTCCCTCGCGGCCCATGGCGAAGGCATACCGGGCGACGACGTTGTGGAAGCTGAGCAGCGCCGCGAACATGCCGGTCACGAAGAGGATGTGCATGACGTCGGTGAAGGTCTCGCCGAGGCGGGCCTCGGTGAGGAAGAACAGCAGTCCGGCGCTCTGCTCCTGCGCGGTGGGCACGATGTGGTCGGGGCCGGTCGCCACCGTGAGCGCCCAACTGCTGACGGCGAAGAAGACCGCGGTCCCGGCGACGGCCAGGAACATCACCCGGGGCACCAGGATGTGCGGCCTGCTGGTCTCCTCCGCGTACACCGGGGCCTGCTCGAAGCCGAGGAACGCGGCGATGCAGAAGCACAGGGCGGTGCCGACGCCCGCGCCGGTCAGGGTGCCGGGGTCGAACGCGCCGAACGACAGCCCCTGCGGGCCGGGGTCGCCGAGGGCGGCGATGTCGAAGATGACGACGAGGACGACCTCGATGATGAGCAGGACGCCCAGCACCTTGGCGTTGACGTCGATCTTCAGCCAGCCGAGCGCGCCGACCCCCGCGAGCGCCACCAGCGCCGGGACCCACCAGGCGACGGTGATGTCCGCGTAGGTGCCGAGCAGCCCGGCGACCTCGAAGCCGAAGATGCCGTAGATACCGGCCTGGAGGGCGTTGTAGGCGACCAGGGCGACCATCGCGGCGCTCGCTCCGGCGGTGCCGCCGAGGCCGCGCGAGATGTAGGCGTAGAACGCGCCCGCGTTGTGGACATGGCGGCTCATCTCGGCGTAGCCGATGCCGAACAGGACCAGGACCACGCCGAGGAGCACGAAGAGCAGGGGCTGTCCGACGATGCCCATCACCGCGTATGTGGTGGGCATGACACCAGCGACGACCATGATGGGGCCGGTCGCGGCGAGGACGGAGAGCAGCAGGCCCCCCGTGCCGAGGCGGTCGGCGCGCAGCGCGCGCTCCTGGCCCTTGAAGGTGCTGATGCCGTCGGAGGGGGCGGCCGGTCTGCTCGTGCGGGGACTGCCGGTGCTCATGGGGAGCGGGTCCTTTCGGGGCCGTGAGGTGCGGTTCTTCTCCGGGCGCCAGGGGTTCCGGGGCCTCGGGGGCAGTACGGGTGGTGCGGTGGAGCCGGTCGTGCGGGTGCTCCGGGGCGGTCAGGTGGTGCGGTGGAGCCGGTCGTGCGGTGCCGCGGAGTGGTCAGGTGGTGCCGAGCGCGCCGTCGCGGGCCGAGCGGAACGCCGAGGCGGGGTCGCGGTCCGGGTAGGACCACGGCTGGGGGGTGAAGCGGTCGCCGATGCGGTGGAAGAGGGCCGCGGCTTCGGCGGAGCGGCCCTCGCAGTACTTGGCGTGGGCGAGGAAGTTCAGGTCGACCAGGCGGCGCGGATGCTCCTCGTGCTCCCACTCCAGCCACCAGTCGAACGCGGCCTTCATCACCTGGCGGGCCCGGCGTCCGTCCCAGTGCCCGGAGGCGACCGGGTCGGTCGGCAGATGACCCGCGGCGGCCAGGACCCGGAACCGCTCGGCGTGCGCGACCACCGGGAGGATGGCGAGCGGGGAGTCGGCGGGGGCCTGCTCGGCGGCCCAGTTGGCGAAGTCGTACACCTCGTGCAGCGGGTCGGCGCCGGCCTCGGTGAGCCGCTCGGCGAGCCGCGCCACCAGCAGATGGTGGGCGTGGTGATGATCGGGGTGGCGGTGCCGGATCTCGTCGAAGAGCCGGACCACGTCCTCCTCGGCGCCGAGCGAGCGCTCCAGCAGCAGCAGTCCGAGCCAGGGGGTGGGGTCGGCGGGGGCGCGGCGGGCGGCGGCGGCGCATGCCTCGCGGGCCCGTTCCGGCTTCTGCTTGCCGCGCAGCGCCCGGTGCACCTGGGCGAACGCGAAGAGCACGGCGGCGTCGGCGGACTCGGGTTCGGCGAGCTGCCAGTCGCCCGCCCAGGCGGCGGTGTACGGCTCGGCGCCGAGGACGGTGACCCGGTGGCCCCGGCGGTCCCAGTCGTCGGCGGTGCGCACCAGCAGGGAGCGGACCGCCTGCCAGCGGCCCTGGGCCAACGCGGCACGCGCGGCACTGAGTTCGGTGTCGTCGAGAGCCGCGTCATGGGCCTGAGCCGCTCGCCTGCGGCCCCGGCCGAGGGGAGGCGGGGGTGGGGACACCGCGGGAACTTCCTCAGCGACGATGCGGGTGGTCGATGTGGTCGGCCTGCTATCGGCCGATCACGGACAGCAAACCGGCAGCCAACGCTCAGCGTCAAGTGCGTTCCAGCCGTGACACGCGTCAACTCGTGGGAGGAGAGAGACAGTTGTGCCGACTTCGTGGAGATCGCCGCACGCGGGCCGTGATGCACCCCGAGCCGTGTGCGTTAAGTCACACCGGCGATTCTCGGCCATGCACACGGAGGGCTGTCCGCCAGTCGACCGCATAGCGGAGTGTGTCGCTCCGGTTACTGGGTCTGGATGTGGCGTAGGTCATAGCGATCACGGATGCGGCGCCGGACCATGGCGAGTGAGCACACCCGCGCCCGTGGCCGGCCGCCGCCGCAGTGCCCCCCCCCACTGCCCCGGCTGCCCCGGCCGCCCGCGTTCGGGCCCTTCCCAGGGGCAGTGACGCCCCCGGTCCCCTACAGTCGGCCGTACCGCACCATGTGTTTCCGGCCGGATGATCCCGAGGTACAGCGTGTCGGTTCTGGTTCTGGTTCTCGCCGTGAGTGCCGCGTGCTGTCTGGGCTTCGGCTTCGTCCTCCAGCAGAACGCGGCCCAGCGGGCACCGCGCGGCGACTTCCTCTCCCCGCGGCTGCTGCTCGATCTGATGCGGGTGCCGCGCTGGCTCGGCGGGATCGCGCTGATGGCCGCGGGCATGGTGCTGGGCGCCATCGCGCTGGGCCAGGGCCAGCTCTCCCTGGTGGAACCGCTGCTGGCGACGAATCTGCTGTTCGCCCTCGCGCTGTCCCGGCGCCAGACCAGGCAGCCGCTGGGCCGCCAGGGCTGGGCCGGGCTCGCCCTGCTGGCGGGCGGGGTGACCACCTTCATCGTCGCCGGTCAGCCGCACGGCGGCACGGCGGTGGTCGATCCGCTGCGGCACTGGCTGATCATCGGTGTGATGGTGGGGCTGGCGCTGCTGCTCACCGGGTACGCCAAGCGCTCCCGGATGGGCTCCGCCCCCATGCTGCTCGCCCTGGCGGCCGGTCTGCTCTACGGGGTGCAGGACGCGCTGACCCGGGTCAGCGGACAGCGGTTCGGCGAGGGCGGGATCCTGGAGGTGCTGACCGGCTGGCAGCCGTACGCGGTGCTGGCGCTCGGGATCACCGGGCTGGTCCTGGTGCAGAGCGCGTTCGAGACCGGGTCGCTGCGCAGTTCGCTGCCCGCGCTGACCGCCGCCCAGCCCATCGCCGGGATCATCTGCGGCGTCGGGTTCCTGGGCGACCGGCTGCGCACCGACACCGGCGCGCTGGCCTGGGAGGCGGCGGGGCTCGCCGGGGTGGTGGCGGGCATCGTCCTGCTCGGGATGCACCCGGCCATGCCCCGGGGGGCGACGGCGGCCACGACGGCGACGATGGGACGGCTCCAGCCGGTACCGGCCCGCCCGAGCTGACGGGTCACGCGTACCAGTACGGGGCGGGGAACGCGCGGGGGCTGTTTGGATACCCCCATGAGCGACGCAGCCGATGACGGGTACACCAGCGCCGATCCCGCCGACGAGCTTCTCGACGTCGTCGACGAGCACGACCGGGTGACCGGGCAGGTCCGCCGGGGCGAGGTCTACGCCCGCGGGCTCCGGCACCGCTGCGTGTTCGTGCGGGTCAGGGACGATGCCGGGCGGATCTTCGTGCACCGGCGGACGGCCACCAAACTGGTGTTCCCGGCCTGCTACGACCCGTTCGTTGGCGGGGTGGTCGGCGCGGGCGAGTCCTACGACGACGCGGCGCTGCGGGAGGCCGAGGAGGAACTGGGCGTCTCGGGGCTGCCCGACCCGACCTTCCTGTTCACGTTCCTCTATGACGACGGGGCCGGGCGGAGCTGGTGGTCGGCGGTGTACGAGGTGCGCTGCGAGCTGCCGGTGCGGCCCCAGGCGGAGGAGGTGGCCTGGCACGCCTTCCTGCCGGAGAGCGAGATCGAGCGGCGGCTCGACGCGGACGACGGGGACGACGCGGACGACGGGGACGACGGGGACGACGGGGACGACACCTGGGAGTGGGTGCCGGACGGGCGGGCCGCGTACGCCCTGCTACGGGATCGCCCGGCGGGACGAGGCCGACCGTACGGGGAGCACATCTGACGGTTAGGGTCGGTCGGGTGAGCGACTTTGT
Source organism: Streptomyces sp. NPDC093252 (assembly GCF_040683675.1). Lineage (NCBI taxonomy): Bacteria > Bacillati > Actinomycetota > Actinomycetes > Kitasatosporales > Streptomycetaceae > Streptomyces > Streptomyces sp. NPDC093252. Next base: position 74,729 of record NZ_JBFBEM010000008.1, on the reverse strand, counting down.
GCGGAACGTCCGGTTGTGGTTCGCCCCCGAGCGGGTCCGCGCGGAGGGCGCCACCCCCGACTACCGGTTCTCCCTGGCCAACGAACGCACCTTCCTGGCCTGGCTGCGGACCGCGCTGGCGCTGATCGGCGGCGGGTTCGCGGTGGACCAGTTCCTGCCCGATCTGCGCTGGGCGGTCCGGGTCGCGCTGGCGCTGGCGCTGCTCGCGGCCGGTGTCCTGTGCTCGCTGCGGGCGGTCAACCACTGGGTGCGCTGCGAGCGGGCGATGCGGCGCGGCGAGGATCTGCCGGTCTCCCGGTTCCCGGCGCTGCTGAGCCTGGTCGTCGCGGTGGTGGCGCTCGGCATGGTGGTGGTCGTCCTGCTCGGCTGGGAGGGGTGAGGCGACGGTGAGCGCCGAGGCCGGGCCCGTACGGGATCCGGGGCTCCAGCCGGAGCGGACCCGGCTCGCCTGGCGGCGGACCACCCTCGCCGGGACGGTCACCGCCGTCCTCGCGGTGCGCAGCACCGTGCGCGGCGGTCTGTCACCCGCGTCGGCACTGGTGTGCGCCGCGTGCGTGCTGCTCTGGCTGGGCTTTCTGCTGATCGCCCACCGGCGGATACGCGCCCTCACGGCGGATGCCCGCCCGGCCGCGCTGCCACCCCGGCAGGCCGCCGCGGCGACCCTGTGCACGGTGTTCCTGGCGGTGTGCGCGGCGGCGGCGATCGTGTTCTGAGGGGCCACATCGACGGCCACACCGGCACCGGCATCGACACCGCAGGGCATATGAGCGATATGCCCCATATGCTCGCCTCTATGAGCACCACACACCTCGAACACACCACCCACGCCCACACCCACGGCCCCGAGTGCGGCCACACCGCCGTACCCCACGGCGATCACGTCGACTACGCGCACGACGGGCATCTGCACCGCGCGCACAACGGCCACTGGGACGAGTGCGAGGCGGCCGGGCACACCGCCCACGCCGGGCACGAGCACCGGCACGGCGCGGACTGCGGCCATGCCTCGGTACTGCACGGCGACCACATCGACTACCTCCACGACGGCCACCGCCACGCCGCCCACGGCGACCACTGGGACGACCACTGAGGAGATCGGCCCGCCCCCCCAGGGTGACCCGGAGAGGAGATCGACCCCGCTCCCCTAGGGTGGCCCGGAGGGCATTCCCTCCCGGGCGTCTGGACGGCATACCGACCGGTCGGCATCATGGTCACGTCCTGTTCGCGCGTCCGTAGGAGCGACGATGGCTGCCGACCACCCGCCCGGTCTCGATCCCGACCGGCTGCGCGGACTCCTCGACCGCGAGCGGCCCGGTCTGGTGGCGGGGCCGCTGACCGCCCAACTGATCGAGGGCGGACGCTCCAACCTCACCTACACCGTCACCGACGGCACCGGCCGCTGGGTCGTCCGGCGTCCGCCGCTCGGCCATGTCCTGGCCACCGCCCACGACATGCGGCGCGAGCACCGGGTGATCAGCGCCCTGCACCCGACCGCCGTGCCGGTGCCCGGGACGCTGCTGCTGTGCGAGGACGAGGAGGTGCTCGGGGCGCCGTTCTATGTGATGGAGCAGGTGCCCGGCACCCCGTACCGCACCGCCGCGCAGCTCGCCCCGCTGGGGCCGGAGCGGACCCGGGCGGCCGTGCTGGGGCTGGTCGACACGCTGGTCGAGCTGCACGCGGTGGATCCGGCGGCGGTCGGCCTCGATGACTTCGGGCGGCCGGACGGGTTCCTGGACCGGCAGCTCCGCCGCTGGAGCAAGCAGCTCGACGCCTCCCGCGACCGCGACCTGCCCGGCATCGACGAGCTGCACACGGCGCTGGGCCGCACCCTGCCCCGCTCCCCCGCCCCGACCGTGGTCCACGGCGACTACCGGCTCGACAACGTCCTGCTGGACGGTTCCGACCGGATCACGGCCGTACTGGACTGGGAGATGTCCACCCTCGGCGATCCGCTGACCGATCTGGGGCTGCTGGTGATGTACAGCACCCCGCTCGGCACCCCCGGCTCCCCGGTGTCCACCACCGCCGAGGCCGCCGGTCATCCCGCGCCCGCCGAGCTGGTCGAGCGGTACGCGGACCGCTCGGGGCGCGAGGTGGCGGCGGTGGCCTGGTACACGGCCTTCGCCTGGTTCAAGCTCGCGGTGATCCTGGAGGGCATCCACTACCGGTACACCCTCGGCCGGACCGTCGGGCCCGGCTTCGACCGGATCGGCGCTCTGGTCCCCGTCTTCATCGAGCACGGCCTGACCACGCTGCGCGACCTCCAGGAAGGCTGAACCGGCATGGACTTCGCGTTCGACGCCCGCACCGAGGAGCTGCGCTCCGCCCTGCTCGCCTTCATGGACGAGTACGTGTACCCGGCCGAGCCGGTCGCCGAGGAGCAGCGGGCCGCCCTCGCCTCGCCCTGGGACACCCCGCCCGTGGTGGCGGAGCTGACGGCGGAGGCACGGCGGCGGGGCCTGTGGAACCTGTTCCTGCCGGACGCCGTCCACGGCGCCGGGCTCACCAACCTCCAGTACGCCCCGCTCGCCGAGATCACCGGCCGCTCCCCGCATCTCGCGCCCGTCGCCACCAACTGCGCCGCCCCGGACACCGGGAACATGGAGGTGCTGGCGCAGTTCGGCACCGAGGAGCAGCGCGAACGGTGGCTGGAGCCGCTGCTCGCCGGGGAGATCCGCTCGGCGTTCGCGATGACCGAACCGGAGGTGGCCTCGGCCGACGCCACCAACATCACCACCCGGATCGAGCGCGACGGCGACCACTATGTCGTCACGGGCCGCAAGTGGTACATCTCCGGGGCGATGAACCCGGACTGCGCGGTCTTCATCGTGATGGGCAAGACCGACCCCGACGGCCCGGACCCGCGCCGCCAGCAGTCCATGGTCCTGGTCCCCCGCGACACCCCCGGGGTGACCGTCCGCCGCGCGATGCGCGTCTTCGGCTACGAGGACCACTCCCACGGCGGCCATGCCGAGGTGCTCTTCGACCGGGTGCGGGTCCCGGCGTCGGCCCTGGTCGGCGAGGAGGGCGGCGGCTTCGCCATCGCGCAGGCCCGGCTCGGCCCCGGCCGGATCCACCACTGCATGCGGCTGATCGGGATGGCGGAGCGGGCGATCGAGCTGATGTGCCGGCGGGCGGTGTCCCGGACGGCGTTCGGCAGGGCGCTGGGGCAGCAGGGCGTGGTGCAGAACTGGATCGCGGACGCCCGGGTGACCATCGAGCAGCTCCGGCTGCTGGTGCTGAAGACGGCCTGGCTGATGGACACCGTCGGCAACCGGGGCGCCCACACCGAGATCCAGGCCATCAAGATCGCGACGCCCCGCGCGGTCGTCGGCATCCTGGACCGGGCGATCCAGTTGCACGGGGCGGGCGGGGTGAGTCAGGACTTCCCGCTGGCCGAGCTGTACGCCGCCGCCCGCACCCTGATGATCGCGGACGGGCCGGACGAGGTGCACCAGCGGTCGCTGGCGCGGCGGGAGCTGAAGCGGTACCTGTGACCGGGGCTGAGGACCCACCTGTGACCGGGGCTGAGGCAGTCCCTCCGGGGCGGCCGGTGCCGGAGGTACGGGCGGTCAGGGGCGCAGGGCCCTCAGCAGCAGGTCGGCGAGGTGGTCGGCGACCTGCTGGGGGCTGAGCGGTCCGTCGGGGCGGTACCAGGTGGAGAGATGGTGGACGGACCCGAAGTGGTAGTCCACGACCAGGTCGGCGGGGGTGGCGTCGGAGAAGACGCCCTCGCGCTGGCCCTCCTCGATGAGCGCGCGGAAGCGTTCGTGGTAGCGGCGGCGCTCGGCGCGGACCTGTTTGTTCTTCTCCGGGCCGAGGTGGTGCATGGACCGGAAGAAGATCATGGCGTCGTCGAGGTTCTCGATGGTGGTGACCACCACGTCCGCCGCCGCGTCCCGCAGCCGCTGCTGCACCGGGGCATCGGCCTCGGCGAAGGCGTCGAGACGTTCCTGCTGGACGCGGAGCACCCGGGCGTACACCTCGTGCAGCAGATCGTCCTTGGAGCCGAAGTAGTGGTAGAGGGCGCCCTTGGTGACGCCCGCGGCCTCGACGATCTCCTGCACCGACGTGCGGTCGTAGCCCTGCTCGGCGAAGAGCCGGGTGGCGGCGGCCAGCAGCCGCTGGGGGACGGGCGCCCCGTCCCCGTCCGTCGTTCTGGGCACTGCCGCCACCTGCCTTCCGTGAGGGTTCGCCGTCGGTCCCGTGAACGGGAGCACACACCTTCCGACGGAGGATCTTCCCACCCGCCCGGTCCGGCGCCTCGGGCAGGACCCCGCTCAGTCCACCGCCTCCCACTTCCGCTGGAGATGGTTCATGCCGGTCAGCCAGTGGTCCGGGTCGGTGGCGCGCGCCCGGTAGTACGCGGCGACCTCGGGGTGCGGCAGGATCAGGAACCGGTCCTCGGCCATCCCCTCGAACAGCGCGTCGGCCACGTCCCCGGGCTCGATCGCGGTCGGCCGGAGCACCAGGTCGCCCGCGCTGCCGGTGGCGTCCAGCATGGCGGTCCGCACGCCCTGGGGACAGATGGCGTGCACCTTCACCCCGCGGTGCCGGTACGTCAGCGACAGCCACTCGGCGAAGGCGTGGGCGCCGTGCTTGGTGACGCTGTAGGGGGCGGCGCCGATCATGGTGAGCAGCCCGGCGGCCGACACCGTCGACACGAACCGCCCCCGGCCCCGCTCCAGCCAGCCCGGCAGCAGCGCCCGCGCGGCTCGGACATGGGCCATCACATTGACGTCCCAGGCCGCGTCCCACACCTCGTCCGGGGCGGTCTCGGAGCCGCCGGAGCCGAGACCGGCGTTGGCGCAGTAGATGTCGACGGTGCCGTCGAGGGCGTCGAGGGCCGCGCCGATGACGGCGGAGGCGTCACCGGGCAGGGCGACTGCCCCGATCTCGGCGGCGACCGCCTCGGCCCGGCCCGCGTCGAGGTCGTTGACGACGACCCGGGCGCCCTCCCGGGCGAACCGCCGGGCGAGCGCGGCCCCGATCCCGCCGCCCGCGCCCGTGACGACCACTCCGGCACCCCGCACGCTGACCACCATCGCCCTCCAGTCCCTGCCGCTCCGGGCCCCCGCCGATCCAGACTAACCGGTCGGTATGGACGGAGGAAGGGCGTCCCGGCCCGCCCGGCACACGTCCGGCACCCGCCCGGCAGACGTCCGGTCCCCCGACACACCCCCTCGCCGCCCCCGCCCCCTCCCCACCGCCCCGCGCAGCCTCTACCGTCCCCTCATGCCCCCCACACGACGCACGGTCCTGGCCGGAACGACCGCCGCCGCTCTCGCCCTCGCCGCCCCCGCGGCGACCGCCGCGGGTCACGCCGCTGCCCCGCGCACCGGTTTCGAACGCCTCGCGGACGACGGGTACGCCGTACTCGGCGGCGCCCGGGTCGGGATCGTCACCAATCCCACCGGGGTGACCCGGGACGTCCGGCATCTCGTGGACGTCATGCACGCCGATGAACGGGTGGACCTCGTCGCCGTCTTCGGCCCGGAGCACGGCTTCCGCGGCACCGCCCAGGCCGGCGGGTCCGAGGGCCGCCACGACGACCCGGCGACCGGGCTGCCCGTGTACGACACGTACGGCAAGCGGGGCCGGCCGCTCGCCGACATCTTCACCGCGTCCGGTGTGGACACGGTCGTCTTCGACATCCAGGATGTCGGCGCCCGCTTCTACACCTACATCTGGACGCTGTTCGACTGCATGGAGGCGGCGGCCCTGGCCGGAAAGCGGGTGGTGGTGCTGGACCGGCCGAACCCGGTCACCGGGCGCGACGCGTACGGCCCGGTGCTGGAGCCGGGGTTCGCGAGCTTCGTCGGACGGCAGCCGATCGCGCAGGCGCACGGGATGACCGTGGGCGAGCTGGCCCACCTGTTCAACGGGGAGTTCCTGCCCGCTCCGGTGCCGCTTGAGGTCGTCCGGATGCGCGGCTGGCGCCGGTCGGACTTCTACGACGCCTCGGGGCTGCCCTGGGTGCCGCCGAGCCCGAACATGCCGACGCCGGACACCGCGCTGGTCTACGCGGGGACCTGTCTGTTCGAGGGGACGAACCTCTCCGAGGGGCGCGGCACCACCCGGCCCTTCGAACTGCTCGGCGCGGAGGGCCTGGACGGGCGCTGGGCCGCCGCCGCCAATGAACTGGGGCTGCCGGGCGTCCGGTTCCGGGAGGCGTACTTCACGCCGACCTTCTCCAAATTTCCCCACAGGACGGTCGGCGGGGTCCAGGTCCATGTCCACGACCGGCGGGCCTTCGACCCCGTGCGCACGGGGATCGGGCTGCTGATCACCGCCCGGCGGAGCTGGAGCGGGTTCCGCTGGCTGGAGAACCACTGGATCGACACCCTCACCGGCTCCACCCGGGTGCGCACGATGATCGACGCGGGGGCGGGGACCGGCGAGGTGGTGGCCGCCTGGCAGCACGGCCTGGCGGCGTTCCGGTCGACCCGGGAGCGGTATCTGCTGTATCGGTGAGGCGGGGGGCGGGGGTTCCGGGGGTACGGGGGTACCGGGGGTACCGGCCCGACCGTGGCCGGTATTGGTCAGTGCTGGCCGGTACTGGTCGGTACCCCCGGGACCGGGGCCTCAGCGGTGGGAGGTGAACTCCACGACCTGCTGGTAGGTGGGCCGGTTCTGCCAGCTCACCTTCGGGTGTTTGATGCCGCCGAGCGCGCGCTGGTTCAGCGAGTCGGCGCACCACTGGTCCCCGGCCGCGCACAGGGTGTCGCCCGGGTAGACCTGGGCGGGGGTCCTGGCGGCGGCCTGGGTGAGGGTGGTGAGCAGGGCGTCCCGGCAGGCGGTGAGGGAGCCGCCGCCGCAGTACTCGTCACCGAGCGGCCCCCGGACGGTCTCGCCGAGGACCGTCCGCAGATCCTTGTCGACATAGCTCCACCAGCCGTACTGGAAGGCGCTTCCGGCGTGGGCGCCGGTCGGGCCGTGGGCGGCGGAGGGTGATTCGTCGACGGGGAGGTTGGCGGTGATCGCGGTGTGGAGATCAGTGCCGAGTCCGGGTTCGAACTGGGCCCTGACCAGCAGCGGCCACCAGGCGTCGAGGATCCGGATGGCGTCGGCGTGGGCGTAGGTCCGGGAGCCGGGCGAGGTCTCGGTGCGCCTGCCGCCCGCCGCCGCCCATGCCTGGAGCCTGGTCACCGCCGAGGCGGCGGCCGGATCGGTGACCGGGCTGCTGGTGAGGACGCGCAGCAGCTCCGGGAGGACCTGCTCGGCGCGCAGATCGGTGAGCCCGGCGTCGGCCATGGCCCGCACCAGCGCCGAGCGGGTCACCCCGCCCTGCTGGACCAGCCGTTTCACCCGGTCGTCCAGCAGATTCCCGCGGTGCACCGAGCCGTTGCCCCAGGGGGCGGCGGTGTAGTCCCGGGCCTGTTTGTTGTTCCAGGAGATGTAGTAGTCCTGGTCGAGGGAGTTCGGGTGCTGGGCGGGCGGGGTGTACTCGGCGGCGTTGGTCGCCGGGTCCCAGCCACGCCATTCGTAGGTTTCCCGGGCCCAGACCGGGAACTCGGGGTCGACGCCGGTGGCCCGGACGGGGTTGTCGCCGCTGTTGTAGTAGGCGGTGCGCGTGGAGTCGGCGTAGAACCAGTTGAAGGTGAAGTTGATGTGCTGGGTGGCCTGCTGGAAGGTCTCCGGGCCGGTGACGTACCCGGGGTCGTTCAGCATCTGGAAGCCGACGATCGACTCGGCCTCGTTGAGGAACGACGAACGCAGGGTGGTGTAGGCGACCTTCTTCCCGCCGACGGTCGCCCGGTACGCGACGGGACCGTACGCGGTCCGCCAGACCCGCAGGGTGTACGAGCCGGCCGCGGTGCCGTCGGCGACGGTGGGCTTCCAGGCGTTCTTGCGCTCCACCTTCTCCATCGGCGTGCACACGCCCCGGAGGAGGTAGTGGTGGTCGTCCTGGCACAGCTCGACGGCGTAGGTGTCGATGATGTCCTGGCCGGAGGTGGTGGCGCTCCAGGCGTAGTCCTGGCCGCGGCCGAGCAGGACGTACATGCCGAGCCCGGCGAAGGTGGCGCCGCGGGCGCTCAGCCCCGGGCCCTGGATCTCCTGGAGCATCAGCAACTGTGGCGCGAAATAGCCGGTCTGCGGTCCGAAGACGGCGATGGGGTGGCCGCTCGCGGTGTGCTCGCCGCTGACGACCAGGGCGTTGGACATCCCGCGCCGGGCGGAACTGACGGCGTCCGCGGCGGCGTCGGCGGAGGTGGCGGTGGCCGGGGCGGTGGCGGCGCTGCCGGTGCGGTCGTACACAAGGGGTTCGCGGGTGACCGAGCCGGGGTCGGGGAGGGCGGCGCCCTGCGGGTTCGCGGGCTTGGTGCCGTAGGGGAAGCTGCCGTCGTGGACGGTGAGGACGGCCTCGGGGTCGTTGCGCTCCCGGAACGACTCCCAGACCTCGGTGCCCTTCTGCACCCCGTACCTCTGCTGGGCGGCGAGCAGGGAGAGGGCGTTGTTCACCTCGCCGCCGCCTCCGGCGCCGAAGAGGGAGCCGATGACGGAGGCGAGGGCGACCAGGTCGGTGGGCCGGAAGCGCTCGATGGTCCCGGCGTTGGTGATCGAGTCCTTGTGGCCGGTGAGGACGTACTCGCCGGGGAAGTACCGGCCGCTGTCGGAGGCGGCGATATAGGCGTTGATGCCGTCGACGTACGCCGTGACGTCGGCGAGGGCCTGGCGGCCCCGGTCACCGTTGGTGGCGGCGGCGCGGTCGATCTGGGCCTGTAGCTCGGTCTCGGTGTAGGGGGCGTCGCGCCAGAACGTCTGCTCCAGGGCCTGGTTGTCGAGGGCGCCCCCGGCGAAGGAGGTGAGCTGACCGCGCCCGACGTGCCGGAAGAGGTCCATCAGCCAGAGACGGTCCTGGGCGGCGGCGTACCCGGCGCCGAACTCGGTGCCGTAGCGGGTGGTGCCCGTGATGTGCGGCACACCGGTCTTCTTGTCCCGGACGATGGTGACATCGGTGCGCCCGGCGGGTTTCAGGGTGGAGGCGACCTGGTCGGCGGGGACGCCGAAGGAGGCGTCGTTGAAGAAGGTGTTGAGGGTGGCGTCGGTCAGCGTCTGGTAACCGGTGGCGAGCTTCGCATAGGGCCCGAGCTGGTCCTCCGCGTGGTCGGGCTGGGTGCCGAACGCCTGGTTCAGCAGGATCTGGGCGAGGGTGGCGTTGCCGTTCTGGCCGGGCGGCAGGATGTCCGAGCACTGGGTGCCGCAGTGGTCCACGACCGCCGCCGCCCCGGTCGCCGCGGGGGTGGCGGCCGAGGCGGCGGGGGACAGCGGGGCCAGCAGCCCGGCCATCAGGACGCATACGGAAGCGGTCTTCAGGAACCCACGGGGCGTGTGGGGAGTTCTCAGTCCGACGAGCGCGGTGCGTGGGGTGCGCCGTGACATGGCGGCTCCTCCCGACGGGGATGGGGCCGGACGTTACCGGCGGTTAGTGCCGGGTTAAAAGGTGAACATGCGTCAAGTTTTCGCGGTGCTGCCCCTGCTCCCGCCCGCTCCTCCGGTGTCCGCCGGGGCCGCCGGGAAATCGGGGGGAGCCGGAAGGGAGCCGAATCGCGGGGCGATACGTCTATTCGGCGACGTCCGTACGACGACGACGCCGCGGTGACCGAAGTACAGGTGCAGATGTGACGGAGGTGCAGGGCGATGGCCGGTTTCCGGAGTCTGGCAAGACAGGTGCGCGACCCTCGGTGCGATCTGGCACTACGGCGCTACTCGCTGCGCAAGTGCCTTGAGCGGTTCGCCCCCTATGGGCACAGAGCGACCTGGGACCATCTGTGCGCGCGGGCCGGGTTCGACCCCGAGGACCGCTCCCCCGACCCGGTGCGGCTCGTGGCCGCGCTGGAGGAGCTGGAGGCGGCGCGGGCGGTCTGGCTGGCCTATGAGAGCGGGTTCGCCGAGCGCCGCAGGAAGGAGAAGTACGACGGGCTGCGCCGGCCGGGCAGCGTGGACGACTGGCACCGGCTGACCTGGGGCGGCTTCGGAGTCGCCTGGTGCGACGACCCCCGGGTGCATCCCGGCGAGCCCCTGGCGGAGGTGCTGCGCCGGCTGATCGCGGCGCTGGAGCGCGAGCCGGGCGCCGAGTGCCCGGTCTGTGACGGGGAGCGCCTGGTCTGGAAGTACGAACTCGATCACGAACCGTCCTCCGGACCGGTCTGCCTGGACTGCGGCATCCTGGTCCCCCGCCCGGTCCTGACCGCCGAGGCCCTCGCGTACGCGCGGCGCGGACAACTGCTCATGTCCGCGTGACCGATGGCCAGCAGGACCTTGGGGGTGCGCCGGGGATGCCGCACCCCCGCAGGACCGCTGCCGCCCGTCCGCACCCGAAAAGCTACCGACGCCGCTCCACCAGCAACCGCGACCCCGCCCGCTCCTGCCCGAAGGCGTCATCGGGATTGGACAGCACACAGCTCTCCAGCGACAGACACCCGCACCCGATGCAGTCGGCCAGATGATCCCGCAACCGGTTCAACTGCCGGATCCGCTCCTCCAGCTCCGACCGCCACGCCCGCGACAACCGAGCCCAGTCCTCCCGCGTCGGCGTCCGCTCCTCGGGCAGTTCCGCCAGCGCCTCCCGGATCGTGGCGAGCGGGATGCCGACCCGCTGCGCGGCCCGTACGAAGGCGACCCGGCGCAGCGCGTCGCGCGAGTAGCGGCGCTGATTGCCCGACGTCCGTCGACTGCTGATCAGCCCCTTGGACTCGTAGAAGTGCAGCGCGGACACCGCGGCCCCGCTCCGCGCGGACAACTGGCCGACGGTGAGTTCATGAACGTTCTCTGGAATCTGCGGCATCACCGCAACCCTACCCATGCGCACCGCGCCCGCCGTCCCGTTGACATCGGCCCCCCTCCCGACCATGCTAAGCAGTTGCTTAGATCATTCGAACGGGAGGCCGGGACATGGCGGAGCCGAGGATCTTCACCTCCGTGGACGAGCTGAGGGCCGCGGTGGGCGAGCGGCTGGGGCACACCGACTGGATCGAGATCGACCAGCAGCGGATCGACCTGTTCGCCGAGGCGACCGGCGACCACCAGTGGATCCATGTGGACCCGGCCAGGGCAGCGACCGGGCCCTTCGGGACGACGATCGCGCACGGCTATCTCACCCTCGCGCTGCTGCCGCTGTTCGCGCCGCAACTGATAGCCGTGGAGGGGGTGACGATGGGCGTCAACTACGGCACCAACAAGGTGCGTTTCCCCGCTCCCGTCCCGGTCGGCTCCCGGCTGCGCGCCACGGCGGCGGTCTCGGCGGTGGACGACGTGCCGGGCGGGGTCCAGGTGGCGATCGTCTTCACGGTCGAGCGCGAGGGCGGGGACAAGCCGGTGTGCGTGGCGGAATCGGTGTCGCGCTACTACCTGTGAGCCCCGCGGCCGGTGTTGGGCCCGGCGGCCACCGTTGAACCCCACTGCCGCCTCCGAGCCCGGCCGCTACCGCCGAGCCCTCCTGCCGCCGCTGCGCCCCGCCACGGCTTCCGCCCCTGAGCGCGGCCCCTACCTCCGGGGCACCCCGGCCCCCACCATCCGCAGCACCAGCCCCGCGTACATCGCGCCCACCTCGTCCGGCGTCCAGGGCCCCCGGACGCTGAACCAGCGGGCCACGTCGATGCAGAGCGACAGCACCGCGAGGGTCGTGCCCTGGACGTCGAGGACGTCGAAGGCGCCGGAGGCGATGCCGTCCTCGATGATCCCGCGGACCTCGGCGTCGCACTGCCGCCGCAGGGCGACGATCTCCGCGCGGGCGTCCGGCCCGAGGGAGTCCAGCTCGTACTGCACGACCCGGGCCGTCGTGCGGTGCCCGGCGTGCCAGCGGACGAAGGAGGCGACCGCGTCGGCCAGCCGCTCGCCCGCGGTGCCGTCGCCGCGCGCGGCGGTGCGCAGGATGTCGAGGGCCTTCTCGTGGCCGATCCGGCTGATCCGGTGGAGCAGCTCTTCCTTGGTCCGGTAGTGGATGTAGAGCGCGGCCGGGCTCATCCCGGCGCGGCCGGCGATGTCGCGGGTGGTGGTGGCGTGGTAGCCGCGCTCGGCGAAGGCGTCCACCGCGGCGATCAGCAGCCGCCGCGCCGCGTCCGGGGTGACCTCGACCCACGGCTCGTGCTCGCCGCCGGCCGTCTCCTCCGCCGTACTCATCGCTTCCTCGCCCCTCTCGCCGACCGGGGCACCACCATACAACCGAGGGTGAGCGGGCGCTTAGCAGGCGGGCGGGACCGGATCAGAGCTTCTCGAAGGGGTCGTGCTCGGCGAGCAGCTTCTCCAGCCGGGCCTGGTCGACGCGGCTGACCAACTGCCCGGCCTCCTGGCGGTCGCGGACCACCTTGGCGAGGGTGAAGGCGGAGGTGACGAGATAGAGGACGGCGATACCGAGGAAGGCCCGGACCCAGGGGTCGGCCTCCAGTTGGAAGATGCCGACGCCCGTGGCCCCGAGGGCGAGCGCGAAGGAGACGACGGCCTGACCGTGGAACGCCGCCGTGTTCTGCGGCTTGACGCGTGTGTCACTCATGGGGAACAGCGTCGGCGAATGTGGCGTCGGCCACATCCGTCGCCGTACTCAGACGGATACTCAGGTCCGCGCGCCGCCGTGCTCCCGCGCCCCCGCCCTACTATGTGCGCCATGGCCCGACCCCGTAAGCCTCTGCTGAGCACCGGACGGATCGTCGCGACCGCGCGGGACCTGGTGGACGCGGAGGGGCTCGCGGCCGTCTCCACCCGGCGGCTGGCCGCCGAACTGGGGGTGAGCGGGCCGTCCCTCTACAACCACTTCCGCACCAAGGACGAGATCCTCCAGGCGGTCGCCGACTCGGTCAGCGCGCAGGTCGATCTGTCGATGTTCGAGGACGGCCGCGGCTGGCGGACCGCGCTGCACGACTGGGCGCTCTCCTACCGGGACGCCCTGCGCGACCACCCCCACATCGTGCCGGTGCTGGCCAAGGGCCCCGGCCGCCGCCCGGCCTCGCTGCGCCTGGCGGACGTGGTCCACGGGGCGATGGTCACGGCGGGCTGGCCCCCGGCGCACGCCACCTCGGTGGGCGCGGTGATGCGGTACTTCGTCATGGGCGCGGCCCTGGGCTCCTTCGCCGGGGGCTTCGTGGACGAGGAGAGCGCCTACGACCCCGACACCTATCCGCATCTGGGGCAGGCGCATCTGCTGGCGGAGCGGCAGGAGACGGTGGACGACCGGGCGTTCGAGGCGGGCCTGAACGCCCTGCTGGACGGGCTGGCCCTGCGGTTCGAGAGGGTTACGGGCGGTACGGGTGGTACGGGCGGTACCGGGGTGGCGCCCGAGTCGGTGGCCGGTCGCCGCCCCTGACGCCGCCCGGGGCCGGACGGGGGCCGGACGGGGGGCGCGGACACTTCGGTGGGCGCCGAACCGTCCGTGCCGCACCCTGGAGTCATGTCCACCCGTTCCGGTTCCGGATCCGCCAGGGATCCCCGTGCTCCCGGGCTCGCCGCGTTCGCCTCGCTCATCGCCGACGAGACCCGGGCCACCGTGCTGCTGGCGCTGCTCGACGGGCGGGCCTGGACCGCCGGGGAGCTGGCCCGGCACGCCGGGGTCGCGGCCTCCACCCTGAGCGGGCACCTGGGGAAGCTCGTGGCCGCGGGGGTGCTGGCCGAGGAGCGGCAGGGACGGCACCGGTATGTGCGGCTCGCCGACCCCGGGGTCGCCCAGGTCGTGGAGGATCTGGCCGCGCGGGTGGGGGCGGGGGCCGTACCGCCGCCGCGCACCCTGCGGGAGGCCGGGGCCGGATCCGCCCTGGCACGCGGGCGGACCTGCTACGACCATCTCGCCGGGCGGCTCGGCATCGCCCTCACCGACGCGCTCACCGCGCACGGGCTGCTCCGGCAGGACACCGGGTTCGCGCTCACCGACGCCGGGGTGGAGTGGTTCGGCGCGGCCGGGATCGCGCTGCCGCGCACCGGGCGGCGCCCGCTCGCCCGCGCCTGCCTCGACTGGACCGAACGCCGGCCGCACCTCGGCGGGGTCGCGGGCGCCGCGCTGTGCGGACACGCCCTGGAGACGGGCTGGTGCGAACGGATCGGGACGGGCCGGGCCGTACGGGTCACCCCGCAAGGGGCGCGGGCCCTCTCCGGGCTCCTCGCCATCGACCCGGCCACCCTGCGCTGACCCCACACCTCCACCCTGCCCCGCCCCGGACCTCCACCCCGCGCTGACCCGCTCCCACCCCCCGCACCGATACCCGCCGCCGCCCCTCCTCTCCCGCCGTCTGAAAACCGCGAGCGCCCCGCCCGTGCCCGTCCCTACGCTCAGGAGCATGATGAGCCACACCCCTGACCCCGCCCCGGATCGCACCCCGGACCGCACCCTTGCCAACCCCGGTCGTGCCGTCCGCCGCCGGGCCGGGGTTCCGGCCGCCGCCGCGGCGGTGGTCACCGTCGTGCTGTGGGCCTCCGCGTTCGTGTCGATCCGCAGCGCGGGCGAGGCGTACTCGCCGGGCGCGCTGGCCCTGGGCCGGCTGGCGGGGGGCGCGCTCGCGCTGGGCGCCTGGTGTCTCGTCCGGCGGGAGGGGTGGCCGCCGCGGGCGGCGTGGCCCGGTATCGCGGTATCGGGGGTGCTGTGGTTCGGGGTCTACATGGTCGTCCTGAACTGGGGCGAGCAGCAGGTCGACGCCGGGACCGCCGCGCTGGTGGTGAACACCGGCCCGCTGCTGATCGCGCTGCTCGGCGCCAAGCTGCTCGGCGATCCGATGCCGCCGCGGCTGGTGGCGGGACTCGCGGTGTCGTTCGCGGGGGCGGTGACCGTGGGGCTGTCGATGTCGGGCGGGGGCGGGTCCTCGGTACTGGGGGTGGCGCTGTGTCTGATCGCGGCGGTGGCCTACGCGGGCGGGGTGGTCGCCCAGAAACCGGCGCTGGGGCATGCGAGCGTGCTCCAGGTGACGGCGTTCGGATGCGCGGTGGGGACGGTGCTGTGTCTGCCGTTCTCCTGGCAACTGGTGACCGAGGCCGCGCACGCCCCGCTGTCGGCCACCCTCAACATGGTGTACCTCGGTCTCTTCCCGACCGCCCTCGCCTTCACCACCTGGGCGTACGCGCTGTCGCGGACCACGGCGAGCCGGATGGGCGCGACAACCTACGCGGTACCCGCGCTGGTGGTGGTGATGTCGTGGCTGACGCTGGGCGAGGTGCCGGGGGTGCTCACACTGGTGGGCGGGGGGCTGTGCCTGCTGGGGGTGGCGGTGTCGCGGTCGCGGTCCCCACGAGGGACGGACGCTCAGGCGACGACGGCACCGGCCACCGCGAACGAGTCACTGCGGCAGTGACGGCCGGTCCTCCGCCGGAGGGCATCGGCCCCCTCAGAACGTCACCAGCGCCCGCCCTCCCCGTCCCGCCAGCATCGCCTCGAACGCGGCCGGGATGTCGTCCAGGCCGATGCGGTCGGTGACCAGCGCCGACAGGTCCAGGCGGCCCGCGCGGACCTGACCGGCGAGGACCGGGAGGTCGGTGCGGGGGTCGCAGTTGCCGTAGACGCAGCCGGAGAGGGTGCGGCCCCAGTGGAAGAGTTCCAGGGCGTGGAAGGTGACCCGCTGGTCGGTGCCGCCGATGCCGACGACCGTGGTCCGGCCGCCGCGCCGGGTGGACTCCCAGGCGGTGCGGATGGTGACCGCGCGGCCCACGCACTCCACGGCCGCGTCCACGCCCTCCCCGCCGGCCAGGGCGCGGATCTCGCGGGCGGTCCGTTCGGAGGCGGTCACGAAGTCGGTCGCGCCCGCCGCCCGCGCCAACTCCTCCTTCGCCGGGGAGAGATCCACCGCGACGATCCTGGACGCGCCCGCGATCCGCGCCGCCTGGAGCGCGGCCAGCCCCACCCCGCCCGCACCGAAGACGGCGACCGTCTCGCCGGGCGCCACCTTCGCCGCGTGGTGGACGGCCCCGTAGCCGGTCAGGACCGCGCAGCCGAGCAGGGCCGCGTCGGCGAGGGGGACGCCCTCGGGCAGCGGCAGGACGCAGGAGCGGGGGACGACGGTCTCCTCGGCGAACGCGGCGACGTTCAGGCCGGGATGCAGGGCGGTACCGGCGGGCGTGCGGGCGTGGACGGCGGCGGCGCCGTTCATCGCGTTGCCGCACAGCCACACCTCGCCCCGCCCGCACGCCGGGCAGCTTCCGCAGGACGGGGCCCAGTTGAGCACCACCGGGTCACCGGGGGCGAGGTCGGTGACGCCCTCCCCCACCGACTCCACCGTCCCGGCGCCCTCATGGCCGAGGATCGCCGGGACCGGGATGCGCAGGGTGCCGTCGGACAGGGAGAGGTCGGAGTGGCACACCCCGGCGGCGGCGAGCCGCACCCGGACCCGGCCGGGCCCCGGCTCGGGCAGTTCGACCCCGGTGATCTCCAGCGGGGCGCCGACGGCGGGCAGTACGGCGGCACGGACGGTCCGTACGGTCATGAGGGGGCGTCTCCTGCGGCTCTGGAGTGCGGGGTGGTCAGCGGGTCTTCAGGGGTGGTCACAGGGCGGCCATAGATGGTCACAGGTGGTCAGAACTGGAGCGACTTCGTCATCAGGTACTCGGCGAGGCCGTGGACGCCCAGTTCGCGCCCCACCCCGGACTGCTTGTACCCGCCGAACGGGGCCAGCGGATTGAACCGGCCGCCGTTGATGTCGACCTGCCCGGTGTCCATCCGCCGGGCGAAGGCGACGGCCTCCGCCTCCTCGCCCGCCCAGACCGCACCGGCCAGCCCGTACACCGTGCCGTTGGCGATCCGCAGGGCGTCGGCCTCGTCCTCGTAGCGCAGGATCGACAGGACCGGGCCGAAGATCTCCTCCTGGGCGATGGTCATCTCCGGGGTGACCTCGGCGAAGACGGTGGGGCTGACGTAGAAGCCCCGCTCGCGGGGTGCCTCCGGGCCACCGGCGACCAGTTCGGCGCCCTCGGCGACGCCCTGCCGGATGTAACCGCGCACCCGGTCCCGCTGCCGGGCGCTGACCAGCGGGCCGATCCGCTCGGGGTACTGGGCAGCGGCGGTGACGGCGAGGCCGACGGCCTCCTCGTACCGGTCGCGGTGGACCAGCATCCGGGTCCAGGCGCTACAGGTCTGGCCGGAGTTGGCCATGACGTTGGCGACCCCGACGGTGACCGCGCGGGCGAGGTCGGCGCTCGGCAGGATCACGTTGGCGGACTTGCCGCCGAGTTCGAGGGCCACCCTCTTGACCGCCGCGCCCGCGACGGCGCCGATCGCGCGGCCGACGGCGGTGGAGCCGGTGAAGGAGACCAGGTCGACGCCCGGATGCCCGGCCAGCGCCCGCCCGGCGACCGGGCCGAGCCCGGTGACCAGGTTGAACACCCCCGCCGGTACCCCCGCCTCGTGCACCGCCGCCGCGAACAGCCGGGCGGTGAGCGGGGTCTCCTCGGCGGGCTTGAGCACCACCGTGCAGCCGGCCGCCAGCGCCGGGGCCACCTTGGCGACGATCTGGTGCAGCGGGTAGTTCCACGGGGTGATCGCCCCGACCACCCCGACCGGCTCCAGATGCACCACCGAGGTGCCGATCCGCTCCTCGAAGGGGTGGCCGGCGGCCAGTTCGGCGTACGAGGCGGCCACCGTGATCGGCAGGGCGGTGTGGACCCTCTGCGCGAGGGCGGGCGGGGCGCCCAGTTCGGCGGTGACGGTCGCGGCGATCCCGTCCCGGCGGGCGGTGAGGGCGTCGACCAGCGCGGCGAGCCGGGCGGCACGCGCGGCGGGCGGGGTCGCCGCCCAGCCCGGGAGCGCGGCGCGGGCGGCCCGGACGGCGGCGTCGATGTCCTCGGCGCCCCCCGCCGGGACCCGGGCGAGGAGCTGCTCGTCGGCCGGGTCGACGACATCGATGAGTCCGGACCCGGCGGCCGGGCGCCAGCCACCGCCGATGTACATCCCGCCCGACTCGTCCCCGCGCATCCCGGCCATCCCCTCCCCGCGCGTCCCAGCCGTCCCGTCCATGCGCATCCCGGCCGTCCCCTCCCCGTACGCGCCGTCCTGGGCCGTGCCGCGCATGCTCCGCCTCCCGAACCGGCGGCGTCACCCGGCGCCGCGCCACCGCCCAAACTAGCGGCGATAGTTTTGCCGCGCCATGACTCCTGGGTCACATCCGCCGACGGACATCGGGCTCTCAGAAATCGACGGTCACCCGGTCGTCCACCCGCCCCACCGACTCCTGCCCGAACCGCTTCTCGTAGTCGCGGCGGATCTCCTCGATCGCCCGGTCGGCGGGGCCGGCCGCCCCGACCGGGTACAGCAGCAGCACCTCGTACGACCGCTCCTTCTCGATCGTGCCGGTGACGTCCCGCCACTGGCCGCGTCCGCTCTGCACGGTGAGGCCGTCGGGAAAGGACGGGGTGACCTCGTGGTCGATGAACGCCATGAACTGCCGGTCGGTGACCGCCGGTCCGCCGTCGGGCCGGGCGGTGCCGAAGTACAGCCGGGTCTCGGCGTATGACTCACCGCGCACCGGGGCGGCGGGGGCGTCCGGGGTCCCGGAGCCGTCGAGGGTCGCGTACGCGGCCGTGGGCGCGGCCACCGCGAGCAGCGCGGCGGCGGTGACGAGGAGGGTCCGGGAACGGGTGAACTGACGTCTCATGCCCCTCACCTACGGGATCGTCCGCCCGGCTGTCCCGGCGCCGCGCCGGGGCGCGGGGATCTGTTCACCGAAGGGGGGAACCGGCCGGGAGGGGGTTTAACTCACCGCTCGGACAAGGGAGTTGGGACTTCCTCGGTGAGCGCCGGGGCCGGTCGGCGGGCCGCCGGGGAGCGGAGCGCCACCCCGGCCGACAGCAGGAGCAGCCCGCCCAGCAGCACGAACGGGGCGGCCACGCCCGCGACCCCGGCGACCAGACCGGCTCCGGCGGGGGCGGCGACCTGGCCGAGGCGGTTGCCGGTCAGCCGCAGGGCGAGGGCGGTGGAGCGGGCGCCCTCGGGGGCCGCCCGGACGACGGTCGTCATGGACAGCGGCTGCCCGACGCCGAGGCAGAAGCCCAGCGCCGCCAGCATCGCGGCCAGCGCCCACACCGGCACCGGCAGCGCGATCCCGGCGCAGAGCAGCGCGGCGAGCAGACAGGTGGAGGTGAGCAGCGGGGTGCGGCCGAGGCGGAGCAGCGGGGTGAGGACCAGGCGGCAGGCGATGGTGGCCGCCGCGCGCAGGCTGAGCAGCAGTCCGACGACCGAGGGCGCGATGCCCCGCTCCTCGCCGACCACCGGGAGGTAGGCGGTGAGGACATCGGTCGCGGAGAGCACGGAGAGGCTGATCAGGATGCCCGCCGGGACGCCCCGGGCGCCCAGGATGCGCCGCACCGGCACCCGGTCGCCGGACCGGTCGCGGGCGCCGGGGGCCGTACGGTCCTCTATCCGCCACAGGGTGGTGAAGGCCGCGGCGGCGCCCGCGCCCGCGACCAGCAGGGCGAGGGCGCTGGTGGCGGCCATGTCGTGGCCGCCGATCAGCGCGCCGGCCGCGACCGGGCCGACGAGTTGGCCGAGGGAGGCGCCGATGGTGAAGTGGCCGAAGTCGCGGTCCTGTTCATGCGGGGCGGACTGACGGGCGACCAGGGACTGGGCGCCGATGACGAACGCGAGATGGCCGAGGCCCATGACCCCGCTCCACACCGCCATCGCCGCCAGGGAGTCCGCCCGTCCGCCGAGCACGCAGCCCGCCGCGATCAGGACGACCCCGGCGGGCAGCAGCGGGGCGCACCGCCCGTGGTCGGTACGGCGGCCCAGCGGGACGGCGGCGAACAGCGGGAGCAGGGCGTAGACCCCGGCGATGACCCCGACGGCCCGTTCGTCGGCGCCGAGCGCGAGGGCCCGGTAGGAGACGGCGGGCCGGGCCATCGACACCGCCGCCTGCGCGAAGCTGAAGGCGATGACGAGGCGGAGCAGCCAGCCGCGGTTCCCGCCGGGCCTCCTACGCACGGAACGGTCCTCCTCCACGGCGCCGGGGCGCCCGCGTGGCTCAGATGATGCCGAACAGGATGGCGGCCCCGAGCACCACCAGGGAGGTGAGCGCCGCCCACTTCACCACGAACCGGGTGTGGTCGCCGAACTCGACCTTCGCCATGCCGACGAGCACGTACACGGCCGGGACCAGCGGGCTGGACATGTGCAGGGGCTGGCCGACGAGGGAGGCGCGGGCCATCTCGACCGGGCTGACGCCATGGGCCGCGCCCGCCTCGGCGAGGACCGGCAGGACACCGAAGTAGAAGCCGTCGTTGGACATGAAGTAGGTGAGCGGCAGGCTCAGCAGTCCGGCGACGATGCCCATGTGCGGGCCCATCCCGGCCGGGATGATGTCGACCAGCCAGTTCGCCATGGAGTCGACCATGCCGGTGCCCTGGAGGACGCCGGTGAAGACGGCGGCGGCGAAGACCATGCCGGAGACGTTGAGGACGTTGTCGGCGTGGGCGGCGAGCCGGGCCTTCTGGTCGGGGATGCGGGGGAAGTTCACGGTGAGCGCGAGCGCGGCGCCGAGCAGGAACAGCACCGGGATCGGCAGCAGTTCCATGATCATGGCGGTCAGCAGCGTCGCCGTGAGCAGGACGTTGAACCAGAGGAGCTTGGGGCGCAGGGTGGGGCGGTTCGGGTCGAGGCCCTGGAAGTCGTCGTCGTCCTCGTCGGCATCGGCGGGGGCGCCCGCGCCGCCGCCGGTCTTGCGGAGAGCGGCCGTGCCGGACCCGGCACCCGCCCCGGAGCCCACGAGCACCGTCTCCTTCTCCGTCTCCTTCTCTGTCTTCTTCTCGCCCACCGGGTCCTGAAGGACCTCGTCCAGGGTGAGCACCCCGAGCCGCTTGCGCTCGCGCAGACCGAGGAAGTACGAGAGGACGATCACGAAGAGCAGGCCGACGGCGAGCGCCGGGATCATCGGGACGAAGATGTCGCTGGCGTCCAGCTTGAGCGCGGTGGCGGCGCGGGCGGTGGGGCCGCCCCAGGGGAGGGTGTTCATCACGCCGTTGGCGGTGGCGGCGACACCGGTCATCACGACCAGGCTCATCTTCAGCCGCTTGTACAGCGGGTACATCGCCGAGACGGTGATCATGAAGGTGGTGGAGCCGTCGCCGTCCAGCGACACGATCGCGGCGAGCAGGGCCGTACCGACGACGATCCGCAGGGGGTCGGCCTTGGCGAACTTCAGGATGGCCTTGACGACCGGGTCGAAGAGCCCGACGTCGATCATCAGCCCGAAGTAGACGATGGCGAACATCAGCATCGCCGCCGTGGGCGCGAGACTGGAGACACCGTCGATGACGTAGTCGCCCAGCTCCGCGCCCTTGCCGACGAACACGCAGAAGAGCGCGGGGATCAGCACGAGCGCCGCGATGGGCGACATCTTCTTCAGCATGATCAGGACCAGGAAGGTCGCGATCATGGCGAAGCCGAGGATGGTCAGCATGTGTGTGGATACCTAACGTTCGCCCTTGAACTCCCACCAGGGCCGGCGGTGCGACGACGTTAGGTCCGCCCGATCGGCGTTAACAAGATGTTGACGCGCGAGCAATAAGCGCAAAACTCCAGGTCACAGCTTTGCTCAGGTCATTCGGGGCGGGGCTCGTCTCATTCGGGGCGGGGCTCGTCCCCTCGCTCCGGTCCGTCCAGGACCCGCCCGAGATACGCCCGCAGCAGTTCCCGCATCTCCGCGATGATCCCGGCGTCGCCCTTCGGGTCGACGCGGAAGGCCAGGTGGACCAGGGTGTCGGCGGTCTCGACGGCGACCAGGAAGGTGCGGCGCAGGGTGTCGTCGGGGCGGCGGCCGAGGGAGCCGGCGAGGAGTTCGGTGAGCCGGTCGGCGACCCGGTGGTTGGGTTCGTCGTGGCGGGAGCCGACGGGGATCTGGTTGCCGAAGTCCACCAGGGAGAAACCGGGCGCGGTGCGCTTCATGGCGAGGTACTCGTCCAGTACGGCGTCCAGGGCCCGCCGCCAGCCGCCGCCGTCCAGGGCGTCGAGGCGTCTGCGCACCCGCTCGGTGTACCGCTCCAGGTTGCGCCGGGCGAGGGCGTCGGCCATGGCGCGCTTGTTGCCGAAGAAGCGGTAGACCGACCCGATGGGGACACCGGCCCGCTGGGCGACGGCCCGGGTGCTCAGGGCGTCGTAGCCCACCTCGTCGAGGAGGTCGGCGCAGGCGTCGAGGATCCGGGTCAGCCGCTCGGCGCTGCGCCGCTGCACGGGGGCACGGCGGAGCGCGGTCGTCGCATCAGACACGGCCCTCATGATGCCCGCCCACCGGTCCGGGGTGAAGCGCGCCTCCCCCGAACCGCATACGACACCGGCCCCCGCCGCCCCCGCCCTACGGCGAGGCCCCGGGCCCCGGCTCGGAGACCGTGAGGTCGGCGGTGGACTCGACGGGCTCGCCGTCGGCGGCCCAGGCGGTGCCGTCGTCGGCGTAGAGGCGGACGGTGACGTGATGGGTGCCGCGGTCCATGAGACCGGCGGCGAGCCGGTGGCGCGGGGTGCGCAGATCGACGACCGGGCGGCCGTCGATGAACAGCCGGGCCACGCCGCGCCCGGCGACGGCCTCCGGCTCCGTGCCGACCGGCGAGAAGGCGAAGCCGTCGACAGTGAGCCGGACCTCCCAGCCCTGTCCGTCGCCGACCGGCTGCACCTCGATGTCCACCGCGGGGGCGTCGCCCTGCTCGATCTCGCGCAGAGGCGAGCCGTCCTCGTCGGTGTCCTCCAGCACCTTGCCGACCGGATACGTCCGGTCGGTGGCCTGCTCCCGCCCGGCGCCGGAGTCGCAGCCCGCGGCCCCGGCCAGCACCAGGACACCGACCACGAACACCGCACCGGCCCCCCGTGTCCACGTCATACGGGCGAGCGTAGAACACCGGTACGACACCTCGAATCCACCTCAGGGCTGGTTCCCCCGTCCGGCCGTAGTCCCTCCAGAGGATGCCGCCCCCTCCCGGGGATGCACCACGGACGCCTCCCCTCCGCCGGGCCGCCCCCTCCCTCCCCGGGGACGCCCCCTTGCGCCCACCCGCCCCCTCTTTCTATGGTGGAAACTATTCCTATAGTGAAGCATAGGAATAAGGAACGGAAGCGGAACGGAACCCGCCGGTCACCGGGACAAACGCAGGGCTGCCAAGGAGCTGGGAACATGAGTGCGGACGCGCGCAAGACGGCCGAATCGCTGGCCTATCTCTCCGGGTTCGGGAACGAGCACAGTTCGGAGGCGGCGCCCGGCGCGCTGCCGGTCGGCCGCAACTCGCCCCAGCGGGCCCCGCTCGGCCTCTACCCGGAGCAGTTGAGCGGCACGGCCTTCACCGAACCCCGGGCCCACAACCGCCGCTCCTGGCTGTACCGCATCCGCCCGTCGGCCGCCCACCCGGCGTTCACCCGCACCCGCAACGGGGCGCTGCGCACCGCCCCCTTCACCCAGACCCCGCCCGACCCCAACCGGCTGCGCTGGAACCCGCTGCCCGCGCCGGAGGCCGGGACGGACTTCGTGGCCGGACTGTGGACGCTGGGCGGCAACGGCGATGTCACCCAGCGCACCGGCATGGCCGTGCACCTCTACCACGCCACCGCCTCCATGGAGCGGGTGTTCAGCGACGCGGACGGCGAGCTGCTGATCGTCCCCGAGCACGGCGGGCTGCTGCTGCGCACCGAGTTCGGGCTGCTGCACGCCGAGCCCGGCCAGGTGGCGCTGGTCCCGCGCGGGGTCCGCTTCCGGGTGGACCTCCTGGACGACTCGGCGCGCGGCTACGTCTGCGAGAACTACGGCGCCCCGTTCGTCCTCCCCGACCTGGGCCCGATCGGCGCCAACGGCCTCGCCAACGCCCGCGACTTCCTGGCCCCGGTCGCCGCGTACGAGGACGTCGAGGGCCCGGTGGAGGTGGTCAACAAGTTCTGCGGCAACCTCTGGACCGCGACCTACGACCACTCCCCCCTCGACGTCGTCGCCTGGCACGGCAACCTCACCCCGTACGTATACGATCTGCGCCGCTTCAATGTCATCGGCTCCATCTCGTACGACCACCCGGACCCGTCGATCTTCACGGTGCTGACCTCGCCGTCCGACACCCCGGGCCTCGCGGGCGTCGACTTCGTGGTGTTCGCGCCGCGCTGGCTGGTGGGCGAGGACACCTTCCGGCCGCCGTACTTCCACCGCAATGTGATGAGCGAGTACATGGGCCTGATCGACGGCGCCTACGACGCCAAGGCGGAGGGCTTCGTCCCGGGCGGCGGCTCGCTGCACAACATGATGTCGGCGCACGGCCCGGACCGGGAGACCTTCGACCGGGCGAGCGCGGCCGAGCTGAAGCCGCAGAAGATCGACGACGGGCTGGCGTTCATGTTCGAGACCCGCTGGCCGGTGCTCCTGACCCCGCAGGCCGCGGGCGCCGACCACCTCCAGCAGGGCTACGACGAGGTGTGGCGGGGCATGGAGCGCCACTTCCGCCCGTTGCACTGATCGCGTACGACCGGTACGGATAGGCCCGTGAGTTCCTTCGCCCCGGATTCGATCGTCCTCAACCGCAAGCTGCCGCTGTGGTACCAGGTGTCGCAGTCGCTGCGCGCCTCGATACTCGGCCGCCCGGCCCGGGCCCCGCTGCGGCTGCCCACCGAGGAGCAGCTCGCCGAGCACTACGGCGTCAGCGTGCTCACCATGCGGCAGGCGCTGAAGGAGCTGGAGGACGAGGGCCTGATCACCCGGCACCGGCGCCGGGGCACCTTCATCGAACCGGACGCGACCCGCGCCCCGGTGCGGCTGCTGGGCTCGGTGGACGCCATCGTGGCCCAGCAGTCCGGGATGACCGCCGAACTGCTGGAGCATGGGCCGGTACCGGTGCCGGCCGAACTCGCCGAGTACTTCCCCGGGCTGCCGGAGGCGGTGACGTACCACCGGCTGCGCAGCGACGAGAAGACCGGCGAGCCCACCAACCACGCCCGCAACTACATCCGCCCCGAACTCGCCGCCCGGATCGACCCCGAGGAACTGGTCCGGCAGCCCATGACCAAGGTGCTGCGGGACGTGGTCGGCGCGGACATCAGCCGCATCACCGACACCGTGCAGGCCCGCCTCGCCGACCCGGAGACGGCCCGCCTCCTCCGCGTCCCCCTCCTCAGCCCGATCCTCCACTACACCGGCATCGCCTACGACACCGCGGGCCAGGTCCTGGACGTAGCCGTCATCCACTACCGAGGCGACCGCTTCTCCTTCTCGGTGACCCTGGACGCCACCTGACCCGACGTCCAGGGGCACTGGGGGTACCCCCTCTGGGGGAGGAACTCCGCAAAAAGCGGACCACACACCGACGTACGATGCGGAGCGTGCCGAACGACGACACCGACGCTCCGCCGCTCGCGGACCTCATGCCGTGGTCCGTCGCACCGCCGCGCCTGGGGCGGAGCTGGCCCGCGGGCCCCGACCCGGCCTCCCTCAGGGCCCGTTGGGACGCGCTGCTCACGGCGCGGGGCCCGGACCGCGAGACCCTGTTCGAGCCGACCCGGGCCCGCACCGCGCACTCGGCGGTGGGGCAGCTCCCCGGCCACCCCGGCGGAGCCGAACGCCTCGTCCGCGCCGAGGGCCCCTGCCCCGAACCGGTCCGCGCGCTGGTCGCGCCCTTCGACGAGCAGTGGCTGATCCCGGACCAGCGCCTGATCGACGCGGCCCGTCCGGAACTGTGGCGGATCGCCGACGACCGGCAGGTCTTCGTCACCGAAACCCCCACCGGCCCCGGCCCGCTCCTCCTGGCCACCACCCTGTTCCCCGTCCTGCGCACCGGCCGGGTCCGCCCCCTCTTCCGCCGCCCCGGCGGCCGGGAACCCAATCTGGCGCCGGGCCTGACGGAGTATCTGGGCACACGGCTCGGCGGCACGGCCCCGGAGCCGGTGGACGTGCTGGCCTGGATCCTGAGCGCGGTCCGCGCCGATCTCACCGTCCCCCTCACCGGGGACCCGGCGCGCTGGGCGCTCGGCGTGGCGTCGGGGCGCCGGGCGCTGTGGCTGATGCGCCGGGACGGCGAGCGCCCCAAACTCCCCGGTGGACGCCGCCCGTACGTCCGCGCCCCGCTCCCCGCCCGCCCCGGTGAGCTGCGCTACGACCGCGACGAGGAGACCCTGTACCTCGGCGAGGGCCGGATCTCGCCGGTACCGGTGGACGCCTGGGACTTCGAGGCGGGCGGGGTGCGGGTGCTGGAGGAGTGGTTCCTCGCCCGGACGGGTGAACCGGAGCCGGGCACCCTGTCCGCGATCCGCCCCGCGTCCTGGCCGCAGAGCTGGACGTCGGAGCTGCTGGAGCTGATCACGGTCCTCGCGCTGCTGGCCGACCTCCCGCCGCTGCCGGACGGACCGGTGCCGTCCCCCGTCACCACCGCCGACCTCCGCGCCGCGGGTGTCGTCCCGGTCCCGGCGTCGGCGCGCCGCCCGGCGTCGGTCCTGGACGTGCCCGAGGAGGGCCCGGAGGGCCAGCTCGCCCTGATCTGACGACCGTCCGCTCCTCGGGAGCGGCGGGGGTCGAACGCGGCGGGCGCTGAAGGGGGCCCAATGGAGCGGGAGAGGCCAGGCCGGGGACAAGAAGAGAGGAACCCGGGGCGGGGAGCCGGGCAACCGGGGGGTGATACGCCGCTGACGCCGCCCGTGGGGAGTCGGGGGGCGTCAGACCGGATGAGACCGGATCAGATCGATCGGATCGGCGGGGACGGGGACGAGCGGGGGGCGTCCGGGCGGACGCCGGGGATGCTCAGTGTCCGCCGAACAGGGAGCGGCGCAGTCGGCGCAGGGGTGCGAAGAGCGAGACGCGCCGGACACGGGCGCCCCGGGAGGTCTGGTCCTGCGTGGTGTCACGCGCGGTCAGCTCCCGCATCAGCGAGGTGGCCTCCGCGGTCTCCCGCTGTGGCACGGCGGGACCCGCCAGCACCGACAGGTGGCGGTCGAGGCGCGAGCTGGTCGCGCTGCTCCCGCAGGTGATCGCAGGGACCCTTGCCCTGCTGCGCACTGTTATCTGATCCATGTCACTCCCCACCCGTACGAGTCCACCCGGCCCAGGCAGGCTAACCCTATCGCCCCCTTGGGGCACTCGTGTATCGCGGTCACAGGATTCACCTTTCCCGTAAGGGTGTTGACGTACACACTTTGATTACTCTCCGAATCCAACCGATTTCAGGGCGAGTTGGACAATGGGCTGGCCGGTGGGGTGCGGAGAGCCGCCGTCCGGTTCGATGGTCACGGCGAGTGACGAGGCGGTGGGGTCCAGACCGGAGGCGGCCAGGGGCGTGTCGGCGCTGAACAGGCCCAGGGAGCGTGGTGGTGCGTCGGGGCGCATCAGCCACAGTTGATGCACTCGTCCGCCGGGGGGAGCGCCGTCACCGCTCAAGGTCACCACCGCGCGCCCCTCACCGGCGGAGGCGATCACCGCGATCCGGCGGCCCCCGGTGTACGGGCCGACGGCGGCGCGGGCGTCGGGGGCCGCCAGAACGTGGGCGATCTCACGTGCCCGGTCCCGCTCGGCGTCCAGTTGGTCCTGCGCCCGCCCGGCCTGCGCCGCGAACAGCGCGGCGACGACGAGGGCCGCGGCGGCGGTCGCCGTGGCGAACGGCACCAGGAGCGGGCGCCGGGACCGCTCGGGGGGCGGCCGGGTCCCCCTCGGGCCGGACCGGGTCCCCTGTTCGTCGGGCCGGGTCCCCCATACGTAGGACGGCAGCGAGGGGATGTGGGCCGGTGCGGGCTCCTGCGGGGTGGTCCGGACGGCGGCCAGGACGCGGGCGCGCAGCGCCTCGGGCGCCGGGTCGGTGGTGGTCCAGGCGAGCCGGACGGTGTCCTCGGTGAGCGCCCGCACCTCGGCGGCGCAGCGGGCGCAGCCGTCCAGATGCCGTTCGTAGCGGCGGCGTTCGCCGGGGTCGAGGGCGTCGAGGGCGTAGGGCGCGGCCAGCGAGTGGGGGGCCTCGCGGCGACGCGGCCGGCCGAGCGGGCTCACCCGGCACCGCCGCCGAGGCACTGGCGGAGCCGGGTCAGTCCGTCGCGCATCCGGGTCTTGACGGTGCCGAGCGGCAGCGACAGTTGTTCGGCGACCTCGCGGTAGGTGTAGCCGTCGTAGTAGGCGAGGGTGACGGACTGGCGCTGGAGGTCGGTGAGCCGGGCCAGGCAGCGGCGCACCAGTTCCCGTTCCAGTCCGGCCTCCACCTCCTCGGCGACCTGGTCGAAGGCGGGCCCCGCCGAGCGCAGGGCGTCGCGCGGCTCGCGCTCCCCGGCGGCGCGGGCGCTGCGCACCCGGTCGACGGCCCGGCGGTGGGCGACGGTGAGGATCCAGGACAGGGCGGAGCCGCGCGCGGGGTCGAACCGGGCGGCGGAGCGCCAGAGTTCGAGGAGCACCTCCTGGGCCACCTCCTCCGCCTGCGCGGCATCCCGGACCACCCGTTTCACCGGGCCGGACACCAGGTGGTACAGCTCCTCGAAGGCACGCTGGTCGCCGGCCGCCACCCTGAGCAGCAGCGCGTCCGCGTCCATCCGGTCCCCCCTCGTCCTCGCCGCGCCCGTCGCCCCCGTTGCCCCTGGCTCCGCCCGGCTGTGGCCCTCGGCCCGTCGTCGTCCCCGTCCCCGTACATCCGGTGTCCGCACCGCGCACCTCCGGGGGGAGGTACGGATCGGCGGGGCGAAAACGCGGGTGGGGGCGGGGGCAATCGGGAACGCGGGCCGGTGCGGGGCCGGATCGGTGTCCAGGGGGGCGTCATCCGGGGTGGGCTGAGCTACTTTGGGGAGAAATCTGGCGTGGCACGGCGGACGGCCGAAGGGGGTGCGCCGGTGTCGGGACAGCCGGGCAGGGAGCGGGTGGTCGCGGGCCGGTACCGGCTGCTCTCCCCGCTGGGCGAGGGCGGCATGGGGACGGTGTGGCGGGCCCGGGACGAGGTGCTGCACCGGGAGGTCGCCGTCAAGGAGGTGCGGGCCCCGGCGGGGCTGCCGTCGTCGGACGTGGGGCGGATGTACGCCCGGCTGGAGCGCGAGGCGTGGGCGGCGGCCCGGGTGACGCACCGCAATGTGGTGACGGTGTACGACGTCGCCACCGAGGACGGCCGCCCGTGGATCGTGATGGAGCTGATCCGCGGGGTGTCGCTGGCCGAGTTGCTGGAGGCGGAGGGGCCGATGCCGCCGCAGCGGGCCGCGCTGATCGGGGCGGAGGTGCTGGCGGCGCTGCGCGCGGCGCACGGGGCGGGGGTGCTGCACCGGGATGTGAAGCCCGGCAATGTGCTGCTGTCCAACGAGGGGCGGGTGGTGCTGTCGGACTTCGGGATCGCCACGGTGGAGGGCAGTTCGGCGCTGACCATGACCGGGGAGGTCGTGGGGTCGCCGGAGTTCCTGGCGCCGGAGCGGGCGCTGGGCCGCACCCCGGGGCCGGAGTCGGATCTGTGGTCGCTGGGGGTGCTGCTGTACGCGGCGGTGGAGGGGGTCTCGCCGTTCCGTCAGGACACGCCGCTGAGCACGTTGCGGGCGGTCGTGGACGAGGAGTTGCCGCCGCCGCGCCGGGCGTCGGCGCTGGCGCCGGTGATCGAGGGGCTGCTGCGCAAGGAGCCGGGCGAGCGGCTGGCGGCGGAGGGTGCGGAGCGGGATCTGCGGCTGGTGGGTGCGGGCGGCACGCCCCGGGCGGACACCGTCTGGTCGGCCTCGACGGCACCGACGGTCGCCGCGCCGGTACCGGACGCGCGGGGCGCGCGGGGCGCGCAGGGGCCGCCGTTGGGCCCGTTGGGCCCGTCGGGGCCGTCGGGGCCGTCGGGGCCGTCGGCGGCACCTGCGGTCACCGACCCGCCCGCGCGGGACCGCCGTGCCGTGCTGCTCCTGGTCGCCGGGGTCACCGCGCTCGCGCTGGCCGTCGGCGGGCTGGCGTATGCGCTGCTGAGCGCGGGCGGCGGCGGGGAGGGCTCGGGTGGGAGCGGTGGGGACAGTCCGGCGGCTTCGGCGCGGGCGTCGGAGGCGTCGGGCACGCCGGAGGCGGAGGACCGGCCGTCCGGCGGGGGTGAGGTGTCGGGGGGTGCGCCCGCCGCGGAGTCCACGCGGGCGCCGGGGAGTTCACCGCCGCCGCAGTCGGTGGCCGTGACGGTGAGCGGGGCGCACACGGACTACACGGGTGCCTGTCCGCCGGGCGGGAGCGCGGCTCCGGTGTTCACGGCGGAGTTCACCGTGGGGCGGCTGCCCGCCGAGGTGGCGTACCGGTGGGTGGCGCGGGACGGGGAGGTCACCGACGAGGGCTGGCGGACGCTGTCGTTCCCGGCGGGCGGGGAGCGCACCCGGCGGGCGAGCGTGACGGTGACGGCGTACGAGGAGAGCGGGTCGTATCGGAACGCGCTGGGGGTGGAGGTGCGGGAGCCGGTGGAGGTGGTGTCGGACACGGTGGAGTTCTCGGTGACCTGTGTGACGGAGACCCCGTCGGACGGGGCCTCCGTCACCGCCTCACCGACCTACTGAGGGATGGGGGGCGGAGGGGGTCAGGTCGCGCTGTTCAGGACGGGGAGGTAGCCGCCGGACTGACCGGCCGCGGTGGGGTGGTAGGACTCGCCGACATTGAGCCAGTTGACGCTGTGCAGCCAGGAGTTGCCGGAGCAGATCTCGTGGCCGGTGAAGGTGGTGCGGACATCGGCCCAGGTGAAGCCGTGGTCGGCGACGCGCTTGGCGATGGTGCTGTTGAGGAGGTCGGAGGCGTCGTTGACGGCCTTGCGCTTGGTCTCCGACAGGCCCAGGCAGGACTGGCCGAGCAGATAGAAGCGGGGGTAGCCGAGGACCACGACCTGGGCGGCGGGGGCCTTGGAGCGGATCGTGGAGTACACGGTGTCGAGCTTGCCGGGCAGGGTGGAGGTGACGTACGCCCGCGCGGTGTCGATGCGGGAGATGCAGGCGCTGTCGGACTGGAGCACACAGGTCGTCATCACATCGGCGAAGCCTGCGTCGTTGCCGCCGACGCTGAGGGTGACGAGGCCGGTGGAGGCGCCGAGCGGGGTGAGCTGACTCGCCAGAACTTCATCCGTTCGGGCGCCCGAGCAGGCGGTGAAGCTGAACGACGAGGGTGAGTTGGCGGCGGCCCACAGGGACGGGTACGCCTTGGTGCTGCGCTTGCAGTCGCCGCTGGAGCCGATGTAACTGCCCGCGCCGACACCGGAGGAGTAGGAGTCGCCGAGCGCCACATAGCCGGTCGCGGCGGCCTCGGCGCCCTGCGCCGCGGTCGCCCCGGTGAGGGCGGCGCCGACGGCGAGGAGGAACGAACTGACGAGTACGACAAGTCGGGAACGTCTCATGGAACCTCCCTTTAGCAGGATCTCTGCTGCACCAGGCATACCCACTACGCGCGTTGACTGGAAGTGTGCATGCCAAGAATTACAGACATTCACCCGAGATCCACCACAACTCCTGACAGGTCTTCACCACTTGATTACGTGCTCATGTCACGTTTGTTGACAGGTCCTCAACACCCTTGATCTACGCGGGTGGAGGGCACAGGCTGTATCGCAGCCCCCGGAGCGGAACGCAACGTTCCAGGGTTGTGCGCGCGAAGACGCGCGCGCCCCCCACAGCCGTGCGCCCCCATCCGGGGCGCGCGCCGCCAACAGGAGGACTCCCTCGTAATGGCACACCTGCGCAGCACCAAGGTGAAGCTCGCCGCGATCACCGCCATGACCACAGCGGCCCTCGTCGGCGGGCTCACCGCGATACCGGCCCAGGCCGCACCGGCCAAGGGCAAGGTCCTCGCGGCAGGCTCCCCCACCGCCGTCAAGGACAGCTACATCGTCACCCTCAAGAAGGACGCGGGCTTCAAGGCGTCCTCCCGCACCGGCAAGGGCCTGATCGGCGAGTACGGCGGCAAGGTCGACAAGACGTTCGGCTCCGCGCTGAACGGCTACACCGCCACCCTCTCCGCCGACGAGGCCGCCAGACTCGCCGCCGACCCGGCGGTCGCCGCCGTCGAGCAGAACCAGACCGTCACGGTCGACGCCACCCAGACCAACGCCCCCTGGGGCCTGGACCGGATCGACCAGACCTCGCTGCCGCTGAGCGGCACCTACACCTACCCGGACAGCGCGGGCAGCGGCGTCACCGCGTACGTCATCGACACCGGCGTGCGGATCACCCACCAGCAGATCGCCGGGCGGGCCAGCTACGGCTACGACGCGATCGACGGCGACACCGTCGCCGCGGACGGCAACGGCCACGGCACCCATGTGGCCACCACCATCGCGGGCACCACCTACGGCGTCGCCAAGAGCGCGCGGATCGTCGCGGTGCGGGTGCTGGACAACGCCGGTTCCGGCACCACGGCCGGGGTCATCGCGGGCATCGACTGGGTGACCCGCAACCACTCCGGCCCCTCGGTCGCCAACCTCTCGCTGGGCGGCGGCGCCTCCGCCACCCTGGACACCGCCGTGCGCAACTCCATCGCGTCCGGCGTCACCTACGCCATCGCGGCGGGCAACAGCAACCTCAACGCCGGTTCGTACTCGCCCGCGCGGGTCACCGAGGGCATCACGGTCGGCGCCACCACCAGCACCGACGCCCGCGCCAGCTACTCCAACTACGGCACGGTGCTGGACCTCTTCGCCCCCGGCTCCTCCATCACGGCCGGCTGGCACACCAGCGACACGGCGACCAGCACCATCTCCGGTACGTCGATGGCGACCCCGCACGTGGCCGGCGCGGCGGCGATCTACCTCGCGGGCCACCCCGGCTCCACGCCCGCCCAGGTGGCCACGGCGCTGGTGAACGGCTCCACCCCGAGCAAGGTGACGAGCCCCGGCACCGGGTCCCCGAACCGGCTGCTGAAGATCGTCCCGTAAGCGGGACCGGGGCGGTGCACTCCCCCGTCCCGTAGGCGGGACCAGGGCGGTGCGCCCCGTGCGCCCGGTATGACCGGCGGGTTCCCCGGAGCAGCTCACGCCGCCCCGGGGAGCCCGCTCCCGCACGCCCCGGTGACCGGGCTCCGCATCTTGACGGCCCCCCGAGCGCTGCGCGACATTGAAGCCCGGCATCCGGCGCTTCGGGGGGCAAAGTCGCCAATGCAGGGCTTAGACAGCGAGACGACCGCAACGGACACATCAGATAGATCAGATACATCAGATAGATCAGATAGATCTGGCACATCTGAGGCATCAGGCAGGTCGCATACAACAGGTGGGCCGGGGAGGGACCTGTCGCCGCTGCTCGCGGGTGCCGCCACGGCCGTCGCGGGGATCGGCGCCGTACTGGCGCTGACCGGCTCCGACTCGCCGCTGCGCGCGCCGTTCACGCTGTTCTTCCTGCTCGCCGCCCCGGCCGCCGCGATCGGCGCCGCGCTGTCCGGGCTCGACCCGTTCGCCCGGGGGGTCGCCTCGCTGGCGGGCGCGGTCGTGGCCGACATGCTGATCGCCCAGGGGATGCTGGCCCTGAACCGCTGGTCGGCGGCCGGGGGGACCGCGGCCGTGGCGGCGTTCAGCGCCGGGACGCTGCTGCTGGTGCTGATGGTCCGGCGCCGACGGGGCCGCGCGGTGCGAGGACGGGAATCCTGACGTGGACATCGATGTGTACCGCCCGGGTGAGCTGACCGCCGCCGACCGCGCCGCCTGGACCGCGCTCCAGGCACAGGCGCCGCCGCACGGCGCGGCGGACCTCGCCAATCCCTTCCTCGCCCCCGAGTTCGCGCTCGCGGTCGGCCGGTGCAGACGGGGGGTGCGCATCGCGGTGGTCCGCGAGGGCGGCGAGCCGGTCGCCTACTTCCCCTTCCAGCGGACGGCGGCGGGTGTCGGCCGGGCCGTCGGGCTCGGGGTCTCCGACGCGCAGGGCGTGGTGCACCGGCCGGGGTTCACCTGGGACGCGCGGGAACTGCTGCGGGCCTGCGGGCTCGCGGTGTTCGAGTACGACCATCTGGTGGCGGGCCAGCACCCGTTCGAGACCGGGGTCTCCGGAGTCTTCCCGTCCCCGGTCATCGATCTCGACCAGGGCTTCGACGCGTATCTGGCGGCGCTGCGGGCCAGGTCGCCGAAGTTCACCCGCTCCACCCTCGCCAAGGAGCGCAAGCTCGGGCGGGAGGCGGGCGAGGTGCGGTACGTCCACGACGAGCGCGATCCGGCGGTGCTGCGCACGCTGATGGCGTGGAAGTCGGCGCAGTACCGCAGGACCGGCCGCAGCGACCGGTTCACCCAGGAGTGGATCACGCGGCTGGTGGAGCAGCTCTTCCACACCCGCTCGGCGGCGTTCGGCGGGCTCCTCTCGGTGCTCTACGCCGGGGACCGGCCGGTCGCCGCGCACTTCGGGCCGCGGACCGGGCGGGTGCTGGCCTGCTGGTTCCCGGCGTACGACCCGGCGTTCGCGAAGTACTCGCCGGGGCTGGTGCTGCATCTGCGGATGGCGGAGGGGGCGGCGGCCGAGGGGATCGGGCATCTGGACCTCGGCCGGGGCCAGAAGGAGTACAAGGACTCCCTGAAGACCCGGGACATCCAGGTGTCGGAGGGGTGGGTGACCCGGCGTCACCCGGTGGCGGTCGGCCATCGGGCCCGGCGTGCGCCGGTACGGGCCCTGCGCAACGCGGTGGTGACCCGGCCGGAGCTGTTCGAACCCGCCGATCGTCTGCTGAAGGGGATAGGGAGGATCAGGTCAAAGTAAGCCAAAGGTGAGACCTGGTGTAGGTCTTCCATAAATACGCAATCACCAATACCGTCATACAACTCACCCGCACCGGACCATCATCCCGGGGCTCCAGGGGAGGGCTCAGGGACCCCGGGAGATACCGGAGCGGGAGCGCGGCAGGGGGGTGCCGTGTCCGGGGGCCGTCACGGCCGCCGGGCCGAGCCGCGCGACCGGCTGCCGTCCATGGCCATGGCGTCCACGCCGTCCATGGGGCATCCGGCGTTTCGCCAGCTCACCCGAGGTCACGGAGCGTCAGCCGCGCTGTGCCCCGGGTGAGAACCCCCCTTTCGAACCGGATACAGAGCCGGACCGCCCCGGGGCGGGCGGTCCACCGGACGAGAGGGACCGGATCCATGAGTTCTGTACTGCACCCGGTGAGCACGGGTGACGATCCATCCATAAAGAACGCCGCCGTCGCCAACGCCACCATCACCGACGCCGCCGTCGCGCACTCCACCACCACTACCGCCGCCGCGCCGGGCGCCTCGGCCGCCCGCGCCTACCGGCCGATCTCCTCCCATCTGGCGATCACCCCACCGGTGAGTGTGGTGATCCCCGCCATGAACGAGGCGGAGAACCTCCCCTATGTCTTCCGGTCCCTGCCCGGCTGGATCCATGAGGTGGTCCTGGTCGACGGCAACTCCACCGACGGCACCGTCGACGTGGCCCGCGAGCTGTGGCCCGGGGTGCGGGTCGTCGAGCAGCGCGGCAGGGGCAAGGGGGACGCGCTGATCACCGGGTTCGAGGCGTGCACCGGCGACATCATCGTGATGGTCGACGCGGACGGCTCGGCCGACGGCGGCGAGATCGTCTCGTATGTCTCCGCGCTGGTCTCCGGCGCCGACTTCGCCAAGGGGTCGCGGTTCGCCAACGGCGGCGGCACCGACGACATGACCCTCGTCCGCCGCCTCGGCAACCGCGCGCTGTGCGCGGTCGTCAACGGGAAGTTCGGCGCCCGCTACACCGATCTCTGCTATGGATACAACGCGTTCTGGCGGCACTGCCTCGACCGGATCGACCTCGACTGCACCGGCTTCGAGGTGGAGACCCTGATGAACATCCGGGTGGTCAAGGCGGGTCTGAAAGTCCAGGAGATCCCCAGCCACGAGTATCTGCGGATCCACGGCACCAGCAATCTGCGGGCCGTCCGGGACGGGCTGCGGGTGCTCAGAGTGATCCTGGCGGAGCGCTCCAACCGGCGGGCGCTGCGCCGCCGGGCCGCCCGCCCCTCCCCCATGCTCGACGCGGTCCGGGGAGAGGCGTCTTGAACGGTCCCGCAGGCCCCGTCGCGGCCTCCGTCGCCGCCTCCGTCGCGATCTCCGTCGTCATCTGCGTCTACACCGAGGACCGCTGGGACGACATCCGCGCGGCGGTCGACTCGGTCCGGGCGCAGTCCCGGCCCGCCCTGGAGACCCTGCTCGTCGTGGACCACAACCCGGCGCTCCTGGAGCGGCTGGCCCGCGCCTTCCGGGAGACCGCGGGGGTGCGGGTGCTCGCCAACGCCGGTCCGCGCGGGTTGTCGGCCGGCCGCAACACCGGGATCGCCGCCGCCCGGGGCGAGGTGATCGCCTTCCTGGACGACGACGCCGTCGCCGAGCGGGACTGGCTGGCGCGGTTCGCCGGGCACTACGCCGACCCCCGGGTGATGGCGGTCGGCGGGCGCACCGAGCCGCTCTGGGCGTCCGGGCGGCGCCCGGTCTGGTTCCCGGAGGAGTTCGACTGGGTGGTGGGCTGCACCTACCGGGGCCAGCCCGCCGGGGTCGCCCGGGTGCGCAACGTCCTCGGCGGCAACGCCTCCTTCCGCCGTACCGCGTTCGACGCGGCGGGCGGCTTCGCCACCGGCATCGGCCGCGACGGCGACAAACGCCCGCTGGGCTGCGAGGAGACGGAACTGTGCATCCGGCTCGCGCACACCGTGCCGGAGGCGATGCTGCTGCTGGACGACCGGGCGGTGATCCACCACCGGGTGCCCGGGGTGCGCGAGCGGTTCGGCTACTTCCGCACCCGCACCTACGCCGAGGGCCTGTCGAAGGCGCTGGTGGCGCGCAGTGTCGGCGCCGCCAAGGGGCTGGAGTCGGAACGCCGGTACGCCACCCGGGTGCTGCCGTCCGGGGTGGCGCGCGGGCTGCGGGACGCGCTGCTGGCCCGGCCGGGCGGCGCCGGGCGCGCGGGCGCGATCGTCGCGGGCGTGCTGACCGCGGCCGGTGGGTACGTCGTCGGGAGCGTGCGCGCCCGGCGCGCCGGGACGGCGTTCGAGGCGGGGCGGATCGAACCGGCCGAGGGGGATGCGGTGACGGAGACGGTGAAGAGCACGGGTGCGGTGGTCCCTGTCGGGGGGCGGCGGGAGAGACCCGGGGCCGAGGGGGGCGGCGGTCGTGGCTGAGGTGCGCGTCCCGATCCTGATGTACCACTCGGTCGCCGGCGGACCCAGCGAGGCCACCCGCGCGCTGTCGGTGGCGCCGGAGGCGTTCGCCACGCAGATGGGGCTGGTCGCCGGGCTCGGTATGACCCCGCTGACCACCGCCGAACTCGCCGAACGGTGGCGCGACGGCCGTCCGCTGCCGCCCCGGCCGGTGCTGATCACCTTCGACGACGGCTACGAGGGGGTGCACCGGCACGCCCTGCCGGTGCTCGCCCGGCACGGCTTCGCCGCCACCCTGTTCGTCTCCACCGGCTGGCTGCGCGGCCCCCACGACACCGGGGGCGGGCCGGACACCATGCTGGACTGGGCGCAGGTCCGGGAGCTGGCCGCCGCCGGGGTCGAGATCGGCGGCCACAGCCACAGCCACCCCCAGCTCGACCAGGTGGACGACGACGCCCTGCGCACCGAGCTGACCCGCTGCCAGGATGTCGTCACCGTCGAACTCGGCGCCCGGCCCACCTCCTTCGCCTACCCGTACGGCTACTCCGACCGGCGGGTGCGCGAGGAGGTGCGGGCCACCGGGTACACCCAGGCGCTCGCCGTCGGCAACGCGCTCGCCGCCCGGCGGCAGGGCCCGTACGCGCTGCACCGGGTGACCGTGCGGCGCGGCACCGGGGCCGAGGAGTTCGAGCGGCTGCTCAGCGGCCGTGCCATCGCCCGCACCTTCGTCCGGGACCGCGCCCTGACCAAGGGGTACGCCCTGGTCCGCCGCGCCCGCCAGGTCCGCCGGAAGGCCACCCGAATCCGTGTCTGACACGACCACGAAGACGACCACCACCCCCGAGAGCGCCGGGACCGGCGGCGCCGCCGGGGCGGCGACGGGTCCGCCGCCGCGCCGACGGCGGCTGCTGCCCGGCCCCGGCCGCCCCGGCGACGACGGCAGCCCGCTGCTGCGCAACGCCTACGCCCTGATGCTCAACACCGGGATCTCCGCGGTGCTGGGCCTGGGCTTCTGGCTGGCCGCGGCCCGCCACTACAACGAGTCCTCGGTCGGGCAGGGCTCGGCCGCCATCGCCGCGATGAAGCTGCTGGCCGGGCTGACCGCGGTGACCCTCACCGGGGCGCTGGCCCGGTTCATCCCGATCGCCGGGGGCGGTACCGGCCGGCTGATCCTCCGCACCTACGCGGGCAGTTCGCTGGTCGTGGCGGCGGCGGCCGGGGTGTTCCTGCTGACGCTGGACCTGTGGGGGCCGTCGTACCGCTTTCTGGACGGGCCGCTGCCCGCGCTGTTCTTCGTGGTGGCGGTGGTGTCCTGGAATCTGCTGACCCTTCAGGACGGGGTGCTGACCGGGCTGCGCAGCGCGACCTGGGTGCCGGTCGGCAACACCGTGTTCTCGGCGGTGAAGCTGGGGCTGCTGGTGGCGTTCGCGGCGGCGGTGCCCACCGCCGGGGTGTTCGTGTCCTGGGTGGCGGCCACCGCGTTCTCGGTGCTGCCGCTGGGCTGGCTGGTGTTCCGGCGGCTGGTGCCACGCCATGTGAGGGCCACCGAGGGGCGGGCGGGGCCGCCGTCACTGCGGGAGGTGGGCCGGTTCCTGGCCGGGGACTACACCGGGTCGCTGTTCTCGCTGGCCGTGGTCTACGCGGTGCCGGTGATCGTGGCGGCCCAGGTCGGCTCCGCCGACAACGCGTACTTCTACATCGCCACCACCATCGGCGGCACGGTCAACCTGCTCGCCATCAACATGGGCGCCTCCCTCACCGTGGAGGGCTCGCACGACCCGGCCCGGCTCGCCGCCAACACCCGGGCGGCGCTGCGGCGGATGGCCCGGATCATGCTGCCGGTGGCGGCGGTGCTGTTCGTGGGGGCGCCCTGGATCCTGGCAGTGTTCGGCGCCGGGTACGCGGACGCGGCGACGGGGCTGCTGCGCTGGTTCGCGGTGGGCGCGGTGCTGCGGGTCGTGATGGAGACGTACTTCGCGGTGCTGCGGGCGCAGAGCCGCACCGCCGGACTGGCCTGGCTCCAGGGGCTACTGTGCGCGCTGGTGCTGGGGCTGACGCTGGTGCTGCTGCCGAGGATGGGGCTGGTCGGCGCCGGGGTCGCCGAGATCAGCAGCCTCGCGGTGATCGTGGCTCTCGCCGCGCCCCGGCTGTACCGGACGATCCGGGCGGTGCCGGGCGACGGTGGCACCGGGGCGGGGGACGCGGTGACGGGGGACGCGGTGGCGGGGGACGCCGTGGCGGCGGACGGCGACCTCGCCGACCTGGGCACCCGGGAGGCGCGGCCGGGCGGCCGGCGGCGGGGCCCGGCCTGGGCGCGGGACGCGGACACGCTCGCGCTGGGCATCCCGGCCGACTTCGACCATGTGGAACGGCGGCCGGATGTGAGGCCGGGGCCGGGGACGCCGGCCACGGGGGTGGTGGTGGGGGGGATGTCCGCTACCGGGGGGTCGGGGGCATCGGCTACTGGGGTGCCGGGGCCGGGGACACCGCCCACCGGAGTGTCGGTGCCGAGGACACCGGCCACCGGGGTGCCGGTGGTACGGAGACCGGCGTGGGCGGTGGAGGCGGGGGCTCCGCAGACGCCGGGGGTACCGGGGGTGCCTGGGGCACCTGGGGTGCCGGAGACGCACGGCGCTCCGCAGGCGCCGGAGGCGGCCTCGGGGCCGTCCGGGAAGGCCCCGTCCCCGGGACGGCGTCCCGGCCCCCTCCACCCCGCTCGCCCCACCCGCGTCGGCGCGGCGCTCGGCGGGCTGCTGGCCGTCGCCCTGCTGCTGTACTGGATCCCGGCCGGGCGGCTGGGCGAGAGCGATCTCGACGCGATGGGCGGGCTGGGGCTGGTCTCGGTGCTGCCGGTGCCGACCCTGGCGGGCGCGGCCCTGCTGGTGGTGGTGTTCTCCTCGCTGCTCTGGCTGCACCGGGAGCACCGGGCGCTGCTGCTGGTGACGCTGCTGGCCACCGTCGTGTCGCTGCACGCGCTGCCCGCGGTGATCGAGAGCGAGCCCCGGTTCGCGACGGCGTGGCAGCATCTCGGCTTCCTGGACTACATCGACCGGACCGGCACGGCCGTACCCGATCTGGACGCCCGGTGGAGCTGGCCCGGGTTCTTCGCGGCGGCGGCGTTCGTGGCGCAGGCGTGCGGGGTGGACGACCTCACCGAGGTGATCCGCTGGTGGCCGCTGACCATGCAGGTGCTGTATCTGGCGCCGATGTTCCTGCTGACCCGGGCGCTGCGGGCGAGTTGGAGGGCGCGGTGGACCGGGATCTGGGTGTTCGTGCTCAGCGCCTGGGTCGGCCAGGACTACTTCTCCCCGCAGGGCTTCACCTACCTCCTCTATCTGGTGTTCGTGGCGCTGCTGCTGGTGTGGTTCCGCGCCCCGCATGTCATCTGGGGCCGGGTGCGGCCGGGCGAGACGGAGGTGGAACCGGCGGGCCGGCGGCAGCGCACGGTGCTGCTGCTGGTGGTGATCGGCCTGTTCGCGGCGAGCGTCCCGGCGCATCAGCTCACCCCGTTCGTGATGCTCGGGGTGCTGGCGGCGCTGGTGCTGATCGGCAAGTCGGAGCTGCGCGGGCTGCCGCTGCTGTGCACGGTGATGGTCGCGGCCTGGATCGGCTTCCTGGCCGAACCGTACTGGTCGGGGCACTTCGACGAACTCTTCGGCGGGATCGGCGGGGTCGGCGGCAATGTCTCCTCGTCCGTCTCCGGCCGGATCGAGGGCGGCTCCTCCACCCACACCCTGGTGCTGTACGGACGGGTGCTGCTGGCGGGCGGGGTGATGGCGTTCGCCTGCTGGGGCTGGTGGCGGCGCCGCTTCCACCGCTACCGCGAACGCGTTCTGCCGGTCCTCGCCCTCGTCCCGTTCCTCGGCTTCGGCATGCAGTCCTACGGCGGGGAGATGGCGCTGCGGGTGTTCATGTTCGCGCTGCCCGGCGCGGCCCTGCTCGCCGCGCTCGCCCTGTTCCCGCGGACCGGCGCGACCGCGAAGGAGCGGGCGGCGGACGGGGTGAGCCTGGCGCCGCTGGCCGCGCTGCTGGCCGGGCTGGTGCTGATGGGCGGCTTCCTGGTGGCCCGCTGGGGCAATGAGCCGTTCGAACGGATCAGGCCGGGCGAGGTCGCCGCGATGGAGTACGTGTACGCGCACGACGAGCCGACGCTGCGGCTGCTGTGGCTGAGCAACGACGTGGTCGAGAACGTCACGCCCGCGATGCCGTGGGGGGCGCGGGACATGGAGAAGGTGGAGTACGTGCCGACGCTCGCGCCGCCCGATCCGGTGCTGGTGTCGGGCCTGGTCAAGGCGCTGCGGGACGCGGGTCCGAACTCGTATCTGATGGTGAACCGCGGTCAGGTCACCTATCTGACGATGGACTCGGGCTATCCACTGACGTGGGAGGCGCGGCTGATCGAGAATCTGGACCGGCGGCCGGAGCTGACCAAGCCGTTCGTGAACGGGGATGTCACGATCTACGCCCTGCGGGAGCAGCCGTCCGATCCGGTGCCGGAGGCCGATCCCGGTCCGGCCGGGCCGCGGGTGACCTGGACGCCATGGTCGGTGGTGGGGGCGCTGGCGGCGGTGGCGCTGATCGTGCTGCTGGCGGGGCGTGAGGTGGCGCGGGTGGCGATGCGGCCGAGTGTGCGGCAGGTGCGGCTGCTCCAGGGCAGTTTCTGGTTCTCGCTGCCGCTGCTGGCGGTGTTCCTCGCGTCGCTGGCGCAGCGGTTCCTGACGATGAAGTGAGGCCGACGGAGAGGGCTCAGCGGTCCAGCCAGCGCACCTCGTACGCGGCCAGGGCGAGCCGTCGGCCGTCGACCCCGACCGTGGTCCGGCGGTCGCGGGTGTTGACCACGAGGAGGGTGTCCGCGGAGGCGAGCACCCGGACGGCGGCCGGGTCGCCGGCGGTGACGGGGACGTCCGCGTAGCGGGTGCCGGGCGGGAAGGCGGCGGAGAAGCGGGACAGCAGCCCGTACATCGGCAGGGCGGCGCCGCCGTCGGGGGTGTCGGTGGGGGTCCAGAGGCAGCCGGGGCAGTCGGGGCCGGTGCGGCGCTGCGGGTTCCAGTAGAAGCCGGTGGTGGTGCCGCCGCGGGCGAGCGCGATCAGGCCGGTGGCGTGGACGGCCGTGCGGTGGGGCTCGGACCAGCCCTCGCGGTCGTCGTTGGAGTCGGCGGTCTCGACGTAGTACTCCGCCCACCACAGCGGCAGGTCCCCGGTCCGGTCGCGCACCCAGCGGCTGACGTCGGTGAACTTGCCGGTGGCGGCGAACTCGTCCGGCACGAACTCGTCGTCGCGGGTGTAGCTGGAGCCGTCGACCACGACGAAGTCGGCGCCCGTCCGGTGCGCGTTCCAGTAGTTGAAGGCGTCCAGGACGCGCTGGTCGGCGGCGCCCCAGGGGCCCTTGAGGTCGGGCGAGGCCAGCTCGGTCTGCCGGGGGTCGACGCTGTCCATCACCAGATACGGCCCGCCGACCATGATGTCCTCGTTCACCTCCTTGAGCGCCCGGTACACCAGGTTGTACAGCTCGGTGTAGCCCTCGTAGTCCCAGCGGGCCCCGGTGTCGTTCCAGAAGCCCTTGAACTCGTTCCAGACGATGAAGCGGCGGACATCGGGGTAGCGCCGGGCGACGGTCGCGGCGAGGGCCGCGAAGTCGGCGAAGTGCTCCGGCTCGGGGGCGGTCTCCAGGGCGGTCCAGTCGGTGGTGCCGGGCTCGCCGCCCTTCATCCAGTCGGGCGCGCAGCACAGGGTGATCACGGGGGTGGCGCCGGTGGCGCGGGCGAAGTCGATCCGGCGGTCCAGGGCGGCGAAGTCGTAGCGGCCCTTGGACGGCTCGGGGTTGTCGGCGCCCCAGCCCATGATGTGCTGGTTCTGCGGCAGGCCGGTGCCGGTGAGCCGCTCCTCGACCCGGGACACGGCGGCCGGGTAGCCCTCGTCGGCGCTGAACTGGGTGTGGGTGAAGCCCCAGCCGGCATCGGGGCCGCTGTCGTCGGGGGTGGCGGGGGTGCCGTGCACCTTGTCGCCGTCGGGGGTGGTGCCGGACGGCGAACCGCCGTCGCCGGGGAGGGTGTTGACCAGGGTCAGCAGCAGGGCGACCGTGGCGGCGCCGACGCCGAGCAGTGCGGCGAGCCGCCATCGCCGTACCCCGGGACTCCCCCCATGACGTGCCATCGAGGCCAACAGTAACCGTGCGACCACCCGGTGGAAACCGGGTGCGCACCGGCCGCGCGTGCCCGATCATGGCGACATGTCCGACCTCCCGCACGACGTGCCGCCGCTCCGGCTCAACGTCGACGACTCCGACTCCCCGTCCGACGTCGTCGACCTGCTGTTCCTCGGCCGTTTCGCGACCGGCGAGCAGCCGTACGCGCACGCGGCGAACATCGAGCGCGTGCGCTCCGGCGCGACCCTGCTGCCGCCGGGCGCGCGGGTGCTGCGCCTGTCCCGCGACGACGACCGCAGCGCCACCCTCGCCGAGGGCGACGGCTGGACGCTGCTGATCTCCCGCTGGAACCGGGGCGCCGATGTCACGGTCACCGCGACCACCGCCGAACTCGCCGCGAAGGTGCTGGAGGAGGCGACGGACGGGGCGGCGGACGAACCGGAGCCGCAGCCGGAGAACGTGACGATGGGGTTCTGGTACATGTCCCCGCGGCGCGGCCCGTACCGCACGACCCGGCAGATCGCGGCCGGCACCTGGGACGAGGTGCGGGCCAACTACACCGCGCCGGTCGCGGACGCGATGGACGGTCTGATGAAGACCACGCCGGAGGACATCGCCGGGCGGCTGCTCCTGCTGCACGGCCCGCCGGGCACCGGCAAGACCTCGGCGCTGCGGACCCTCGCCCGGTCCTGGCGCGACTGGTGCCAGGTGGACTGCGTCCTGGACCCCGAGCGGCTCTTCTCCGACGTCGGCTATCTGATGGACATCGCGATCGGCGAGGAGGACGCCTCCGGCAAGGGCCGCTGGCGGCTGCTCCTGCTGG
Organism: Streptomyces sp. NPDC093252; assembly: GCF_040683675.1. NCBI lineage: Bacteria > Bacillati > Actinomycetota > Actinomycetes > Kitasatosporales > Streptomycetaceae > Streptomyces > Streptomyces sp. NPDC093252. The sequence goes on along the minus strand of NZ_JBFBEM010000008.1, from coordinate 30,859 downwards.
AGGACTGCGACGAACTGATCCGCGGCGAGGCCAAGCACACGGCGGGCCAGGCCCTGTCCCGCCTGCTCAATCTCACCGACGGGCTCCTCGGGCAGGGCCGCAACGTCCTGGTCGGCGTCACCACCAACGAGGACCTGGAGCGGCTGCACCCCGCCGTGGTCCGCCCCGGCCGCTGCCTCGCCCGCATCGAGGTCGGCGCCCTGACCCGCCCGGAGGCGGTCACCTGGCTGGGCACGGAGGAGGGCATCGGCCGCGAGGGCGCGACTTTGGCAGAGCTGTACGCCCTGCGCCGCGGTACCTCTCCGACGTCCTTGCCGGAGCCTCGGGGTGGGGCGGAGGCGGGGTTGTATTTGTAGGGGGCGCTTGGCTTGGGAGTGCGCTCCGGGTTGGGGGAGGTGGGGTGGGGTGGGCTTCGCCCCGGGGAGTGGGCTTCGCCGAGGGGGGCTCGGCTCAAGGGGGGCTCGGCTCAAGGGGGTGGGCTTCGCCCAGGGGGTGGGGACGGGTCCGCCTGGAGGGTGGGCTTCCGCTCAGGGGCGGGGCGGGCTCGGCTCAGGGGGTGGGGACGGGGGCCGCTCTGGGGAGGGGCCGCTCCAGGGGGGCCGCTCCGGGGGCCGCTCCAGAGGAGTGGGCTTCGGGGGGTGGGCTTCGCCCAGGGGGTGGGCCCCCTCCGGCAGCGTCCGCGTCCGCCTCCGCCGCTCACCCCCCGTAAGCCGCCCGCAGGGCTTCTCTTGCCGCGGACAGGGCCTCCGGCTCCGGTACGCCCAGGCGGTGGGCTCGTTGCGCGTATGCCTGCGCGGCGGACGCCAGTTCCCGTTCCGCCGCCGAGCCCGCCGCCGCGACGAACGTGCCGTTGCGCCCCCGGGTCTCGATCACCCCGTCCGTCTCCAGCGCCCGGTACGCCTTCGCCACCGTGTTCGCCGCGAGGCCCAGCGTCTCGGCGAGCCCCCGCACCGTCGGCAGCCGGTACCCGACCGGCAGCACCCCCGACCGGGCCTGCGCGGAGATCTGCGCCCGCACCTGCTCGTACGGCGGCGCGCTGTCATCGATCCGGATCTTCAAGGTCACGCTGCGATTCTCCCCCACCCGCCGCCCTCCCCGCCCCCCGGAAATGGGGAGGCGCCCCGATGCCCGCTCCCCGTAGCGTGCCCGCACATGACCGTGCTCGTACGTGACATCCGTCCCGGGGTCCGGGCCGACGCCGAGGGCTTCTGCGCGGCCCGTCGGCGCGCCCTGCCCCATCTGCTGGCCACCCCGGAGTCGGTGGTCCACGACCTCACCCGTCAGCGCCCCGGCGCCCACCACCGCTTGCTGGTGGCGGAGGTGGACGGCGAGATCACCGGCACCGCCGAGACCGGGCTGTCCCCGGACAGCACCGAGCCCGGCCATGGCTACCTCCATGTGTATGTCCGCCCCGACCGCACCGGCCGGGGCGCCGGTTCGCTGCTGCTGCGCACCGCCGAGGAGCATCTGGCGACCGTGGGCGCCACCAAGGCGTTCGCCTGGGTCCTGGACCGCCCCGAGCACCGCGCCTTCGCGGCCCGGCACGGCTACACCCCCAGCCGCTCCGGGCACTTCCTCCGGCTGGACCTGACGGACGGCACCCTCCCCCCGCTCCCGCCCCTGCCGCCCGGCGTGACCCTGCGCACCGGCACCGACTACACCGGCGACCCCCGCCCCCTGTTCGCCCTGGACGCCGAGGTCACCTCGGACGAACCCGGCGACATCACCGCCGAACTGACCGACTACCCGGCGTGGCTCACCGAGACCTGGCACCACCCCCTCCTCGACCACGCCCTCACCACGGTCGTCCTGGCCGACGGCGTACCCGCCGCGTTCAGCGCCGCCCACACCGACGGCGCCGGACGCTACGGCTCCGCCATGACCGGCACCGCCCGCGCCCATCGCGGCCGGGGCCTGGCCAGGCTCGCCAAGACCGACTCGCTGCGCCGGGCGCGCGCCGCGGGCTGCACCGAGGCGATCACCGGCAACGACGCGGGCAACGCGCCGATGCTCGCGATCAACAAGGCGTTCGGCTACACCATCTGCGCGACGGAGGTCCGCCATGTCCGCACCCTCGGCTGACCCGGCCGCCCCGGCGGGCGTGGACGTCGTCCTGGTCAAGGCGGGCCGCACCAAGATCCGCTACCCCGCCGCACTCCTCGCCGACGACGGCGTACGGATCACGGTCCGCGCCCCCTGGGCGGGCGACACGGCACGGGACTTCGGGTTCGTCCGGTTCGAACCCGGCGATGTCTTCACCGAGTACTACTGGCGCGACCGCTGGTACGCGGTGAAGGAGGTCCGGGACGCGGACGGCGTCCCGAAGGGCTGGTACTGCGACATCACCCGCCCGGCCGTGCTCACCGGCGGTGAGCTGACCGTGGAGGATCTCGACCTGGACCTGTGGCGCTCGGCGGACGGCACGGATGTCCGGCGGCTGGACGAGGACGAGTTCGCGGAGAGCGGTCTCGCGGCCCGGGACCCCGGGGCAGCGGCGGCGGCCGTGGCGGCGCTGGAGGAGTTGGAGGGGCTGGCGCGGGCGCGGGGGGACGGGTTCGGGAGGCTGCTGGCGTAGCTGGTGGCGCGGGTGCTGACGTAGGTGCCGGCGCAGGGCCCTGGTCCGGGTCCGGATCCCCGGGGTGCGGCACCGGGACGAGGGCCCGGCCCCCTCCTCCCCCCCCGGGGCTCACACCACCGCCACCACCGCATACCGCTCGTCGGTCACCTCCCGCCCCCACAGCGCCGGTTCGCCGGACAGGGACTCGGTGCGCAGTTCGGCCGCGGCCGGGGCGAGGAGTCCGGTCAGCCGCCCGGCGGGGATCCCCACCGGGGCGACCGCGCCCCACACGCCCTCGATCAGCACCAGCCGGCCGCCGGGCCGCAGCAGCCCACGCCAGCGGCGCAGGGCGCGGGCCGGGTCGGGCAGCGCCCACAGGACATGCCGGACAAGGACGACGTCGTAGCGCTCCTCGCCGACCGGGGGTGCCTCCGCGTCGCCGACGAGCACGGCCGCGTCCCGCCCGGCGAGTTTGGCTCTGGCCCGCTCGACCATGGCCGGGGAGCGGTCGACCCCGGTGACCCGGTGTCCCTGCTCGGCGGCGAGCAGCGCCAGACTGCCCGTGCCGCAGCCGAGGTCGAGCAGATCGGCGGGGCGGGCCGGCAGCCAGCCGCGCAGCCGGGCCGCCCAGGCGGCCCGCACCTCCGGATCGCGCAGCCCGTGGTCCGGCTCGGCGTCGAACCCGGCCGCCTCCGCGTCCCAGTCCACCGCACCGGCACCAGGGCCAGGACCGGGACCGGCATCCGTACCGGGGACCGTGATGTCGCTGTCGTTCGTCATGTACCCAGAGTGACACCCGGCACTGACAATCGACCGTGATCACCCGCCGTTCCGGGAATCCGCCAGTGCGCCCCATGCGCCCCGATGTGACCCGAAGGACATTTCAATCGTGATGTCCGCCACTGACAGACCGGCACGGATGAGGAACTCTCCCCCAAAGGGTCTACCTCCGTGCCGCCACGGAACCCGGTAGGCACTGAAGGAGGCAGCCATGCGCCGCGCGACCGTGCAGAAGCCCCTGAAGAAGACCGACGCCAGACGGCTCCGCGAGAAGAGCGAGGAGCGTCCCGCGGACCGCCGTGAAGTGCGCGAGGACATCGCCCGCACCTGGTGGCCGGAGGGCTGACCCCCACGCGCGAGGGCGTGTCCCGCTCAGTCCAGCGGCTTGCGGTAGTGGATCCGGTCGTAGGGCCCGTCCGTGCGGCGTTCCACGATCTCGTAGCCGAACCGCGGGTAGATCTCCTGGTTCTCCCACATCAGGGCGTTGGTGTAGAGGCGCACCTCGGGCAGGCCCAGCGCGCGGGCGCGCGCGTCGACGAACTCCAGCAGCCGCCGTCCCACACCCCGGCCGTGCGCGTCGGGGTGCACGGCGATGCTGTCGAGGAAGAAGTGGTCGGGGTACGCCCGCACGACCACGAGTCCCGTCACCGGCACACCGGTCACGAACACCCGCCCCGCCGCCACCTCGGCCGCGTGGTCCGCCTCCATGGGCTGCGGTACGACCCCGATGCGGGCGATGTACCGCCGGTAGGCGGCATCGGTCACCGCCTTCACCGCGGCGATGTCCTCCTGAGTGGCGAGCCGGATCACTGTGTCGTCCATGGCTCAAAACGTACCTACCTCAGCCCAGCCTGAGCACTCCCTTAAAGCGAGCATAAGGATCTCCTCAGCGCGCTCTCAGCAGCCGATCCGGCGGTTTCTTGCGGCTAGCTTCGGATCGCCCCCACGGGATCACGATCTCGAATCACCGATCACGGATCACAGATCGCCGATCGCCGATCACGGATCACGGATCGATCGCCACAGCCGATCTGGAGTCGACGATCACTGATCAACGATCACGGATCACAGGTCACAGATCACCGATCACCGATCACCGATCACCCAGGGATCCCGCGAATGACCGCTACATCGCTACGAGGAGTGCCCCCATGTCCGTTCGCCGCAAGGCCGCCGCTGTCGCGGCTGTCGGTATCGCCCCGCTCGCTCTGACCGCGCTGTCCACCGCCCCCGCCGCCGCGCACGGCTCGATGGGCAACCCGGTCAGCCGGGTCTCGCAGTGTCTCGCCGAAGGGGCGGAGAACCCCACGTCCGCGGCCTGCAAGGCGGCGGTCGCGGCCGGTGGCACCCAGGCGCTCTACGACTGGAACGGCATCCGCATCGGCAACGCCGCCGGCCGCCACCAGGAGCTGATCCCGGACGGCAAGCTGTGCAGCGCCAACGACCCCGCCTTCAAGGGGATGGACCTGGCGCGCGCCGACTGGCCCGCGACCAGCGTCCAGGCCGGTTCGTACAACTTCAAGTTCCGGGTGACGGCCCCGCACCAGGGCGCCATGAAGGTGTACCTCACCAAGCCCGGCTTCGACCCGTCCAAGGCGCTCGCCTGGAGTGATCTGGATCTGGCCAACCCGGTCGCGTCGACCGCCACCACCCGCAGCTCGGACGGCGGCTTCTACAACTTCACCGGCACCCTGCCCGAGCGGTCCGGCAAGCACGTGCTGTACGCGGTGTGGCAGCGCTCGGACAGCACCGAGGCGTTCTACTCCTGCTCGGACGTCACCTTCGGCGGCGCGAGCGGCGGTTCCGGTTCCTCCGGGACGTCCGGCGGCGGCAGCAGCACCCCGGCGCCCACCGCCTCCGCGCCCTCCGAGGAGCAGATCGACGCCGGCAACGAGCAGTCGACGGTCGAGAACGGCGGGCACGGCGACCACGACCCGAACACCACCACCGACCCGACCCCCGAGGCCGGTTCCGGGTCCGACGCGGGCTCCGACTCCGGCGCGGGCAACGACCCGAAGGCGGCCGGCGCCCCGGCCCAGCCGGTGGCGGACGGCGCCGACGAGGGCGCCAACCTCGCCGAGACCGGCGGTGACAGCACCACCCCGATGATCGCGGTCGGCGGTGCGGCGGCCCTCGCGCTGGGCTCGGCCGCGCTGTTCGCCTCGGTGCGGCGCCGGGCACGCAACAGCGCCTGATCCGCACCCCGGTGCTCCGGGGCCCGGCCAGCGGCTCAGGCCGGCCGGGCCCCGGGACACCCACCCCCACCCCCACCCCCTGCCCCTGCCCCCGCGGGTCGGTCTTAGCTGAACGCCGAGGCGCAGGTGGTGGGTCTGGCCCGTGCCGGGTCGAGGGCGTTGGCCACCTCGTGGAAGGCGATCCGGTCGAACAGCCCGATCGCCAGATGCTCGGACAGATCGACCGGGCACAGATCCTGGAGCAGCACGTTCCGCACCCCCGGACCGTCCAGGAAGGCACTGCGGTACGGGGTGACGACCTGGTCGTACCGGGTGGCGATGACGGTGTAGGCCACCCCGGGCACGGTGTCGCCCCCGGCGTTCAGCCTGGTGAGGAAGGGCGAGCCGGCGATCTGGTCGGCGAGCGCCGGGGCGGCGCTGCCGATCAGGTCCTCGGCGCCGGGGAAGTACGGCAGGAGTTTCGTGAGCCCGGACAGGGTGGTGCCGTGGTTGTCGGGGGCGAGGCCGACGAGGGCGTTCACCTCGGCCGCCCCGCCGAGGAACTTGAGGTAGTACCGGGGCATCATGCCGCCCTGCGAGTGCCCCACGACATCGACCTCCCGGGCGCCGGTCGCGGCGAGCACCTTGTCGACAAACGCGTCGAGTTGCTCTGCCGACCTGTCGATCGGGCCGAGTCCGTGGAAGAACGGCACGCCGGGGAGCTGGCCGTAGTCGAGCGAGAAGACGCAGTAGCCGCGCTGGGTCAGATAGGGCGCGAGGCCGAGCCAGTTGTCGACCGAGTTGCCGAAGGTGCCGTGCACCAGGACGACGGGGCGCGGATGTGCGGCGGACGGTGTACAGGAGTAGTCGTTCCAGCCCGCGCTGGGTGCGGCGGCCTGTGCGGTGGCGGCGGGGACGGTGGCCAGCGCGCCGGTCAGCAGCAGCGCCACCAGCGGTCCGAGCACTCTTCTCCAGGGCAGCATCGAGTGATCTCCTTGCGGCTCAAGGGAGTTGCGATGGCCTTACGCCCTGTGATCCGGATCACGGGATGCTGTTCACTCGTCAAGTTACGGACCAGTAGTTCAAGGGGGAAGTTACGGGCGAGTAAAAAACCTCACGAACACCGGCCAGGGCCAACGCACTTCCTTTGACGCCCGTCCTTCGACGCCCGTCCTTCAGGGGCGCGAGGAACTGCGCGACCAGCCCCCACCCACCCGCACCCACCCGCACCGACTCGCACCCACCCACACCCACCCGCACCCAAAAACCCACCCCCGCAACCCACCCCCCACACCCCCCTACGCCGCCAACCTCCCCGGCATCACCGCCCGCTCCCCGAACCGCGCCCGCGCGCGATCCGCGACCTCCTCGATCCTCCGCACCTTCTCGTCCACGGGATCGAAGCTGAGCTGATGAGCCCCCCGTTCCCGGGCGGCCAGCCCCTCCGCCCGTACCGCCACCCCCCGCACCCGCGCCCGCTGCAACCCCAGCGCCTCGTACATCCGGTACACCTCCTGCACCAGCGCGGCGGAGTGCGCGGTCGGCTCGTGCAGGGTGCGGGTCCGGACGGTCGCGGACCGGTCCGCGTACCGCACGGTGAGGGTGAGCCCCCGGCAGATCTTCTCCAGCGCCCGCAGCCGGCCGCCCAGTTCCCCGGTGGCGGAGAGCAGTGCCCGCCGGTGCCGGTCGGGATCGAGTTCGTCCCGGTCGAAGGCGCGCTCGGCGACCAGGGACGACGAGGAGACGGCGGTCGACACCACCCGCCCCCGGTCGACCCCGTTCGCCTGCTCGTGCAGGACACGCCCGGCCTTCGCGCCGATCAGCCGCTGGAGCGTGGACAGGGGCGCGGCGGCGACCGCGCCGAGGGTGTCGAGGCCGTACCCGCCCAGGGTGCGGGCGGTCGCGGCGCCCACCCCGGGCAGCGCGCCGACGGGCTGCCCGGCGAGGAACTCCGCGATCCCGTCCGGGTCCCCGGGCACCGCACGGGTCACCCCCGGCCGGGCCGTCCGCAGCGCGAGCCGGGCGAGCAGGGGGCCGGGCCCGGCGCCGGTCACGCAGTCGACGCCGTACCGGGCCAGGGCGCGGACCCGGATCACCGACGCCAACTGCACCGCATTCCGCCCGAAGTACCGTTCGGCGCCGCGCAGATCGGCCAGCGCCCCGTCGGGCGGCAGGGCCTGGACGACCGGGGTGAACTCCTCCAGCAGGGCGAGCAGCCCCGGAAGGGCGCCCTCGGGCGCGGCCCCCGCGTCCTCGCGCGGCGGCTGGAAACGTACGCACAGAATGGTCATCCCGCACTCCCCGGGCTCTGGTGCCACAACTTCCTCAACTGCGCGGGGTCCTGTCCCGCCGGACGCAGATCGGCCCATGGATGCAGCTCGTATCCGGTGGGCAGCCGGATCCGGCGCCCCCGGGCGGGGTCCCCTTCCCCCTGCTTCTCCCCTTCCCCCTGCCCCTCCCCCTCCCCCGCCTCCGCCAGCCGGGCCGCCACCCGGTCGAGTCCGCCCTCCGCGCGCAGTTCGATCAGCTCGGCGAGGTTCCACGCGGCGGCGCCGACCACGCTGAGGCTGCGTGGGCCGCGCCGCTGCACCACCCCGCGCACCAGCAGCAGCCAGGAGTGGAAGACGGTGTGCGCGCAGGCGTCGTGCGAGTCGTCGAAGAAGGCGAGGTCGACCAGGCCGGTGCCGTCGTCCAGGGTGGAGAAGATGACCCGTTTGCCGGACCGGATCGGCGGGGTCTGGGTGGCCGCCTTGGCGCCCGCGACCAGCACGCTCTCCCCGTGCCGGGCGTCGCGCAGCCGTTTGGCCGACACCACCCCCAGCTCGCGCAGGAACTCCCGGTGGTCGTCCATCAGATGGCGCGAGGTGTCCATGGACAGCACCCCCAGCTCGGCGCTGAGCCGTTCGGCCGGCGTGAGGTCGGGCAGCCCGGCGGAGGCGGTGCGGCGCCCTCCGGACAGGGGGAGCTGTCCGCCGCCCGCGCCGCGCGCGCCCTGGTGCAGTTCGGTCAGATGCAGTTGCAGATCACGCCGGTTGGCGCCGAACGCGTCCAGCGCGCCGACCTGGGCGAGCCGCTGGGCCAGCGGGCGGCTGGGGCGGGCCCGTTCCCAGAAGTCCAGCAGGGAGGCGTACGGCTGTCCGTCCGCGATCCGGGCGGCCTCGGCCCCGCTGATGCCGTGCACATCGCAGAGCGCGAGCCGCAGCCCCCATTCCCCTTTCGCCCCTCCCCCTGGATCAGACACCAGTTCGATCCGATGGGTGACGCCCGACCGGTTCACATCCAGCGCCAGCACCCGCACCCCCCTGCGCCGCGCGTCCGCCAGCAGCAACCGCTTGGGGTACATCCCGGGGTCGTGGGTGAGCAGCCCGGCGTAGAAGGCCGCCGGGTGATGGGCCTTCAGCCAGGCCGACTGGTACGTCGGTACGGCGAAGGCCACCGCGTGCGCCTTGCAGAAGCCGTACGACCCGAACGCGGCCACGATCTCCCAGGTCTGCTGAATCGTTTCTGCGTCATACCCCCGGACCGCCGCGTGCTGGGCGAACCACACCCGGATCCGCCCCTGCGACTCCGGGTCGGACAGCCCGCGCCGCACCCGGTCCGCCTCGTCCAGCCCGCAGCCGGTCATGGTGTGGACGATATGGATGATCTGCTCATGGAAGACGACGACCCCGTACGTCTCCCTCAGCGGCCCCTCCAGATCCGGGTGCGGATACCGCACCGGCGCCCGGCCGTGCCGGGCCTCGATGAACGGCCGCACCATGTCCGCGGCGACCGGGCCGGGCCGGAACAGGGAGATGTCCACGACCAGATCACCGAAGTCGGCCGGCTGGAGCCGCCCCACCAGATCCCGCTGCCCCGGCGACTCGACCTGGAAGCACCCCAGCGTCTCGGCCGACCGGATCAGCGCGTACGTCGCCGGATCGCCGTCCCGCACCGCGTCCAGGTCGATCCGCTCCCCCGTCGCCCGCGCCACCTCGGCGACCGCGTGGGCCATCGCCGACTGCATCCGCACCCCGAGCACATCGAGTTTGAGCAGCCCGAGGTCGTCCACGTCGTCCTTGTCGAACTGGGCCATCGGAAAGCCCTCGCCGCTGGTCGGCATCACCGGGACGCGGGAGCGCAGCCCGGCGTCGGAGAGCAGGACCCCGCAGGGGTGCATGGCGATCCCGCGCGGCAGGGCGTCGAGCGCCTCCACCAGATCCCAGAACCGTCCGTAGCGCCGCTCCTCACGGCGTACCTCCGCCGCCAGTTCGCGCAGTTCGGGCAGTTCGTCCAGGGCGGCGCGGGCGTCCCGGGCACGGATGTGCGGGAAGGACTTGGCGATGCGGTCGATGTCGGCGGGGTCCATGGACAGGGCGGCGCCGACGTCCCGGACCGCGTGCCGCACCCGGTAGGTCTCCGGCATCGCGACCGTCGCGACCCGCTCGGCGCCGAACCGGTCGATGATCCGCCGGTAGACGTCGAGGCGGCGCGCGGACTCCACGTCGATGTCGATGTCCGGCAGCACGAAGCGGCGCTTGGACAGGAACCGCTCCATCAGCAGCCCGTGCTCGACGGGGTCGGCGTGCGCGATGCCGAGCAGATGGTTGACCAGGGAACCGGCGCCGGAGCCGCGCGCGGCGACCCGGACCCCCATCTCCCGTACGTCGTCGACGACCTGGGCGACCGTCAGGAAGTAGGTGGCGAAGCCGTGGTGGGCGATGATGTCCAGCTCGTCGTGCATCCGCTCCCAGTAGGCGCGGCGGCCGGTGTAGCCGCGGCGCACCATGCCCGCCGCCGCCCGGGAGGCGAGCACCCGCCCGGCGTCGCGCCGACCGGCGCCGACCAGGCCCGGCTCGGGGAAGTGCACGCTGTTCAGGCCGAGGTCGTCCTCGGGGTCGACCAGGCACTCGGCGGCGGTGGCCCGGGTCTGTTCCAGCAGCCGGTGGGCGGTGTCGCGCCGGAAACCGGCGGCCTCCACGATCCGTTCGGCGGCCCGCAGCATGGCGTCGGCGCCCTTGAGCCAGGCCTCACCGGAGTCCAGCTCCCTGGTGGGGTCGACGGGGACGAGGCGGCGGGCCGCGTCCAGCACATCGGCGACCGGGCCCATGCCGCGGTCCGCGTACCGCACGGCGTTGCTGAGCACGGGGCGGACGCGCTGTTCGGCGGCGAAGCCCACGGTGCGGGCGGCGAGCCGGAGGGAGCCGGGGCCGGCGCCCTCGCGGCCGTGCCAGACGGCCTCCAGGCGCAGGGCGTCGCCGTAGACCTCGCGCCAGGGGACGAGGAGCCGGGCCGCGCGGTCCGGGCGGCCGGCGGCGAGGGCGCGGCCGACGTCGGAGTCGGGGCCGAGCAGCACGGTGAGGCCGTCGGCGTGGTTGCCGGACCAGGGCAGCAGCGGGGTGCCGGGGTGCTGGTGGGCGGTGGTGATCAGCCGGCACAGATCCGCCCAGCCGGCCGCGCCGTCCCGGGCGAGGAAGGTGACGCGGGGGGCCGACTCGTCGAGGAAGGCACCGCCCCGGACCGGGGTACGGCGCCGAGGGTGGTGGCCGAGCGAGCCGGTTCCGCCCGCCATCTGGCCGGTTCCTCCCGCCGCGCGGCCGGTTCCGCCCCTCACCGGGCCGGTTCCGCCCGCCGCCGGATCGATTCCTCCCCCTGCCGGACCGGATCCCTCGATCGCCGGACCGGATCCCTCCCTCGCCGGACCGGATCGGCCCGCACCCGAACCGGGCCCCCCTGCCCCCGAGCCGGGCCCCTCCACCGCCGAACCGGGCCGCCCCGCCCCCGAACCCGATCGCCCCGCCCCCGCCCCCGAACCCGGTGAACCGGTCCGCCTCACCGCCGGATCGGGCGCCCCCACCGCCAGATCGGCGCCGAACAGCGGGCGCACCCCTTCCCTCGCGCACGCCTTGGCGAACCGCACGGCCCCGGCGACGGTGTCCCGGTCGGTGAGCGCGAGGGCGTCCATGCCCCGCTCGGCGGCGCGCTCGGCCAGCCGCTCCGGGTGCGAGGCGCCGTGGCGCAGGGAGAACCCGGAGACGGTGTGCAGATGCGTGAAGCCCGGCATCCGCACCTCCCGCGCTGATGAGCCGGCTCCGCTCCGAGCCCGCTCTCCCGACCGACCATCTCTCGAACAACAGTTCCCACAATGTCCACCGCCCACCATACCCCCATCCCCGTCTATCTTCGAACGCCAGTACGACATCCGTTCGGCCGCCTCCCACCTGCGCAAACGCCCCCGGACCCGGACCGTGAGGACATGACACAGGGCATGCCACCGACCGCCGGACCCCCGTCGCCGCACGGGTTCCCCGCCGAGGTGCGGGACGCCGTCACCCCCCGCGCCACCCTGCTGGTGATCGGCGTGGTCGCGCTCCAGTTGCTGTTCATCGCCTCCTATGTGGGCGCGCTGCACGACCCGAAGCCCCGGGACGTGCCCTTCGGGGTGGTCGCCCCCGCCGCCGCGGCCGGGCCGACGGTGACCCTGCTGGCGGAGTTGCCCGGCTCCCCGCTGGATCCGCGCACGGTGCCCGACGAGGCGAGCGCCCGCGACCGGATCCTGGACCGGACGATCGACGGCGCGCTGATCGTCGACCCGGCCCGCCCCACCGACACCCTCCTGGTCGCCTCCGGCGGCGGCACCGCCCTCGCCACCACCCTGGAACGCCTGGTCGGCGCGGTGGACGAGACCCGGGGGCGCACGGTGCGGACCGTCGACGTGGCCCCGGCCTCGTCGCAGGACTTCAACGGGCTGTCGTCCTTCTATCTGGTGGTCGGCTGGTGCGTCGGCGGCTATCTGTGCGCCTCGATCCTGGCGATCAGCACCGGGGCCCGGCCCGCCAATCCGCGCCGCGCGGTGATCCGGCTAGGGGCGATGGCGCTGGTGGCGGTCGTCGGCGGGCTGGGCGGCGCGATCGTCGTCGGGCCGGTCCTGGGCGCGCTGCCCGGCCCGGTGGCGGCGCTGTGGGGGCTCGGCGCGCTGATCACCTTCGCGGTCGGGGCGGCCACCCTCGCCCTCCAGGGGATCTTCGGGATCGTCGGGATCGGGCTGGCGATCCTGCTGGTGGTGATCGCGGGCAACCCCAGCGCGGGCGGCGCCTTCCCCTACCCGATGCTGCCCCCGTTCTGGCAGGCCATCGGCCCCGCGCTGCCGCCGGGCGCGGGCACCTGGGCGGCCCGCTCGATCGCCTACTTCCGGGGCAACGCCCTCACCGGTTCCCTGCTGGTGCTCTCCGCCTGGGCCCTGGGCGGCATCCTGCTCACCCTGCTGGCGGCGGGACTGCACCGCGGGCGGCGCCCGGCACAGGCGGCAACGGCGACGGCACCGCCGCGCTGAGGGGCGTCCACCCTCCGATACCGCCACACCGAGGGCATCCGCCCATCGACAGGACCGCACCGAGGACATCCGCCCTCGGCGGAGCCGCGCCCCTCCCGCCGAGCGACACCTCACCCCACCTCCACCCACCGCCCCCCGATCTCCCCCAGCCGCTCCCCCGCGCGGGCCGGGTCGATCAGGGTCTCCGGGGTGTGGAGCCCCGGCGCCGCCGGGCCGTCCCCGCGCAGTCCGAGCAGCCGCTCGACGCCGAGGGCCAGGCCGAGCGCGGTCAGCGGGCGCTGCCCCTCGGGGTGGACCAGGACGCGGGTGATCCGCCGGGGCGCGCCGTCCGTCCCCGTCCCGCTCAGGTCGATCCGCATCTCGACGGACGGACCGGCCCCCCGGCGGGTCCCCTCGGACTCCCCGACGGCGAAGGCGAAACGGACGTCCCGCGCACCGGTCGCCAGCGCGAGGCCCGGCACATCGAGGACCGGTGTGCTGCGGCCGGTGAGCACCCGGCCGTCGAGGGTGGGCACCTCGACGTCCGCCTCCGGGCCGTCGACCCAGACGAACCGGCCGTCCCGGCGCTCCAGGCCCGCCGAGGTCACCGCGGACCAGCGCGCGAGATCCTCGATACCCGCGGGCCCGCCGATGTCCGCCCCGTCCAGCACCGCGGCGACCCGGACGGCGTCCACCCGCCCGAACTCCCGGGCCAGGCCCAGCACCGCGAGCGTCAGCACCCCCGCGCACCACTGGCTGGCCAGCAGCAGCGGCACCGGCCGCCGCTGGAGCCCCGCCACCATCTCCACCCCGATGTCCGGCAGCGAACTGGAGAGACTGACGTACGGCACCCCGAGCCGCCGCGCGTACGCCAGCCCGTTCAGCCGGTCGTCCCAGAGCGCGGCCACCACCGCCCCGTACTCCCGCCCGGCCGGCAGGCCCAGGTCGTCCCGCCCCAGATCGACGGTCACGGCCGTCGCCCCGCCGAGTTCCGCCGCCACCCGCCCGGTCCGGACGGGGTCCCGCCCGGCGACGGTCAGCGGCAGCTCCGGGTACCACTGCCGCAGCAGCCGCGCGGTCCCCGAGCCCGCCTGCCCCGAACCGCCCAGGATCAGTACCGGTCGCTCCTGCCTCATGCCCTGTCCCCCATGTCCAGTCCCTCATTCCCGACTCGCTCCACTCACCCGCAAGCTACAAACCGTAGCCTACATTTTGTAACCTACGGCATGTAGCTTAAACTCGGCAACCACGCACCACCCCTCACCACCCCTCACCCACAGGGACCCGCAGGAACTCACAGGGACCCGCAGGGACCCACAGGAACCGCAGCGAGAAACAGGTCAGCGCCATGGCGACCACCCCCACCACCCGGCTGTCCAAGCAGGCCCGGCGGGAGCAACTGCTCGACACCGCCGCGGCACTGGTCCGCGACCGGGGCACCGACGGACTGACCCTGGTCACCCTCGCGGAGGCCGCCGGGGTGAGCCGGCCGATCGTCTACGACCACTTCGGCACCCGGCCCGGCCTGCTGCTCGCCCTCTACCGGCGGCTCGACGAACGCCACCGCACGGCCACCGCACAGGCGCTGCGGGAGACCACCCCCGTCGAGGACGCCGTCGCCCGGGTGATCAGCGCCGCGTACTTCGGCTGCGCCCGGGACATGCCGGAGGTCACCGCCGTCTCCGCCGCCCTGAAGGGCAACCCGGAGATGGAGGCGACCCGGTCCGAACTGGCGGACGGGTACGCGGCCCTGATGGCCGACGCCCTCGCCCCCTACTCCGAGTTGCCCCGGGCCGCCCTGCGGCTGCGCTGCGCCGCGCTGCTGGGGGCGGCGGAGACCCTCGCCGGGGAACTCGCCCGGGGGCGGGCGACCGAGGCGCAGGCGGTCGAGGCGCTGACCGGCCTGATCCTGGACGGCCGGGCCCGCCCGCGCACCTGAGACCCGTCCCGGCCCGCGGCCCCGGCGGCGGCGGACACGAGCGGGCCCCCGCACATCACCGGATGCGCGAGGGCCCGACGGGAACCGTTTCCGTCAGCGGAGTGCGGCGGAGTACGGAAGAGTACGGCGAAGTGCCTAGTACACGCTCACGCCGTACGCGCTGAGCGCCTCGGTGACCGGCTGGTAGAACGTCGTCCCGCCGCTGGTGCAGTTGCCGCTGCCGCCCGAGGTCAGACCGTAGGCGGTGCCGTTGCTGCCGTAGAGCGAGCCGCCGGAGTCGCCGGGCTCGGCGCAGACATTGGTCTGGATCATGCCGTAGACGATGTCGCCGCCACCGTAGTTGACGGTCGCGTTGAGGGCGGTGACCGTACCGGTGTGGGTACCGGTCGTGGAACCGTCACGGATGACGGAGGTGCCGACGCCCGGGGTGGCGGCCCGGGTGATGTCCACACCGTTCGCGGTACCGGGCCGGGCGACGGTCCCGGAGTACTGGACGATGCCGTAGTCGTTGACCGGGAAGCTGGAGCCGGTGGTGGAGCCGATGACCGCGGTGCGGGCGGAGTTGGAGTACCAGGTGGTCGCGCCGTCGGTGCAGTGACCGGCGGTCAGGAAGAACTGGGTGCCGCTGCTGTTCTGGACGTTGAAGCCCAGCGAGCAGCGCCAACTGGTCGCATAGATGGCGTCGCCGCCCTGGATCAGCTTGCTGAACGTGCCCGGGGTGCGCTTGACGGTCAGGGCACCGGCGTTGGCCCCGGCCTGCTGCCTGATCTCGGCCAGTTCCGCCTCGGACACGGTCGAGTCGACGGTGAGCAGTACCCGGTTGGTCTTGCTGTCGACGGCCCAGGCGGTGCCCGGGACATCGGCCTTGAGCACCGCGTCGCCCGCGCTCCTGAGCTGGTTGGCGCTGAACGGGGTGACGTCCGACGCGTTCGCGCTGGGGATCGCGATTGCGGCAGCGGCCACGAGTCCGGTGGTGATGGCGATCAGCCGGGTCCGTCTCGTGATTCCGCTCTGGGGGATGGTGCGCTTGATCCTCACTTCGTTCCTCCGCAGGGGAAGTCGGGGGCCCTCTCGTGGGGTCGGGGCCCGTGAGGCGCAGTCGGGGGCAGGGGAGACCGGATCCCGGTTATGCCGTGACCCTGACAAGCGCTGAGGGGGAGTATTCGGGGGCACGGCCGATCGGCGCAAGGGTGCCTTTCGGCCGCGCGCCCCCGAAGCACCCGGGACGGCCACGGCCCTTACCTGTGAATTTCCGGTGTCCCCGGGTGATGGCCCGTCACCGGTCGGCCATGTTCCGCTTCCCCGGGCGGCCCCCCGCCGTCAGCCGGCCACGTTCCGCTCGCCCGCCGCGACCGCCACGTCCAGCCGGTTCCCCGGGGGCGGGAACGGGCAGAGGAAGTGATCGGCGAAGGCGCAGGGCGGGAGCAGCGCCCGGTTGAAGTCGACGGTCGTACGCCCCTCGGCGTCCGGCGCGGCGGGCCGCAGGAACCGGAACCGATAGCTGCCGTTCCCGCTGGTGGCGTCGGCGAACACGGCCCACAGCGAGCCGTCGCCCTCCACCGACACCTGGAGCGTCAGCTCCCGCCCGTCCAGCGCGAACGCCAGTTCTCCGGCCAGCCCCAGCCCGCGTTCCCGGCCGTCCACGTTGGGGACGCGGACGGTGCGCCGCGCGTCGTACGGGGTGAACCGGCCCGGTACCGACCAGCGGGGTGCGTAGGGGGTGGCGTCGATGCCCGGGAAGTCGCGGCGCGTGGTGGTGCCGGGATCGAAGTCGCGCACGCCCCAACTGCCCTCGCGCTCCAACACCACCAGCCTGCGTGCCCCGTGCGCCACCCGGGCGGCCCCCGCCGGACCCTGATCGGCGGCCAGCCGGACCCGCCCGGCGAACGGCTCCCCGTCCAGGGTCAGCCCGTCGTCCGGGGCGGCGGTGAGGACCACCGCGTCGCCCTCGGCGGCCCACACCCCGGGAGTGGCCGGAATTCGACCGTCCGGATAGTCCTCCAGCCAGTGGGTGCCGGTCAGCGCGAGCGGTCCGTAGGGCGCGGAGACCGACTCCAGGCGCCCCTTGTGCCACCGCTGCCACGCCTCGGTTGCGTCCGTCATGTACCTAACCCTTCCTTACCGGGGCGCTTCGCCCCAGGTGGGAGCGCCGTGTCGCACCCCCGTATTCCATCCGCAGCACGCCGTGCCCCCGCAGCAGCGGGATCACCCGGTCCACGAACGCGTCGAGCCCGTCCGGGACTCCGCGCGGCGCGAGCAGCAGTCCATCGGCGCCTTCCCGCCGTACCGGGGCGCCGAGGATCCGGCCGGCGACCTCCTCGGGCGGCCCGTCGACCCCGACCGGCCCCAGCATCCGCAGATCGGCCGACGCCCACCCCGGATCCCCCCGCCCCACGACAACGACCGGCCACCCCGACCACCCCACTTCCCCATGCGCCCCCGGCGCCCCCGGCGCCCCCGGCACCCTTGACGCCCCCGCCCTGCCCGGCCGGGACTCCCCCGGCACCCCCAACCCCCCAGCCCTGCCCGGCCCGAACTCCCCCGACGCCTCCACCACCCCACCCCCGACCACCCCGGATTCCCCCTCCCCCGTCCGGTCCAGCCGCCCGGCCCGTCCCCCGCTCAGCCGGTCCAGCGCCGCCACCCGGCGGGCCGCTCCGGGTCCGCCGCCCCGCCGCACCCCGGCGACCAGCCCGATCCGCTCGGTGACGGCGGCCAGCGCGCTCAGCACGGTGACCGGGTCGGCGGCCGGAGGACCCACCCCGTCCGCCGCCACGCCCTCCACCACGCCCTCCCCCGCGTCCGCCAGCACGAAGTCGAGCAGCCCGCGTTCGGCGGTCCGCGTCAGCCGCTCCACCACCGGGTAGGTGATCCCGGGCGCGTCCAGCGGCAGCCGCACCCCCAGCCGCAGCCACCCGTCCGTCATGCCGCCCCCTCGGCCGGCGCGCCGAACCGCCGCGCCCCCACCCCGAGATGCTCGCGCAGGGTGCTGCCGGGATAGAACGTGCGGAACAGCCCCCGGTGCTGCAACAGCCCCACCGTCCCGTTGACCAGCCGCTCCAGATCCCGGCGCGGCTCGACCGGGGTGAGATGGAAGCCGTCCACCGCCCCGCCGGAGTGCCACCCGGTGATCAGCTCGGCCAGATCGACGGGCCCGCCCCGGTACAGCGGCCCGCTCGGCGTGAAGCGCGGCCCGCCTCCCCCGTGCCCCGGCTCGGCGGCCCGCTCCCCGTCCCCCAGATCGACCAGCAGCGCCGCCAGCACCCGGACCCCGTCCGGGTCGCGTCCTACCGCGGCGGCCTCCCGGCGCACCTCGGCCCGTGCCGCCGCCGCCTGTTCGGGGCTCCCGGCGCCGACCAGCACCACATCGGCCCACTGCCCGGCCCGCCCGGCCGCCGCGTCCGCCACCCGCACCACGTCCCCGGCGGCCCCCGGCCCCTCGGTACGCGCCCCGGCCCGGCCCCCGCTGATCCAGTCGAGGGTGCCGAGCGCCGCCGCGGCGTTCGGTCCTGCGGCCCTGGCCACCAGCCCGATCCTGCTGGTGACGGGGGCCGCGTGGGCGAGGGTCCCGGGCGCGTCCAGCACGCTCCGGCCGTCGTCGTCCAGGGTCACGAAGTCCAGCCCGCCGCGCTCGGCCAGTTGGATCAGCTCGATCACCGGCCCGGCGTCGCCCGCCGCCCGGGGATCGACGGCGGCGGCGAGATGCGGCAGCCCGCGGCCGTACGAGGAGGTCATCGGGGTAAGCCCTTCGAAGAGGTCGGCAGGAGGGTCGGGGTCCGGGGGCGTTCAGGCGACCGCACGCGCGCCCCGGGCCGCGAGGAAGGTCAGGACCGCCCGCGCGGTGGCGTCGTTCTGCCGGAACGCCGGGCCGCCGGTGCGCGGCCGGGTGAACGCCCCGGCGCCCCTGCCGTCGGTGGGCGGGCCGAGCGCGAACCGCCGGGGGTGCGGGATCCCGGCCCGGTCCAGCACCCGCCCGTCGGCCGGGTCCACCGCGAGCAGCCCGTCCGGCGTCGACGCGGCCCCGTCGGCGTGCAGTTCGCGCAGCAGGGTGTCGCGGGCGCGGTCCAGGGTGGGTTCCGGCAGCCGCGCCTCGACCAGCGCCCGTGCCTCGACGCTCCACCCGGGCACGGTCGGGCTGGACGCCCGGAACACCCCGTCCTCGGCGGCCACCGCCATGTCCGCGCCGACGAACCGCACCACCCCGGCCCGGGACAGCGCCTGGAGCTGGCGCAGCCGGGGGCCGGGCGGCCCGGACGCCAGATAGCTGAAGAACCCGTGCCACCAGGACCCGATGTCCCCGAGCCGGATCAGTTGCCCGTACACCGACAGCAGTGCGAGGAAGACCGCCAGGTCGGGGCTGTGCTCGGGGTCGTGACGCCGGGTCAGGTCCCGCTCCACATACTCCCGCAGCGCCTCCTGGGCCGCCTCGTGCGAGCCGTACCGCACCCCGGTCAGCGGCCGGTCGAGCCGGTCGAGGTCGAGCCGGTCGGCCGGGTCGGGCACGGCGGCCCCGGCGAGCGCGGCCCGCTCGGCGGCGTCCCCGGCGGCGTACTTCTCCTCGAAGACGGTCCACTCCATGCCGGTCCGCCCGGGGTGGGCGTGGAAGAGCCGGTGGTAGTGGGCGAAGCCCAGCTCCTTCACCACCAGCGGCCAGACGTCCCGGCGGAAGTCGACGCGGTCCGGCCGGGCGAGCAGCGCGTCGATCTCGGCGGGCCCGAGGAACCTCGGCAGCGGCGGCCGTTCCCCGTCGAAGCCGTACCCGATCTTCGCGTGGTACGGCACTCCGCGCCGCGACCCGGCGTACAGCACCGGCTCCCGGCCCGAGGGCACATAGGTGTCGCCGTCGTACCGCCCGCCCCGCCCCTCGGTGAGCAGCACCACCAGATCGACGAAGGCCAGCCCGAGCCCGCGCACCACCACCGGCTCCCCGGGCGGCAGGACGTCGAGGTCGCTGTCGGCGGTGAACTCGGGCGGCAGATGGACCAGCCCGTGCTCCCGCGCGTACGCGGCCAGCTCGCGCTGCTCGGTGTCGAGTTCGGCGTCGAGATGGCCGAGGGTGAGGATCACCAGGTCGGCGAGGAGGGGGTGCGGCCGGTCCGCCAGCCACACCCGCTGGCGTCCGTCGCGCGGCCCGGTGACCCGGACGGCCCGGGTGGGATGGTGGTGGACGGTGACGCCGGGCGGCAGCGCGGCCACCGCCTGCTCGTGCACCCAGCGCAGATAGGCGCCCTGGAGCCGGCGCCCGGCGAAGGCGGAGCCGTCGACCCCGGCCCACTCGTGCAGGGTGGGCCCGCCGCGGACCGGGCCCGCCATGGTCACCGTGTCGTCGGTGAACATGGTGACGTCCTCGGCGTGCGAGTTCATCCAGAGCAGCGGTGACTGGTCCTCGCGCCAGATCCGCCCGGCGCCCGGCGGATGCGGGTCGACGAGATGGATGTCGAGGCCCGTTCCGGCGTACAGCTCGGGTGCGTTCGCGGCGATCCGCTCGATCACCCCGGTCCCCCGCGGCCCCGCGCCGACGATCACCAGAGAGGCCCTCATCGGGCGGACCCGGAGAACGGGCGGACGGGGCGGAGTGCGGCGGAGGCGCGGAAGGCGCGGGGGGATATCAAGGCCCTGGAAGGCATGCGAAGGCTCCATGACACGACGGTCCGAGAACGCCGGGAACTCGAACTCCGGTGATGCCTTCACACGGGCGCCGCCGGGCGGCGCGCCACGGCCGAGCCCCTCAGCAGGGCCGTGGTGCGACGAGAGTACGGGCCGGTTCGCGGGCCCTGTCAAGGCTGTCCGCACTGTGAGCAGCTCGGCGGGAGCCGGTTGACGCGGAACCGTATGCCTGTTCCACTTGCCCCATGCATCCGCAGCATTGGCTGGTCACGCGCTCCCACATCGACCTCGGTCGAGTGTGGTCCTGTTCCTGTTGAGCTGACCCCTGCTGCACGGCCCGCGTCCGCCCGCTGAGCGGACGCCCTCGTGTCTCCCGTGTCTCCCGCCCGCTGTCGTCCGCACGGTCCGGCGGGGAGGCGCAGCCCTTCGCCTTCACACGCGCCCCTCGCGTCAGCGTCCCCTTTTTCTGCTGTTCTTCTCTTCCTTCAGCGGCGGCTCAGCAGTTGCAGCCGCCGCACCCGTCGCAGCAGCATCCGTCACAGCAACTGCCGCACTCGCAGCAGCCGCTGCAATCACAGCCGTCGCAGCCGCCCTGCTTGCGCTCGCCGGTCCACGGGTCCTCGTACTCCCCGCAGCAGAGCTGACAGGTGCAGCCCAGGGCGAGGAAGACCGCGCAGCCCTCGATCAGTCCGCGCCTGCGGTGCGGCGGCTCGGGCGGCTGCGGAGCGCCGGGCGTGCCGGGCGGCGCGTAGGGGCCGGTGCCGTGGGCGCCATGGCTGCCGTGAGTGGCGCAGGACGCCGTGCCGAAGGCGCGGTCCACGGCGACGGGGAGTTCATGGACGAGCAGCCGGTGCGCGAGCCGTCCCTCCTCGAACTCGACCTCCCGCAGCGCCAGCCGGATGCCGTGCACGGCGTCGTCGGCGAGGCGGCGGGCCTCGGTGAGCGGGGTGCCGGTGGCGGTGAGCGGGTTCCAGGCACCGGCCGCGGCGTCCGCGTCCCGGTCCTCGACGGCGTCCAGCAGATGGGCGAGGCGCCCGAAGAGCCGCCCGGCCTCGGCGAGGGGGGCGGCGTTGCCGGGGCGCGCGGCGAGGATCGCGGTGTGCGCGAAGGCGGCGGCGGTGGCGGACTCGGTGGGCTCGGTGACGGTGAGCAGCGCGGTACCGGGTCCGGCGAGGGCCTCGATGCCGAGCTGCCGGTCGACGGCGTCGACCAGGACATCGGTGTCGAATCCGACGGCGGAGCCGCCCCGGGCTCCGGCCCGGCCCCAGCTCGCGGCGACCCGGCGGGCGGCCGACGCCACCGGACGCCGGGCCAGCAGCCCGTCCCCGTCGGCGACATGGTCGCGCACCTTGGCGGAGGCCAGCACCAGCGACACCGCCGCCGCGAGCCGGGCGCCCTCGCCCCGGGCGACGGAGGCGGTGCGCATCCCGCGCAGCGGACAGGGCCCGGCGGTCCGGCGCCAGGCGCCCGTCTCCCGCACCGCCCCGGCGAGCTGAGCCTCCGTCAGAACGGAGATCAACAACCCATCATAATTAGTCACGATCCGAGCGAACTGCCCATGATCCTTGCGCAGGGCGAGACACAGCCCGCACAAATGCGCCATCCACTGCGTCCTGAGCCGCTCCCCGAGCCGATGACGGCAGGGCCTGACCATCCCGAACATGCTGCTCCCCCGTGCTGCGCGCGCGATCTTGACGCCCCGTCGAACAGACGTCCCCGGACCGCATGGTAGCGCCCGCCCGCCCGCAGCCCCCGATCCCGTTCACCCGTACGACCCCGTCCCTCACCCGTACGCCCCGAAGAGTCATATTTCACTCACAGTCAGCAGCCATGAGTGTCAGGACCCTTGGGAAGCCTTGGGGCACACGGGCTCTCGACGGATCGGCTGTGCACCAGTACCGTCACAAACCCCCCGCGCGGCGTCTATCCACTTGGCGCGTCACACGCATCATGGATGACCATAGGGATGCGGAACGCAGAACAGACCGAAGTGAGAGGAGGCGTCCATGGGATCGGTGCGCAAGGCGAGTGCGTGGCTCGGCCTCGTCGACGACAGTGAAGACGAGCGCTACTACGACGACGACAGCTACGAGAGGAACGAGCCCGGGGACGCCTGGGTCACGGACCCCCGGGTCAAGGTCGCTACGGACTCCGCGCAGGAGAAGGGCCGCCGGATCGCCACGGTCACCCCGGACAGCTTCCGGGACGCCCGCGCGGTCGGCGAGCTGTTCCGGGAGGGGGTCCCGGTCATCGTCAACCTGACGGCGATGGAGGCCGGCGACGCCAAGCGCGTGGTCGACTTCGCGGCGGGCCTGATCTTCGGGCTGCGCGGCTCCATCGAGCGGGTGTCGAACCGGGTGTTCCTGCTCACCCCGGCCGACACGGAGATCATCAGCGGTGAGGCGTCCGCGCATCGCTCGGACGGCTTCTTCAACCAGAGCTGAGGCGGGGCCGCTCACCCGGCCCCGCCCACGCTCACCCCGCCCACGCTCACCCCGTCGGCGCCGTCCCCTTCCCCACCCCCTTCCCCACCCCCGGCACCGCCTCCGTCACCCGGTCAGCGGAAGGCGTCCAGCCCGGTGAGGGCCTTGCCCAGCACGAGCTGGTGCATCTCGACCGTGCCCTCGTAGGTGAGCACGGACTCCAGATTGGCCGCGTGCCGCATCACCGGATACTCCAGTGAGATCCCGTTGGCACCGAGGATCGTCCGCGCGGTACGGCAGATCTCGATCGCCTCGCGCACATTGTTCAGCTTGCCGAAACTGACCTGCTCCGGCCGCAGCCGCCCGGCGTCCATCCGCCGCCCCAGATGGTGGGCGAGCAGAATCCCCTTGTGCAGCTCGACCGCCATGTCGGCCAGCTTGGCCTGGGTCAACTGGAACCCGCCGATGGGCCGCCCGAACTGCTCCCGCGTCTTCGCGTACTCGACAGCCGCCTCGAAACAGCTACGGGCCGCGCCCATCGCCCCCCACACGATCCCGTACCGGGCGTGCGACAGACAGCTCAGCGGCCCGCGCAACCCGGTGACCTCCGGCAGCACGGCGTCGGCGGGCAGCCGCACCTCGTCGAGCACCAGCTCACTGGTGACGCTGGCCCGCAGCGACCACTTGTGCCGGATCTCCGGCGCCGAGAACCCGGGCCGGTCGGTCGGCACGACGAACCCCCGGATCCCCTCCTCCGTCCGCGCCCACACCACCGCGACCCCGGCGACCGACCCATTGGTGATCCACATCTTCCGCCCGGTGAGCACCCAGTCGGCCCTGTCCCGCTTCGCGTACGTCCGCATCGACGCGGGGTCGGACCCATGATCGGGCTCGGTCAGCCCGAAGCACCCGATGACCTCCCCGGACGCCATCCGGGGCAGCCACTCCAGGCGCTGCTCCTCACTGCCGAACCGGTGGATCGCGTACATCGCGAGGGACCCCTGCACCGACACCAGCGAACGGATCCCAGAGTCCCCCGCCTCCAGCTCCAGACAGGCCAGCCCGTACTGCACGGCGCTGGCCCCCGCGCACCCGTACCCCTCCAGCGACATCCCGAGCGCCCCGAGCGCCCCCAGCTCCCTCGCCAGCTCCCGCACCCCCGGCAGCTCCCCCTTCTCGAACCACTCCGCCACCGAGGGCCCGACCCGCTCCCCCACCCACCGCCGCACACTCTCCCGCACGGCAAGATCCTCGGGCTCCAGCAGATCATCGACCCCGAGCGGATCCCGGGGATCGAACCGAACACGCGGGGACGCCGGGGACGGGGACGGGGACTTCACCGACATGGAAACCCTCCAGAACACCAAAAACTAGCACCGCTAGGAACGCCCCCGACGCTACGGCCACCGGCCCACGCAATCCAGCACGGGGACAACGGCGAATCAACGGGCCGGGGTTCTCGAATCCAGAAACAGACGGAGCCCCGAGCACCACCCCACTCCCACCCCCAGCTCCCCCACCCCGCCCCCGGCCCCGGCCCACATCGCGCCGCCGCCTACCACACAGGCCCCGCCCCCGGCCGCACCGCACCGGCCCGCACCACAGCGCCCCCGGCCCGGCCCGCCCCGGCAGGGCACCGGTCCACTCCCCACTTCCTCCCCCGCACCGCTCCCCCTTCCCACCGCAACAGCGCCCAGCCCCCACGGCGAACACCGGCGCCGCCGCCCCCCCTCGGCCACCCCACCCCCGAACCCCCACCGCGCAGCAGCCGCCGGCGGCGCCGCACCCCCGCGGGAGAGTTCAGCTTCGCACCAGGGGGTCACGGGCGGGCGGGTGGGCGATCTCTCGTGGCGCAGGCACCTCCACCACAGCCCCCTCCCCCTGCACCCCCCGCGGCAACCGCAGCGCCATCACCGCCCCCAGCAGCAACAACCCCGCGCTCACCAGCAACGTCACATGCAGCCCGTGCACAAAGGAATCCCGCGCCGCCCGCCGCAGGGCGCCCCCGGCGGACCCCCCGATCCGCCCGGCCACCTCGTACGCCTCGCCCAGGGAATGCCCCGCCAAGGCCGACGCCGACGCCGGCACCCCCGGCACCGCCTTCAGCCCGGGGGCGTACGCCGCGTTCATCACACTCCCGAGCAGCGCGATCCCCAGCCCGGCACCGAGCTGGTAGGAGGTCTCGCCGATCGCCGCCGCGCCCCCGGCCTGCTCCTGGGGAGCCTCCGCGAGCATCGACTCGTACGCCCCGAAGAGGGTCACCTCCAGTCCGAACCCGAGCAGCACGAAACCGCTCACCAGCAGCGGAGCGTTGTCGTCGCGGCCCATCGCGGTCAGCAGCACCACCGCGAACGCGGTGAGGCAGAACCCCGCGCACACCATCCGCCGGGGCCCGAACCGCCGCAGCAGCCGCGCCCCGAACAGCCCGGCGGCCATCGCGGCGACGGTCAGGGGCAGCAGCCGCAGCCCGGTCTCCAGCGGGGACAGCCCCAGCACCAGTTGCAGATACTGCGCCGCGATCAGTTCGAGCCCGACCAGCGCGAGCATCGCCAGCACGATGCACCCGACGGAGGTGCTGAACGCCGGACGGGAGAACAGCCGCAGATCCACCAGCGGATGCCGGCGCCGCCGCTGCCGTCGTACGAAGAGGACCAGCAGGGCCGTGCCCACGGCCAGCGGGACCGCGGTGTGGGCGCTGAGCGCCTGCTCTCCGGCGCCGAGCCGCTTGACCCCGAGCACCACCCCGAACAGACCGCCCGCGGCCATCAGCGCGCCGGTCACGTCCCAGGGCCCGTCGCCCGCGCCGGTGGACTCGGGCAGCAGCAGCCGGCCGACCGGCAGGCCGATCAGCATCAGCGGGATGTTGACCAGGAAGACCGAGCCCCACCAGAAGTGCTCCAGCAGAAACCCGCCGAGCAGCGGTCCGAGGGCCGCGCCGACCGCGGCGACCGCGCTCCACACACCGATGGCGACGGCCCGCTCCCGGCGGTCGGGGAAGACCTGCCGCAGGATCGACAGCGTGGCCGGCATGATCATCGCGCCGCCGACCCCGAGCAGGGCCCGCGCCACGATCAGCAGCTCCGCGCTGTCGGCGAGCGCCGCCAGGGCGGAGGCGACGCCGAACAGGGCGTAGCCGAGGAGCAGGATCCGTCTGCGGCCGACCCGGTCGCCGAGGGTGCCGAAGAGGATCAGCAGCGCGGCGCAGACCAGCGGGTAGGCGTCGACGATCCAGAGCAGCTCGGTCGCGCTGGGGCGGAGGTCCTCGGTGACGGCCGGCACCGCGACATGCAGCACGGTGGCGTCGACCGCTACCAGCAGCAGGCTGGTGCAGAGGACCACGAGGACGACCCAGCGGTCGGCACCGGCCCCGGCCGGCCGACGGCGCGGCAGAGCGGCGGCCGTGGTCGTCCCGGACATGTACGTACCTCCCAGATGTTCCCTCGCCGTGGGCGGGCCCGCGGGGGCCGGGAACAGAAGGGGGGACTCCTTCGTGACCCGGCCCGGCCGGAGAGGAGCGGGGTCTCCGGCCCGCGCGGCGGACGGCGAGTGACACGTCAGCGTACGCGAGTTCCCCCACAGGACGGGTGTCGGACCTCACCTTCGCCCGGCACCGCACGTGGCGTGCGCCACGGGCCCCGTACGCCCCTCCCCGCACAGCCCCGTGCCCCTCGGGCACCCACCCCCCGCACGCCCCGCCCGTCCGCATCGGGTGAGCGCCGGGACAACTCCGTGCCATCCCCCGGTGAACGCATTCTCACGCCCAGTGGAACCCCCCTATGGAGTAACCAAATGAATTCGCCGGGGACCCGCCCCCGGCATTACGGATTCCCTTGAAATAAGGCCGTCTTGAGAGCAATCCCACATCACATGGTCATCACAAAGGCGGAGCCTGTACGGGGTTCTCAGCTCACTCCCTGTAACGTCGATTGCGTGCGTACCGAATCGAAGCCGACCCGGCTGGACCGGATGTTCGCCCGACTTGATCGTGAGCCGGCGCGGCCCGGCCTCGACGTGCCCCGGATGACGCGGCACCGGGTGGTGCTCTTCGGCGCGACGCTCACCTTCTACATCACGATCGTCCTGGCGGTCGCGACCACCTCGTGGCTGGTCCGGCTGGACTGGCAGGCGATGCTCTTCCGCCCGTACCAGCAGTGGCCCAAGGTGCACGCGTTCCTGGACTACTGGGTGGTCCTCGGCCAGCGCGGCCCGACGGCCGTGATGGTCACGGCCTGGCTGGGCTGGCGCTGCTGGCGGCAGCACACCCTGCGCCCGCTGCTGGCGTTCGGCGCGGCGCTGCTGCTGCTGAACATCACGGTGGGCGCGGTGAAGTACGGCCTGGGCCGCTCGGGTCCGCACTACGCGACCGAGGTCGGCTCCAACGAGATGTGGCACTGGTTCCAGGCCGGCAGTGACATATTTCCCTCGGGTCACACCGCCAACGCCGTGGTGACCTGGGGCATCCTCGCCTATCTGGCGTCCACCCCGGCCGCCCGCCGCTATCTGTCGGCACTGTCCGCGATCATGTCCCTGTCCGTGGGCCTGACCACGGTGTATCTGGGCACCCACTGGCTGAGCGATGTCCTGCTCGGCTGGGCCGCCGGGCTGCTGGTGCTGCTGGCGCTGCCCTGGCTGGAGCCCCTGATCGGCCGGGCCGAGGCATGGGTACTGGCCCAGCGCGACCGTGTGTACGTCCCGCGCGCCCGGCGCGTACCGGCGTCCCCGGCTCCGGCTCCGGCCCTGCCGACCGTCCCGGTGACCGCCTTCCAGCCCCACCCCCCGGCCCCGTCCGGCGCCACCGAACCCGCGGCCTGCGAGCCGGCCTCCTCCCCGCGCGGCGGCGGCGCCCGCACCCCGGTCCGGCTGGCCCCGGGCCCGCACCCGGTCCGCACCGAGCGCACCCCCGTCACCCCGGTCGGGGCCCGCCGCCCACCGCACACCGACCGCCCCGCGCGCGGCGGCGGCCCGGCGACGACGACCCGCCCTCTGACGGCGAACGGCCAGCGCGACACCTGAGCGGCACCGCGCCCCGCTCCGTGCGGGACCCGCCCTACCCCTTCCAGGCCCGCTTGACGCGCCCGCCCTCGACCTCGAAGTTCAGCCGTCCCTGGCGGTACTCCATGGTGATCATCGCGCCCGGCGGCAGCGCCCGGACGGTGGTCCAGCCCCGTTCCCGCGCCCGCCGCTCGGCGGCCTCGGCGCCGAGGCCGACATAGGGGCCGGTGGGGTCGTCGGGGTCCTTGGGAGGTGTCGGTATACGTGGCATGCCGCCACGCTAGGCGCTCGGCGGCGCGGGCGGAAGCGGGGGCGGACACCGAGGGTCACCGGTACCCGGCCGGTCACGCTTCTGTCACAGGATCACGACGGGCGTTTCCCGGGAACTCCCTCACCCGGATGACGGTATCCGGCCGCCTTCCGGTGGCATTCGAACGTAATTCCCGCAGGCTGGTCCGGCCTCCGGAAATGCGGTGCGGGGAGTTCCATGGGACGGGCCCTCCGCACCGCATTCCATTCCGTTTCCGGGCGGACCCGGAAGCCGCTCGCGCACAGGTAATGCACGGCCCCCACCCAGAATCTCCCCCCGGCCCCGCCCCGGTGCCCCGAACGGACGGGGGTCCGGGGGACGGGGCCGGAAGGGCGTCGCTCAGACGTCGAGACGCTGGCCCGGCACGATCACATCCGGGTCCGCGCCGATGACCTCCCGGTTGGCGGCGTGCAGCCGCTGCCAGGTGGTGCCGTGCCGGTCGGCGATGGCACCCAGGGTGTCGCCCGCGCGGACGGTGTAGTCGCCCCGCAAGGAGCCGCGGTCGCCGGGCCCGGACGCCCGCACAGGCCGCTCGTCCGGCGCCGCCTCCCGCGGGGAGGTGCCCGGCGACGGCGGAGCGGGTACCGCCGGGGCGTCGCCCCGGGCGCCCGCCTTGATCGAGCAGGTGGGCCACGCGCCCCACCCCTGACCGCGCTGCACCTCGGTGGCGACGGCGATCTGCTGCTCCCTGGTGGCCCCGTCGGCGGTCGGCGCGTAGGCCGTGCCGCCGTGGGCCCGCCAGGTCGCGGCGGAGAACTGGAGCCCGCCGTAGTAGCCGTTGCCGGTGTCGATGTGCCAGTTGCCGCCGCTCTCGCACTGGGCGATCCGGTCCCACACCCCGCCGTCCGCCGCGGCGGCGCCGCCGCTCGCGGCCAGCAGCCCGAGCGGGGCGAGCAGGACCGCCCCGGCGAGAACCGCCGTCGTACGGGTCTTGCGGATGCTGCCGCGGGTGGTATCGGCACATTCGGACATAGGGTTTCCTCTCCACGGACCCGGGGTGCCCGGACGGTGCTCGGTGCACTCGGCGGAGGAATGTACGGAGGGGAGCGAGCCGGAGGCAATGAACGGCCCGTCCCAGCAGGCCAGTTGACCGTTACCAGCGGTAGCGTCATCTTCAGGACACCCACTTCATCCGCGCATGTCGGCATATGGTGACCACACCTGGGCGAAACCTGTGAGACACCTCACCGCCGTAAATCCATTGACATTCCCCCTGCTTGACGGTGAGTGGCCGGTTCCGGGCCGGAGGTGACCGTGCGCATCCGCCGGGTCGATTCGGTCCGCCCTCGCGCGTGACCCCCGCCACAGGTCGCCCGTTGTTCCTTCAGGAGCCCGGGACCCACCCGGCCCCATGGACCGGGAGCCAGCCCGGCCCCGACCCACGCACCGCATCCCGAGGGAGTCACCCGTGCCGCGCATGCTCGACGTCAGCGACGAGGTTCGCGCCGAGATCGGCGACGAAGAAGCCGACCGGCTGCTCGCCGGAGACAACGCCCCGGGCAGTTACGACTGCACGTCCTGCCGCACCCCGGGCGACTCCGCGCACGAGCGCACCAGCACCGTGCTGTTCATCGGCGACGAGACCGCCGTCCTCGCCTTCGCCCACGCCGGCTGCCTGCCCTCGCAGGTCGTCCAGGTGACCGAGGAGCAGCTCCAGGGCGCCGTCCGTTCCATCGGCGGGGTCGCCGCCGACCTGGAGCCCGACAAGGTCGCCCCCGAGCAGGCCGTGCTCGGCGTCACCAGCGGACTGGTGCTGATCGCCGGGGAGCTGCACCCCGCGCTGGTCGTGGAGCCGACCGCGCCGATCGTCCGCCCCGGCTCCACCGCCGTCGGCGACGACTTCCTGCCGCTGCTGATCGAGCAGGGCTTCCTGCCGGTCACCGAACTCTCGGCGGTGCCGCCGGTGCTGCACGGCTGGTCGGTGCTGCTGGCGATGGGCCAACTGCACGCCGTTCTCCAGCCGGGTCCGGGCGGCGGCCAGCCGGTGGCGTGGTGGCAGGCGCATCAGCCGCTCCAGGTCACCGACGGCTGGCGGACCGCCGCCAACAAGCACCAGCAGGTACTGATGTTCGCCGCGCCGGTCGGCTCGATCGGCCGTCAGCCGCGCGAGGACCTGCTGCGGGACGCCCTCGACAAGGCGGCGGCCAACGGCAAGCTGGTCGCCAGCGCCCTGCCCCTCGCCGGCACCTGACCGTTCGCACACCCGCCTCCCCGCACCTCTTCGTTATGTCCGGTAACCGCATCTCTTCGGGTTTCGGTTCGTTTGGACCTACGTGCACGCATACGACGTTCCCTCCCGTCCGTCCTATCCGTCGATCCCCTCCGGCCGGACGGCCCCGGACAACCCCGGCGGCCCCTCGCCCACCCCGATCTACGACGCGCTCTACGCCGAGTACGTCAAGTCCTTCCGGACGCTGCCCGGGGACCGCAGCGGCGAGGAGAAGCTGGGGTTCACCGCCTTCGGCAACCTGCCCCCGGGGATTGGGTCGTACGGGCTCGGCAGTGGTCTGTTCGGCAGCAGCTACAGCGCGTACAGCGCGGGGGCGAACAGCGCGCGGCAGGGGGGCGGTCAGCCGTCCCCGTGGCAGCGGGTCGGTCAGGTCGGTCAGCAGGGAGGGGCGGTGGCCCTGCCCCCGGCGCCGCGCCGGGGGGTCTGAGAGCTGAGACAGGAGAGAGGAGGGGGCGGCCCGTCGGAAACGCGACCCGCACACCGCCCTCACCAGGACGGGAGTCCCATGACCGCCACCCTCCGCCGCCCCGCGGCCCTGCCCGCCGTCCCCTTCGGC